>DASTRX010000212.1:0-4522 GCA_035760985.1 Polyangiaceae bacterium
GACGCACGGAACTGGCGCAAGTGATTGGCAACGAGGCGGCCCCACTCACCCCGCCTCTGGCCCGAGCTCTATCCGCCAGCCCTGACTCTGACTCTGCCGCTCACGTCTCCCCTGAAACAGCCAGAGTTTTCGACAGTAGAAGTAGGTACCGGTGCCGAGCGTGCCGAGCGGTGCTCGTGGTGGGTCCCCAGGGGCTGCTGCGAGGGCGCTGGTACGGCGGGGGCGCGATTGGGTTGGCGCTGGCGCTCTACGCGCAGGGTGCGCCGAGCGCGCGCGTGCGAGCGCGCACGTGCCCATCGAGTGTAGTGGGGGGCTCGGCGCGGGAGCGCTGGGTGACGCTGACACGCTGGGTCGAGGCAGCGCGGCGTGGCGAGTTGTTTGGCGGGAGGGCGCAAGCCGTGGGGCTCACGCGTCGTGCAGTGGCGGAGCAGGTCATGCTCCTGCTGGCAGCGCGTGCAGGACACAGGCTGGGTGCTGATCTGAGCGAGAGCGCGTTTGCGGGAGCGCTGATCGCGGCCTGAGCGCCACCAGGAGGCGGCACGGTCGCGACACGGGTAGCAATGTGCTGCACCGCCGGCTCGTGCTGACGCTGGTGATCCACCGAGGGTGATCGGGCAAGGAGTGCGCGCAAGCCGGCAAGAAGGGGCCTCGCGGACCGGACAGTCCGCGAAGGAGACCCCAATGGATGACCTGACCCCGAAAGATTACGGCGAGACCGTCGCGCTCTTCCGCCACGGCCTCATCGGCGAGCTCGCGATCCGCGCTGGCCTGCTCGACCATGGCGAGCGCAGCGAGGAGCTGCGGCGACTGAGCGAGCAGCGCGTGCGCCCGCCCGGCAGTGACACGACACGATGCTACTCGATGGCCACCCTGGAGCGCTGGTTGTACGCCTTCAGGAAGGGCGGACTGGCGGCGCTGACGCCCCGTGCCCGGGGCGACCGTGGCCGCGGGCGCGACCTCGACCCAACCCTGCGTGAGCTGCTCTGCGATATCCGGCGCGAGCACCCGAGCGTGAGCGTGCCGCTCATCTTGCGGACGCTCCGCACCGATGGGCGCATCGGCTCGGAGGTGACGGCGTGCACGGTGCGCCGGCTGCTGGCCGAGCGCGGGCTGGCTCGCACGGTGGACGTGGCCGCGGCGGGAGGCAAGACGCGGCTGCGCTGGCAGGCAGAGCGCCCGGGCGCGCTCTGGCATGGGGATGTGTGCCATGGCCCGACGCTGAAGCTCGATGGCCGGCGCGTGCCGGTGCGCGTGCACGGGCTGCTCGACGATGCCTCGCGCTACGTAGTGGCGCTGCGCGTCGCCAGCGACGAGCGCGAGCACACGATGCTCACGCTGTTTGCGCAGGCGCTGATGGCCCATGGCAAGTGCGACGCGCTCTACCTGGATAACGGTGCGACGTATCGGGGCGCCGTGTTGCAGCTGTGCTGTTCGCGGCTCGGTATCACACTGCTGCACGCCAAGCCGTACGACGCCCCCGCTCGCGGCAAGATGGAACGTTTCTGGCGCAGGATGCGCGAGGAAGCGCTGTCGCACCTGGGCGAGGTCGCGTCACTGGCCGACGCGGAGCAGAAGCTCAACACCTGGCTGGTGCGCTACTACCAGGGCGCTCCTCATGCGGGGCTGCTCGGTCGCGACCCGGCCACGTGCTTCGCCGAAGCCGAGAAGGTGCGCGTCACCGAGCAGGAGCTGCGCGAGGCCCTCACCGTGCGGCACCGCCGCCGGGTGCGCCGCGACTCGACACTCAGCCTCGGCGGCACGGTGTACGAAGTGCCGCTCGGCTACCTCGCTGGGCAGATCGTGACGGTCGCGACCAGCCTCTTCGACGGGACAGAGCCGATCATCGAGCTCGACGACAAGCGTATCCCGCTCACCCCCGTCGACGCGATTGCCAACGGCAAGAAGGCGCGGCCCCGACGGCGACCCGGGTACGAGCCCGCCGCGACTCCCGTGGACTTCGACCCTGGGCGTACGCTCTCGACGGATAGCGAGGAGGACGGCGATGACCAGCCTTTCTGAGGGCCTCGCGGCTTTCGGCTTGCGCATCGCGCCCTTCTCCAAGGAGATCGGCGACGCCGATCTCTGGCTGCCGGAGAGCAAGGCGGAGCTCGTCTCCGACATCGAGGAGGCCCTCGCCGAGCGGCAGAGCGTGCTCTTGCTCGGCGAGCCCGGCGTGGGCAAGACCTGTGTGCTGCGCGCACTGCGGCACCGGCTGCCGCAGACAGGCTTTCGCCTGACCTACTGCCGCAACGCCACGCTCGGCCGGCGCGACTTCTACCGCCTGCTCTGTCACACCCTCGGCTTGCAGCCGACCTCGAGCGCCGCCAATCTCTTTCTGGCCGTCGAGACCCACGTGCAAGATCTACGGCGCGACCGGATCCACCCGGTCTTCCTGCTCGATGAGGCGCACCTGCTGCACTCCGACATGCTGGCCCATTTGCACATCCTGATGAATTACGAATGGGACGCCAAAGCGCTGCTCTCACTGCTGCTGGTCGGTTTGCCGGAGCTCGAAGGCAACCTGCAGAGGCGCGCGCATCGCTCCCTACTCACCCGTATCCATCACCGCTTCCTCATTCCGGCGGCCAGCCTCGAAGACACAGCCGAATATGTGCGCTACCGGCTTGGTCGTGCCGGCACGGATCGCGCGCTCTTCCCTGACGACGCCATCGCCGCGCTACACGAGCTATCGCAGGGGGCCTTGCGTGAGATCGACCGCCTCGCGACGGCCGCGCTTCGCGACGCCGCGCGTCGCAAGAAGAAGCTCGTCGACCGCGACGTCGTCGTCCGTGCCGGCGAATCGCTCATGCACTACGAGTGATGGCCATCCTCCTGGCGGCGCCAGAGGGGCGCCGCCAGCGAGGGACATCCTGCTGGAAATGCCATCATGCTGGCGTCACCGCCAATCTGGACGAGATGGCCATCGCCTGGCGCGCTTCCGGAACGCCAGCGCGATGCCCCTCGAACTCGTGGCGCCGAACGCCATCAACTACGTGGCGTGCGCACAGGCGGTGCTCGATGACGATCTGCGCTGGAATGACCGCGATGCTGGCGCACACGGAGTGGGTGAACGTCTTCATCTCGTTGCCACACACCGGACAGATGCGCAGCTCCGGCGGGAGCGGATTGGGCACCTCGATGATGCGTAGATGTGCGGGGAACTTCCCTCGTCCACCGCCCCCACGGGTGCGGTGCTTCTTCTTCTCATCGCCAGGTGGCTGTGCAGTGCCGGCAGGTGCTGTCGCGGCGGCAGGCGCGACCAGCCCCGCCAGGGGCAGCACGAGCTGGCGCTCGAGGCGCTCGAGCGTCTCCGAACGCGGGCGCTTGCGAGTCAGCTGCGCCACGCGCTTGCTGAGCTCTAGATTGATGTCGCGCATGCGCCCGATGAGGCCAATGACCGCGACCACGAGCTCGACAAACTTCATCGCCGCGAGCATCTTCTCCAGCCACTCGCGCAGCTGGTCGAGGTCCGGAACGTACGGAGACGTGGGCGTCTGCTTCACTCGAAGCTATAGACGCGTCCGACGGACAATGTCTCAGCGAGACGGCGGAAAAAGTGGGGCGCCGGGGTCCGTCGTCTCCGCAGCGCGGGGCTGCCAACGCGGGCGGCGGCGCGCGCCAGCCAGATCGATCCCCTCGAGCAGGAGCGTGAGCTCCGCGGCTTCGGCCGTGCTCACCGCCAGCGTGCCATCCGCCGAAAACCTCGGGCAATAGCGGCCGCGCTCCAACCGTTTCGTCCACATGGCAATTCCGTCGCGGTCCCAGTACACGATACGGACCCGGTCGCGCCGCTTGGAGAAGAACACGAACAGATGACCGCTGAACGGATCCAGCCGCAGGACATCACGAGCCAGCGCCATCAGGCTATCCGGACCCTTGCGCCCGTCGATAGGCTGCGTCGCGACGAACAGCCGTACGCTCGGGGGCAGACTCAGCAAGCGCGCTCCTGCTCGAGCACATCCACGAGGCGCCGCAAGGCACCTGCGTCGATCGACTCACTCACGCGCAGGATTCGCCCGGAGCGGAGCACTACTTCGACCGCTGCGGGTGCGCTCCCGCGAAGCTCCAAGAACGCAACGGGCGGGCTGCTCTCCTTGCCGTCTTGCTCGAGACGCCGTTTCCAGAAGTACAGCCGGTGCGCGGCGAGCCCTTCCCGAGCTGCAAACGCACTCAGGGTCAACCCCGATGCTCGGGCTGCCTCGAGCACGCCTCGGGCTTCGCTTTCCTTCCAGCGGCGGCGGGTCGATGGTGAGCGCGACGTTGCCATGGGCATCCTCCGCCCGCACGCCTGCCACCTTCCCAGGCTCAGCTCAACACGCCGTCCGTGGACGGCTTACGGTGATCCCGCTGGAAGTGGTCCCCATTGGGGCCGGTGGCGACACTCGAGCTCAGCCCGTTGTTCTGGAGCAAGACGCGCGAGCGACTCGACCCCAAGGCCCTCGCGGCCGAGTTTGGTCACCTTTCGATCCCGTCCGAACTCTTGGACACGAGCCGCCGCCCGCCCCAGCAGCAAGCTCCGCCC
>DASTRX010000213.1:0-42383 GCA_035760985.1 Polyangiaceae bacterium
GGCCGCTCGCCTTCCAGGCCTTGACAATCTCGGTCCATTCATCTCGGGAGCGGGAGGGGCCCCGCCTGCGTTTGTTTGCCATCGCCGGGCGCTAGCCCGCGCGTCGCCCACCGTGAAGGACGTGGTCCGCGGAACGGGTACGCCCAGCCGGCGGGGGCGCGGCAGCGCTAGAAGCGCCCGACCGAGCGGCGAGGTCGCGTCGTAGTAAGTGAGCGGCGTGGGATCCAGGCCGCCGTCGGCGCGAAACAGCTGCTCGCCGTGGCGCGTCTGCCCGTTGGTCAGAGCGCGCGCCCGGGGCTTGCCGTCGAGCTCGGTGTCGACGACCCGGTACACGCCGTAGGGGCTGCGCCGCTCCTCGACCAGCCGATATCCGGAGCGGCTCGCGGCCAGCCCGGCGATCGCCGCCATGCCCAGCACCAGCACGAAACCGGCGAGCGCATAGGCATCGCCGCGCGGCATGCGCCACGACTTGCGCAGCGCGGCCACGCTGCCCAGCGTGACCGCCACGGCCAGCGCGAACTCGTGCAGCTGCGAGAACAGGGCCGGCGCGATCAGCGCCACGAAAGCGCCCCCCAGCCAGCCGCCGAGCGCGAGCGCCAGATAGAACCAGCCGAGCTGCGCCACCGGCGGACGGCTCTCGTACAGCGCTCCGTGCGCCGACCAGGAGATCACGAAGGCCAGCGCCATGTACAGGATGCCGAGCCGCCAGTTCTCCGCCACGCCGTGCGACAGCAGGTAGACTCCCAATGCCGCCGCGCAGAAGTGCGGCAAGAGGCGCACCACCCAGCTCGGCGTGCGGCTGCGACCGAAGGCCAGGATGAAGCTCAGCAGGTACAGCGAGAGCGGCAGCACCCAGAGCAGCGGCGCGTTGCCGATCTCGACGAGGGTCAGGTTGGTCACGGCCAGGCAGAGCGCCGACGGCCCCGCGGCGAGCAGCGCCCAGAAGCCCAGCGCGCGCGTCGCGGGCCGGGCTCCCGAGTCGGCGGCGGGCGCGGGCGTGGGCGCGCATCGGTGGTACGCGCGCCAGGCGACGAGCAGGTACACGCCGTACAGTCCGGCCCAGATCCAGCTCTGTGCGCGCACGCCGAGCAGCGGCTCCGCCAGCAGCGCATAGCAGAGCAGAGCGCCGAGCGAGCCCAGGTTGGACGCCGAGTACAGGGCGTAGGGCTGCTCGCGCTCGGGCAGCGAGGAGTTTGCCAGCCAGTGCTGCGCCAGCACGCTGGTGCTCGACAGCAGAAAAAACTCGAGCCCGCAGCTGCGCGCCAGCGCAGCGATCAGCCCGGCGATGCTCTCGGCGCCGGGATCAGGGGCTCGGAACGGCAAGGCCACGAGCGGCACCAGGAGTGCCCACAGGTGCCACTTGCCGAGGCGCGGCCCGAGCCAGTGGGCATAGGCGTAGCCCGCGAGCAGCACGCCCTGAAAGAACATCAGCGTGGTGCCCCACACGTACACGGCGCCGCCGTATTGCGGCAGCAACAAGCGACCGAGCAGGGGTTCCATGGAAAAGCTCAGCCAGGCGCCGAGCAGCACGAACAGCCGCAGCCAGATCATCGCGCGGCGGGGGACGCGACGCCGAGATCCGCGAGCAGCCGCCGAGCGGCGATGTAGCCGGCGCTGCCGATCACGGAGCCCGCGGGGTGCGTGCCGGCGCTGCACGAGTACAGCCCGGCGATCGGCGTGCGGTGGGGGAAGCGATCGGTGAAGCCGAACGAGTTGTCGATGTGGTGAATGTGCCCGGAGCTGATGCCGAAGTGGCGCTCGATGCGACCGGGGTGCAGCGCCATGCGGTCCACCACCAGGCGCGACGTCCCCGGCGCGAAGCGGTCACAGATCGACAGCAGGTGGTCGGCGTACGCCTCCACCTCCGACTCCCAGTCGGAGCTGGCCAGCTTTTCCGGCACCCACTGCACGAACAGGGCCGAGCTGAGCCGGCCCTGGGCATCGCTCAGGGTCGGATCGAGCGTGGAGTGCACGTACCACTCGATGCTCGGGAACGCTGGCAAGCGCCCGGCGCGCGCGTCCGCGAAGGCCGCTTCCAGATCTTCCAGCACCGTGCGCTCGTCGGGCAGGAGGTGGATGGTGGGCCCGAACTGACCGCGGTCCTCCGGCAGGCAGCTGAAGCGCGGCAAGCCGGAGAGCGCGAGGTTCAGCTTGAAGGTGGAGCCGGGCTTGCGCCGAGCGTCGAGCCAGCGGTTGAAGTCGGCGGGGAAGGCGTGCTCGCCGACCAGCGTGCGCAGCCGGAAGGGGTCGCAGTTGGCGACGATGGCGCGCGCGCGGATGCGCTCTCCGCTCTGCAGCAGGACCGCGCTGGCGCTGCCGCCCCCGGTCTCGATCTGCGCGACCGGGCAAGAGCGCAGGACCTGGCCGCCGGCACTCGCGAAGGCCTGCGCGAGCGTCTGCGTGACCGTGCCCATGCCGCCCCGGCACAACATCCAGGTGCCGCCGCTGCCCTTGAGCCGGCACATGTTGTGGATCAGAAAGTTCATGCCGGTGCCGGGCGTGCTCCAGCTGCCGAACAGGCCCGAGTAGCCGTCGGTGACGGCGTACATGGCGCGCAGCAGCGGGCTCTCGAAGCCGAAGCGGTCCAGGTAGGCGCCGACCGAGCCGCGGCACAGCTCGACGAACACCCGTTGCAGCTCCGGGCGCACATGGCGCCCGGCGGTGTCCTCGATCGAGAGCGGCTCCTCCAGCCAGGTCGGCGCGATGTCCTCGCGCAGGGCCGCCAGCTCGCGCTCGAGCGCGAGCTGGGCCTGCCAGTCGCGCTCGGAGAAGAAGCGCAGGAACTGCGCGCGCAGCTCGTCGCGATCGGAGCCGAACAGCAGGTAGCGCGAGCCCGTGGTGGGCAGGAAGTAGTGCGGGTCACGCCGGATCAAGGGCAGCTCCAGCCCCAGCCGCTCCAGCAGCTCCGGCTGGATCAGGCCGACCAGGTACGCGCCGGTCGAGGTCGGCAGCTCCGGCGCCTTGGCAAACGGGCGCTCCGTGCGCGCCGCGCCGCCGACCTCGGCGTTGGCCTCGATCGCGAGCACGGACAGCCCGGCGCGCGCGGCGACCAGCCCCGCCACGAGCCCGTTATGACCCGCGCCCACCACCACCACGTCCCAGTCGCGCTGTGCCGCTGCCTCTTGCTTCACCCCGCTGAGTTTATGTCAACGCGGGGCAGGGCAGGCAAATCTCGGCGCGCCGGTTGCGAGCCCGCATGAGTTTTTGCCGTGGGTTCAGCGCTGGACCTGGAACTGCTGGAGCCAGCTCGCCAGGCAATCGATCTGGTCCTCCGTGATCACGATCGAACCGACCGGCATGCGCCCTCCGCAATGGGCATCGTCGACGCTCGCCGCCTGCTCCGGGCTGAGGTTGCTCAGCAGGTCACCGCGCGTCTTGATCAGCATGAAGCTCTTGCTGTAGTCGCGCGAGTCGATGATGCGCCCGCATTCGGCGTGTCGCGTGGAGAATTTGTCGACGAACTTGACCGCGTGCTGCGCGTCGATCGCGAAATCGCCCATCACGGCGCCCGGGTTGCCGTGGCAGGAGCCGCCTCCGCACTTGGGCGTCAGCAGCTTCGCCGGCGCGTCGCAGTACTCGATCGGAGGCAGCAGATCCGGGTCCGTCTCCGCGCCGCTGCCGCCGTTCGACGGCGGGTTCAGCGCGGCCGCATCGGGCTCGTTCTGCGACGCGGGCGGGGTGGACGGAGCGCCCGTCGGCTGTTGCACGGAGCTGCCGGCGCCGGCGGCCGCGCTCGGGATCACGGGCTCCCCGCCGGGCGTGTACACCTCGCCGCAGCCGAGCGCGCTCAGCAGCAATGTCGCGCCGAAGGCGGCAGATGAGGTGCGCATGGCGCTCAGACTAGCGCGCGCGCTTGCGAGGTGCCATGCAGGCACGCCGGCGATGCTGGGGTGAGGCTCCCCAGTCAGGGCGGAAAAATACCCCAATTCGAGACGGCCGCAGCGCTTGGCATGCTAGAGGGAGCACGATGCGCCTGGGCGGTATCCTGTTCGACCTCGATGGCACACTGTTTGCGCGTGAGGCCGCCTTCTGGTCCTGGTTGCTGGAGGAGGCCGCCGGGCGAGCGCTGGATTGGCAGCAGATCGCCGAGCTCGACGCGCGCGGGCATGGCCCGAAGGGCCCGTTGCTGGAGCAGCTCGCGCTGGCGCTGGAGTGGCCGGAGCGCGGCCTGGAAGCGCGGCTGCAGCGGCTGCGGCTGGGGATCCTGCGCCACGCGCGGCCGGACCCGCGCTTGCAGGATCTGCTCGCTCGCCTGGGCCAGCGCTATCGGCTGGGCGTGGTGACCAACGGCAGCACCCAGTCCCAGCGGGGCAAGCTGCGGGGGCTCGGTATCGAGTCCTGCTTCGATCCGATCGTGGTCTCCGAAGAGGTCGGCCACCGCAAGCCCGAGTTCGCGATCTTCCGTCTCGCGCTGCGCAGCTGGGACCTACCGCACGATCAGGTGTTGTTCGTCGGAGACGACGCGCTGAAGGACATCGGGGGCGCGCGCGGCGCGGGGCTGCACGCTCTGCAAGTGCTGCGTGAGCCGCTGGACACGCTCGAGCCCGAGCCCGTTCGCGAGCAGCTGGCAGCTCGCCAGGCGGAGGACGGGACGGCGTCGATCGAGTCGCTCTGGCAGATCGAGAGCTGGCTCGACGCTCACGCCGCATAGCTCTCGGGCACCAGCTGCCCGTCGCGCAAGCGCAGGCAGCGCAGCGGGCCACTTCTCGGAAAGCAGCGGCTCACGGCCTGCAGGAAGAGGCAAACGCGGGTGAGTTGCGATCGCATTCCTCCGGTGCTAGTATTACCAGTAGGAGTAATACCGTGCGGATCACCTCCAAAGGTCAAGTGACGATCCCGCAGGAGATTCGCGAGCAATTCGGCTTGCTGCCGGACACCGAGGTCGAGTTTACAGTGGTGGGTAACAGCATTCGCCTCGTGAAGGCGTCGGACAAGTCCGAAGGCCGGCGCGGCGCGCGCCTCGTATCGCGCCTGCGCGGCACGTCGACGGTGGGAATGACCACCGAAGAGATTCTGAAGTTGACGCGAGGCTGACGCATGCCGTTGGCATGGGTGCTCGTCGACAGTAACGTGATCCTCGACGTGGCGACCAACGACTCGCGCTGGGGGGATTGGTCTGCACAGGCGCTCGCCGCGGAGGCTGAGCGCTCGCAACTGGTCATCAACCCGATCATCTACGCGGAAGTCTCGGTGGGATATCGGCGCATCGAGGAGCTCGACGCGGCTTTGCCAGCGGCTTCCTATCGGCGCGAGCCACTACCGTACGAAGCCGGCTTTCTGGCAGGCAAGGCATTCCTGCAGTACCGAAGGAGGCGCGGCGTCCGGCAGACCCCGCTGCCGGACTTCTACATCGGAGCCCACGCAGCCATCGCCGGATATCGGCTGCTCACGCGCGATGCCGCGCGCTATCGCAGCTACTTTCCGACGCTGTCTTTGGTCGCCCCCGGGTGAGCAGGCTCGGACCGTTCCGGCCGCCGACGAACTCAGCTCTCTGCGAGGCGGGCGAGCTCCGCCCAGAGCGCATCCACGTCCAGCTCGAGGCCGGCACAGCCAGGGACCGGAGCGAGAACGCCCGATGTCACGCCGAGGAGCGCCTTGTAGCGCTGGTCGACGTCGAGGGAGAAGATCTCGACGCTGCCCAGCGCCGGATCGACGAGCCAGTACATCCGAACACCAAACTGAGCGTACTCGGCCATCTTCTCCACCCGATCGCGGCGTTCATCCCGCGGCGTGGGGGTCACGACCTCCACGATGATGTCCGGAGGCTCCCTCAAAGCGCCGCGGCGGGGGGGGGCTTGCGACCTGGAAGGTAGACGCTGAGGTCGGGCTTTCGCCCCGTATTTGCGAGTACCAGCTTCACTTCCGAACCCAGCACAAAACCCGTCGAGCCCAGCCAGGCACGGAGCAGAGCGGCGAGCCACGTGACGGCGAGCTCATGGACTGCGTCGGGCACTTCTTCGTCCTCCAAGTGTCCGTGGACCAGCTCGCCCGGCTCGTCCTCCCCGAGCGCGAGCCACTCCTCGAGATCTAGAGCGCGCCCCCGGGGAGCAGGCTCGACGAGAGGCGGTGACCAGAGGAGGGACACCCGTATGGTGCTATCACGATGAGATGAAAGGCGCCACGCTCGGTCGTCTCCCCAGAGCTGCTGGCGATCGAGGAGCTCGAATTGCTCTCCAGACCGGGCGTGAAAGGCTGCGTGATGCTGCACACAGCGCTGGAGCTCGCGCCCTTTGCGCGCGAGCTCGGGTAGTGCCGAACAGCTGGGATTCCTGGAGTGTGCGAGCTCGCGCAGCACGAGCCCTGAGATCCTGGACCCCGGAGCTCTGGACCCCGGATCCGCAGCGATCTCGGTCGGTTTGACGGATAACTGCGTTTCTGTTTAGTATCCCGGTGATGGCCAGCCCTCGGCCCCGCCTGCGCGCCGTTCCTTCACCGCCCTCCGCGGAGCCCCCGCCCTGGTCGGCGGACATCGGCGTGGACGCCGTGATCGACCAGTGGCTGCGGCGCCGCGCCGTGGTGGAGTGCCTGGCGGCGGAGCGCACGCTCGCCGCGCAGGGGCCGCGCTTCGCGCCCATCCCCGGCGGCCTCGATCCACGGCTCGTGCGGGGGCTCGGGCGGCGCGGCATCACGCAGCTGTACGATCATCAGGCGCAGGCCATCGCGGCGGCCCTGGAGGGGAGGCACGTTGTGATCGCCACTCCGACGGCGAGCGGAAAGAGCCTGTGCTTGCACCTGCCGGTCCTCAACGCCATCAGCAAGGACCCGGAAGCCAGCGCGCTGTACCTGTACCCGACCAAGGCGCTGAGCCGCGATCAGGAGCAAGGGCTGCACGCGCTGATCGCGGACGCGGAGCTGGGCATCCCGGCGCTCGTCTACGACGGGGACACGCCGGGAGACGCGCGGCGCGCCGCGCGCGAGCAGGGGCGCGTGCTGCTCACCAATCCGGACATGCTGCATGCGAGCCTGCTGCCGCAGCACACGCGCTGGGCGCGCGTCTTTCAACGGCTCGAATACGTGGTGATCGACGAGCTGCACAGCTATCGGGGCGTGTTCGGATCGCACCTGGCGCACGTGATTACGCGGCTGCTGCGCATCGCGGAATTTCACGGCTCTCGCCCGCGCTTCATCCTGGCCAGCGCCACCATCGGCAATCCGCGCGAGCACGCGGCGCGCTTGCTGGGCCTGGCTCCCGATCAGCTGGCGCTGGTCTCCAGCTCCGGGGCTCCGGCCGCGGAGCGCCGATTGTTTCTCTACAACCCGCCCGTGGTCAACGCGGAGCTGGGCATCCGCGGCAGCTCGCTCAAGCACGCCGTACGGCTCGCGCTCGATCTGCTCGAAGCGCGCGTGTCGACGATCCTGTTCGCGGGCTCGCGCAACTCGGTCGAGGTCATGCTCAAGTACATCCGCGAGCAGTCCGGCGTGCCGGCGGACGCGGTGTTCGGTTACCGGGGCGGCTATTTGCCGGAGAAGCGCCGAGCCATCGAGCGCGGGCTGCGCGACGGCAGCATCCGTTGCGTCGTCGCCACCAACGCGCTCGAGCTCGGCATCGACATCGGCGATCTCGATGCCGTGATCTGTGTCGGCTATCCCGGCTCGGTGGCGGCGACCTGGCAGCGCTTCGGTCGCGCCGGCCGGCGCGGCGACAAGAGCATCGGCGTGCTGGTCTTGAACAGCCAGGCCACCGATCAGTTCCTGGCGGCGCAGCCCGAGTACGTGCTGGAGGCGGGCGCGGAAGAGGCGCGCATCGATCCGGAGAACGTCGAGATCCTGCTGCAGCACCTGAAGTGCGCCGCGTTCGAGCTGCCGTTCGCGAAGGGAGGCAACGTGAAGTACGCCGCGCTGGACGCGGCGGGCACGAGCGACGCGCTCGAGTATCTCTCGCGCCAGGGGCTGCTGTACTCGGGCGAGACCGGCTACACCTGGACGGGGGACAGCAGTCCCGCCACCTACGTCTCATTGCGCAGCATCAGCTGGGACAATTTCGTGATCATCGAGCTCGACCAGTCCGGAGGTCGCGCCTCCGAGGGCGGCGATGGCCGGACCTTGGCCGAGCTCGACTGGCGCTCGGCGCATACCATGCTGCACGAGCAGGCCATCTACCAGCACGACGCGGCTCAGTATCAGGTCGAGCGGCTCGATTACGAGAACCACAAGGCCTACGTGCGCCGGGTCGAGCCCGACTACTTCACCACCGCGCTCACCAACAGCCGGGTCACGATCCTCGATCCCGCCGCGGAGCGCGTGCTGCCGCAAGGGAAGCTGCAGCATGGCGACGTGGAGGTGATCGAGACGGTCACCGGCTACAAGAAGATCAAGTTCGTCACGCACGAGAACGCCGGTTATGGCGACGTGCGCTTGCCCGACCTGCAGATGCACACCACGGCGTTCTGGTGGACGCTGCAGAACCCGCGTGCCTATCTCGACGCCTATCTCGAAAAGTGCGGTTCGCTCGCGCTCGGGGGCCGCCCCCCGAGCCCGGCGTTGCTGATCGATGCGCTGCGCGGCGCCGGGGCTGCGCTGGAGACCGTGGCCAGTATCGCGCTGATGTGTGAGCCGCGGGACATCGGTCGAACTCTGGGGTCAGAGGATGGCCCGATCGATCACGAGGGCTATCGACCGACCCTGTTTCTTTATGATGCGCTGCCGGGCGGGGTCGGGCTGGCACGGCGCATCTTCGAGCGCGCCGAGGAGCTCTTCAGCCGTGCGAGGCGGCTGATCGCAGGCTGCGGTTGCAAGTCCGGCTGCCCCGCCTGTATTGGTGCCGCAATTCTGTCCGAGCCGCAGCCATCCGCTGCACCCACCCTCGCTCCGTCCGCGAGAAAAGCGGCAGCACTGGCCCTGCTCGAAGGATTTTAGCGAACAGCTCCTCGGGCTAGGCGTTTCGGGGCAACCGAAACGGTTGCGCGCCCTCGGGCGCCGCCCTAGCCTTGAAATCTCGTGGCTTCGATCTCGATCCAGCGGCGGCGCGCGGTATGCAGGGTAGGGCGCATGGCGCTGCTGGCGAGCGCGGCGCTCGGCGCGGCCAGCGCGTGTTCGAGCTCCGGCAATCAGCTCGGCAGCCGTCGCCGGAGCGATCCCGATGCCGTGATGAATCCCGACGACTTCGTGGGGACCGGCAGCGCTCCGGAGATCCCGACCACTCCGCTCGCCCCCGTCGATCCGAACGCGCTTCTCGGCGTGAACCCGACTCACGGTCCCTTCAGCGGAGGAGGCATCGCGGTCGTCCGGGGCAACGGTTTTGCGAGCACCGTGCGCGTCTGGTTTGGCGACGCCGAGGTGCCGCGCGAGCAGGTCGTGGCGACGCGGGCCGATCGCGTGCAAGTCAACGTGCCGCCGGGGACCCCGGGAGACGTGCCGATCACCACGCAGAACGGCGATGACGCGGCGACGCGCCGGGTGCTGACGGCGGGCTATCACTACGACGCGTTCTTTGCGCGGCCCGATCGCGGGCCCACGTCCGGTGGCAGCACGCTGACGCTGGTCGGAGCGGGCACGTCCTGGACGGAAGCCACGAGCGTGCAGCTCGACGGCGTGGCCTGCGAGGTGACGGAGCTGCGCGGCGCTGCCGGTGGGCAGCAGGAGCTCGACTGCCGGCTGCCCGCCGGCGCCGAAGGGCAGAAGAGCATCACCATCACGACGGCGGGCGCAACGGACACGCTGCTCGGCGGGTTCACCTACGAAGCGGGCGAGCTGGTCAGCGGCGGGCTCAGCGGCGCTCCGCTCGCCGGGGACCTGAACGTGCTCGTCACGAGCCCGGGCGGCGCTCCGCTGGCGGGCGCCTACGTCATTCTCGGCGCCAGCTACGAGCTCGAGCGGCTGGGTCAGCCTGGCTCGAACGTGCGGCAGACGGACGCCGCCGGCCGTGCGCCCTTCGTGGGGGAGGTGACGGCCCCGGTCACGGTCACCGTGGCGGCGCGCTGCTTTCAGCCGCTCACGCTCGCTGCCGTCGCGGTCGACACGGTGCGCGCCGAGTTGACCCCGGTGGCCTCTCCGGATTGTGCCCAGGGTCAGCCGCCCATTTTCGGCGGCTCGCCTTCGCGCCCGGTGATCCTCTCCGGAGAGCTAGTCTGGGCAGGCGGGCTGGAGCTGGCGCGCGCCGGCTGGGTCAACGTACCAGCGCCGGCCAACCCGGCGGAGCAGCGGACTGCGTATATCTTTCAGCCGAGCGGTGATCCGCAGGCGCGCTTTCGCCTGCCGCGCGCCGACTCGGCCATCACGCAGGCGAGCCCGGGCCAGTCCGGCTATGCCTTCCAGCTCGCCACCGGCTCGGGCAGCCGCACCCTGTATGCGCTGGCGGGCATCGAGAACCGCAGCGTCGATCCCCCGCGCTTCACCGCTTACGCGATGGGCATGCTGCGCGGCATCTACGCGGACCCCGGCGAGACGATCGAAGGCCTGTCGATCGCGATGGACGTGACCCTCGACCAGGCGCTCACGCTGCAGCTGGAAGAGCCGGTGCCGAGCACGCGCGGACCCGATCAGCTGGATGTCAGCGTGGCCGTGCAGACACCGGAGCAGAGCTTTGTGGTGCTGCCGAACCTGGCGGCGAGCGCGCCGGTTCCGGGCAGCAGCTCGCTCGATCTGGTCGGGGTGCCCGCGCTCGTGCGCGCGCTCGAGGGCGCTCGCTACGCGCTCAGCGTGCGCGCGGCCACGGGCACCAATCAGAGTCCGCCGCAGAGCGTGTTGCCGCTGATCACGGCGCCGGAGGCCAGCCGCGCGATCCCCGTGCGCGGCTTTGTCCCCGTGCCGACGTTGAGCGTGGGGGCCGATCCGGACGGCACCTGGAATCACAGCTTGTCCGTGAGCTGGACCGACCGCGGGCGCAGCGTCGATCTGATCGAGTACACCGTGAGCAGCGGCTCCGGCCTGATCAACTGGACGGTGGCAGCGCCCCCGGATGTGCTGTCCATCCAGCTGCCGAATCTGTCCGCTTTGCCGCAGGGGGATCTGCTACCGGGCGCCGTCGATGTGGTGGCGTCGCTCGCGGGCCTGG
Source organism: Polyangiaceae bacterium (assembly GCA_035760985.1). Lineage (GTDB taxonomy): Bacteria > Myxococcota_A > Polyangia > Polyangiales > Polyangiaceae > SZUA-265. The sequence continues at coordinate 10,994 of DASTRX010000213.1, forward strand.
ATGACTTCGATTACTCTGCGCTCGACCTGCGGGCGCTGCGCCGGGCGTCGTGGCAGGCGTATGCGCTGGACGTCGCGTCCTCACACTATGAGCGCTAGAGCAGCCGCGCTCCGCGGCCCGCTGATAGTGCGCCCGCTGCTGCTGGGCCCGCTGGCGCTGGGCTTGCTGGCGGCCGCGTGCTCGTTTGATCCTGCCGATCGCTGGATCCGTCGCCCGCCCGGGCCAGAGTCCACGGCCGTGGTCGCACAGGAGGAGCAGTGCCGGGTGGGCGCCGTGCGCTGCACGACGGCGCTGGAGCGCTGCAGCGACGCTGGCTCGGGTCCGGAGTGGGGCGTGGTCGACGACTGCGCCTCCCGCGGTCAGGTCTGCTCGGAGGAGCTGCAAGCTTGCGCCAACTGCATCCCGAACGGGCAGAGCTGCGATGGGCAGACGGTCCTGCGCTGCGACGCACTAGGCGAGACGGCGACCCCGGTCACGCAGTGCGACACCTCCCAGGCGGAGGCCTGCCGCGGCGGCGGCTGCACCAACCTGTGCACGCTCGCGGCGGAGCAGCGCAGCAACGTGGGCTGTGAGTACTGGGCGGTCGATCTCGACAACGCCGTCGCCGGCCCGACGCTGAACGCCGCCGCCCAGCAGTTCGCGGTCGTGGTCAGCAATCCGCAGCCGGACCTGAGCGCGCTGGTCCGCATCGAGCGCGACGACAGCGCCCCCGGGGGCGCGAACGCGCCCGTGCAAGTTGCCGAGGCCACGGTCTCGCCGTTCAACCTCGCAGTCTTCTCCCTGCCGGCGCGTGAAGTCGATGGGTCGCCGCCCGGACAGTACGACAGCGGCACCAACAGCGCGCTCACTCGTCACGCCTACCGCGTGACGAGCTCGGTGCCGGTCGTCGTGTTCCAGTTCAATCCGCTGCAGAACGTGGACGTGTTCTCGAATGACGCCTCGCTGCTCAAGCCGGTGGAGGCGCTGCGCGGCAACGTGGGCACGCTGGAGGACGCCTACGTCGTACTGGGCTGGCCGCAGACGATCGCTGCCACGGACGACCCCGACACCAATTTCGGCTCGGACACTCCGCTGAACTTTCGCGCCTTTCTGACCATCACGGGCACGCGGCCCGACACGCGCGTGCGGGTCACCACCGCGGCGCGCGTGATCGGCGGCGGTGCGGTGCCGGAGCTGCAGGCAGGCGCGAGCGCGGAGTTCACGATCGGCGCGTTCGACGTGCTGAACCTGGAGACCGACGACTTCGGCGCCGATTTTTCCAGCTCCATCGTCGCGGCGGATGCCCCCGTGGCGGTGTTCAGCGGCAGCGAGGCCAGCGATGCGCCGCGCTTCAATCGCATCGCCGAGCGGCGCTGCTGCGCTGACCACCTCGAGGAGCAGCTCGATCCGATCCGCAGCGCCGGCAAGCGCTTCGTGGCGGCGCTCAGCTCCAATCGCCACCTGGCACTGGCCAACGCCGGCGCGCCGCTCCAGCCCGAGCTCGAGCCAGAGGTATTTCGGGTGATGGCCGTCTTGCCCGGCGGGGCCACCGTCACCACCAGCTTGCCGGGCGAGCTGCGGGAGTTCCGGCTCGACGCGCGCGGCAGCTGGCGGGAGATCGTGGCCACGCGCGACTTCTGGATCGAGAGCGACAGCCCCGTGACCCTGGGCAACATCACCGCGAGCCAGAGCGCCGCCGGGATCCCCGGCAATCTGCCCGGCGGCGATCCGAGCTTGATCATCGTGCCGCCGATCGAGCAGTACCGCGCGGACTACGTATTCTTGACGCCGGACCTGTACGCCTTCGATTTCCTGCGCATCATGGCGCCGCGCAGCGCGCACGTACTGCTCGATTCGGTCTCGGTGGAGTCCTTGCCGGGTTGCCACCTGGAGCGGGGTACGGTGCTCGAGCAGCCGCTGCCCGCCGCATTCGGCTACGTGGTCTACCACTGCCAGCTGAGCTTCCCGGTGATCGAGCCCTCGATCGAGGCGGACGACGCCTTGCAGCCGGGCGAGCAGAGCGACGGCGTGCACGAGGTACGCAGCGATCAACCGGTCGGCGTCATCGTCGACGGCTTCGATCGCAACGTCAGCTACGGGTACGCCGCCGGCACCGACCTGCGCGAGATCGTGCCCCGCTAGGGCCCGGATTACGGCGTGAGCATCTGTTCAGCTGGGTGGGTTTGCGTTTCGCGCTTCAGTGGCTCTTCGCGGGCCCTTGGCGTAGGTAGCCGCCATGGCTGAGCTGCCGGAGCCCGAAGTTCCCCCCGCCGTATCCCCGCCCGCCGACCCTGCGGCGGCGCTCCAGCCCGATACCGGCGACGGGCCCCACGGGGGGCGAGGCCGCCCGGGTTTCATCTTCTTCGGCATCGTCGCCGCGGTGAGCCTGCTCTGCGATGTGGCTTCGAAGGCCTGGGCGGAGGTGGAGCTGACCCGCCGCTCTCTGCTCGATCCCATGGTGCTGGTCGAACAGCACCTGAGCTTCGCGCTCGCTTACAACCGCGGCGGCGCCTGGGGCTTGCTGCAGAACGCCAGCGAGAACGTGCGGCGCCCTTTCTTCCTCGTGGTCAGCGTGGCCGCGATCGCCTTCATCGTCTCGCTGTACAGCAAGGTCCAGCCGGGGCAACGCGCGCTGAGCTGGGGGCTTCCGCTGGTGCTCGGCGGCGCGCTCGGCAATCTCGCGGACCGCATCACCCGCGGCAGCGTGGTGGACTTCATCGATTATCGAGCGAGCTGGGTCGAGAGCATGAACCAGCTGATCGCTTCCGTCGTCAGCGGCTGGCACGTCACCGATCACTGGCCCACCTTTAACGTGGCAGACATTTCGATCTGCGTGGGCGTCGGGCTGATGGCTCTCGACATGTTGCTCTCGGGTCGCCGCAACCTGCCCGGCGCGCGCTCCGAAACCGATCGCGAGCGGAGCCGCCCCTCGTCGGCGCCGCACCCGGTGAGATGAAGTCGTTCACGGAAGGTCGCGAGCCGGCGCGCTCCGGTGCTGCCCGGAGGCGGTGAAGCATGCATCCGACGCTCTTCACCGTGCTCGGCTACCACGTGTCGAGCTACATGCTGCTGATCGGGGTCGGCTTCCTCTTCGCCACGGCCATGGGGGCCATCTGGGTGCGTCGCGTGGGGCAGAACCCGGACACGATCGTCGATCTGGGCCTGGCGGCGGTCGTGGCCGGCCTGGTCGGCGCTCGGCTCCTGCACGTGCTCGCCGACGGATATTTCTGGGACTACGTGCATCTGTGCACGGATCCGAGCAAGGTGGTCTGGCCCGTACCCCGCGGCGAATGCCTGGCAGAGCTCGCCGGCGTGTGGGACGCGGCTGCCGGGGTGTGCCGCCCCCGGCAGGCCGATTGCTGGGCGTGGGCTCAGATCTGGGGCGGAGGGCTGACCTTCTACGGTGGCTTCATCGCTGCGACCCTGGCCGCCGCCTGGCTGTTCCGGCGCGACCGGTTCCCGCTCTGGAAGGGCCTGGACATGGGCGGCATGATGGTGCCGATCGGGCTCGGTCTCGGTCGGCTCGGGTGCGTGATGGTGGGCTGTTGCTTCGGCAAGGTTTGCGACCGGCCCTGGGCGTTGCATTTTCCGGCGCATAGCCCCGCCAGCGAGTGGCAAGCCCGCCAGCACCTGCTCGACAGCACGCTGCGGGCTGCGCTGCCCGTGCACCCCACGCAGCTCTACGAGTCGTTCGCCGCGCTCGCCATCGCCGCCTTCCTGATCCTGTATTTCCAGGCCCGGAAGCGCTACGACGGCCAAGTCTTCGCGGCATTTCTCGGGCTCTACGCGCTCAGCCGCTTCGCGATCGAATTCTTCCGCAGCGATGATCGCGGCGGCTGGCTCTGGTTCTCGACCTCGCAGTGGATCGGCGTGCTGATGATCGCGGCCGCGATCGCCATCGATCGCGGCCGGGCCTGGCGCCGCCCGCGCGCCGGCGCGCCCGCTTTTTCGCCCATCCCCTAGTTCGGTCAGTTAGACTCCCCGCATGTTGGCGAGCGGTCGGTTCAACGCGGTCCACTGCGTGCTCCTGTTCAGCGCGCTCTGCGCCTATCTGGCCTGCAAGGAAGACGAGGAGCGCCCCGCCGCGATCGGCGACTGCCCGCCGGAGGGCTGCATCGGCGGCCCCAGCCCGATCCGTGACGCCAACAGCGGTGCGCTCGGGATGGGGGGCACGGGCGGCGCCGGCAGCGGCGGCAGCGCCGGCGCAGCGGGCTCGGCCAGCGCGGGCGCGGCGGGCAGCAGCATGGGGCAGGTCTCGCTCAGCGGCAGCATCGACACGGTCTCCGAGAGCCTGGCGGCCACCCAGGATCTGGACGGCACGGTGCAGGTGCAGGCGCCCGGCGCGGACGGCGATCAGGTCATCACCACCTCGCAAGAGGGCGGCGATTTTGTGCTGCCGGGCGTGCTCGCGCAGCCCAATCTGTGGGTGGGCGTCGGCCCGTTCAGTGCCGATCCCACCAGCACCTTCGTGGACACGCTGCAACTGGTGGACACGACGCGCAGCGAGCCGGTGTCGCTGCTGGTGATGAGCCGCGCCACGCTCCAGCAGCTGGTGGTCGACAGCTTCATGGTCAGCCCCGTGGAGCTGAACCCACAGCGCGGGCACGTGATCCTGCGCTTCGTCAATGCCCAGCGCGTGGGCATTCCCGGCGTGACGCTGACGACGCCCGCGCCGGCTTCCACCAGCGTGGCGTACGATCTCGGGGACCAGATCTACAGCGACACGCAGACCGAAACAGGAACGCGCGGCACGCTGGTGCTGGTCAACCTCGCGGCCAGCGCCTATCCCGGCGTCGCGACCACGATCACTGCGCAGGTCCGCGGCGCGACCCGCAACGTGGACGTGCACATCGCCGCAGGCGCACTGACGCTCGTGACGACCGTGATCGAATGAGAGAGGACTGACATGAAGCTGATCGACGGTAAGGCCATCGCGCAGGCGCTGCGCATCGACGTGGCGAGCGGCGTGCGCCGCTTTCTGGAAGCGCACTCGCGGGTGCCAGCGCTGCACGTGGTCCTGGTGGGCGACGACCCGGCCTCGGCCGTGTACGTCCGGAACAAGGAGAAGGCCGTGCTCGAGGCGGGGATGCGCGGTGAGGTACACCGCTTGCCCGCCACCACCAGCGCCGCCGAGCTGCACGCTCTCGTCGATCGCCTGAACCGCGATCCCGCGGTGGATGGCATCCTGGTGCAGCTGCCCCTGCCCAAGCACATCCCGGTCGACCCGCTGCTGGAGAGCGTCGATCCGGCGAAGGATGTGGACGGCTTCCACCCGGTCAACGTCGGCAGGCTCTGGTCCGGCCGCAACGCGCTCGTGCCCTGCACGCCGCGCGGCTGCCTGCATCTGCTGCGCAGCGCGGAGATTCCCCTGGAGGGGGTGCGGGCGCTCGTCGTCGGGCGGAGCAACATCGTGGGTAAGCCCATGGCGGCCCTGCTGCTCGGCGCGCACGCCACCGTGACCCTCGCGCACTCGCGCACCCGCGATCTGCCGGCGCGCTGCCGCGAGGCCGACGTGCTGATCGTGGCCGCGGGCCAGCCGCGGCTGGTCGAGGGCAGCTGGATCAAGCCGGGGGCGACCGTGATCGACGTCGGCATGCACCGCGGAGCCGACGGCAAGCTGTGCGGCGACGTCGACTTCGCCAGCGCGAGCGGCGTGGCAGGCGCGATCACGCCCGTTCCGGGCGGGGTCGGGCCGATGACGATCGCGATGCTGCTCGACAACACGCTGCGCGCCGCCTCGCTGCGCGAGAACTCCCGCTGAGCTCAGCTAGCTGGTGGGGCCCGCGGCGGCCTCGGGCGGCAAACCGTAGCGAGCGGGTGGCACGCCCAGCAGCTGGCAGACCCGCGCCAGCACGGCGTCGGAGCGGGCATACAGCTCGTCGAGCGTGCCGCGATTGTCGATCACGTGGTCGGCTCGGGCGCGCTTTTCGCTCAGCGGCAGCTGGGCGGCGATGCGCGCCTGCAAGTCTGCCGGTGCTGCGCCGTCGCGGTGGCGGGCCCGCTCGAGCTGCAGCGCCTCCGGCACGCTGACCAGCACCACCGGGCGCAGCGCCGCTTCCATGTTCTTCTCGAACAGCAGTGGGATCTCCACGCACGCCAGCGGCTCTCCGCGCGCCTCGAGCTCGCGCAGCCGCTCCCGCCTCAGCGCCTCGATCCGCGGGTGGGTGATGGACTCGAGACGCCGCAGTTGATCCGTGTCCCCAAATACGCGCCGCCCCAGCTCTTTTCGGTTCAGCGCGCCATCCTCCAGCAGATCGCCGCCGAACTCGCGCAGGACCGCCGAGAGACCCTCGCTGCCCGGAGCGACCACCTCCCGGGCGAGCGCGTCCGCATCCAGGACCGGCAAGCCGCGGCGCCGCCAGTGCGCTGCGACGCTGCTCTTGCCGGAGGCGATGCCGCCCGTGAGCCCGAACACCCGCATGGCTGAAGTCTGCTGCATGACGCGAGATTTGCCTCGGAGGACCTGAACCCCTAGTCTACGCCCTCTGAACTGATGTCAAGGTCAGCGCTCGCTGCTCGATGCCCGGCCCGCGCTCTGGCGCCGACACCCGGCACTCCGGGGGTCAGGGGATGACGTTCTCTCGCCGCCTCGCCAGGCTCGAGGCAACCAGCGCCGCGCCGGTGGCGGCCGCCCCGGCGCAGCCCGAGCCCCCGCCGGCGCCGCCCAGCCCCGCGCGAGCGAAGCTGAACGAGCTGCGCGACCAGCTCCAGGCGCTGCTCACGCGCAACGATGGGGCAGCCGGGAAGGCGTTGCGCGGCACGGCGCCGCCTGCCGTGAGCCAGCGCCTCCGGCAGCGCCAGCTGCAGCAGCTGCCGTTCGTGCGCAGAGAGCAGCGGGGTGGTTCGCTCTGGCAGCGCATCGAGCGCCTGACGGGAGCTCACCGCATCGGGCAGGTCCGCCTCGATCAGCTGGAGCGCGCCCAGCCCGCGGTCCTCGCCGAGCTGGCCCTGGATCAGCGGGTCGCGCTCTCGACTCCGGAGACCTGGCTCTTCCTGGACACCGAGACGACCGGCCTGGCCGGCGCCGGCACACTGGCTTTCCTGGTGGGCATGGCCAGCTGGGATCCAGAGCAGGGGGCGCTCCTCGAGCAGCTGCTGCTGTTCGAGCCGAGCCACGAGCGAGCGCTGCTGGAGCGCGTTCAGGAGCGCTTCCAGGCAGCGAGCCTGATCGTCAGCTTCAACGGCAAGTCCTTCGATCAGCCGCTGCTCGACGGCCGCATGCTCCTGCATCGCTTGCCCCGCCTGCCGCAGCGGCCGCATCTCGACCTGTTGCACGTCGCGCGCCGCCTGCATCGCGATCGGCTCGGGCGTTGCAATCTGAAGCGCCTGGAGAGCCAGGTGCTCGGGTTCGAGCGCGGTCCCGACATCGACGGCGCCCAGGTGGCCGCGGTCTACGCGCATTTCCTGCGATCGGCGGATACGTCCGGCATCCAGGCAGTGGTGGCTCACAACCTGTGGGACGTACAATCCATGCTGGGCCTCGTGGGGCTGTATGGCCAGCGCGCGCCGGCGCTCCACGCCGAGGATCTGGCGGGACTGGCGCGCACCCTGCGCCGTGCCGGAGCGACGCTGGAGGCCGAGCGGGCAGCGCAAGCCGCCTGTGAGCGCGGCGGCGGCGTCGACGCGCTGCGCGTCCGCGCCGAGCTGGCCAAGGCCCGGGGCGACGCGCTGGCCGCGATCCGCGATCTCGAGCAGCTGTGCGCGCAGGTCGACGACCCCGCGGGGCGGCTGGAGCTGGCAAAGCTCTATGAGCACCGTCTGCGCTGCCCCGAGCGCGCGCTGGAGTGGCTCGCCCGGGGCACGACCGAGTCCGACGAAGCAGACGCCCGGCGGCGCGCGCGGCTCGCGCGCAAGCTGCAGCTCTGCTAGTACCGCGGTCCAACATTGTCCCCATTGCAGGGATGGGACCAGAGGATCCGCAGAATGGCCTACGATCATCGCTCCATCGAGGAGCGCTGGCAGAAATACTGGGAAGAGCAGCGCTGTTTTGCCACCCGCCGCCGGCCGGGTGCCAAGAAGGCCTACATCCTGGACATGTTCCCGTACCCGTCCGCGTCCGGGCTGCACGTGGGCCACGTGGAGGGCTACACGGCGACGGACATCGTCGCGCGCTACAAGCGCATGTGCGGCTACGATGTGTTGCACCCGATGGGCTGGGATGCGTTCGGTCTGCCCGCGGAGCAGCACGCGCTCGCGACGGGCGCGCACCCCAAGCAGACCACGCTCGCCAACGTCGGAAACTTCCGGCGCCAGATGCGCCGGCTCGGATTTTCTTACGACTGGTCGCGCGAGATCGACACCACGGATCCCGGCTACGTGCGCTGGACGCAGTGGATCTTCCTCGAGCTGTACCGGCGCGGGCTGGCCTTCCAGAGCGAGATCCCGGTCAACTGGTGCGAGGCGCTGGGCACGGTGCTCGCCAATGAAGAAGTGGTCGACGGCGTCAGCGAGCGCGGGGGCTTCCCCGTCGTGCGCAAGCCGTTGCGCCAGTGGCAGCTGCGCATCACCGCCTACGCGGACCGCCTGGCCGCGGATCTGGAGGGCCTGGACTGGCCCGAGACCAAGCAGAAGCAGCGCGACTGGATCGGCCGCAGCGAAGGCGCCGAGGTGCGCTTCGCGATCAGCGGTCGCTCCGAGCGCCTGGTGGTCTACACCACGCGGCCCGACACGCTGTTCGGCGCCACCTACGTCGTGGTCGCGCCCGACCATCCGCTGACCCTGTCGCTGGCCACGGGCGCGCACACGCAAGCGGTGGGCGACTACGTCGCGCGCGCGGCCCGCAAGAGCGAGCTGGAGCGCACCAGCGCCAAGGAGAAGACGGGCGTCTTCACGGGCTCATACGCCGAGAACCCGGTCAACGGCCAGCAGCTGCCCATCTATGTGGCCGACTACGTGCTCGGCAGCTACGGCACGGGCGCGATCATGGCCGTGCCCGCCCACGACGAGCGCGACTTCGAGTTCGCGACCGCGCTGGGCTTGCCCATCGTGCAGGTGGTGAGCCCCGACGGCACGCTCTCCGAGCGGCTGGCGGAGCCGTTCACGGGCGAGGGCATCGCCGTGCGCTCGGGAGCGTTCGACGGCCTGCGCACGCCGGAGTTCAAGACCCGCGTCATCGAGTTCCTGGAGAGCAAGGGCCTGGGCGAGCGGCGCGTCAACTACAAGCTGCGCGACTGGGTCTTCTCGCGCCAGCGCTACTGGGGTGAGCCGATCCCCATCTATTTCCCCGTGCAGACCTCGGGCGACCCGCGCAAGGGCGACGCGCACGTGATCGACTACACGCAACCGATCCCCTGCGAGGACAGCGAGCTGCCGCTGCTCCTGCCCGAGCTGGACAACTACCAGCCCGGTGACGCGCAGGGTCCGCTCGCCAAGGCGCTCGACTGGCGCTTTTTTCAGCGTGACGGGCGCTGGTACGCGCGGGAGACCAACACCATGCCGCAGTGGGCCGGCTCGTGCTGGTACTACTTGCGCTTCCTGAGCCCTCAGGACGACCAGCGCATCTTCGACCCGCAAGCGTACGACGACTGGATGCCCGTCGATCTGTACGTGGGCGGCTCCGAGCATGCGGTGTTGCACCTGCTCTACGCTCGCTTCTGGCACAAGGTGCTGTTCGACGCGGGGCTGGTGAAGCACGCCGAGCCCTTCACCAAGCTGGTGCATCAAGGCATGGTGCTCGGCCGCACCTTCATCTTCCACGTGGCGCGCGACGCGGCCGGCAAGGTGACGCGCGCCTACGGCGCGGACACCGAGATCGTGCGCGGCGCAGAGCCGGGCACGCTGAAGGTCGCCGGGACCGGTGAAGCCGTCGAGGTCGAGGTCACGAACGACGTCGAGCTGCGCGACGGCAAGCCCTATCACCCGCAGTACGGCGTGCTGCTCGGCGCGGTCAACGAGAAGATGAGCAAGTCGCGCGGCAACGTCGTCAATCCGGACGACGTCGTGGCCGAGTTCGGCGCCGACAGCTTGCGCCTGTACGAGATGTTCATGGGCCCGCTGCAGGCGGACAAACCCTGGCAGACCTCGGGCATCCAGGGCGTCGCCCGCTTCCTCGATCGCGTCCACGCGCTCGCGCCCCGTTGTACCGGCAGCGAGCTCGATCTGGAGACGGCCAAGCTGATGCACCGCACCGTGAAGAAGGTCGGCGCCGACTTCGAGGCGCTGCGCTTCAACACCACGGTCAGCGCGCTGATGATCTTCACCAACCACCTGGCCGCGCTCGAGACGCCGCCGCGCGAGGCCTTCGAGAAGCTGCTGCTGTGCCTGGCTCCGCTCGCGCCGCACCTGGCGGAAGAGCTCTGGCACGGCCTGGGCCACCAGAGCAGCATCACGCAGGCGGCGTGGCCCAGCCACGACGAGGCGCTGTGCGTCGACGACACCGTGGAGATGCCGGTGCAGGTCAACGGCAAGGTGCGCGGCCGCGTGGTGCTGCCCAGCAACGCCAGCGAAGAGGAGGCTCGCAATCTCGCGCTGGCAGAGCAGAACGTGCGCGCCTCGATGGAGGGCAAGACGGTGGTGAAAGTCGTGTACGTGCCCAGGCGCGTGCTGAACGTCGTCGTGCGCTAGCGCGCGATTCACGCTCTCGCGAGCCCGTTTTGGCACACCGGACGCGTGGCCGTATGCGCGGATTCCCGTAGCATTTCGGTCGAAATTACCGCGTCCGTCGGGCCCGAGGTCTCGCCAAGGCCTTTTGGTGTGTTACGGTGCAGCCGGCATGATCACCGTTGGCTGTTCCGGCTTTGCGGTTCCCGCCACGCGCTATTTCAAGGAGTACGAATTCGTCGAGGTGCAGGAGACGCACCGCGCGGTTCCGGGGCCGGGTACGATTCGACGGTGGCGCCGCGAGGCACCGGACGGGTTCCAGTTCGCTCTGCTGGGCCCGCGCGAGATCGCACAGGAGAGCTTTCGAGCTGGCAAGGTCATCGAGACGGCGCTGAAGAGCCTGGAGCTCGTGCAGGAAGAGCTGCAGGCGCAGGTGGCCATCTTCCTGGCAACGGCGGACTTCGCGTGCTCGCGTCCCAATCGCTCGGCGCTCAAGGACTTCCTGAGCGTGGTCCGCAGCCGCTTCGGCAAGGTGGTGTTCGACGCCGGCCCCGCCTGGAACCCGGACGAGGCGGACGAGCTCGCGGAGGAGACGGACACGCTCGCGGTGCGCGACCCGCTGCAACACGGCCTGTCCCAGCGCACGCACGCTTACTACCGCCTGCCTGGCCCAGCGGGGCACAAGTCTCGCTACGAAGACCCGGCCATCGAACGGCTCGCGGAGATCGCCAAAGACGCCACGCACGAGCACGCGCACTACGTGTTCACGAACGTCGACATGTTCGCCGACGGCCGCCGCTTCAAGCGCGCCATCGGCTTGTAGTCCCGATCAGCGCTCGGGGCTCGTCGCGCAGCGGGCGCTGCGCGACATCAGGAGAGCCCGCTGCGCGCGGCGGCGCCGGTCGCGCCAGCGCAGCCCCGGCGATCAGAAGAAAATGTCCGTGCCGAAGCACGGGATGCCGCAGCGAGTACCGCCGCCCGCGTCGGGATCGGTCGTCTCCTCGTTGATGCAGGCGAACAGCGCGTTGGTATTCTCCTGCGCGAAATCCATGCTCATGTCGTAGGCGGAGCCGCTCAGGCACTCGGCGAACGTGTCCGAATCGACGTCGGCCATATCCAGCATGCCCACGCAGCTGAGCGTGTCCTCGCGCTCCGTCTGACACGCCACGTCGTTACAGGCTTGCCACTGCGTGCAACACTGCTGCTTGATACAGGTGAGACAGGCGTCGTCTCCGGTCTCGGCCGTGCAGACCGGGGTGGGGAGGGAGCCGCTGCCGCCGCTGCCGCCGTTCTCGACCATGCTCATGCTACCCGCGGCGCCGCTCTGGCCCCCCGCGCTGCCGCTGCTGCCGCCCGAGCTCGAACCGGCACTGCTGCCGCTGGAACCGCCGGAGCCCGAGACGCTGGTGCCGCCGCTCGCGCCGTCGTTGATGTCGTCGATGGGCGAGTCATCCACGGTGACCGTGCAAGCGAAGACACCTGCCAAGAAGCAGCCAGCCAATACTCCGTTAGTCCAAGCCCTAGCCATCTATCCTCCAAAGTCCCGACCGAGCGCGACCGCGCATGAGTCTCACGGTGGTGCGGGGGTATCCCCGCAAGAAACCAGCGCGGGTGTCCCCGCAGCAACTAGACCGCCATCGTGTCATACGGCCGCGTTGCATCCAAACTGCCTGCGGGTGAAGACATCAAATCTTTGACGCATGAGCCGGCCTACTGCGACGACCGCTCACTCTGTGCGCTTGATGATGTGGAAGCCAAAATTGGTCTCGACCACGTCGCTGATCTGGCCTGGCTGTAACGCGAAGGCGGCGTCCGAGAAGGGCTTCACCATCTGCTGACGCCCAAATTTGGGCAGTGCACCACCCTCGATGCCCGACGGTCCATCCGAGGAGTCGCGGGCCAGCTTGCTAAAGTCCGTACCGGGTTCGTGCGCCTTGGCGGCGATCCGCTGCGCCAGAGCGCGGGCCTCCTCCTTGGTGCGCGTCACGGTGGGCTTCGCGCGCGTCGCGCCTCGGTACGCCACCAGGATGTGGGAGGCGCCGATCTGTTCCACCTCCGGGGGCGCGACGGCGGCAAAGGTGGGCGTCGGAGGTCCGGGTGGGGCCGGTGGCGGCGTCGGGACCGGGCGGGCAGGGGGAGGTGTCGGGCGCAGCTCACGGATCGCGGACGCTGACAACAGCCGGTGCGGGGGGGGATGGGTGAGGTCGGCGCAGCCCAGCCCCGGGTGCAGCGACCCGAGCAACGCCAGGAGCCCGAGGGAGATGCCGATGCCGCTCGAAACACGGCGCATGAGGGGACTGGCTCGGAATGCCATCAGAGGTCAGACCTACAGGGTTTCATTGCGGCCCTGCCGAGAGTTTGTAGACACGCCGCTTGCCTGGCCGGGCGCTGGCGGACCATGATGCGCGCTGGATGGCGAGGATTCTGCATATCGAGGACGATTCGGCAAATCGGCTGCTCGTGAGAAAAATCCTCAGTCCCGCGGGTTTCGAAGTGATCGACGCGGCCGACGGCGTCGAGGGGATTCGCAAGGCCATCAGTGAGCATCCGGATCTGGTGCTGGTGGACATCGCCATTCCCGGCCTGGACGGCTACGAAGTCACACTCAGATTGAGGGCCGAGCCTCACCTGCGCCATGTCCCCATCGTTGCCATCACGGCCGAAGGCAACCGCGAGACAAGCCTGGCAGTGGGGTGTGATGGCTTCTTACAGAAGCCCATCGATGCTCGGACCTTTGTCGATACCATCCGCGGGTACCTGCTCGGGCTCAAGGACAAGGGTGATCAGACCAGCAAGCACCTGCGCCTGCAGAGCCAGCGCATCGTCAGCCACCTGGAGGAGAAGCTCGATCAGCTGAGCGCGGCGAACGCCCGGTTGATGGAAATGGACCAGGCGCGCAAGGAGTTCTACCGCAACGTCTCGCACGAGCTGGCCACCCCGATGACGCCGATCGTCGGCTATGTGCGCCTGCTGCTGGACGGTGAGCTGGGCGAGCTCAACGTCGCGCAGAGCAAGGCCATCACCGCCATCAACGACTGCGCGGTGCGCCTGCGCGGCCTGATCGACAACCTGCTGGACGTGACGGCGCTCGAGACCGGGCGCATGAACTTCAAGTACGAAGAGTACGACCTCGCGCACGTCGTCCAGCAGTCGATCGCTCGCATGGAACCCAAGTTCCAGGAGAAGAAGCAGCGCGTGGTGCCCGAGATCCACGGGCAGATGCCCGGCATCGGAGACGCCGCGCGGCTGGGCAAGGCGCTGGACCAGCTGCTCGACAATGCCCAGAAGTTCACGCCTGTCGGCGGCTCCGTCGGCGTGCGCGCTCGGCCGCTCGCCGATCGTCAGTTCGAGCTGTGTGTGGCCGATACCGGCCCCGGCGTGCCGGAGCATGCCGCCAAGCGGGTCTTCGAGCCTTTCTTCCAGGCGGATGGCTCCGAGACGCGGTCCTACGGGGGCGCCGGCGTGGGCCTGGCGGTGGTGCGAGGCGTGGCCCGAGGCCACGGCGGGTACGTGGTCACCAAGACACCGGCGGATGAGACGATGGGCGACGTGACGTTCACGGGCGCCGCTTTCACGCTGGTCATCTCGCAGCGCGCGCACCTGCCGGTTTGAGCGCACGGCGCGACGCTCCCTGTTTCCGGCGATGCCTCGCGCTGCCTGCCTGTACTGGGACTGGAACGCCACCACCCCGCCACATCCGGACGTGCTGGCCGCCGTGCAGCGCGCGTTCGCGGAGGCCTGGGCCAATCCCTCCAGCCCGCATCAGCTGGGCAGAGCCGCGCGTGCCTGCATCGAGGACGCGCGCGAGCAGATCGCCCGCCTGCTGGCGGTCGATGCGCGCGATGTCCTGTTCACCGCCAGCGGCACCGAGGCGAACAACCTGGCGCTGCGGGGCGCCGGCGCCCTGCTCGTCAGCCGCCTCGAGCACCCCTCGATCGTGAGGGTTGCGGAGTGGCTCGCCGAGCAGGGGCGGCGCGTGGAGTGGCTGCCGGTGCCCGAGAGCGGGCGGCTCGAACCCGAGCGGGTGCTGGAGCTCGCACGCGGCCTGTCGGAGGCGGAGCGCGGGAACGCGATCGTGGCCGTGACGGCGGCCAACCACGAGACGGGAGTCATCCAGCCCGTGCCCGAGCTGGCGCTCGCTCTGCGCGGCAGCGGGCTGCGGCTGCACGTGGATGCCGCCCAGGCCCTGGGCAAGCTGCCGCCCGAGTCGTTCGCGGGAGCCGACAGCTACACCCTGGTCGCGCACAAGATCCGGGGTCCCCAGGGCATCGCGGCGCTCGCCTGGCGTGGCCGCACGCCGGAGCCGGTGCTGCTCGGCGGCAGCCAGGAGCGAGGCCTGCGGCCGGGCACGCAGAGCGCGCCGCTGGTCGCTGGCTTCCATGCCGCCCTGCGCCGGCTCGATCCCGAGCGCTACGTCCGGATCGCGCCCCTGCGCGACGAGCTGGAGCGCGCGCTGGCCCCGCACTGCCAGGTCAACGGCGCCGGGGTGGAGCGCCTGCCCCATGTCTCGAACCTCTCGTTCGCGGGCTGGTCCGGCGAGCGGCTGGTCGCGGCGCTCGACGTGCGCGGCCTGTGTGTCTCGACGGGCAGCGCCTGCCGGGTCGGCACCACGGAGCCGTCCGCCGCCGTGGCCGCCATGCTCGGCCCCGAACGGGCGCGCGCGGCTCTCCGGATCAGCTTGGGCGAAGATCTGGACGAGGCGCAGTTGAGAAACGGGATCAACCTGTTCTCATCAGTACTTACGCGCTAGCTTTCACAGTGCCGCAAGTGGCTCCTCGAGCGTGCCGCCCGCGCTCACGACGCACCGCTAGTGCTGAGCGCAAACCAGCGATCGCGCTGCGGCTTTGGGCCCAGCGGCGCGCCGCCGGGGCGTTCTACTGAATAGACTCGTCCGCGGGCTGCCCGGCGCCGTGACTGCGCTGCCGCTCGGCCTCGTACAGCGCGATGGCGGCGGCGACGGAGGCGTTCAACGAATCCAGCACACGCGGCCGCACCACGGCGGCCAGCCGCGTGCAGGCCTTGCGCACGGACGGCTGCAGACCGTCGCCCTCGTTGCCGAGCACGATCACCGTGGGGCCACGCAGGTCGATGCTGGACAGCAGCTGCTCGGCGCCCGCCGCGAGCCCGATGACCTGCGCGCCGGCGGCGCGCGCGCTCGCGAGCGCGTCCTTGAGCGAGGCCACGCGCGACAGCGTCGCGTGCTCGATGGCGCCCGCGGAGGCGCGGAAGGTGGCCGGGGTGAGCGGAGCCGAGGCGTGCTCGCCCCAGACCAGCGCGGCATCGCCGGTGGCCACCGCGCTGCGCACCACCGCCCCGAAGTTCTGCGGGTCCTGCACCCGGTCGAGCGCGATCGCGATCAGCTGCGGCCGCGCCACGACCTCGGCCCAATCGCGCAGCTCCAGCGGCGGCGCCAGGGCGATGGCGCCCTGATGCTGCCCGTTCTGGGCGCGCCGGTCCATCTCGCCGCGCGGCAGCCGCACCACGCTGCCAACCCCCTGCGCCAGCGCGAAGCGCTCCAGCGCCGCCAGCTTGGGGCTGTCCCCCGCGGTGAGCGCGACCTCGGTCACGCCGTAGCCCCAGACCCGCAGACACTCGCGGACGGGCTGCAGGCCCATCACCAGCCGTCCCCGCCCGCGCGCACGTTCAGAAGCCACGCGCCTCAATAAGGTGAATCGCGCCCCAGATCAACGCGTCCGCCCGGCAGCGCTGCTGTTCAGCGCCGGCCGCGCCCCGATGCGCCGCCCAGCGCCGCCCAGCGCAGGCCCGGCCCAAAATCTGAGGTGCCGAGCCCGGGCCGGAAGAGGGTGCCGGACCGCGCGTCACGGCGCCACCGCGTGGCGGCGCCGAGGCTCTGCCTCGGACGCTAAAAACAGGAGCAGAGCGGATCGCCAGGAGTGCAGTCGCACTTCGGCTTGGGGCGAGGGCGAGAGGCCTTGTTGGCGGCATCCTCGCTGCCCAGCTTGCGGATCTTCTCGTCGGCATCCCGCTGCTGAGCGCGCAGACGGGCCTTCTCGGCTTCGGTCTTGGCGTTGCGCAGGGCTTCCTCGATTTCCGCCTTCTGCGCCTGCGCAGCCTCGATCTGCTGCTGCAAGCGCTTGCTCTCTTCCTCGATGCGCTTCTTCTCTTCGATCAAGCGCTGCTGCTCGGCCGCGGCGGCGGCGGCGTTGCGCGCGGCCGTCTCCTGATCCTGCTTCCACTTGTAGCCGAGCGCGGCGAACCCCGACCCGAGGATGGTGATGGCCACGATGGCGACGATCTTGATCCGGCGGGCGGACGACTCCTGACGGATCTTGACCAGCTGCGCCTCGTGCTCGCGCTGCGCAGCCACGGCTTGCAGGTGCGCGCGGTGCTCGGTCTCCGCCTTCGCGCGCTCCAGCTCGGCTTGCTTGATGGCCTCGAGGCGCGCTTCCTCTTCGCGCTGGCGCTGCTCGGCGGCTCGGCGGCTTTCTTCCGCCTCGCGCATGCGCCGCTCTTCGGCATCCCTCGCGGCGCGCTCCTCGATCTCTCGCCGCTCGCGAGCCTCACGCGCCTGGCGCTGCTGCGTCGCCGTTTCTTGCGCGATTCTCTCCTGCTCCAGGTTCATCAACTCCTTGAGCGAAAAGAGAACTGAGCTTTCCTTCTGTTCTGCCATCGGGGGCACGCCTCCTCGGGGACTCTCGATACCGCGAAATCTTTTTTAGCGTCGGATTTCAGTCAAGGATATTGCCGATTCGATCCGCGCGCATACTGAACCAACGAAAATGGCCGAAATGGCGGGTCCACGGCCGTGGTGCCCGGGTGATCCGCCCGAGCCCACTGGCGCTTCCCAATCCCCAGTCCTTGCCGGTGCTGGTGTGCCTCTCGTCCTACGCCCTCACCTGAACGGCCGACGAAAAGGAACCCCCAACGCTACCCGCAGGGTATTAGTATCGATTGCATGACAGACGTGGCGGCCCACATCACGGGCACGGTGTGGGAGATCAAGGTCGGTGTCGGTGAGTCGGTGTCGGAGGGGCAGGTGCTCGTGGTGCTGGAGTCGATGAAGATGGAAATGCCCGTGGAGTCTCCGGGGGATGGCAAGGTTTCCAAGATCGCCGTCGCCAAGGGTCAGGCGGTCGAAGAGGGCGAGGTTTTGCTCACCCTGGAGTGACCGTTTGTCTCTTGTGCGCAGCCGCGCTCCAGCGTCGGGGCGGCGCGCGGAGCACGGAGATGGTCATGCGCAGCGGACGATGGGCGGGGTGGGCAGCACTCGGAGGGGCGTGGCTCGGCTGCGTCGCCGCCTGCGCCGGGTCGGCCCCGCCCAGCGGCGAGAACCGTGCCTGCTTCCGGGCTCTGGACTGTGCGGACGGCTTGGTCTGCGTCGAGGGCCGCTGCACCGCCGACATCACGCCGCTCGTCCCCGAGGGGGCGGGCCAGGGCCCAGCCGCCCCGGCCCCCGGCGATGCGGGGCCTTGACGGCGGCCCAACGGCGCCCGCCCTCAGCCTTCGGTTCTGTTCGCCAGCTCCGCCCCGGGTTTGCGGCGCATGCGCATCCAGAGCGCGAACAGGAGCGCGACCATCGATACGTTCAGCGTGGCGACGCAGGCGATCATCCAGCGCAAATAGGGCAGGGAGCTGCGCGTGGTCGTGAGCGGCCCGAGACGCACCAGCTCGGTCCCGGTGCGATCGACGGGCTCCGCGACCGCCTTGAGCAGCACGGTCACGTGTTCGGCCTGTAAGCCCTGAACGGCGCCGGCGACGAGCTCGCTCACGTCGTGCGCGCTGATGGGCGGGCTCGCGCCCCCGTACTTGATCAGCACGGACGCCGTGGGGACCTGCGCGGGAGCGGTCGTGTCCAGCGGATCGCTGGCAGGCACGGCCAGGTGCACGCGCGCCGAGATTACCCCATCCACGCCCACCAGAGAGCGCTCCAGCTCGGTCGCCGTGCCCACCAGCAGGCGCGCCCGCTCATCGCTGCGACTGGGGATGAAGGAGTTTTGCCCCAGGCTTTCGGAGAGCCCAGGCGCGGTATGCCGCGGCAGCTCTTCGCGGGCCATCACCGACAAGGCGAAGCTCGCGTCACCGCGTCCCACGTCCACGCTGAAGCGCCCCTCGTTGTCGGGGTCCCGTTGCTTGTCCGCCGCGACGCCGTTGCGTCCAAGCGCCGCCACCACCCGGTTGGCCGTGGGCTCGTCCAGATCATTGGCCACGGGCACGGCGCACGCCGCGCACAGTCCCAGCACCCAGCCCAGATGGGCAACCCGTCCGCTCACGCGCGTGTTTTACATCGTACCGCGCGCCGCCGCGCCAGATATCACCGCTCGTCCGGGCGATCACCTGCCGCCGGTCGGCGCCGTGGAACCAGGGTTACTGCCCAGCGAAGCGGGTGCGGGTGACGTCCAGCTTGGGGTGGCTCGGGAAGCTCAGGCCCCGCACCGCGCTGGCCACGCAGGCAGCCTTCTTCGGATCGTTGGGCTCGGTCGTCACCGTCACGCCCACCGCGCGGCCATTCTGAACCGCAGCGCAGATGTTGACGCCCATGCTGAGGGGCACGCCGCAGTGGCCGAAGTACGACCCGCTGTTGAGCACGCGCCCGTACTGGCCGGCAGTGATGTCCGCCTGACCCTCGTCACCCAGGCTCTTCTCTTCGTTGTAGGCATCGAGCGCGGCCTCGCAGCTCTGCCCGCCCGCCACGACCGGGATGCTGCCCGGGGCGCCGCTGCCAGCGCTGCGCCGGCGCGGCTTCTTCTTGCCTTTGACGGTGAGCGCGCCGTCCGTCTCGACATTGGTGGACTCGTCCTCTTGAACCACCACGCCGTCGCGCCGGACACCGTTGGTCGTCAGGTACCATCCGCCGCCGACGCCCAGCACGCCGATCACGATCAGCAGGCCGGCAAGGGTCTTGCCGCGCGAGCTCTTCTTCTCGGCAGCGGCCACCTTGACGATGTCCTTCTGCCGCTGTGCGAGCTGTCGCTCGCGCTTCGCATGCTCCACGAAGGCCGCGAACTGCGGCCACTCGAGCAGCGGGGCCCGGCGACCATCGACGCTGTCGACGACGTCGTCGTCCTCGGTGAACGAGTGCGAGTCGATCTGCCGCACCAGCTCCACCGCCGTGAACGGGCCGTGGTCCATGCCGTTCTTGACCACGAAGTAGCGCGGCCGTGGGTCGGCCTCGAGCTGCGCCTTGAGCTCGGCGAAACGTGCCGCCTGCTGCGCAGCGCTCTTGTCTGGCTGCGGCGCCTGAACCGCTACGCCGTAGCCGTTCAGCGCCGACGAGGGCGGGACGCCTGCGGAGGAAGGCGGCACTCCCACCCCGGAAGGCGGAACCCCGAGCGCGGAGGGGGGCGCAGCCTGATCCGCGGAGATGACCGCGAAGGGCGACATCGGCGCCCGGGCACCGTTCGCGCCATTGATGATCAAGGGCGCGGCGGCGGGAACACCTGGATCTGGTGGCACCGACGAGAGTGAGACGTCGACGCTGAGCGAGTTGTGGGCAGGACGAGAGTTGAACACGGGGATCGGCGACGGCATCCCTTGGGACGGATGGACGAGCCCCGAGTTGAGGGCGGGAAGCGACGAGGGCATCCCCTGGAGGGTCATCTCCAGCGGATTCATCGCGGGCAAGGAGGGCCGCGGGCTCGTCAGCAGCTGCTGGATCGAATTCGCCAGCGAGCGCAGATCGTTGGGCCTGCGTTCCGGGTCGGCGATCAGCGCGACCGAGAGTACACCGTCGAGCGCAGTGGGCAGCTGCGGAACCAGCTCCGCTGGGCGGCGCATGCCTGCGCCCACGCTCGCACCGGTGAGCAGCTCGTAGAAGATGGCGCCGATTGCGTAGACGTTGCCGCGGGCATCGTTGAGCTGACCGGGCTGGGTCTCCGGCGGCAAGCAGGCTGCGTCGCGCGGGTCTGTCGGGTAGAGCGTCGCCCTCTCCCGTGCCAGAACCAGGCGCCCATCCGGCATCTCGGCGATGCTCGAGGGGTGCAGAAAGAACCCGTAACCCTGGGCGTGGATGTCGGCCAGCTCGCGGCAAAGAGGGACGATCTGCGCGACCGCCGCCTCCAGACCCAGCGTTTGCCCGAGCGCCCCCCGCCGGTGCATCGCGTCCCGAAGGCTACCGGGACCGGTGTGAGGCACTGCTCCCGGTTGTCCGTGGTAGGGATGGGCGGCGTTCATGGTCGCGGTACTTTAGTCCCGGCGGAGCCGTCGGAAGCAATACTTTGTCCGTCAGAGGGTGTACCGGGCCGGAGCTGCGAAAACGGCGTGAATGTGCGCGTTCACGCACAGAAATGAGCGCGCCGCCCGCTGGTCGTGAACGGCTGGCAGCGCTGCAGGCATAACCAGCCCCACCAGGCGAAGCGGCGGATCACGCAGAGTGCACTGTGGCCGTGGCCTTACGCTACCAATGGAGCGCGGGGGTGCCGCGAGCTCCGCCCACAGCGGCGTTCGACTCAGATCGGAGTTTCATCGGAGCGCGTACCGCCGCGCCACGGGAACCTGCGGCGCACGAGCTGATGCTCCAGAAAACTTTCCAGTACAGGCGCTATCGCCTGCGACGTGTCTTCCTCCCACTCACCGGCGTGCACGAAGTCGAGCGGCGTGCCTTGCCCAGAGAGCAAGGCGAAGCCCGGCAGGTCCCGCACCGGGAGCTGAAGGTCTTGCAGCTCGGCGCTGAATTGCTGCGCGTTGATCCGGAGCAGCAGCGTGTGGGCAAAGGCGCGTTGGAGCCGCCCTTGCTTGAGCGCGAGCGCGACGTGATCACAACGCCGGCAATCGGGCGCAACCAACCATACGACCGGAGTGCGCCCGGCAGCATGCGCGAGGTAGGACTGCTCCTCCAGCGTGACGCTCAGCGAGCTCACAGAATCGCCGATGTCCACGACTGGCACTTGACCCCAGTGCCTGCGCGATGTCGACTCCGCGTCGACGCCGTCGCTCGCGAGGATGGGCAGCGTCTCGAGCTCCGGAAAGTCCTTGAAGCGCGGGGTAGCAACCATCGGCTGTGTAGCGAAGGGCAGCGCGAGGTCGCCGTCGTCGTCCTGTGCGGCGCTGCGCCCGCCGGGCGGTTCGAGCGAGATCCAGGTCCACGCGGCGAGCCACAGCGTCGAGTTGACGATGCCGACGCCGATCGCGACGTTCGCCCAGCGTAGACCTTGTGCGTGATGCGCGATTCGTCGCAGCCGCGTGCGCGTGAGCCAGCCGAGCGCGGCTCCCACTGCAGCGAGCGGGCCGAAGCCGCAAGCAGCGAGCGCCAGCGCTGCAGCGAGCAGCTGCTTCAACCGTTTGCGTGGTGGGCTGCAGCTCGAGCCAGCGCCCCGAGGTAGTACATCGCAAGCCGGGCCACAGGCACCGGCGCGCTCACGCTGAGCCCGTTGCTCGAGCTGGACTCGCGTGGGCCGACGAGGTTTCCCAAGCACCAGAAAAGTATAGTCTGGACGTGCCACTTGCGCCCGTCTCTCGAGCGCTTCGAAACGCCTGGGGTTCGCGTTGCAGGTCGTCCAGACGGCGTGCTAGCTTTCCGCCGCCATATGGAAACTCAGGACGAAATCGAGACTCTGGTCCGTCGCTTGGTGGAGAACCCGCACGATCAGGCGGCGATCACCCAGGCTCACCGTTCGGGCCAGAATGACCCTCGCGGATACGCGGGGTTGCTCGAACGAGTCGGCAAGGAGACGCTGGACCCCTCACTCGCCAGCCACTGGTACACGGAGGCTGCGAACGTGTGGGTCACCAGTCTCGGTGACGCGCACCAAGCCGCTCGCGCCCTGATGAGTGCCATCGAACGCGATCCCACGGACGGCGTCCCCGCCGATCGCCTGGCGGCGTTGTACCGTGAAAAGGGCGACGCCAAGGCGCTGGTCGCGCTGCTCGAGCGGCGCGCGCGCGCGCTCGCGACGGTGGTCCGGAATGATCCAGCGCTGCGTGCCGCAGTGGTCGCGATCCACGAGGATCTCGGTCGCCTCTGGGCGGAGCCCCCGCTCGGCAATCCCGGCAAGGCGCTCGACAACTACAGCAAGGCGCTGGAGTACGATCCCAAGAGCCACTACTCGATCTACGCGACTCGCGAGCTGCTCAAGGCGAGCGCTCGCTACGGCGAAGCGATCCCTTACTTCGAGATGGAGCGCGCGCTCTCGCCCGACACCGAGCGCCGTCTTGCGCTCTACATGGATGAGGCGGAGGTGTGCAAAGCCGCGGGCGAAGAAGAGCTCGCGGCCAACGCTCTGCGCCACGCCCTGGCGATCGATCCCGTGAACGCCAACTTGCGGCAGCAGCTCGCGAGCGTGGTGCTGGAGCAAGCGCGTGGCGGGCGACCCGTGGAACAAGCCGCGCGGGAGGAAGCCGCGGAGCTGTTCGTGCTGCTGGCGGAAGAGTTCCTGGAGCACGCGCTCGCTTACTCGCTATGCGCGCTGGAGCTCGTGCCGTCACACGATCGCGCGATGCAGCTCGCGCTGCACTACGGTCAGGAGCTCGGCAGGTTGGAGGAGGTCGCGGCGTTCGCGGCGGCCTACGTGCAGGTCAACCCGGACGGTCCGTTCGTGGAAGGCGCCCGTGACGCGGCGGGAGAGCTGCTGGCCAGCGCCGCTCCGGCCGCCAGCGGCGACGGCGCCGACGCGGCGCCCGTGAGCGGAATCGAGATCAACGCCGCCCGGCGTTCCAGCCGCGCCGGCTCCCGGCGCGCTGCCGCCGATCTGGCGGGCAGCGGTGGGGAAGAGGAAAGGCCGGAGCTCGGCGCAGAGGACGAGAACCCCTTCGCTGCGCGCAGCGGCGCGCCGGATTCGGACTCCGAGCTCGATGAGGAGGAACAAGCGCTGGCCGCGCTGGCGCCCGGTGGGGCGCGGGCGAGCGAGGCCTCCATGCTGGGCAACTCGACCGGGCCCGTGCGCGAGCTGCTGCAGGCGGCAGCCACGCTGATCCAGAAGAACCGCCGCAACGAGGCCGCGCAGAAGTACAAGGAGGCGCTCGCGATCGACCCGGCTCAGCCGATCGCGATCGAATACCTGCAGACCTTCTTGCGCCGCACGCGCCGTTTCAATGAGCTGCGCAGCTTGCTGGCCGCGGCCGCGGCCGTGAACGGCGTGACGTACCAGCAGCGCGCGAGCTGGCTGCGCGAGGTGGCCAGCCTGTCCGAGGGACAATTGCAGGACCTCGACGGCGCGCTGACGGCCTGGCGCCAGCTGGCGGAGCTGGGCGCGGGCGACGAGTCTGCGAGCCAGCTGCGGCGCTTGCTGGAGCGCGCGGGCCGCTGGCACGAGGTGGCGGAGCTGCTGCGCACGCAAGCCGACCAGCAGTCGGATCTGGAGGCGCGCATCGCGCTCGAGAAGGATCTGGCGCGTCTGCATCAGACCAAGCTCGAGGATCCCGTCGCGGCCGGTGAAGCGTGGGCGCGCATCGCGGGCCTCACCCCGGGCGACGACGTGGCGATCGATACGGCGGTCAAGCTGTTCGAGTCCGGCGATCGTCAGGACCTCGCGATCCAGGTCGTGACCGACAACATCCACAGCGTCGAGGATCCGACCGCCAAGGTCGAGCTGCTCACACGCCTCGGCACGCTGCGCATGGAAGCGGGCGACGCGAGCGCCGCGGCGCAGGCGTACTCGGAGGCCGCGTCGACCAGCAACGACCTCGACCTGTGGGAGCTGGCCGAGACGAGCTACCTGCAAGCGCAGCAGCTGGAGAACGCCGTGGCCGCCAACAGCGAGCGCGTCCGGTTGCTCGCCGATCAGCCATTGCGCCAGGCCGCGCTGCTGGTGAAGGCCTCGGAGTACCTGGCCGATTCCGGCGATCAGGCGCGCGCCCTGCAGAGCCTGTATCGCGCCACGGAGCTCGACCCGAACAACGACGAGTACGCGGACGCGGTGGAGAAGCAGCTGCTTTCCAGCCGTCGCGGCAGCGAGCTCCCGGCGTTCCTGCTGGAGCGCGCGGCGCGCATCATGGACACGTCCAAGCGCGTCGCTTTGCGCAAGCGCGCGGCCAAGTACCAGAGCCATGAGCTCGGTGACTTCGACGCGGCTCGCCGCTCGTATGAGCTGGTGCTGCAGGAGGCGGATGACGCCGAGGCGCTCAGCCTGCTCGCGGATGACGCCGAAGGCCGCGGCGACGCCCAGGCCGCCGTCGGCTATCTGCGCCGCCTGATCAGCTTGCGCGACGAGAGCCGGCGCGTGCCGCTGCTGCTGCGCGAAGCGCACCTGCGGCACAAGGGGCTGAAGGATCTGGACGGGGCCGTGCGCAGCTACGAGACGATCCTGCGCGAGCTGGACCCGAAGAACCTGGACGCGCTCGCCGCGCTCGCGGATCTGGAGCTGCAGCGCGGCAAGCCCGACAAGGCGGCCGAAGCGCTGGAGCGCCAGCTGGAGCTGGCGACCTCTGCCGATCACAAGACGGACCTCGGGGTGCGGCTGGCGGATCTGTACGAGAGCGATCTGAACGACGTCGAGGGCGCGCTGCGTGTGCTGCAGATCGTGCACGCGACCGACCCGAACGACTTCGACGCCGTGCAACGCATCTGCGAGCTGTCCGAGCGCTCGGAGAACTGGGGTTTGCTCGCCCGGCACCTGCAGAGCCTGATCGCGATCGAAGGCGACGAGGAAGAGGTCAGCGTGATGACGCGCCGCCTGGCGGCCGTGTTGCACGAGCGCCTGGAGCGCAGCGACGAAGCGCTGCGCTACCTCGAGCAGATTGCGGACCGCGGCGACGAGGGCTGCCGCCAGCAGTTCGTGTCTCTGGCGGACGATCTCAAGAAGCCGGTGCTGGCTGCCGAGAAGCTGGTGGAGTGGTACGCGCCGGAGACCGGCAGCCCGCGGCGCGCCCATGCGTTGCACGGTGCTTTCACCCGGCTGGTGGCGGCCGGCGAGGACGAGAAGATCGTCGCGGTCGCCAAGGAGCTGGCGCGGACTCGCTCCGCGGACGTGGATATCGCGGAGCCGCTGGAGCGGGTGGCGGTGAAGACGCGCGATCTCGACGTGCTCAACCTGGCGCTGGAGCTCAAGGTGCGCGAGCTCTCCGGCGTCCCGCGCGCGGAAGAGATGGTGCGTCAGGCCGAGGTGCTGGCGGCCTGCGGCCTCGATGCCTCGCAAGCCATCATGCACGGCGAGCGCGCGCTCGGCAGCGTGGCCGCGGATCGCGTGGAGCCGTTGCTGCAGCGCCTGGCCTTTCTGGCCGACAGCGCCGAGCACAAGATCGACGTCTACGAGCGTCAGACGGATCGCTGCAAGGGCGTGACGGAGCGGCTCTTCGCGCTCAGCCGCGCTGCGCAGATCGCCTCGGAGCAGGGCGACTTGAAGCGCGCACGGCGCTTCTTCGATCAGGCGCTGAACGACGGCGTGCCGGATGGCGGCCTGGAGATCCTGGAGAAGGCAGCGCGGGCTTCGGACGCCGGTCGCGGTAACCGCGACACCACCTTGCGGGTGGTGCTGGCGGACGCGCTGGCTGCCGGCGGCCAGGGCCCCGGCGTGAGCGCCACGCAGCGCAGCGCGCTCTTGTGCCGCGCGGCGCTGCTCGCGCACCGCGACCTCGGCGCTCACGAGAAGGCGTTTGCCTGGCTCGCTGACGCGCTCGTGACGCAGGTCGACGCGCAGGTGCTGCAAAGCCTGAACGAGCTGGCGCTCGATCTGGGCGACCACCGCCAGGCGGAGGGGGTGCTGACGCTGGCGCTGGAAGAGGTGTTCGACGTGCCGTCGGTGCGACAGCTGCTCTCTGCGCGCGCGGCGATCCGCAAGAGTCACCTGAACAATGCGGCTGGCTGCGCCGAGGATCTGAAGCGCCTGCACGAGCTCGCCCCGGGCGACGAATCGATCCTGCGCCAGCTCGAGGCGCTCTACGCGGAGCTCGGCGACTATCGCGGCCTGGTGCAACTGTACGAGAACCAGATCCTGCGTGGGCGCGACCCCAACGCGCGCGCGGAGCTCGCGCGGCGCGTGGCGCTGATCTGGCGCGACAAGCTCAAGGACGCGCGCGAGACGGCGGACGCCTGGCGTCGGGTGCTGCGCATGAAGCCGGGTGACGCGGAGGCGAAGGAGGGCGTGATGCTCGCCAAGCGCGCCATGCCGTACCGCCGCTCGCCGGCGAGCACGGGGCCGCGCCGGCGGTCGTCGGCGCCGGGCGCGCCGAGCGGGATGAGCCCCAGCGGCGGCGGGCTGGATCGCGGTCCACTGCAGGGCGGCCGAGCCGACGCCGGCTTCGAGCTGGATGATGACGAGGAAGTCCGCGACGAGGATCTCTCGCTGGACGACGACGTGGACTCCGTGTTCGACGCGGCGAGCGGCGCCGGGGCCCGCGCGGGGGGCGACGAGCTCGACGTCGACGTGGAGCTGGAGGACGACGAGGACGAGGCCGATCCCGTGACCACGGTGGACGATCGCAGCATGCTGACCTACGCCGAAGCTGCCGGTCCCGGCCTGCGGTTGCGGCCGCCGGCGCTCGGCGCCTCGGGGTCCCAGCCCGGCAAGCGCAAGCGGCCGCGGAAGCGCGCTCGCACCGTGGCCGATACGGGCGTGCATCGGAAGCCGAACGTCTCGCGCCGATCGAAGAAGCACTGAGCGGCTCACGGTCGGCGCTAGGAGGGGCGCAAGCTCAGCTCGGTTTCACCGAGCTGAGCTCGCACGCCGAGCGGCAGGCCACGGTTCACGTGGGCGTGCCCGATGGGCAGCCCCGCCACGACCGGGACGCCGAGTCCGCTCAGGCGTTCGCGCACGACCTCGAGGGCCGCGGGAGGTGAGCCCTCGCTGGTCAGATCGCCGATGCAGAAGCCTGCGACGCGGTCGAGGTGGCCCGAAACCAGCAAGCCGGTGAGCATGCGATCGATGCGGTAGGGCGCTTCGCCGACTTCCTCCAGGAACAGCAGGCACCCGTCGGGCAAGCGCAGCCGCCCGCTCGCCGCGCAGCAGAACAGCAACGTGAGATTGCCGCCGACGAGGATGCCTTCGGCTTGCCCGGGCGCCAGCGCGTGCAGCGCGCCAAAGCGGCGCGCCGCGTGTGGGGACTCCAGCGTCTCCAGCCACTCGCTGCGCGCCACCGCGTCACCGCGGCCCAGCGATGCCAGGTTCGAGGCGTGCAGGGAGGCGACCCCCACGCGCAGTGCTTCGAGGTGCAGGGCGGTCACGTCGGAGAAGCCGACGCACCATTTCGGGTAGCGCTGTAGGCTGGCGAAGTCCGCGAGGTGGGTGATGCGCGTGGCGCCGTAGCCACCTCGCACCGCGATGATGGCGCGCGCGACCGGATCGCGCAGCGCCGCATCCAGCTCAGCCAGCCGCCGCGGATCATCGCCTGCGAGATAGCCGGATCGCTGGCAGCAACTGCGGTCCCAGATCAAGCGATAGCGGCGGCCGAGCCAGCCCAGAGCTCGAAAGAACAGCGTGCGATCGAATGGGCCGGACGGTGCGATGATGCGGAGCGTGTCACCGGGCCGAACGGGAGGAGGGAGCAGCACTCTGGTGCGATGATAATCGGAAGGAGCCGCAACGTGAGATTTGGCCGCGCCGAATTGGTACGCCGGGACGGGATTTTTCGCAAAATCAGCGCCTACCCGGGACAATCGCCGTTTTGCCGCCGGATCCGCGTGGTATGTTGTGGGACAGGTACTGTTCTGGAGAGGGCACCCAAACGATTTGAAACCACCGGGCCGAGCCATTCCTGCGGAAGCGCCCCGCGCAGCCTTGACTGCGGCGAGGCCCCGCCCGGCGATGACGCGAGCGCATGCAGGCCTTCAGCTCCTGGTGCCGGCGACGCTGACGATCGGGGTTCAGGTGCTGGGTTGTTCGGGTGAGCGATACGCGCGGCCAGCAGGGCCCGCTCCGCGCTATGAACAGGCCCCCGTGATGGCCTGGGACGCGGGCGCTTCCCCTTCCGGGATCCCGGACGGCGCCCAGGTGCATTCCCGCGCGGGAGCACCGCTGGGTCAGTTTCTCGTTCCGGCCAGCACCACGGCCGGTGAGCTGCGACCTCCGGCGCACTCTGTCATCCAACGGGTGGCGGAGCGCGCCAGCGACGAAAGGCACAACAGCACGAATGTCAGCCACCACTAGCAAAGCCGAGAGTCAGAAACGTTCCCGTCCTTCGCATCGAACCAGCGAGCTGCGCGTGGCCAGCGGAGCCCAGGGCGCCACGCCCCAGAGCGCTGGCGCGGTGGTGGTGGACACGAACCTGCGCCGGCAGGAGCAGGCGCGCGAGATCGCGACGCTGGCAGCGGCTGCGGGCCTGGCCAAGAAGGCCGAGAACGTCCAGATCATCGAGGTCACGGGTAAGGTCGACTACGCGGATTTCCTGGTCCTGATGACGGGCACGAGCGACCGCCACGTGGCTGCGATCGCGCAAAACGTGGAAGTGGATCTGGCGCAACGAGGCGTCCGCAGCCTGGCGCTCGAGGGCTTGCCGCTCGCCAATTGGGTGCTGATCGACTTCGTGGACGTGGTCGTCCACGTGTTTCAGTCCGAGTGGCGCGAGATCTACGACCTCGACAGCCTGTGGATGGATGCTGACCGGATCGCCATTCCGGACGTGCCCGAAGCCGCTCGTGGTTGAGCCCCTTCGCGGGGCTCGAGCTGCGAGCGAGCCGGTTCAGCTCGAAGCAGAGCGCGCTGCGCCCCTGCCGATCAGCCAGGCGATGCCGATCGAGATCAGGTAGAGGGCGCACAGCGGTACGGCGAGCAGGAACTGGCTCATCACGTCCGGCGGGGTGATGATCGCCGAGATGAAGAACGCGAGCACCACGAAGTAACGCGCAAACTTCAGCAGGTGCGTGTGGTTGATCAGGCCGGCGACGGCCAGAAAGAACACCAGCACCGGCAGCTCGAACACCGTGCCGAACGCGAGCAACATGCGCGCGATGAAGTCGATGTAGTCACCGATCATCACGGTCGGCTCGACCTGGATGGCCACGGACTGGCCCTGCACGGCGCCGCTGAAGTCGAGCAGGTACTTGAACGCCACCGGGAAGGCCACGCGCCAGCCGAAGTAGCCGCCCGCCAGGAACAGGCCCATCGACGACGTCACGAAGGGCAGCGCCAGGCGCCGTTCACGCTGGTAGAGGCCGGGCGCCACGAACGCCCAGAGCTGGTAGAAGATCACGGGCAGAGCAAAGACGAAGCCCGCGATCATTGAGAGCCGCAGGTAGGCGATGAACAGCGAGGCCGGCGCCGGGAAGTGCAGCGCGGGCGGCTGATTGGGAATGGACTGGGTCCAAGCCGTGACGAACGGGGTGGTCAGCCAGACTAGGACCTTCTCGCGGAAGTACCAGGCGATGAAGCCGCCGATCACGAACGCGAGCAGCGCCTTGATGATGCGCCCCCGCAGCTCCTCCAGGTGCTCCCAGAAGGTCATCTGGAGCTCTTCGTTGGTGGAGGTGCTCATCCGTCGCTCCCAGCTGCGCCAGTCGACGGCTCAGCGCTGGGGCCGCCGGCGGGCGCGAACTGGGCACCCGGCACGAGGTCCTCGGGCAGCGCGCCGTAGGCATCGACGCCTTCGACCGGATACTCCCGGCTCTTGTCGGGCATGAAGTGATCGAGGCTGGGACGGCTGTGGTTCTGGGTTGCCGCTGTCGCCGCGTGCGAGAGCATCGAACCGCCGATGCCTCCGCGCATCAAGCTGCGCAGCTCGCTCAGGCCGCCGTCCAACCCCTCCGAGCGCAGGACGTCATCGATGCCGCTCTGGTAGCGGACCTCGGTCGTGAGCTTGCGCAGCTTGGCCAACCACTGGCCGAGTGTTCGCAACATTCCCGGCAATTTTTCTGGGCCGAGCACGAGGAGCGCCACGGTGCCGAGCACGAGGAACTCCGTGAAGGAAACGCCGAACACGCTGCAAAATTAGTACGCGGAATGAAGCGAAGCGATGCCTTTTTTGCGCGACAGCGAGCGGTGCCCGGGTCTTGCGCACCGCTCGAGCAACGAATCGATTGTCGCTGTAGCGCCGTGGGTCAATCGCGTTGGGTCGCGAAGCCGCCCCCGAGCTCTCAGCAGCTCAGCGCTTGATGCGCTTCTTCAGCTGCGCCAGCTCGCGCCGTACCGCGCGCGCGCCGAGCGTATACCCGAGAATCGTACCGACCAGCAGCGCCGCTGGAATGTAGATGATGTGCTCGAAGGTCATGTGGGGCTCAAGCACTGCGATCCGTCCGTGCTGAGGGCTATTCCGTCAGAGGTGCGACCGTCGGGGGAAGACCGTCGGGGGAAGACCGTCGGGTGACAGCGTCCAGCCTCCGCAAGGCCGGCAGCGTGTCAGGAGCCGTCCTGCGGCAGCTTGGAAACGGCCTTGTGCAGCTCATCGATGCGCTGCTGAATCCCTTTGGTCTTGCGCCAGGTATGCAGGATGAAGAGCACGGTGGCGAGCCACATCAGAATGTACGCCGCGACCATGAACGCTCCCGCGTCGCCCGTCTGCGGACCACCACCCTGCACCGGAACGAACTGCGTAGAACGATCCTGGGGAGTGCCGACAGTGCCGCTCGGGCTCTGACTCGAATTCATGGCTCCAGCTACCTCAGTCCTTGCGCGTTGGGCAATGCTTGTTAGGGAGAATCCAGGTCATCCGCGCTGTCCACCAGGCCGCGGGAGAGAGCTTCCTGCCAGGTGTGCTCCAGGCTCGCCTGAAGCAGAGCGAGGCGACTGCGCAGCCAGAGCAGCAGCGGCGGCAAGAGTACCGTCATGCTGATCACGCCCCAGAGGAAGGCCGGCCTCATCGAGGGATCCAGCCCCCCGCCGCCTTCGCGGGTCACGTTTGGATGGTTGCCACCCCACTTCTGCACCGAAAAGTAGATGATGGGGAGGTTTACCGTGCCCATCACGCCCAGGGCCGCCGCGAAGCGGCGCTCCGCGCCGCCGTCACCCGCGAAGGCGCGAAGCAGGCAGATCGCCCAGTAGATGAGTACGCTGAGCAGCAGCGTCGTGAGCTGCGGATCCCAGAGCCAGTACACGCCCCAGGCCTTCTTGGC
>DASTRX010000214.1:0-5907 GCA_035760985.1 Polyangiaceae bacterium
CGGGCCGTCGCGCCAGCGAAGCCCGCGGCAAAGGAAATCGATCATGTCCGATAGACTCGCTCGACGAGGACCGCTTCGCGCTGGTCACTGGCTACAACTCGGCGTCCTGGCGGGCGCGCTGGTGGGCCTGGTAACCCCCGCCGCGCTGGCGCAAGGCCGCGGCGAAAGCAGGAGAGACGCGCCATCTTCTTCCTCGGCGCCGAGTGACAACAACCTGCGCCTGGAGGTCGGTACGCAGCAGGTGCTGCCGGCAGACAACGTGCGCTCCTATTCGGAGGGCGTGCAGGGCGTGATCGACGTGCGGCTCACGGGTGACGCGAAGAGCTTCGTGATCGTCGCGCTGCGGCCCGGCAACACCACGCTGCTGTTCATCATGATGGACGGCAGCGAGCGGCTGTACAAGATCAACGTCTTCGATCCGAATGCGGCCAAGCCCGTCGAGAAGAAAGTGGGGCCGCCGCGCGAGCAGGTGCTGACGCGCGATAACATCCGGCTCGACTTCTACTTCGTGCAGTTCGACAAGTCGTACCACCACCAGGTCGGCGTCGACTGGGCGTCACGCTACGGCGGCGGGTCGCTGAGCGTGTTCTACGATCTGCAGACCGGCAACTTCGAGAACGCGACGGCCACCATTCAGGATCAAGCGCTGCCCGCGCTGGATCTCGCGCAGGCCACCGGCTGGGCCAAGCTGCAGCGCCACGCGACCTTGATCACGGCCAACGGCACCAGGGCCACGTTCATGGGCGGGGGCGAGATCAACATCCCCGTGCAGGGCTCGCTCAGCACCGGCATTCACAAGATCGAGTTCGGCAGCACGATCGGCGTCCAGCCTCGCTACGACAGCGAGAGCGGGCGGCTGGAGCTGGAGATCCACGCGGACGTCTCGGATCTGGCGGACGATCGCGGCACGGGCACCCCCGGTCGCCTCACGTCGACGCTCGACACGCTGGTCAACCTGGAGCTGGGGCAATCGCTGATGCTCGCGGGGCTCTCCGCCAGCAGCCAGAGCCGGGGCCACAGCGGCCTGCCCGTGCTGAGCCAGATCCCGATCCTGGGCGCGCTCTTCGGCACACACACCGAGGCCCAGCAGGAGACGGAAGACGTCGTCTTCATCGTGCCCAGCGTGCTCGACTCGGTGAGCATGGACGGTCGCGCGCGGATCCGCGAAGCGCTGGACGCCTACGACGATTACACGGGCGATCTGGACCAGCATCGCTTGCGTCCGCGCGGCGAGATCCCCACCCCGACGAAGAAGCAAGGCGTGGGGAGCAGCGGCGGCAGCTCGGTGGTGCTGGAACCAGAGGGCAAGTAGCCATGCGGCCGCTCGTCCTCCATATCGACGACGGCAAGGGCGAACAGCGCCGGGTGGAGATCGAGGCCGGCGAGCAACCCATCTGGCTCGGCCGAGACGCGAGCTGCGAGGTGGTGCTGCCGGCGCCACAGGTCTCGCGCAAGCACATCTCGTTGCGCCTGAACGGCCGTCAGCTGCTGGTCGAGGATCACTCGGCCAACGGCACGCGCGTGGACGATAGTGTGTTGCGCGGCGAGTCCCGGCGGCTCCATCCGGGGCGATGCATCATGCGCCTGGGCCCGTACAGCGTCTCGTTCGAGGTGCCCGAAAACGGGGGGCACTCCGCCAGCCCGGCAGCGGGCGGCTCGCGCGACAGCGGCAAGGCGCCGCGAGCTCGGGAGAGCGCGCCGGCGGCGCGCGAGCAGGCTGCCTTCGCGCACACGCCGCAGCGCCCGCGCCCGCGCGAAGTGTCGGCGCCGGAGGCGTCACCCACGCAGCGGCGCGAGATCCACAAGCAGTTGCTCGACTATCTCGAGCTACCGCGCCTGGACCGCAAGCAGATCGAGGACGAGAGCATGCGGCGGCGGGTGATCGAGGCGCTGCGCCGCATCATCGCGGAAGCCGGCGATCGTCTGCCCCGCGGCGTCGACACCGAGCGGCTCACCCAGGAGCTGACGGACGAAGCCCTCGGGCTGGGCCCGCTGGAGAGCCTGCTCGCCGATCAGACGATCAGCGAGATCATGGTCGTCGATCCGCAGACGATCTACGCGGAGACCAAGGGCAAGCTGGAGCTCACGCCGGCACGCTTCACCGACAACGAAGCCGTGCGCGCGGCCATCGAGCGCATCGTGACGCCGCTCGGCCGCCGTATCGACGAGTCGACGCCGCTGGTCGACGCCCGGCTCAAGGACGGCTCGCGCGTGAACGCGATCATCCCGCCGCTGGCGCTCAAGGGGCCGTGCATCACGATCCGCAAGTTCTCCAAGAAGCCTCTGCAGATCCCCGATCTGATCCGCTTCGGCTCCCTGAATGAGCGGATGGCGCGCTTCCTCACTCGCGCGGTGAAGATCCGCAAGAACATCGTGATCTCGGGGGGCACCGGCAGCGGTAAGACCACGCTCCTGAACGTGCTCTCGGGCGCGATCCCCGAGGACGAGCGCGTGGTCACGATCGAGGACGCGGCCGAGCTCCAGATGGCGCAGCCCCACGTCGTATCGCTGGAGTCGCGCCCGCCTAACCTGGAAGGCAAGGGCGCCTACACGATCCGTGATCTGGTCAAGAACGCGCTGCGCATGCGCCCCGACCGGATCGTCGTGGGCGAGTGCCGCGGCAGCGAGGCCATCGACATGCTGCAGGCCATGAACACCGGTCATGAAGGCTCGATGACCACCACGCACGCCAATAGCCCACGCGAGGCGATCGCCCGTATCGAGACCCTGTGCCTGATGGCCGGCGTGGACTTGCCGGTGCGCGCCATCCGATCGCAGATCGCCAGCAGCGTGCATTTGATCGTGCAACAGAGCCGGCTCGCGGACGGTTCGCGGCGGGTTACGGCGGTCTCCGAGGTCACCGGTATCGACGACGACGGTGAGGTCGAGCTGAACGAGATCTACTCGTTCGTGCGGCTCTCCACCGACGCCAGCGGCAGGATCCAGGGCGAGTTTCGCGCCAGCGGGTACCTGCCCTCTTTCATCGATCAGTTGATCACGAGCAATGTGGCCCCCGAGGGAGACTTCGTATGAACATGAGCGTGACCACGTTTCTGATCGGCCGCGCGGCGTGGCTGGTCTTTGTCCTGTTGATCGCCGGCATCGTGGGCGTGGAGTTCGGGTCCGAGCGCGCGCCGCTGCGCAGCCGCTGGACGCGCTACCAGGCGTTCTGGCACCAGGAGCTCACCAAGCTGCACGCATCCTGGTCGGCGCGCAAGGTGTTGAGCGTTCACCTCGTGGCCGCGCTGGCGTTCCTGGCCATGGTGATGCTGGGCCTCTGGGTCTATGCGGCGGTGTGCCTGGTGCTGGTGTTCTCGCCGAACCTCTGGCTCTGGCGCGCTCGCTCCAAGCGCACGGAGCGGCTGGAGGAGCAGCTCGACGCCTGGCTCACGGCGCTCACCAACTCCCTGCAAGCCAATCCCTCGCTCGGTGACGCGATCGCCTCGACCATCCCGCTGATGGATCCGCCGATGCGCGACGAGGTGGAGCTGGTGATCAAGGAGAACGCGCTGGGCATGCCGCTGGACGACGCGCTGGAGCGCGCCGCGGTGCGCAGCGGTAGCCGCGTGTTCCGAGCTGCCATCACGACCTTGAAGATCGCGCGCAACACCGGCGGCAACCTGCCGCAGACGCTGAAGACAGCCTCGGAGACGCTGCGCGAGATGGCGCGCCTCGAAGGCGTGGTGCGCACCAAGACCGCGGATGGTCGAGCGCAGGCCGTGGCGATCGCGCTGCTGCCGGCGCCCGTGTACTTCGGCATCGAGTACATGATGCCCGGCTACTACGACCCCATGCGCAACTCGCTGGTGGGGCACGTGATCTTCGCCGCGGTGGGCGTGCTGTGGGCCGGCGCCGCGCTGCTGTCT
Source organism: Polyangiaceae bacterium (assembly GCA_035760985.1). Taxonomy (GTDB): domain Bacteria; phylum Myxococcota_A; class Polyangia; order Polyangiales; family Polyangiaceae; genus SZUA-265. Next base: position 3,867 of record DASTRX010000214.1, read on the forward strand.
CACAAGATCCTGGCCGTGGACATCTGAGGAGCGCCCTGGAGCAACCGTCATGACCCCGCTTCTCACTCCCCTGATCGAGCTCGCCACCGTGGCGCTGCTCGGCCTGTTCCTCGGTATCATCGCCTACCAGCTGGCGGCCGTGCCCATGCATCCGTCCCCGCGGCTGGGCCAGGTCGGCATTCAGCGGCGCCGGGCGCTCGAGCAATACCCTTCCCTGCGCACCTTCGAGCCCGTGATCCGTCAGATTGCCGCCTGGGTCGGCGAGATCCGGCGCGTGAACCTGCTCGGGCTGGGCGCGCCCATGCGCAAGCTGCGCGATCGCCAGACGGAGCACTTGACGCAAGCGGGGCACTACCTCGGCTTCACGCCCGACGACTACATGGCGCTCTGCTTCCTGTGCGGCATCGGCGGTATCGCGCTCACGATCGGGCTGGCGGCGGTGGATTTCTCGGGCCCGATCATCAGCATCCTGCTGCCGGCGTTCGGCTTCGGCTTGCCGCTCGCCATGGTCAACGAGGCGCGCGGCGAGCGGCAGAAGGCGGTGCGGCGCGGGCTGCCGGGCGCGATCGACCTGGCCGCGATGTGCATGGTGGGCGGGCTCGATTTCCCGGGGGCGCTGACCATGATCGTGAAGAACAGCGCCGACGACGACATCGTGGCGCAGGAGCTGCGGCAGATGCTGACCAGCCTGGATCTGGGGCACACGCGGCGTCAGGCGCTGCAGGATCTGGAGCGGCGCGTCCCGATCGAGACGGTGCGCACCTTCGCCCGAGCCGTGATCCAGGCCGAGGAAAAGGGCAACCCGCTGGTGGAGGTGCTGCAGGTGCAGGCCAAGATCAGCCGCATGCAGCGCAGCATCCTGGCGGAGGAGGCCGCGTCGCGCGCCGGCATCTTGCTGATCGTACCGATGGTAATGCTGCTCGGCTGCGTGATCCTGCTCTTGATGGGCCCGTTCCTGTCGGGCGGTTTCTCCTTCTGAGCCGATAGCCGAACCCCTGTCATGAAGACCAAACTCGAAGTTTCAGTGCCCGGTGAAGCGGATCGTCACTTCCCGGTCGACACGCGCGCCGTGATCGGCAAGGGGCCGACCGCCGACATCTCGCTGGACGTCCCCGGGGTGATCGCCCAGCACTTCCGCGTGAAGCTGGGCGCGAACGACGTCGACGTGCGGCTCGCTCCCGGCGCCCGTCCGCTCACCTACGAGGGCCGCCCGTTCTCGGGCGGAGCCATCCCGTACGGAGCCGACTTTTATCTGGAGCGGGTGCGCTTCAGCTGCGTCAAGCCGAAGCCGGAGAGCAACAGCAAGCTGCTGCCGCTGCTGCTCGCCTGCGTGGTCGTCGTGGGCGGCGTGTTCGCGCTCCTGCTGTCGAACCAGAGCGAGCTGGAGGGCAGCGCCGAGGCCAACGAGCAGGAGGTGGTGCTGTTCCCGGAGGCTCCCCCCTGTCCGCAGACCGACGCGGCGGGCGCGGCGCGGCGCGCATTCGCGCTGGAGAAGGCCGCCGAGACCAAGCGCGAGCGCTATCGTTACGCGGCTCACGACGGGCTGGATGCGGGTCGCTTGTATGCGCAGGCCTCCCAGTGCTACCTCGCCGCGGGCGATGCCGCAGGCAAGCAACGCGTCGATCAGGCGGGGGACGCCTGGCGCCAGCAGATCACCGAGGAGTTTCGCGCAGCGCGGCTGCGGCTGCGCACGACCTTGCAGGACAAGGACCTGAACGGCGCGCTGAACGCGATCAGCTCGATGCAGCGCATGCTCCAGGGAGAGACGCTGCCCTATGCCACCTATCTGGCCACCACCGAGCGGCAGATCCAGCTCGAGCTGTATCGCATTCGCAAGGGCGCCGAGAAGTTCTTCTGAGCGCAGCCAGCGAGGTTTTGCGGCGGCGGGCGCGCGCTGGGCACATCGTGTGCTTCCGGCAAGCGTGCATGAGCCGTTGCCGCGCGTCGGGTAGCGTGAGCGGGTCCACCCGCCACGACAGGAGCCCCCAGTGGGACGCAAGAAGACTCGCCTGCTCGACCCCCGCGTCGAGCCTCTCCGCAA
>DASTRX010000215.1:0-60311 GCA_035760985.1 Polyangiaceae bacterium
GCATCCGAAGCCAGCGCTTGCATCACATCAGCTTCTCCTTCACGGCTTGATGGACGGTCCTGACAGTCGGCTGAAAGCCGAGGCTGCGAGCAAGCGAGCCATCGACGTGAAGGTGCCAAGGATTGGATAGCGGCTCAGAGGAGGGGTCCATCGTCTCACCCACCAGCTGAACGAGCTCATAAATCGAGGTCGGCGCATCATCGACGATATTGACAATGCGTCCATCCATTGCGCCATTCAGGGCCAGAAACATGGCAGTGGCGATGTCGCGATGGTGGACCATGCTCATCCTTTGAGCTGGGTGCCACTGGGCACGCAGCGCGTGAGCGGGCAGTGCCTCCAGGTGTCCATCTCCGTCGCCGTAGACGAAGCCGAAGCGTTGTACCGACCAGGTCAGGCCGCTCTTGCGCAACTCGAGCTCGGCCGCGAGCTTGCTGGCCGGGTAAGCGTGCTTCGGGTCCGCGGGGTCCTCCTCGCGCCCGGGGCGCGGGCTGTTCACGTTGTAGACGTTGGTCGTGCTCGCCATGATGAAGCGCACCGAAGGCGCATGAGCCTTCGCCGCCGCGATCAGGTTTCGCGTGGCGTCGAGGTTGCTCTTCCAGATCAGGTCGTTGTCGGGCGTGCGAAAGACCGCGGCGAGATGAATGATCGCCGAGATCCCCGTCACCGCCGGAACCAGCGAGGCAGGGTCGAGGAGCTCACCCTGCACGGCCGTTACCCCGGCGGGGACCTCCTTTCCTCCGCGCATGAGCGCCCGGCACTCCACGCCGGCCTCCACGAGACGGGGCAAAAGTCGCGCTCCCACAAGACCGGTTGCGCCAGTGACCAAGACCATCATGGATCAGTTTCCTTTTGTGAGAGCTGAACGAGCCGCTCGGTAGCGGTCCGGAGAACCTCGATGGCGATGGCGATCTTGGCGTCATCGATGCCGCCGAACGCGACTTTGTGGATGAAGCCCAAATCGGGGAGCTGATCCCACAGCTTCCTACCCGCCTTCGTCATTCGGAGAAGCTTCTGCCGCTGATCGTGCCGGTCCGGCACTTGCTCGACAATACCCTTGCGAACCATCGTGCTGACGATGGCGCTCAATGTCGCGCGTTCGACTTGCAGCATCCGGAGCAGGTCGCGCTGCAGGATCGGCCCTTCGTTCGCGAGTTGGTGCAGCACGTACCATTGAGTGCTCCCCAGATCGTGAGGTCGCAAGGCGGCCTCCATTGCCACGCGTCCCGCGAGGTAGCAGCGCTTCGTCCATGCCGCCAAAGACGCCTGCCGAGGTTCGGCCGATTTGCTAGGCACCTGACTAATATGTTAGGTGCCTAACAGATTGTCAAGTTGAGTGCCCCGAAGATCTTGGCGGGAGCTCAGGTCGCACCACGTGCGGCATCCGGGCAGGGCTCCGCAGCGCCAGTTGACATTTCGGTCAAGCGGAAGAGGAGCGCGTCAACGCCGCGTCGGACATCGCTCAAGGGCCGGTGCCCAGCTGATACCGCACGAGCATCTGCTGAAAGCCAAGCCGACTGAATGCTGCGTGCGCATGTTCATTGAAGGCCCATGTCGCCAGTTCAATGGAATCGAGACCCAGTTCTCGAGCATGCGCGATGACTCGCGCCATGAGCACCCGGGCGACGCCGCGCCGACGATAGGGCGTGTCCACGAAGACCTCGTCGATTTCGCACCACTGGCGTCGCAAGCTGTAGGAGGTCTCTTCGCGCTCCCGTCGTGTTGCGAGAGCGTAACCCGCGAGCATGCCACGGTCTTCGGCCATCCATACGTGTGTGGCCTCCTCGCTCAGCCTTTTCTGCAACCACGCGACCACGTCTGCTCGCTTCATGGGCTTGAAGAAATCGGGGCGTTGCTGCACGTGCTGGTTGTGCAGGGCGGCTTTCAGCGGCCAGAGGGCATCCACATCTGCCGCAGAGGCCAGGCGGATATTGAGCATGCGACCATGGTAACACCCTGCGTTCGCGGAAGTCGCACGGATCACGGTTCGGGGCCCCGCGCGCCCGAGCACCTGGCGAATGGCGATACGGTGATTAGAGGAACGCGCGCGGTATCTGCAACGCATCAAAGCGTACGAAGCGACGCGCTAGCGCCTTCTACGCCCACCGCACGTCGTTCAAAGAGGTCGTGGCTCGTGGAGCTGGTTGAGCAGTCTGCAACTGCCTGCCATCCGTCGAGTTGACGGTTGGCTCGAATGGAGTCGGGCGCGCCCGCAGCGGAACGCGGATCTAGACCGACAGCGGATGCTCTCGGTTGAGGTACTTCACGAAGCCGCGCTTGCGCTCGCCATCGAAGCCCATTCGCAGGAAGAACTGATGGGCGTCCGCCCGTGCTCGAGAGCTGAGCAGCATCAGCTTGGTGCACCGAGCTTCGCGGGCGGTCCGCTCGACCTCGCGCATCAGCGCAGCGCCGAGTCCAGTGCCGCGCGCGGAGGGACTCACGATCACGTTTTCGACCACGCCGTACGGCTGAAAACCATACATCGGGTCGAGGCAGATCGTCAGAAACGCCGAGCCGGATACGCTGCCGCCAAGCTCCGCTACCAGGAGGTGATTGGCGGGGTCGCTTTCCAAGGCCGTGATCCGAGCAGAAGCCACCGAGATGTTGCGGTCACCGGGTACCAGGAGCCCATAGAGCGACTCGATGGCTGCGGCGTCTCGAGCTTGTGCGCGTCGGACCAGCATGGCGTCATCATGGGCGGCGTTCCGGGCGGGGGCAAGTCAGCCAGGACGCCAGTGCGGTTCGCCCAGGGAGCTCAGGCCGTGTCCGCTCATCCCGCCTTGCGACGCAAGTGGAGCGCCTGCACGCCGGACCCGAATCGCCTCGTCGATAGAAGCTCGAGCTGCCGCGCACTCGACAGGCCATGAAACAAGGTGGGCCCGCGACCACTGATGACGGGGTGAACGACGATGCGGTACTCGTCGATGAGCCCGAGCTCCTCGAGCGCAGCCGAGAGCTTGGGCGCTCCGACGAGGATACCGCGCTCGGTCTTCGCTTTCAGCCCGGAGATGGCCTCGCGAAGGTCACCCTCCACCTTGATCGTGTTCTGCCACGGAAAGTCGCTCCGCGAGCCCGACACGACGTATTTCGCCTTCGCCTCGAGCTTCTGTGCCCACTCGCGCATCGCGCGCGGCGCCGTCTCGTCGCGTGCCACCGCGGGCCAGGCGCCTTCCATGAGTTCGTAGGTGTTGCGCCCGAACAGCATCGCCCCGCTCTGATCCATGAGCTGGGTCCAATAGTCGTGCAGCTCGTCGTCCACGATGCCCTGGGTGTGATCGGTGCACCCATCCAAAGTCACGTTGAGACCGAAGGTGAGGAGGCCCATGGTGGCGACCCTACGAAAGGCGGGCTCGGCGTGCAATGCCGCTTCCCCGGTGGGTCTCGGCGCGCAGAACGCTGCGTCGACTGTCGCTGAGTGATTGCGCGTGCACGTGAAGCATCGCTCCGCGCAGGGTCGGTTGCTCGAAAATGGCTGGCATGCCCTGGTGGCGCACCAGGTAACGGTCGTGGTTGCGGGTGCCGGGACGCGGCGAGGGCGCTCTCGCGCGCCTCTGGGCTGGTGGGCGCTGCTGTCGAGAACGGCGCTGCCGTCCCTACCGTCGCTGTAGAGCCGGCCCTTGCCGGGGGCTCCCGTCCCGACAGCGCCGTAGGGACGGGGGCAGCGGAATGCTCCCGTCCCTACAGCGGCTGTTGGGACGGAGGCAGTGGAGTGCTCCCGTCCGTACCGCGGCTGTTGGGACGGGAATGTTCGAGTGCTCCCGTCCATACAGTACCCCGGTCACAGGCGCTGGGCGCAGGTACCCTCCAGACACTTACTGTATGGACGGTGTCCTGCAGCTGGCTCTACGCTCAGACGGAGGGGGGGCAATGGTTCGAAAGAGAGACGCCTGGACAAGGGTTCGCGACGCTTTCCGTCGACCTCGGAGGAGGCGCGCTCCGACGACGGGCTGGGTGATTTCGGAGCTCGCCGAGCTGACGGGGCAGTCGCCGCGCAACATCCGTTACTATCTGCAGCAAGGTGTGCTTTCGCGGCCCACGTTCCACGGGACTGCGACGCGCTACGGCCGCGAGCACCTCTTGCGCTTGCTCGGCGTCGAGCATTTGAAGCGCGAAGGTCTGCGCAAGCTGTCGACAATCAAGCAGCGGCTCGACGCCGCCGGGGAGCGAGAGCTGCTGGCCGCCGTTGCTGCGCGCCCCCCGAGCGCGGCGGTGCTAGCGGCCCTGGGGCTCGCCCCTGCAAACGTCACGCGCGCATCGGACGGCCCGTGCGCGCAGGCCGCCAGCGCGGATCACGGCCCGGGAGCGCGGAATGGCACGGCCAGCGCTGGCGAGCCCTGGCGGCGCTTCCAGCTTTTGCCGGGTCTGGAGCTGTTGCTGGCAGAGAGCGCGAGCCCGGCCGTGCGTGAGATCGCGCTTCGGATCCAGGCGCACTGCGCGGGTCCCGCGTCCGTCGCCCCGGAGCTGGCGCATGCAGCTCAATCGAGTTCCCTGTGAGCTGCCGCGGAGCTGTATTGGTCGCGTCCCGATCCACCCGGCGCTGGCCTCGGCGCCGCGGCTGGCTGTCACCGTCGGCGACACTGCCGACGATCTTTTGGTAGTACTCGACGCCGATGCGAGACGTCATACGGAGCGAGCTGGCCGCCATCGTACCCCTGGACGATCTGGAGCGTGAACATTTGGCCGACGCTCTCCACTGGGTGGATTCCGGCGCCGAACTTTTTCGCGTGGCAAAACCAGCAACGCCGCCCAAGCACCTCGTGTCGTACTTCGTCGTGGTCGATGCCGATCAGGTTCTGCTGGTGGATCACAGGAACGCACAACTGTGGTTGCCGTCAGGCGGTCATGTCGAGCCCGATGAGCACCCCAGGAGCACGGTTTTGCGCGAGATCCAGGAGGAGCTGGGCTTCCTGCCGGACCACGAGATCGCGGCCCCAATGATGGTGACGTGTACGCCCACGGTTGGTCTCTGCGCACGACATGTCGACGTTTCGCTGTGGTATGTCGTTCGCTCAAAACGCCATCAGCGCATCACATTTGATGAGACCGAGTTCGTCGCAGTGAAGTGGTTCGCGTTCTCGGAGGTGCCTGTCGAACGAAGCGAGCCAAACCTCGGGCGATTCATCCGCAAACTGCTGGCGAGCTCCCCCGGTGAGAGCGGCCAAGAGCTCACAGTACCAGGGTAGTCGTGAAGTGATGACCCCGGGCAACGAGAAGGCAAGGCTCGATCACTATCTGGCTGCCTGGGGCCTGTCGGATCCGGAGCCGTTGGCGCGGACACGGACCAGCCAGCTCTATACCGTCAGGTGGCAGGGAGACACGGTGGTCCTGAAGTGAGGAGCTCACGAACCTGGTTGCGCGCGGTGAGGACGAGGCTGCCACCCGGATCATCGCTGGCGTCCTCCGGGAGCTCCTTGGCGCCCCGGAGGGCGAGCGGGACAGCTGGTGCAGCTTGACCCCAAGGGGCTCGCGGGCGAGCGCACCTTCGACTGCGCCAACACGCTCTGCAATCCACGCGGGCCGCAGACCGCTTTCGACGAACTCGTCCACGACGAGAAGCGCCTGGGGGCGCATGCCGCCATCCTCTCCGAGGCGCTCGAAATCGAGCGCGGGCGCGTGCTCCAGTTTACCTTCGCCGCAGTTCCGAGGAGACCATGCCGGCATCTTATCAAAACGATGTGGTCGAAGGGTCCTGAGATGACTCCGATCGGCCGCAAACAACATCAACTCTTCGGTAGCGGCGGCAGCTCGCGGGTGCGCTCGTACTCCGCGAGCTGGGCGATGCGGCGCAGGTGGCGCTCGTCGCCCGAGAACGGTGTGGTCAGGAACGCCTCCGCCAGCGCGGTGGCCTCGTCCAGGGTGTGCTGCCGGCTGCCGATGGCCAGCACGTTGGAGTCGTTGTGTTTGCGTGCCAGCTGCGCGATCTCCACCTTCCAGGCCAGCGCGGCGCGCACGCCTGCGATCTTGTTGGCGGCGATCTGTTCGCCATTGCCCGAGCCGCCGATGACGATGCCCAGGCTACCCTCGTCCGCCACCACCTTTGCCCCGGTGGTCAGGCAAAAGGCGGGGTAGTCGTCGTCCGGGTCGTAGACATGTGGTCCGACGCCGATGATGTCGTAGCCCTGTTCTGCCAGGTGGAGGGCCAGGTGCTTCTTCAACTCGTAGCCGGCGTGATCGGAACCCAGGTACACTCGCATGACAGCAGCAAGTCTGTCAGAAGCGGCTCGGGACGTCACTGGTCCCGGCAGATGGGGGCGAGACCAGGGTCTACCATGTGGGTGCTGTACTCGGACCAGGAAATCGAGTCAGCCAGCCATGAGCTCTGCCAGACATCTCTGATGTGAGATGAAGCCGATGAAAAACCGCGCATGGAACTCAGCTTCGTTCGCTGCAGTTGCCCGCATTGTGACTGCCGCTGCGAACTACTCGTAGTGCGGGAGCTCGATCAGGTGCTGGTTCGGGTCGAAGATGTACAGGGAGGACCATGGTCACTCCTCCGAGCAGTCGCTGAGTGGGCTACGCGACGCGAAGTGCGGCACAGAGCCCGCTCTACCCCCAAATACCAACAGAGTTGGTATGGTTGCCGGCAGGGGAGGGTTTCGTATCGTCGCCGGCTCTGTCGCGATGTTGCGTTGGCTTCCCAATAGTGACTTTTTGCACGGCTCGTGTGTCAGGGTTGTCTGCGGACGACGTGAGGTAGGACACGGAGTCGCCAAAACGGTTCGACAGAGGTGCTCGGGGGTCGTCTACACTCCGGGCCATTCCGGGTGGATCGGGGTGCAGCCTGCGCTTCATGGCCAGTCCGAGCAAACGTAGTCCAGTCGCTCCCGGGCAGCAGCTCGCGGGCAAGTATCGGGTCGAGCGCGAGATCGGCGCAGGTTCGATGGGCGTGGTCGTGGAGGCCTGGCACATCGAGCTGGATCAGCGGGTGGCCATCAAGTTCCTCTATCCCGAGTTCGCGAGCAATCAGGAGGGCGCGGAGCGGTTTCGGCGGGAGGCTCGGGCTTCGGCGCAGATCGAGAGCGAGCACGTGGCCAAGGTGCTCGACATCGGGACGCTGGATGAAGGGCAGACGCTCTATTACGTGATGGAGTTTCTGCGCGGGCATGATCTGTCGCGCGAGTTGCTGCTGCACGGTCCGTTGCCGGTGCGGAAGGCGGTCGATTACGTGCTCGAGACGTGTGATGCGCTGGAGGAGGCGCACGCCAAGGGGATCGTGCACCGAGATCTCAAGCCCGCGAATTTGTTTCTCGTGGAGCGGCCCAATGGCGAGCAGATGATCAAGGTGGTGGACTTCGGCATCTCCAAGATCACCGGCGGCACGACGCGGCCGCTTTCGCTGACGGATACTTCGATCATGATGGGCTCGCCCGCGTACATGTGTCCAGAGCAGCTGGAGTCGTAGCGGAGCGTGGACGGTCGCGCGGACATCTGGTCGCTGGGGGTGATCCTGCACGAGCTGATCGTCGGGGAGATTCCTTTCCGGGGCGATTCGGTGCCGCAGCTGGTGGGGTCGATCCTGCTGGGCAAGCGCCAGTCGCTGGCCTCGTTGCCGGGAGTTCCGGCGGAGCTGGAGGCAGTGGTGGTGCGATGTCTGCGCCAGCATCGCGACGATCGGTTCGCCAACATTCAGCAGCTGCGCGAGGCGCTGATCCCGTTCTCTTCGCTCGGGCGGCGTGCGCCGTCGAGCGTTCCCGTCGCGGTGGGCTCGAGCGCGAAGGGGCGGTTGCGCGGTACGCCGGTGACGCCGGTGCCGGCGGCGTCCGGATCGGCGGGCGGCACGCCCGTTCCAGGCAGCCAGCTGCCCGCTCGCCAGGTCTCTGCAAGCCAGTTGCCCAGCAGTGCGAGATCGGGTGCCGCGGGTGAATCAGGGCGCCCGATCGTGGCGCCGTTCTCCTCCGCCGGCGCGGGGCTGGATTCAGGCAACGTGCCGCCCGAGCTGGAGCCGGAAGCGGGCGGGAACGCGGGGCTGCAGAGTGGTTCCGCGCCCGTGTCTTGGGGGCGGACGCAGCGCGGCCAGACCTGGACGCAAGCGATGTTCCGTCGTGGCTTGCCGGCAGCGCTGTTGGCGGCGCTGGCGCTCGGGGGGGCTTACTGGATGCTGCGGGGGCGGGCGGGGCCTGCCGCTACGTCTCCCATCACGCAGACGGAGGTGAGCCCACCGGAGCCTTCGGCGGGCGTGCGGCCTGCGGCATGGGAGAAGCCCGCGGAGCAGTCAGCAGAGGCGGACAAGGCAGTGGAGCAGTCAGCAGAGGCGGACAAGCCCGCAGAGGAGCCTGTGGTGCGAGCCCTGCAGCCCGCGCCGCCTGCGGAGCCCGCGGACCCTGCACCAAAGCAGGCTGAAACCAGGCAGCCAGCACCGGAGCAGCCCACTTCGGCGCCGCCCGGCGCCGAGCGCGCGCCGGCGCCCAGGGCGAAGACCAGCCCCGTCGGGGCAGCAAAGCCGACCGCCGCGCCGCGCGCGGACAGCCCGCCCGCGAGCAGCGCGGCGGAGCAGCGAGACGCGAAGTCGAGCCGACCAAACTTTCTGAACAAGATCGAGGGGCAGGACTATGGGGGACGCGAGTGACCATGACTAGCTCGAGGAGTCAGCGCTGGATCGGGCTAACCAGGTGTGCGCGAGCTCACGGGCTCGCGCTGGTGCTGGTCGGGGCGTCTGCGCCGAGCGCGCTCGGGCAGACCAACGCGCAGCAGAAGGCGGCGGCCGAGGCGCTGTTCGAAGAGGCGAACAAGCTGATGGAGGAGGGGCAATACGGCGCGGCCTGCGAGCGCTTCGAGCAGAGCCAGCATGCCGATCCGGGCGTGGGCACGCTGCTGAATCTGGGGCGTTGCTACGCGCTCACGGGCAGGCTCGCCAGCTCCTGGGCGATCTATCGCGAGGCGGCCTCGGCGGCGCGCGCATCGGGGCAGGGCGATCGGGCGCGCGTCGCGGAGGAGAACGCGCGCGAGCTGCGGCCCCGGCTCTCCGAGCTGGCGTTGCTGGTGCCGCCAGCTCAGCCGCGCGGCTATGAGCTGCTGCTGGACAACAATCTGGTGTCCTCGGTGCAGTTCGGGTTGTCGGTGCCGGTCGATGCCGGTCAGCACCTGTTGGTGGCCCGGGCGCCGGGCTACGAGCAGTGGTCGAGCGCGATCCAGGTGGGCGGCAGCGCCGCCCACAAGACGGTGCAGATCCCGTCGCTGGTGCCGCTGGCGGCGGATGCTCGGGCGCCCGCAGCGCCGGAGGGCGCGCCGAGCCCGCGCTTCGAGGGTGCAACTCCGGCGGGGCCGAGCGCGGACGTGGGCGGCTCCGGGAGCTGGGGCGGGCAGAAGTTGACCGGGCTGATCGTCGCGGGAAGCGGGCTGCTCGCCGTGGGCGCCGGCGTCGGCTTCGGGTTGCATGCCCAGGCTCTCGACGACGACGCCAAGAAGGTGTGCGGCTCGGAGGGCTGCTCCACTCAGCAGGGTGAAGATCTCAACGAGCGCGCGCGCAACTGGGCAACCGCCGCCAACGTGGCCTACGTGGCGGGCGGGCTGGCCGTGGCCACGGGCGCCTTCCTGTTCTTCACGGCGCACGATGGCCGCGCGCAGGCGCAGAGCGGATCGTGGCAGGTGGTGCCGGTGCTCGGCGGCATCTCCGGCATCATCGTGGATGGAGCGTTCTGATGAGCGCGCGCAAGCTGCTGTGGGGGCTGCTCGGTTGCGGCACGGGCGCGCTGCTGGCCTTCGGTTGCGTGATCGAGGAGCGCGAGTACAACCCGGCGCTGGCCGAGAACGGGACCGCCGAGTACGAGCTGTTGCCCAAGGCCAAGCCGCCGCAATGCCAGGAGTACTGCAGGGCCGTGAAGGCGAATTGCACGGGCGGTTATGCCGTCTACCTGGAGGAGGACAGGGACCAGGACGGAATTGCGGATGACTGCATGTCGATCTGTCAGCGGCTCCCCGCGGGCAGCGGGCCCAACGACAAGAGTAACTCGGTCGCCTGCCGGCAAGCTCAATCGATCGCTGCGTCCAGCGAGCAGAGCGTCGAGGCGTGTTCGGGGGCTGGACCGGGCGGCAACCGTCGCTGCGGAGACACCTGTGAGGCTTACTGCCGTCTGCGCATCAACATCTGTGGTGATCAGACCGGTCAAGACGTCGACTACGATCGCTGCATGCGGGGCTGCGCCACGCTGGAGCCGGGCGACGTCTACGACTCCGATCCGATGGCGCGGAAGGACACGCTGCAGTGCCGGCTCAATCACCTGGTCTTCGCGAGCCGGAGCCCGGGTGACGCGGCGGTGCACTGTCCGCACACCTATATCGTTCCGCAGCGCGGGGATGATCTCGATCCGCCCTGCGCGGATCAGCGCGGCGCGCCTGGCGACTGCGAGAAGTACTGCGCGTTGGTGATGCAGTCCTGTACCGAAGGCAACCTCGTGTACGAGAGCGCGGGGCAGTGCCTGGCCGTGTGCAAGGCGTTTCCGCTGGGCAAGGCCGAGGAGACCGGTAACAAGCCGGGCGAGAACACGGTCGCGTGCCGCCGTTATCACGCCTATGCAGCGCTCGGGCTCGAGGGCCCCGTGATTCACTGCCCGCACGCGGGCCCCACCGGCGATGGCCACTGCGGCGCTCCCGCAGAGGAAGACAACTGCTTCTCCTACTGCCGGATCCTGAAGCGAGCTTGCACCGCGCGCTTCTACAGCGAGTACCTGGTGGGGCAGCAGGTGCCGGCGAGCCTGGCGGACAATCCGGACGTCGACGACCTGGGCACGTGCCCGGCGAGCTGCCAGATGCTGGCCGGCAGCGGGCCCAACAGCGGCTATTCCGTGGAGCGCGCGCCGGAGATCTCCGCGCTGGACGACGCGGATCCGCAGGGGGACCGCGGCGACGCGCTGCAGTGCCGAGTGTTTCACGCCATCCGGGCCCTGGCCGGCAGCACCGGAGTGTTGCCCAACCCGGCCGAATGTGGCGCCGCCTTCGGCGACACGGCGTGCCCCTAGCGTGTTGGGGACTCGCCTACGGACAGGTTCGACCACCAGGTATCAGCGACCACACGAAGTCTGAGTCGAGCCTGCCCGAGGCGAGCACGCCGTCTTCATAGCAAGGGATGTGCCCCTGAGCGGGCGAGGGCCGAGCGAGAAAAAACCCAGAAAACGGCGGGGTTCCCGCAGAGCGGCGCCGCCTGTGCGCTCGAGCCCGGCTCTTTTTGAATCGCTTGTGACAAAAGGAGTCAACGTTTGCGCTCACTCGACGCCATACTCGCCGAGCTTCCGATACAGCGTCCTGCGGCTCACGCCGAGGCGCTGAGCCGCCAGGCTCTTGTTTCCGCCAGCGGCCTGGAGCACGCGCAGAATGTAGCGGCGTTCCACCTCTTCCAGGGGCGCCATCTCCTCCAGATCATCGCCCGCGACCAGCACGTGCCGCGGCTCGAAATTCTTGATCCGATCGGGCAGGTCGTCGGCCGCGATGTGGTCGAAGCGGGTGAGCGCCACGGCGCGTTCGATCGAGTTGCGCAGCTCGCGCACATTGCCGGGCCAGGGATACGCCGCCAGCCGGCGCGCCGCGGCCTCGGAGATCCCCAGCACGGGGCGCTCTGATTGGCTGGCGAACTGGACCAGGAAATGCTGCGCCAGCGCGATCACGTCGCCGCCGCGCGAACGCAGCGGCGGCAAGGCGACGTGCAGCACGTTCAGGCGGTAGTACAGATCCTCGCGGAAGCGGCCTTCCTGTACGGCGTCGTCCAGGTCGCGGTTGGTGGCCGCGATGATGCGCGCGTCGAACGGGGTCTCATTGTCCGCGCCCACCGCGCGCACGCAGCGCGCTTCCAGAGCGCGCAGCAGCTTGGGCTGGAGCCCGGCGGGCATCTCCCCGATCTCGTCCAGGAACAAGGTGCCGCCATGGGCCTCCAGAAACAGCCCCTGTCGAGCCTGGCGCGCATCGGTGAAGGCGCCGCGCACGTGGCCGAAGAGCGTGCTCTCCAGCAGCGCCTCCGGCAGCGCCGAGCAGTTGACCGCCACGAACGGGCCGTTGCGCCGCTTGCCGTGCTGGTGCAACACGCGCGCGACCACTTCCTTGCCGGTGCCGGTCTCGCCGGTGACCAGCACCGTCGTATCGGTCTGGGCGATGCGCTCCAGCAGCGCGCGCAGCTCCAGCATGGGCACGCTCGAGCCGATCAGGTCGTCTCCCCAGCCTGCCTGCCCGACCGCCGCGCGCAAGCGCTTGACCTCGCTCCTCAGCTGGTGATGCTGTACGGCGCGCGCGATGGCCAGCGCCAGCGCCTCGATGTCGAAGGGCTTGGTGATGAAGTCGTAGGCGCCCGCGCGCATGGCAAGGATGGCGGTTTCCATGCTGCCGAAGGCGGTGATGACCACGACCGGAATGTCCGGCCATTGCTCGCTGAGCGCCGCGCACAGCTGCAGGCCGGAGGTCTCGCCCATGTTGAGATCGGTGAGCACGACGTGGGGCTCGAAGCTGCGCGCCGACTCCAGCGCGTCGCGCGCGTTGGGGCTGGAGCTCACGTCGTAGCCCTCGGAGCGCAGCCCCAGCTCGATCATGCGGCAGGTGGCGGGATCATCATCAACGACCAGAACTCTCGCGGTCATGCTTCGGCTCGCTGGGGCAAATAGAATCGGAAGGTCGACCCCTTGTCCGGCGCCGACGCCACCTCGACGAAGCCTCCGTGCTCGCGCACGATGTCGCGCGCCACGCTCAGGCCGAGCCCGGTGCCTTCTCCGTTGGCCTTGGTGGTGAAGAAGGGCTCGAAGATCTGCTCTCGAGAATCGGGGCTGATGCCGGGGCCTTGATCGCTCACCGAGAGGACCACGTAGTCCTTGCTGGCACCTCGTTCGGCGGAGCGTTGCTCGGTGCTCACGCCCAGGCGAACCTGGCTCCCGGAGCGGCTGGCCTGGATGGCATTGAGGACGACGTTGATCAAGGCCTGCTGCAGCTGCCCGGGGTCGGCGAACAGCTTGGCTTCCGAGTCTTGCTGCTCCACGAGCAGGCTCACGCGCCGCTGCTCGGCGAGGCCGCGCAGCAGGTCGTAGACCTGCCGCGCCAGATCGGTTGCGGGGATCCACAGGCGCCGCGGTGCCTTGCGGCGCGCGTAGTCGAGGATGCCGCGCACGATCTGCGTCATGCGCTCGCACTGCGAGCCGATGGTGCTGCCGCTCTCGCGTGCGGCGTCTCCCGACAGCTTGCCGGTGGCGATCAGCTTGGCGTGCCCGGCGACCACGTTGAGCGGCGTGCCGATCTCGTGCGCCAGCACGGACGCCAGGTGACCGAGCGTGACCAGCCGCTCCGCGTGGCGCAGCTGCTCCAGCGCGCGGATGCGGGCCTCGGTCTCTTCCGTCATCTTGCAGCGCGCCGCCTCCAGCTCCATGCTCATGGAGCTGAGGGCGCGAGCCAGCTCGCCGAGCTCGTCCTTGCGCTGTACCACCACGGTGGAGCTGAAGTCACCGGCGCCGATGCGGCGGGCAGTGTCGATCAGATCGGAGACCGGCTTGCCGACGAGGCGCGCGCCGATCCACGAAACGATCAGGCCGCACACGACCAGCATGGCGGCGCTCGAGGCGAGGACGTTGGTTACGCCCCGCGAGATGTAGCCTCTGCGCGACGCCAGCGCTTGCGAGAGCTCGATCGCTCCATCGGCATCGTCGGCCACGGGCGCCGCCACGTAGGTCACGAGGTAGTCACCGCTCGGGGTCTCGGAGTCGAGGCGCTGCTCCTGTTGCAGCCAGGTACCAGGCCGGGGCCGTTGCTCCGGTGGGATGCCGACGACCGGAGCCAGCGCGGAGCCCGCGGGCTCGCTCAGGGACACGAAGCGGATGTGCATGGCCTCGCGACTGGCGTCGATGCTCTCGACCAGCCGCACCGCATCGCGCCGCGTCGGCACCTGGGAGACCGCCGCCGCGGCGGTCAGACCAATGACCCGGTGGTCGCGGCGGATGTCACGATCGAACTCTGCGAGCTCACCGCGCACCCGCCATGCAGTAAAGATGGCCACCACCAAAAAGACTCCGGCCAGCAGAGCCATCGCGAGCTTGGGAACGAGCCTCATGGACCACACCCGAGCGGCGCGCGAAAGCAGGGCGCGGCCCGGATCCCCAGCGTAGCGCAGGTGCTCGCCCGTGCGAAAGCGTTGCAGCCGGGAGCTCAGCTGGACTGAGCCCACCGGACGCGCGATTTCGACTCTGCTCGGTCGCAGGGCTCGGCACGGTTGCGGGCCGCCTCGATCAGCTGCTGGGTGACCCCCGTCCAGGTGAAGTGGCGCCGGGCGGCCTCCGCTCCACGCCGCGAGAGCCGGGCGGCGAGGCGCGGGAACTGGAGCGGCTTCAGGATCGTGATCGCGAGATCCATGGCATCGAAGGTGTCCGCGAACAGGCCGTCGACGCCGAAGCGCAAGACGCGGCACAGGCCACCATGGGTGGTCACGACCACCGGCGTCCCGCAAGCCATCGCTTCCACCGCCGTCATGCCGAACGGCTCGTAGCGGCTGGAGAGCACGAACACGTCCGCCGCCCTGTACAGGTCCGCCATCTCTGCATCCGGCACGAAGCCGGAGAAGCTCACGCGCTCGCTGACGCCGAGCTCGGCCGCGAGCCGGCGCCAGTCCTCGAGCAGCGCCTGCTCCGCGGGCTGCAGGCGCTGCCCGCCGATGGCGAGGTGCAACCGCGCCTCGGGCTCGCGCGCGGCGACGTGCGCGAACGCCTGCAGCAGCAGATCGTAGCCCTTGTTGCGAGCGATGCGGCCCAGCGCGAGGATGACCTTGCCTTGAAAGCCGAACTTGCGCCGCAGCAGCTCGCGCGACTCGCCGCCCACGGGATAGAAGCGCGTGTCGTCGTAGCCGGGCGGGATCGCCACGAGCTTCTGGGCAGCGACGTCGTAATCGCCGCGCAGCACCTCGATCTGATCCGGGCTGGTGGCGATCACCAGCTCCGCCTGCGCTGCGATGCGCAGCTCGTTGTGATTGCGGACGGCGAAGTTGTAGGTCCGCTCGAAGGCACCGCTGTCACCGGGGTAGTCGCGGACCATCTGGCGCTGCTTCCAGATGCCGAGCGAGTGTGGCGTGTGCAGGTGGGGGATGGCGAGCACGTCGCAGAGGCGCTCGCCGGCGACGCCCGCGTCCCAGTAGTGGCTGTTCAGGAACGCATACTGCAGGCCCTCGGCCTGGATGCGCTTCAACGCCTGCGTGCACCACTCGCCGAGGCTGCGGTGGAGGTACTCCTTGGGGATGAAGTCCCGACCGCCGCAGGGCGCGCGCAGCACCCGCACCCCGGGCGCGACCCACTCCGTGGCGACCTGATCTTCGAATTGGCGGGTCCAGATATCGACTTCGTAGCCGAGCTGTGCGAGCTTCTTGGAGAGCTCCAGCACGTACACGACCTGGCCACCGGTGTCGGCTGCGCCCAAGGGAGGTTCAGCGCCTACATAGCCGTGTGTGGACACCATCGCGATTCTGCGCGCGTCCCCCGCGGATCCATCCCAGGTCATCGTCGATTCAGTGTCCATGACCGGGGCTGCAGAGCAAGCTGCGTGCCCGGATGCAAAGGCGGAAAGCTCCGCCGCTGGGCGAGCGGAGCCGGCTCCTTTTTAGTCAGTGTGACAAAAGGAGTCAGCGTAGCGGTCGCAGCCGGCGCGGGCGAACTTCGTTTGGCGATCGCGGGGACCTCGCGATATGGCTAGTGCGGATGAATACGGCGGGCCTGTCGAACGTGAGATTGTTCTGTTCGGATCTCGACGGAACGCTGGTGGGCAACCCCGAATCCACGCAGCGCTTTCGTGACGTGTGGGAGGGAATTCCGAGCGCGCGCCGGCCCCTGCTCTGCTTCTCCTCGGGCCGTCTGATCGAAGATGTGCTGGAGCTGGTGGAGTCGCGCGTGCTGCCGAAGCCCGAGTTCGCGCTGGGCGGCGTGGGCACCCAGATCTGGGACGCGAGCCGCAACGGCACCATGCCCGGCTTCGACGAGCGCTTCGCGAAGGGCTGGGACCTGGCCCGGATCGAGCGCATTCTGGAGCAGCTGCCGGGCGTGATCCGCCAGCCGCCGGTGTTCCTGCATCCCTACAAGTCGAGCTGGTACCTGAACGGCGCCACGCCGGAAGCGATCGCGAACATCGAAGAGCAGCTGCGGCGCGAAGGGCTGGAGGTCTCGGTGGTGTACTCCGGGCAGCGCTACCTGGACGTGCTGCCGCTGCACGCCAGCAAGGGGCGCGCCCTGGCCTGGCTCGCCCAGCAGCTGGGCATCCCGCCGCGGGCCATCCTGGTCGCCGGTGACAGCGGCAATGACGCGGGGATGTTTCGCCTGCCGGGGGTGCGCGGCATCCTGGTGGAGAATGCTCAGCCCGATCTGCTGGAGGCCACGGTCGGCACAGACGTGTACACGGCGCGCGGCATCCTGGCCGAAGGCGTGCTCGATGGTCTGCAGCACTTCGGCGTGATCGAATCCGTTCCGGCGCGCCCATTTCCGCAGCTCGGGCGCAAGCTGGCGGTGCCTGCGCTGTTCCGCGAGCAGGACCTGCGGGCACTGACCAGCGCCGACGCGGATCTGGTGCGCGAAGGCTACCGCTGCGCGATCGAGACGCTGCGCCGGAACATCACGCCGCTCGGCTTCTCCGCCGCCTCGCTGGAGGACAACACGACCACCGGCACGGACGCGAACTATCGCTCGGTGTGGGCCCGCGATGGATCGGTCACGTTGATTCAATCGATCATGCTCGACGATCCGTTGATGCGCGAGACGCAGCGCAAGACGCTGACCACGCTGCTCGATCACGTGAGCCCGGCCGGGCAGATCCCCTCCAACGTGCGCGTGGACTCGGGAGAGCCCGACTACTCGGGCGTCGGGCGCATCGCGTCGATCGACAGCGGGCTGTGGGTGATCATCGCCGTCTACAACTACATCCAGGCGACCGGCGACGTGCTGTTGCTGGACCAGTACGCGGACGTCTTGCAGCGCGCCATGAACTGGCTCACCGCGCAGGACAGCAACAACGACGGACTGCTGGAGATCCCGGAAGCCGGCGACTGGACGGACCTGTTCGGGCACAGCTACAACGTGCTGTACGACGAGACGCTCTGGTACCGGGCCAACGTTTGCTTTGGCAAGCTGCTGGAGATGCAGAGGCAGCACACGCGCGCTGCCGACTACTTTCGCGCCGGGCAGCGCACGCGCCGCGAGATCCTGGCCATGTTTTGGCCGCAGACCAAGGCGGATCCTTCTGCCACCGCGCCCACCTTCGCGGACCAGCAGTTCTCGCTGGGCGACGCGCGCTACCTGATCGCCCAGGTGTCCCCGTTCGGCTTCTCGTGGCGCTGCGATGTGTGGGGGAACCTGCTCGCCTTCCTGTTCAACATCATCGACGTGGCGCGGGCCCGCGTCGCCTTCGAGTTCATGTGGGGCGTGGGCATCAACGAGCCCTTTCCGGTGCGCAATCTCTATCCGGCCGTGGTCAGCGGCGACCCGGAGTGGCGCCCGTATTTCACGGTCAACCTGCTCAATCTACCGGGCCACTATCACAACGGGGGCATCTGGCCGCACATCGGCGGGATGTGGGTCCGCTTCATTCACCGGCTGGGCATGCGCGAGCTCGCTTGCCGCGAGCTGGTCAAGCTGGCGCACCTCAATCACCAGGGGCTGCGCTCGGAGTGGGAGTTCAACGAGTGGGCGCACGCCGAGACGGGGCGCCCCATGGGCAAGCGCTTTCAGGCCTGGGCGGCCGCGTCCTATCTGCGCGCCTGCCATGAGCTGGAGATGGTCATCGACGAGAGCGATCACGACTGATCGCCTTCTTCATGGCGTTCTTGCCGCTGCCGGCGGGCCGCGTCAGCGGCGGGATGGTGCGACCGCTGGCGCTGTCCTCGATCAGCTGCTGCAAGCGCCGCGCCTGCGTCTCCTCGCGCTTGGCGCTGATCACCCAGTGCGTGGCGGTGCGCCGGTACCAGCGCGGGACGACCAGAGCTCCGGGCCTCCGCCGGCGCTCACGGCGCCGTCGGCAGCGCCTTGCCCTTGCTGCTGTCCCTGGGGCGCATGACCTCGGCGAAGAAGTCGTTGCCCTTGTCGTCGATCACGATGAACGCGGGGAAGTCGACCACGTCAATCTTCCAGACCGCTTCCATGCCCAGCTCCGGGTACTCCAGCACCTCGACGTGCTTGATGCAGTCCTGTGCCAGGCGCGCCGCGGGGCCGCCGATCGAGCCCAGGTAGAAGCCGCCGTGCGCCTTGCAGGCGTCGGTCACGGCGCGCGAGCGATTGCCCTTGGCCAGCATCACCATGCTGCCGCCCTGCGCCTGGAACGAGTCCACGTAGCTGTCCATGCGGCCCGCCGTGGTGGGCCCGAACGAGCCGGATGCCAAGCCCTTCGGCGTCTTGGCGGGGCCCGCATAGTACACCGCGTGCTTCTTCATGTACTCGGGCATGCCCTGACCGCTGTCGAGCCGCTCCTGGATCTTGGCGTGCGCGATATCCCGCGCGACGATCAGCGGGCCGTGCAGCGAGAGCCGCGTCTTCACCGGGTAGCGCGTGAGCTGAGCGCGGATCTCCGACATGGGGCGGTTCAGATCGACCTGCACCACTTGCTCGGAGAGCTGCCCGGCGTGAGCGTCGGGCAGGTAGCGCGCCGGATCGTGCTCCAGCTGCTCCAGGAACACGCCCTCGCGCGTGATCTTGCCCACCGCCTGGCGATCCGCGGAGCAGGAGACCGCGATGGCGACCGGGCAGGAGGCGCCGTGGCGCGGCAGGCGCACCACGCGCACGTCGTGGCAGAAGTACTTGCCGCCGAACTGCGCGCCGATGCTGGTGCGCTGCGAGAGCTCGAACACCTTCTGCTCCAGCTCCAGATCGCGGAAGCCGTGGCCCGCGTTGCTGCCCGACGTGGGCAGCGTGTCGAGATAACGCGCCGAGGCCAGCTTGGCCGTCTTCAGCGCGTACTCCGCCGACGTGCCGCCCACCACCACCGCCAGGTGGTACGGAGGGCAGGCAGCCGTGCCCAGCGAGCGCAGCTTGGCGTCCAGGAAGTTCATCAGCGACTCCGGATTCAAGAGCGCCTTCGTCTCCTGGTACAGGTAGCTCTTGTTCGCCGAGCCGCCGCCCTTGGCCATGAACAAAAAGTGATACTCCTCGCCGTCGTAGGCGAAGAGCTCGATCTGCGCGGGCAGGTTGGTCTTGGTGTTGACCTCCCGGTACATGTCGAGCGGCGCCAGCTGCGAGTAACGCAGGTTGCTGGTCTGATACGTGTCGAACACGCCCTGCGCGATGGCCGCCTCGTCGTGCCCGTCGGTGAGCACGTACTGACCGCGCTTGCCCAGCACGATCGCGGTGCCCGTGTCCTGACACATCGGCAGCACGCCGCCCGCGGCGATGTTCGCGTTCTTCAGCAGATCCAGCGCCACGAAGCGATCGTTGTCCGACGCCTCCGGATCATCGAGGATGCGCCGCAGCTGCGCCAGATGCCCGGGCCGCAGCAGGTGCGCGATGTCGCGCATCGCCTCCTGCGTCAGCCGCCGCAGCGCCTCCGGCTGCACGCGCAGGAAATCGTGCCCCAGCGCGTGTTGCACCTCGACGTGGTCCTTGGTGATCAGGCGGTAGGGCGTCTCGTCTTTGCCGAGGGGCAGCAGGGGCGTGTACTGAAATGCGTCGGTCATTGGGCCTCAGGCGGGGGCTCGAAAGGGAGCGCCCTTGTTTACGAACCCGGCGCGAGCCTCGCAAGCCCCGGGAGCTGCCTCACTGCTCCGGGAACTCCGGAATCTCGCGGCGGAGGACCTGCTGCCGCAGCTCTTCGAGCAAATCCGTCTTTATGGGGCCCGGGCCTCATCCGCACGGCGGTGTCCGAAGCCTCGGGGCGCCGGGCGCCCGCAGCGCGCGAAGCCTTGCCGCTCCGTAACGGTAGGGGCCTCGGGCGAGCGCGCTAGCAGCCGCTACCGATCGGTAGGAGCATTCGGCGTGCGAAGAGGGCCCCCGCGTTGCGCTTCCGGTTGCAGCTCCGTCCTGCGCGAGGGCGCCGCCGGGCCCACCCCGAACGTCAGCGACAGAAAGAGCATCCCGATCTCGGGTGTCTCCGGCGGCACTCCCGTGCGGGACACCGAGCGTTGCACCTCGAGCGCAGGCATCACGTGGAAGCGGCCCGTCCGCAGCTCGACGCCGGCGCCCGCGCCCACATAGAGCGTGTTTCCGCTCAGGTCCGCCTGGTCGAGCCCGAGGCCCTGGGGCACTCGATACGCGGCGTAGGAGGCCAGGAAACCACCGGAGACGCTCCAGGCCGGGCTGAGCTCGTAGCTGAACAGGGCGGGAACGGTGAGCACCGGTCCGTTCACGATGCCGAGCGTGCGATAGCCGAGAGCAGGACCGAGCGCCGCGGCGAAGCGCTCCTGGTCGAGCGCCAGGTACTGAAACTTGGTCTGAAGCTCCAGGAGACCAGAGCCCGGGGAGATGCGCGCGCCGAGCTCGAAGCGATCGTTGACGCCGTGGCGGTAGGAGACCTCCGGCAGAGGATTGGGATAGTTGAAGGCCTGGGACGCAACTCGCTCCACGGCGCTGGGCACGCCGCGCGCATTCGCGGACAGGTGCGTGAAGGTGAAGGAGAGCGACCAGTCGCTCGCGCCCGCCGGCAAGCTGCGGGCGCTGCGCGAGAGACCGGGGCTCTGGCAGCTCAGGACGAACAGCAGGGCGAGCCAGACGTATTGCAGGGGCAAAAGGTTCGATGGCGGCATCGCTCTTGCAGCGCAGGGCGGCATGTCAGAGCTCAATATGCGAGCCAGCAGGGCGCGTGTTCCCGCTCGCGTCCGGCTGCCGCAAATGGCCCGGATGGGCGCAGCTTGCGTGTTGCTCGCGTTCAGTCCCCCCGTGGCCGCTTGCCCCAGCTGCGCCGAGGGCGTGCTCGCTCGTCAAGCGGTGTGGCAAGAGGGCTTCGGTCGCAACTTTGCCTGCGCGCTGCTGCCCTTCTTGATCATCGGAGCCGTCTGCGCCGGCGCGGAGCGCATCGGGCGGCGTGGCCCATGAGCGCGACGCATCGTGGCGCGATTGTGTCCGCGGGCATCTGCCTCGGCACCGGGCTCGGCGGCTTCGTCGACGGCATTTTGCTGCACCAGATCCTGCAGTGGCACAACATGCTGTCGAGCGTGAGGCCGCCCATCACGCTGGTCGACATGAAGTACAACATGGTCTGGGACGGGCTGTTCCACGCCTTCACGTGGCTGATGGTCGTGCTCGGGGTGTGGCGCCTGTGGCTTGCTGGCAAGTCCGCGGAGACCCCCTGGTCCACGCGCACGTTCGTGGGTTCTACTGGTGCTCGGCTGGGGCCTGTTCAATGGCATCGAGGGGCTGATCGATCACCAGATCCTCGGCATTCACCACGTTCATCCGGGCGAGGGGCAGCTCGCGTGGGATCTCGGCTTCCTGGCGCTTGCAGTCCTGCAAATCGTGGCGGGCATGGCGCTGGTGCGCGCCGGGCGCGCCGACCGCACTCCACCCGGAGCGGGCGCGTGAGCCCAACACACTCCCCCGGCTCAGCCCTGGGACTGTGACTGCTCGGACGAGGACGACGAAGAAGAAGAGGTGCTCTGGCTCTGCGACTGCCGCGCTGCTGCTGGGGCCGCGGGCTCCAGCTCCGGGGCGTCGATGGGGTTCAAGAAGTCGCGCTGCAGGTGATCGCAGACCAGCGCCGTGGTGTCGACCACGCGCGTCAGCTCCTCGTGCAGGCCGGCGTGCAAGACGTCGCTGATCTTGGCCTGGCGCAGGTGCGCGACCATGGTTTGCAGCGCCTTCAGGGAGTCGGTCGCGGCGACGCGCGCCGTGGCCGCCTCGATGCGGCGCAGGAGCAGCTCCGCGCGCTCGAAGCAGTGCAACACGGAGCGCGGAAAGCTGGGGTCGCGCAGCAGAAACTCGACCACGCGGCGGCCGGTGGGCGCCGCACGATGGCGCTTGAGAAACGACTCCTCCGCCGCGCACAGCTTCAGCTGGCTCACCCACTGCGCCGATTGCCAGGGCGTCTCCAGCGTCTCGCGGCCGCCCAGGCGGTGGTGTTTCACGTCCATGAGCCGCGCCGTCTGGTTGGCGCGCTCCAGCACCGTGCCCAGCAGCATGAAGTCGAGCGGCTCTTCGTGCAGCATGGTGCTCTCGGAGATGCCGCCGAACTCCGCGCACAGCGAGCGGATGCGCCGGTAGAACTGGCTGCGGTCGCCGCGGTACTCGCGCTGCGCGGCCTTGCTGGTCAGCCACTGCCAGGAGGTGTTCAGCGTCTCCCACATCTCGCGGCTGATCACCTCGCGGATCTGGCGCGCGTTCTCGCGTGCCCAGTACAGGCTACTGCGGATCGAGACCGGGTTCTTCTGGTTCCAGGTCAGGTACTCTTCCGCGTCGTCGTCGTCGTGGTAGCGCTCCTGCCCGACCAGCTCCTCGAAGCGCGCTTGCTCCCCCAGCACCACGATCACCGGCTTCCAGCGCTCCGCGCGGTCATGCTCGGCATCGAGCACCAGCATGCGGTTGGTGGCCGCGAGCCGCGCGCAGCTCTCGGCGCGCTCCATGTAGCGGAATAACCAGAAGCAGCTGTCGGCGACGCGCGAGATCATGTGCTGGCTCCGAGCACCCAGGTGTCCTTGGAGCCGCCGCCCTGGCTCGAGTTCACGACGTAGGAGTTCTTCTCGAGCGCCACCCGGCACAGCCCGCCGGGCAGCACCCAGGTCTTCTTGCCCGTGAGCACGAACGGGCGCAGGTCGACGCGGCGCGGAGCCAGCTCGGTCTCGCACCAGGTCGGGGCGGCCGACAGCTCCACGCGCGGCTGCGCGATGTAGCCGCGCGGGTTCTCTTCCAGCTTGGCCCGGAACTCGGCGATCTCGCTCTCGCTCGCCGTGGGGCCCATCAACATGCCGTAGCCGCCCGACCCGTCGACGGCCTTCACCACCAGCTCATTCAGGTGACCAAGCGCGTACTCCAGGTCTTGCTTGCGGCTCAGGTTGTAGGTCTGCACCTGCCCGATGATCGGCTCCTCCGAGAGATAGAAGCGGATCATGTCGGGCACGTAGGGATACACGGCCTTGTCGTCCGCGACGCCGTTGCCGAGCGCGTTGGCGAGCGTCACGTTGCCGGCGGCGTAGGCGGACACCAGCCCCGCCACGCCCAGCAAGCTATCGGGGCGGAAGAACTCCGGGTCCAGGAAGGCGTCGTCGATGCGCCGGTAGATCACGTGGATCTGCTGCGGCCCGGCCGTGGTCTTCAGGTACACCTTGCGGTCGCGCACGAACAGATCGGAAGCGTAGGCGAGCTCGCAACCCATGCGCCCGGCGAGGAAGCTGTGCTCGAAGTAGGCCGAGTTGAACGGGCCGGGCGTGAGCACGACGGCGCGCACCGGGCTGTCGGGCGAGGGCGGGCTGGCGCTGGGCGCGCTCTCCAGCAACGTGTCGCGCAGCACGGTGGGATAGTCGTCGACCGAGCGCACGTTGAGCTTCTTGAACACGCTGGGCAGCGCGCGCTTCATCACGCCGCGGTTCTCCAGCACGTACGAGACGCCCGACGGCGTGCGCACGTTGTCCTCCAGCACCAGGAACTCGCCGCTGGGGCTGCGGATCAGGTCGATGCCGGCGACGTGGATGTACACGCCGCCCGGCGGCGCCACGCCCCGCAGCCGCTCCAGGTACCCGGACGAGCCGAGCACCAGCCGCGCCGGCAAGATGTCCTCGGATAGAATTTTTTGAGGCCCGTAGACGTCACGCAGGAACAGATTGAGCGCCGTCACGCGCTGAGCGAGGCCGCGCTCGACCCGGTCCCATTCCTCGGCCGTGATCACGCGCGGGATCAGGTCGAAGGGGAACACCCGCTCGCCGCCGCGCTCGTCGGAGTAGACGGAGAAGGTGACGCCGGCGTTGAGGAAGGCGCTGTTGGCCAGCTCCTGGCGCTTCTGGAACTCGCGCTGCCCGACCTTGTCGAGCGCGCGCACCAGCTGGGCCATGTTCGAGCGGGGCTGCCCGGGGGCCTCGAAGAACTCGTCGTAGGTGCCGGGCAGCGGCCGGTAGTCCGCAAATAACGGCAGCTTGGGGACGCCCGAGATGGTCATCGGCGCCCTCTTCGTTACGGTTTAAGGACCGGCTGTCAACCCTGCTGGGGGCGCAGGCACGTCGCTGGTGGCTCGGGGGTGAGCCGCCTCACAGGCTCTCGTCGTCCTCGGAGTCGAGCGCGTCGGCTCCATTCCCTTTCGAAACGGCGCCATTCGCCACGTGCCCGTTGGGGAGGGGCCCGTCCCCGGAGCTGTCGAACAGCGGTTCCAGGCCGGTCTCGGCGTGCGGCGCTTCGCCCTCGCGCTCGAGCTGCGCCTTGCGCGGAGGCGGGACCTCTTCTGGTGGGGTCGAGCCGGCGGCGATCAGCGAGTCCACGAGCTGAGGCAACGCCTCGACGGCGATGCGCGTGGCCATCTCCAGTGCGCGACGATTGACCGGGGCTTCCACCATCACGCACAGAAAACCGCCGCGGAAGCGGGTCATGGCCAGCTGGTAGCGGTTCAGGCTGAAGGCGCACTGTTCCACGCCGAGCTCGCACAGCTCCGCGCAGCGCACGATGCTGGCCAGCCGCAGCGTGGTGCGCTCCAGCTCCTGCTCCGCGAACTCGGGCGGCATCTGGTGCAACAGCAGCTGACCGCTGGAGTCCGCGACGAAGCTGCCCACCACCCACTCGACGTCCAGCAGGACATTGAGGATGTCTTCACCCCTCACCCGAGCCCCACCTTTCGCAAGAGCGAGCGCAGCCGCTCGGTGGGACCGAGCGCGGCGGCGATATCGTTCACCTCGGACTTGACCACGAGCAGGCTCAGGCCGCCGCCCTTCAGGTGCACGGCAGTGCGCCCGTGGCGGCCCAGATCGGCGGCGATCAGCTTGGCCTGGTTGTGGATGAAGGCGGCCGCGTTCGCGAGCCGCTCGCACTCCTCGCCCCGCGCGGCGAGCAGCACGCCACGGCCGGAGACGCGCACCATGCTGGTCGCCAGCTCCGGGCGCCGGCGCGAGGTCGGGGGCTCGTCGTTGGCCAGGGGGCGCGGCAGCGTGCGGCGAGTCCAGGTGACGGGCAGCGAGCGCTGGCGCGGCGGCGAGCTGGCTTCTCGCTCGCTGGTCGTGAGCGAAGCCGTCGCGCTGGCTGCCGGGGCAGGGGCCGCCGCGGGCGCGCTGGCCGGCGCTGTTGCGGCCGGGGACGAGGCGGCCGCTGTTCCAGACCCGGGTGTTGCACTGGAGGAGGGGGCGGTATCCGCAGGGGGCGGCGCGGCAGCGGGAGCTGACGCGGGCTTGACCGTGGACACGGAGCGGGGCGCCGACTTGACGGCGGCGGGCGCCGCTGGCACCCGCGCCGTGCTGGCGCTCGCCGCGCGCGTGGCCCGGACCGCGGACGAGCGATGCACCGCGGCGGCGGCCGCGACCGCGCGCGACAGCTCGGAGACGGCCGCGTCGAGCGGCGCGAACTTCGCCGCCAGCGTGGGCTCGAGCGGCGCCGGTTCGGGGCGCGGGTGATCGGCGCGCGTCGGCTCTTGCTCGGCCTCCGGCAGCGGCGGCGGGTCGTGAAACACGGGTCGCTCAGCGCTGCTCGCCGAATCGGGCGCCGGTTCAGGATCCGGCTTGCGACGTACGCCCGTGAGCGCGTTCATGGCGCCGGGGCGGGCTGCGGCGAGCAGCTTCTCCGCCGTGAAGAACAGGCTCGGCTGGCTCGGCCAGGGCCGCGCGCAGGGACGGAACTCCACCGATCCCGAGTGCAACATCTCGATCACCGCTCCGAGTCCGACGTCCTCGCCAAACTCCGCGTGCACGACGTGCCCCTGATCGAAGAAGATGTGACCGCGCTTGTCCTCGGCCACCACGCGCACGCCGCGGCGCACTCCCTGGCTGCACAACGCCCGGATCAATCCAGCCACGTCACCCTGGCTCGGTGCCCGCTCGGGTTCCCAGCTGTGAATTCCCCCCTGGCTCTCGCTGACTCCAGTCACCCGGGGCCCTCGTGCCCCCACGACTGGACCCACTCCCTCTCGTTCGCTCGCTTCACCTCTTGCCTCCTGGCTTGCTTCCATCGGGCGCCTTCGTGCCGCGCGCACCGAGGCGAGCCATCGTGGCTTCCACGGTCTGGCGCGCGCGGCGCCTCCGCGACGCCGCCGTCCCGGGCGGGATGCCCAGCTCGCGCGCGACCTCGTTCTTGGAGAGCTGCTCCAGCTCGAACAGCACGAAGGCCTGGGCCAGATCGCGATCGATGCGCTCCAGCACCTGGTTGAAGAGCTCGAGCGCCAGCACGCGCTCGTTGGCCGTGTCCTGCGCCGAACCCGGCGCTGGATGCACGTCCATGTCGGCTTCGAACTGATAGCGCGCCAGGCGCCGACGTTTCGAAGATGTCAAACGCAGCACTACACCAAACAGGAACGCCCGCTCGCGGTCCGGTCGGATCTGCTCCAGGCGCTCCGAGGCGATCAGAAAGGCCTGCTGGGTGGCGTCGTCGGCGGCCTCCGCGCTCAGCCCCTGGCGGCGCAACGCCCTGCCGATCGCGCCCGAGTGCCGCTGAAACATCGACGCCAGGCGCGCCGCTCCCCCGAGGCGCGGGTCATCCCCGCCGCGCACGGCCGCGCGCTGCGAGAGCTCTCCGATGGATGCGAACGCCACGAGTTCCTAATGCGAACCACCCCGGCAGCGATCACGAAATGACGCGCGCGCTCACAAAACTGACTCGGACGAGCGCCGGCTGCGCCCGGATTCATCGGCCGGCGCGCCTGGCCTCTGCCTCCGGTCTGGCTTTCGGGAGTTGCTTCGTGAAGCAGCGGCTGGGTCGTGAGTGGGTCTGTGCTGACTCGAGCGAGCGAAGCTGGGTGTTGCAGGGCCTGCGTGAAGCTGTCGACGCTGCATGCACGAGGGGTGGCACACGGATCACGAAAAGCCACCGAGCCCTGCTCAAAACCGCTGAACGAGGAAGATTCGAAGCGTTGACACGATCAACGACTCCTCACATCCTTGATTCGAGAAGCTGTCGGGTGCGAGAAGGGCGGGCTCGCACACGTGAAGCGATCTCGGACGTACTCTGTGTACAGGAGCACCGAAGCCGGAGTGAGCAACCTCACCTTCGATCTCATTTCGCGCTACCGAGTGCTGCGTCCGCTCGGTTCGACACAGCTCGGCCAGGTCTACCTGTCGATCTCGGAGGAAGAGAAAGCGACAGCGCCGGCCGCCCACGAGCAGAGCCGGAGCCCCGGCTTCTTTTGCCTGGAGGTGCTGCACCCGGACTGGGCGAAAGAGGAAGATCTGCGCGCTCTATTTCTGGAGGAGGCCGCGCAGACGCTGGAGCTCGAGCACCCCAACGTGGTGCGCTCGCAAGAGTTGATCGACAAGCCGGAGGCCTGCGCGCGCGTGACGCGCTGGTTCGCGGGGCATTCGCTGGCGCGCTTGCTGGAGCGCATGGGGCGCGACGCATTCCCGCTGCATCTGCACCTGCGGGTGCTGTGCGAGGTGCTTTCCGCGCTGCAATACCTGCACGAGATCGACGACCCCACCGGCGCCTCCGGCGGCATCGTGTATCGCGACGCCTCCCCGGAGCGGGTGCTGCTCACCTACACGGGCCAGGTCAAGCTGCTGGGCGCGGGCTTCGAGCGCACCATCGACGAGATCGAGCGCCGCTCGGGCCATCTGCTCGCGGACATCGGCTACGCCGCGCCCGAGCTGTGCCTGGGCTATCCTGCGAGCCCGGCGGGAGACGTGTACTCCGTCGGCGTGATGCTGTGGGAAGCGCTGGCGCGCGCGCGGCGCAAGTTTGCCGAGTCGCCGGAGGCGAGCCTGCGCCTGCGCATCAGCGGTGAGGAGCCCGACGTCGATCAGTTCCGCCCCGGGGTGCCGCGCCGGCTCGCGGAGATCTGCCGGCGCGCGCTGGCGGTGAGCCCGCGCGAACGCTACGCGAGCTGCCAGGAGTTGCAGATCGATCTGGAGAGCTTCCTGGCGGACACGGAGACCGAAGCGCAGCAGAACGCCGGGCTCGGAGCGCTGGCGCAGCTGATGATGCAACACTTCGCCGCCGAGCGTGCCGAGATGCTCACCTGGATCGAGCAACAGATGGCCCGCCGTCATGGCGCGGACAGCGCGCTGGAACGCCCGAAGCCGGCGCGGCCCTGCGTGCCCCCGCCGCCGAGCGCGCCGGCGGCCAGCCCCCTGGCGCCAGAGGATGAAAACGACGACGGGGAGCAAGCCTTCGAGCCGCTCGCGCTCCAGCCGCTCTGGGACGAGCACACGCACAACGTGACCAGCTTCGAGGAGGTGTCGGAGCTCGCTCCGGGGCTGGAGCGTCCGGCAGACCTCGCCGCCGAGCTCTCCTCCGAGCCAGAGAGCGAGGAGGAGCCGAGCTACCACGAGGATCTCCGCGGCATCGCGGCGCTGCAGGGGCAGGCCCACGATGCGCGGGGCGAGTCCTCCTCCGGCGAACCCGAGCCGCCGATGCGGGAGCGAGAACTGGCGATGCGTGAGCCGGCGCGGCCTGCGGCGCGGCCCGGGCTGCCCCCGCCGTTCCTGGTGCGCGAGCCCGACACCAGCGGACATCGAGCGTATTCGTCCACGCTGCAGCCCGCGAACGCTGCCGGCCAGCTCTCTCGCTTCGCGCTACCGGTGGCGGCGGCAGCGGGCGTGCTGATCCTGGTCGCGCAGGGCGCGCGCATCGCGCGGCGCGAGGCGAAGCCCGAGCCCGAGCGGGTCGCGGCCCCGGCGCCCTGGGCCGCGCGCCCCGAGCCAGCGCCCGCTTCGCCGCCCGTGCGCGAGGTGCTGGCGGTGCGCGCCAGCGGCGGCGATCGGGCGCCAGCGGAGCCGGCGCTCTCCGGCCCGCGCCCGGGCACGGGGAGCACGCCCGCGGAGGCGCCTGGAGCCGGCATCGACGCGGGCGCGAGTGCCTTGGCGGCGCGCGAAACCTCAGCCCCCGCCGCGGCAGGCTCGATCGAGGCCGAGCCAGCGCCGCCCGAGGCCGCGCCTGCAGCGGAGCCGCCTGCCATGCCAGCGCTCACGAGCGAGGAGCTGGCGCCCGCCTTCGGCATCGAGGCCATCCTGCCCACCCTGAGCGCGGACGAGCCCGAACCGAGCCCGGCTCCGCGCGGCAGCTCCCGGTCGAAGCGCGGCAAGCGCAGCGACGCGCGCGCCCTGCGCGCGGGAGGGCCGCTCCCGCGCAGCATCGATGAAACCGATCCGTACCTCGAGTGAGCTCCCGGAGATCTTCTGCATGCATCACATCCCGCTGCATCACCCCCCGCGACACACCCCGGCTCGATCCAGCACCGCCTCGGCCTCGAGCGGTGGCTTGCCGTACCGCTCTCGAGTCGTTCAGCTGGCACTCCTGTTGTCGCTCGGGCTGCGCGCGCTGCCGAGCCAAGCAAGTGAACCAGCGCCGTCGCAGGGCTGGCAGGCGGACCCGGAGCGCGCGAGCGCGGTGGCGCAGGCGCGCCAGCACTTCGCGCGCGGCGTGGAGCTGTATCGCGGCGGCGCCTATGACGCCTCCCTGGCAGCGTTCACCCGGGCCTACGAGCTCGCGCCGACCTATCGCATCCTGTACAACCTGGCGCAGGTCCAGGCGCAGCGGCAGGACTACGTGCAGGCGCTGGAGCTGTTCGCTCGCTATCTGCGCGAAGGGGCTGCCGCGCCGGCGGAGGCGCGGATCCCGGATGCGCGCGTGGCGCAGGTCGAGGCCGAGATGAGCGAGCTGAAGCGGCGCGTGGCCGAGCTGCGCATCGAGACCAACGTCGAGGGCGGCGTGCTGATCGTCAACGAGACGCGCGTCGCGGAGCTGCCCTTGCGCGCGCCGCTGCTGCTGAACGCGGGCATTCACCGCGTGCGCGTGGAGAAGCCGGGCCACATCCCGATGACGCGCATCGTGACGGTGGCGGGCGGGGACGCCTCGGTGGTCAGCTTCGAGCTGCAGCGCGAGTCGTTTCCGATCGATCTGAACGCGCTGCCGGCGCCGCACGGCCTGCCGAGCAAGACCGGGCGGGAAGCGCCGCCGGCGCCGCCCGAGAACGTGCCCGTGAAGGTCGGCCTGATCTCCACGGGCATTCTGGCCGGGTTCACGGCGGCGTGCGCGGTGATGACCTACCGGCAGAGCGGCGAGCTCGACCGCCGGCTCTCGCACTATCCCGATGGACTCGAGCAGATCGAGAGCGCGCGCTCGCGTCTGCGTACGCTGGCGGTGTTGACGGACGCCTTCGGTCTCGCCTCCGTCGTCTCCGCGGGCGTCACCACGTACTTCCACTTCGCGCCTCCGAAGGAGCCGGAGCGCCGCTCGCCCCAGCTGGGCGCGGGGCTCGGCCCCGATGGTTTGAACGTGTGGGTTCGGGGCTCGTTGTGAGAGCTTCGGTTTGCGGAGCCTTCGGGCGCCGTCGCGCGATCCTGCTGTGCGCGCTCGTTGGCTGCGTCGAATACGGCGATCCGATCCAACCTCCCGCGCCCGAGCCGATGGCGGCGCCGCGCCCGCCGAGCTACGGGTACGGGATCTTGCCGGCGAGCCCGCCTCCCGCGATCACGGGCGGTGCCGCGGCGCCCGCGATGGAGCTCGCTGCGGAGTCACCGAGTGCAACGCCCGCCGCCGAGCTCATGGAGCCCGCCGAGCCCGAGCCCGCGCCGGGCCCGTTGCCGGGCAGCCCGCCGCCGGATTTGCCGCTGCTGGGCACGCCGCGGCGCCCCGAGCTGGATCCCGCGGTGGCGCAGATGATGACCCTGCGCGACTACCTCGCGCAGAGCGGCGATCTGATCACCGGATTGACGCGCGACGACTGGGACCCGAGCGCAGGCGGCGGTGATGTGAGCGGCTTCACCCCGGACTTCCGCGTTGCTCCGAGCGGCGGCAGCCACACCAGCGTGCAAGACGCGATCAGCCAGGCCGTGGCCGAGGGCGGCAGCGCGCGCCGCTACATCCAGCTCGCCGCGGCCACCTATCGCGAGGTGGTGTGCGTCCCTTCCGACGCGCCGCCGATCACCCTGTACAGCCTCGAGCCTGACGCCTCCCGCACCGTGATCGCCTTCGACAACTACTCCGGCAAGGCCAAGGCCGCGGGCACGCCGGCCAACCCCTGCAGCCCCAACACCAACGCCACCAGCTTCGGCACCAGCGGCAGCTCCACCTTTGCCGTGCTGGCGCGGGACTTCGTGGCCAAGAACCTCACCATCGCCAACGACGCGGACGAAGACCAGGCGGACGGCAACCTCCAGGCACCCGCGCTGCTCAGCCAGGGCGACCGGGCCCTTTACGACAACGTGCGCGTGCTCGGCAACCAGGACACCTTGCTCGCCAAATCGCCCGACGTCGACACGGTCGCGCGCGCCTACTTCAAGAGCAGCTACATCGAAGGCGACAGCGAGTTCATCCTCGGCCGCGGCACGCTCGTGCTCGACGGCTGCACCATCCGATCGCTCACCTCGCGCGTGAGCGGAGCCGTGCTGGCGCCGAGCACGGACGCCCGCAATCGGCACGGCTTCCTGGTGACACACTCCACCTTCAGCGCCGACAGCGGCGCGGACGACTCCAGCATTCGACTGGGACGAGCCTGGGACGAGAACCAGAGCGACCTCGCTGCGTACGCCGAGCTCGTGGCCACGGGCGCCTACCCGAACGGCCAGGCGCTGGTCCGCGACTCCGTGATCGGCGCGCACATCGACGCTGACGAACCCTGGCGATCGGCCTCCACCTCCAACCGCCCCTATGACTCCGCGGCGGGCGAATATCCGCCGAATCGCCTGTACGAATTTGCCAATACCGGGCCCGGCAGCGCGAGCGCGGTGGCGCCGTAGAGCGCGCCGTCGGCGGCTGTGCATCAGCCGTTTGGATTGGGCCGGGCCTGCGCTTCGCGGCAGTGCGCGGAACCTCGGGGCGCTGGGCGGCGTTGAGCGGCGCGGGGGCGGGTGCGTTGCGCAGGGGAGGTTGGAGGGGCGGCGGAGCTGCCCGAGCCTGACGATCTGGCCAGACGTTGCGCGGGAGGCGGGGATTTGCGCATTGGAGTCAGCGCGGGGTCGGACAGCGCGAAGCCGGGCAGCGTGGGAATGGCCGAGCAGCGTGGAGCGCGGGCGCTGGTGGAGGGCGGTCGTTGCGAAGCGGGTCGTGTCGCGCGGAGCGGAGCTGGGTTATCCGCGCAGCGCGGAAAAGAGGGCGCGCCACCTACGGCGGCGCGTTGCCTTTCGTTCTTGGGCGCGAGACGGCGCGGCGCGCAATGAGCGGCTGTGCGCTATTCGCGTGGCGCGGATACAGTGCCGATGCTGCCGCGGAGCGACGCCGGACTGCAGCGAGTGCCGCTCGGAGCCGCCAACGGCACGCTGCAGTGAACAGGATCCGGTGCTGGCCCTGGACGCGGTCACGGGTTGGCATGTGGCGTTCTCCAGGTAATCGTCCGCCAGTTTGCTCGTCACTGAAACAGGTATCGGCGGAACGCTAGCTGGGTGTCGGCCGTTCGAGGCGCTGGTTCGCTTTTGCTCGATCCAGGTAGGCGCGGCCATAGGCGTGCTCGGCAGCGAGCTGATTGTGGGCTCGGCAGAGGAGCCGGAGATTCTCGACCTCCGAGCTCCCACCCTTGCCGCGCGGGTGCCGGTGATCGAGCTCCAGCCAGGCGCGTGAGTTGCAGCGAGTCCCATCCGCATCTATCCAGGTGCACGCGAGACCGTCGCGCTCGAGGACTGCGCGGCGGGTGGCGTGGGGGACGTACGCCGGTGACGCACCGGGCGAAGTGGGGGGCGGCGCGGCCGCTTGTGACACCGCCGCAGCAGGGGTCTTCTCGGACGCCCGTTGGCCAGCGGCTTTGCGGCTCGTACCGACACCGAAGCGGCGGCGCAGCAGGTCGGCGATCAACAGCTCGAGTGCTCGGGAAAGGACGAGCGCAAAGTCGCCGCTGGGTTCGGAATGGCGCAAGAGGTCGCGCGCGGTTTCGAGCTGGCCCTTGAGCGCTGCGTCGATCGTGAGCTGGAGCTTGTAGCGTTGAGCGGCGATCGGTTCGATTCGATGCCGGGGCGGAGCGGGACGTGAGGCGGGCACGCTCGGCGGGAGATCGGGCGGCAGCAGCTCCGGTCGGGTTAGATCGGCGGGGTCGGTCGGTGCCGCAGGTGCAGGTGCGGTGGCGCGTGGGGATGACGCGCTTGGCGCGGCGGGCTCGGAGCGCGCCGGAATCGGCGCCGGTTTTGGTTCTGGAAGTTTGCGGAGAGTGGTGGGTACGTCAGGGCTCGGGAAGCGCGCCGCCACCAGCTCGCGAGTTTGCCGGATCGATTGGTGTCGGGCGGCACTGAGCAGCTCGAGGTGATTTTCTGTGGTCAGCACCGGTTTCAGGGCGAGGGCGCTCGAGAGCGTGAGTTCTCCGCGCGCGAGCAGCGGAAGGAGCGCAGGGAATTTGCGCGCCAGGCGCGCGAGGTCGATGCGACGGCAAGCTTCGTCTTCGCTCATGTGAGGCTGGCGGACGCAGTAGTCGAACAGGGAGCCATGCGCCGCCTCGAGGTGAAGGCGCCGCTCTTCCACCTCTATCAGGTGAGCCACGATCTCGGCCAGGCTGCGACGCTGGTTGTGCAGCACCCGACCGAGGCTATCGAGCAATTGCTGATTTGACAGCTGGTGGAGCTGCCAGAACTCGGTGTGGGAGGACATGCCTGAAGCATACACCCCGGATTTTGTGGCTCCTGAACGGCTCCAGGACGGACGAATCGCAACCTGAACGTCTTTGAAGTCGATTGGAGCGAGATCGGCGAAGGTCGTGCCGCCCAGGCGCTGAGGATGCGGTCTTTACAGGCGGTCATCACTTTCGCCCCCGTGCGCCACCGGATCGCGGTCAAGCGAGAACAAACCGGTTCATCGATCTTAACCCTGGATCGAGCATCAATGCCGACGGAGCTTCTGCTGCTGCGCCGCGCACCTGGATGACGGTGCCAGCGCGGACTGGAAGCCGCCGCGGGCGTCATCCCGCGCGCGCCCCGGGGCCGCAAACGTCGCCCATCAGGGTCGGGCGCGTGGATGTGATGCGTCGCGCGTGCCGCAGACCTCTCCCATCGGTGCCGAGTGTCGATGGGAGCGGCGCATCTTGGATGCGAAGCCGTCGCGGGCGCCGCGTGGGGTAAAGCGGCATCCCCCATCGGTGCTGAGTGTCCATGTGATCGGCGCAGCGCGGATCGGGAACCGCCACCAGCGTCAACCCTCGCGCGCCGGGCGGCGGCAGACGTCGCCCATCTGTGCCGAGCGCGTTGATGTAATCCGCGCAGCGCGGATGGGAAGCGGTGGGTGCGCCGCGCGGGGTAAAGCGGCATCCCCCATCGGTGCCGAGTGTCCATGTGATCCGCGCAGCGCGGATCGAAAGCCGTCGTTGGCGTCATCCCGCGCGCGCCGGCGGCCGCAGACGTCCCCATCGACGCCGAGTGTCGATCTGATCCGCGCAGCGCGGATCGGAAGTCGCCGCTAGCGCGCCGTGTGGCCGAGCGCGTCGATGTGATCGGCGCAGCACGGATCGGAAGCGGCTGGGGCCGCGTGGGGTAGAGCGGCGTCCCCCATCGGTGCCGAGCGTCCATGTGATCGGCGCCGCGCGGATCCGAAGTCGTCGCGGGCGGATTCTTTGCTCACGGTGCAACGCAGCATCGTGTCCGTCGGGCACGTCGGCGTTCTGCGAGCCCGGGTTCGCGCTTTCGCGGAGCAGGTTGTGGTCGCGTCCAGAGCAGGGGCGTGGCGCGTCCCGAGGGGTCGGTTTTGCCGTGTGGCGCAGGCCCGGCCCAAGATCTCGAGCGATGGCACCGAGCGCGCGCGGGTTCAGTCAGCCTCCGTGCCGGGAAGCGCGTGGGAGCGCAGTGGGGCACCCGGTTTCCATGCAGGAAGTCCAACCAGCCGCGAGCGGCGGCGGCGGCAGGGGGGAGAAATGGGCCGTTTGGATCGGCTTTGCCTCGTGATATGGGCGGGCATGCGCGATCGGTTTCTGGGGGTTCAGTGGTGGCTCTGGCTGGGGTTGGCCTGCGCGAGCAGTCCGCCGGCGCCAGCGGGTGCACCTTCGCCCGCGAATGACGCCAAGGCGGTGATGGCTCAGGAGTTGGGGGAGCAGCCGGCACCGGAAGGGCCCTGTCCGGAGCGAACGGAGCCGCATGTGCTGGAGAATCCACGCGCGGCCGTGCACCGTACGGCGCTGGGGCTCGCGTATTGCATCCTGGAAGAGGGGCCGCCAGGCGATCAGGTGCCCGAACAGGCCGATACCGTGAAGGTCAATTACTCGGGCTGGACGGAGGAGGGGGAGCTGTTCGACAGTTCGCTCGATCGCGGAGCGCCGGCCGATTTCCCGCTGAACGGGGTGATCCGCGGCTGGGGAGAGGGGCTGCGGCTGATGACGCCGGGCGATAAGGCGCGCTTCTGGATCCCCGCGAACCTGGGCTACGGGCGGCGTGAGCCGGGGCAGCCCGCAGGTTCGCCGCCGAAGGGCACGCTGATCTTCGACGTCGAGCTGATCAGTATCGATCGCGCTCCGCCCAAGGAGAAGGAAGGCGCGAGCGCCCATCAGGAGGAGGAGGACTCGAAGCCGCGGCTCCTGCCGCGTGAGGTTCAAGAGCCGGAGGAGCCGTCGTTGGGGCACCGCCGCAAGCACTCGATGTCACCATCGGCGCAGTGACGCGTGGTTTGGAGCGCCCCGTCGACGCGGCAGCGGTTGCCGCCCCGTCGACGCGGCAGCCCCTTCAGCGCGATTTGCCCAGCCAGAGGTTGAGCAGGATCGTGAGCACGACGCTGAGCAACAGGCTGGTGGCGATCGGCACGTGTAGGGTGCCGTGCTTGCCCTTCCATGTGAAGTCGCCGGGCAAGCGCCCGAGGCCGAGCCGTTGCAGCACGAGCAACGCCGCGCCCACCAGCACCAGGGCGAGGCCGAGGCCGATCAGGGTTTTGGCCAGCTGATTCATGGTGGCGGCTCAGGCTAGTCGCCGGACTCGCCGCCGCGCAACCAGGCGCTGCGCGGCGGCTCGTCGGCCTCAGGAATCGACGCGGCCGGCCAGCTCCAGGCGCTGGGTCCGGGTCTGTCGATTCAGCTTCTGCAGCGCGGCGGTGACGATCTGGCGGACGCGCTCCCGGGTCACGGAGAAGGTGACGCCGATCTGTTCCAGCGTGCATTCGTCCGCACCGTCCAGACCGAAGCGCATGCGCAGCATGTCCTGCTCGCGAGGGCTGAGCGAGCCGAGCAGCTCGCGCAGCTGCGCCGAGCGTTGCTTGCCGAACGCCTCTTCCATGCCGTTGGGCGTGGCGGCGTCCGCCAGCGAGTCGCCCAGGCGCACGTCGGTGTCGCCGCTGCGCGGGGCGTCGAGACTGAGCGGCTCGCGCGCCAGGGCCAGCAGCTGGGCCACGTTCTCGGAGCCGACTCCGGTCGCCTTGGCCAGCTCTTCCTGGGTGGGATCGCGCCCCAGCTGGAGCGCCATCTTGCGCGAGGCCTGATCGAGCGAGTAGCGCGCGCCCAGCGCGTGCACCGGAATGCGGATGGTGCGCGACTGGTTGGCAAGCGCGCGGCGCACACCCTGCCGCACCCACCAGACCGCGTAGGTCCCGAAGCGCCCGCCGCGCCGGTGGTCGAACTTCTCGACCGCGCGCATCAGGCCGATGTTGCCTTCCTGCATCAGGTCGTCATGGCTCAAGCCCATGCCCAGGTAACGCTGCACCACGTAGGTGACGAGCCCCTGGTTGGCGGTCAAGAAGCGATCCCGGATGCGGTCCGCCTCGACCGCGAGCCCGCGCATCTGGCGCTGCAGCGGGGCTGGTAGGGAAGGCGTGCGCAGTCCTTCGAGCAAGCGGGCGACGGTCGCCGGGCGCAGGGTGAGCGAGCGCACGAGCTCCTTGCTCTGGTCGAGCTGCGCTTCGGAGCTCTCCGGCGCTTTCCAGGACTGGGCCGCGGCGCGCTGTAGCTCCTGCGCGCGTTCGAGCCAGCTCTGGAATTCCGCCATCCCGGCTTCGGGAGAGCGCTCCTCGAGCTCTACGACCTCCTGGATGCGCAGCTTGCCGCTGTGCACTTCGGTCTGCAGGCGCCTCAGCCCCGACAAACACTCCGACGTGTTCAGCGCCAACGTCAGCATCTCGCGCCGGCATTCCGCCAGACGGCAAGCGAGCTGCAGCTCATCGGCGTGGCTGATACGAGAAGCCGTATGCCAGTGATCGAGGAGCTTGGCGGGCAGATTGGACCCGCCACTCTGAGGTGAAGATGAGGGAGATGGTTTCAATGGGCTCCTGCTCGGCCAGGCCGAGTGTGAGTAGCCAGCACTTGGAAGCGAGCGACGCCGGCGTGCTGCGAGCCACGCGGTGAGGTGCGATCGAGAAGACCCGATCCACCCCTGGATGGCGCTTCCAACACTGGCTGAACCAGTGTGGCCGCCAGCGCGTCTGGCGGTCTCCTGCCGCTGCGATCGCTCGTTACGTTCCGGGCGATCCAATGCTTGCGGCTGCCGAGCAATTTAATTCCGCAAAGTTTCTGCGCAAGGAGGTCGGGCCGTGCGCTGCATCACCCCGGCGTGTGCTAATTGGGAACAAATGCGGGCGATGCATCTCGTTCGAGCGGGGCAGCCGCTGATCAGCGTGCAACAGGAGCTGCCAGAGCCTGCGGCGGGGCAGCTGCTGATCGCAGTTCATACATGTGGGGTCTGCCGCACGGATTTGCACGTGCGCGACGGCGAACTTTCGAATCCGAAGTTGCCTTTGATCCTGGGGCACGAGGTCGTGGGGCATGTGCTCGCCTGTGGCCCTGGGGCGGGAGTGGGGCGATTTCGGCCCGGTGTGCGGGTCGGCGTGCCCTGGCTCGGCTGGACGTGCGGGCGGTGCCGCTTCTGCCTGCGCGATCAGGAAAACCTGTGTGAGCGCGCGCGCTTCACGGGTTACACGCTGGACGGTGGCTACGCCGAGCAGATGCTGGTGGACGAGCGCTACTGCTTTGCGTTGCCCGATTCGCTCGACGATCTGCAAGCCGCGCCGCTGCTCTGCGCCGGCTTGATCGGCTACCGCTCGCTGCGCCTGGCGGGCGACGCGGAACGGCTCGGCCTGTATGGCTTTGGCGCCGCCGCGCATATCGTCGCCCAGGTGGCCGTGTTTCAGGGCCGGCGCGTGTACGCGTTCGTGCGGCCGGGGGACGCGGCGGCTCGCGCGTTTGCGGAGCGGCTGGGGGCGGACTGGGTCGGAGATTCGAGCGAGCTGCCGCCCGAGGAGCTGGACGCCGCGATCCTGTATGCGCCGGTGGGGGCGCTCGTGCCGGCGGCGCTGCGCGCCGTGCGCGCCGGCGGCAGCGTGGTCTGCGCCGGCATCCACATGAGCGACATCCCGTCCTTCCCCTACGAGCTGTTGTGGGGGGAGCGGCAGCTGCGCTCGGTCGCCAACCTCACGCGCCGCGACGCCGAGGAGTTCTTGCCGCTGGCCGCGCGCGTGCCGATCCACACGTCGCCGGTCGAGTACGCGCTGGCGGACGCGGAGCGCGCCCTGGGCGACCTGCGCGCCGGGCGCTTCCAGGGCGCCGCGGTGCTGCGCGTCTGAGCCGGCGCTGCGCGGCTGAGCCCGGCGCTGCGCGTCTGAGCGCGGCTCAATGCGAGCCGGGGCGCATCCGGGGTGGCAGCTCCGGATACGTCGCGTCGTCCGGCGCGGGCTCGGTGTGCACCACCACGTCGCGCACGCCGCTCAGCTCGCGCTTCAGGGCGTCGATCGCCCAGTGCGTCACCTCGTGGGCGTGGCGCACGTTGAGGTGCGGAGCGATCTGAATGTGCAGATCGATGCGGATCATGCCGGGCGTGCCGCGGGTGCGGACCTTGTGGGCGCTGGCGATGCCCGGGACGCGCACGACCACGTCACGGATCTTTGCCTCGTCCATCTGGGCCGCGTCCATCAGGTAGTCCAGGTTGTGGCTGATCACCTGCACGCCGGTGACCAGGATGAACACGGCGATCGCGCAGCTCGCCAGCGGATCGACCCAGGCATAACCGAACTTGATCAGCAACACGGTGACCAGCACGCCGAGCGTGACCAGCACGTCGGAGAGCGTGTGCGCGGCGTCGCTCGCCAGGAACGTGCTGTCCAGCTTGCGCGCCATGTGCGCTTCGTAGCGAGCCACGCCAACATTGATGGCGAGCGTGAGCAGGATCACGACCCAGGTGCCCAGGTCCAGCTGGGGCGGCTCGGCGGGATGACGGATGCGCGCGATCGCGTCGCTCACCAGGTTCCAGGCGACCAGGATCAGCGAGGCGCCGATCGCGCTCGCCGCCAGCACCTCGATCTTCTCATGACCGTAGGGGTGCTTGGAGTCCGGCGGCCGCGTCGCCCACCACACGCCCAGCAGACCGAGCACGTTGTTGCTGCCGTCCGTCAGCGAATGATAGCCGTCGGCCTGCAGCGAGAGCGTGTGGGTCCAGCGCCCGTAGACGAGCTTGAGCACGGCCACGAGCACGTTCAGCCCGAGGGTGAGGAGCAGCACGAAGCGCACACCGCGGGCGCGGGCGTCGTGGCTCAGCTGCTGCCCTGCTGCGCTGGTGATCGCGTCCTCCACTCAGCGGTTCGGGCTCTGATTGAGCAGCAGCCAGTACTGGCCGAGCTGGCGCGCGGCTTCCACGAACTCCAGGAAGTCGACCGGCTTCTGGACGAAGCTGTTGGCCCCCAGATCGTAGCTGGCCAGGATGTCCTTGTCCTCCTGGCTGGAGGTCAGCATGACCACCGGGATGCGCCGGGTGCGCGGGTCCGCGCGCAGCCGCCGCAGCACCTCATGCCCGTTCAGCAGCGGCAAGTTCAGATCGAGCAACACCACCTCCGGCACGAGCGCGGGCTCCGCCTCGGGTGCGCTGCCGTGCAACAGGGCCAGCGCCTCCATGCCGTCGCGCGCCACCGTGATCTGATGGACCATGCCGTGCTTGGCGAACGCGCGCAGGGCGAGCTCCACGTCGTCAGGATTGTCTTCGACCAGGAGCATCGTCTTGCTGCGCATGCTGTGTCATTGTCTCACCGGCGGGAGCGCAGCGTCCAGCGGATTGGTCAGCGTGGGAGCGCGCGTCGCCCGGGTTTTGCGGCCGCTGCCTGTTCTTTCAAAGCGCGGAGCGATGAGTTGTGCCCCGATGACGATCGCCACGAGCAGGGCGCGCCGATTCGACGGGAAAGCAATCCGGACTCTTGCGCTCGTCGGCCGCGGTCCGCAATGCTGCCGGGCGGGCAAGTGGGGTGAGCTCTGATGAGAAGGGACGCTGGGTACAGGGGCGAGGGGCCGTTCGATCGTGAGCGTCGCGGGCGGGTCCGACGAGCTGTCACCCTGGCGGTGCTCGTCGGCGGCTCGAGGATCGAACAGCCGGCGTACGCGCAGACGGAGCCCACGGTCGCCACGGGCTGTAGCGGCCAGCTGAGCGCGAGCGGCAGCGGCGATGGCGCAGCAGGCGCGTTCGATCGCTTTCAGT
Source organism: Polyangiaceae bacterium (assembly GCA_035760985.1). GTDB lineage: Bacteria > Myxococcota_A > Polyangia > Polyangiales > Polyangiaceae > SZUA-265. The sequence continues at coordinate 40,298 of DASTRX010000215.1, forward strand.
GCACGCTGGAGCGGCGAGACTACGCGGGCGCGCTCGGCATCCTGGACGCGGTCTGTACGGAGCGCGACGCGGGCTGCGCGTTCAACCGGGCGCTGGTGTATCACGCCTGGCTCGAGCAACCCGGCGAGCGAGAGCGCGAGCATTGCCAGCTCGCACGCCGAAACTATCTCGTGTTTCTCGATCTCGAGCCGTACTCGGAGCAGCGTGCCGCGGCCGCTCGAGCGCTGCAGGAGCTCGAGCAGTTTTGCCCTCGCGCGCCGGCGGCGCTCGTGGAGCCTGCGCAGCTGCCGCCGGAGGGGATGCCGGCGCTCCGCGCCGCGGCCCCGCCGCGCGTGCTGACCTCGCCGGAGAGCTCCGCGCCCGGGCCCGCTGGCGTCGAGCGGACCGGCCTGCGCGCGACGGCGGGGCGCATTCTGCTCGGTGTGGGGTCGGCTGCGGCGGCTGCAGCGGCCATTTCCTGGTTGCGCATGGCCCGGGCGGACGCCGATCTGGTCGCGCAACGGCAGCCCGGCGGGGGCATCTCGCGGACGCCCGAAAATGAGTCTCTGGACCAGACCCGGCACGTCTATCAGCGCTGGGCCTGGGGTCTCGGCATCAGCGCCTCGGCGCTGCTCGGCACGGGTGCGCTGCTGCTGCTCTTCGACGAGCCAGCGGCACCGTCCTGGTCGGGCGCCATCGGTCCTGGTTTCGTGGCTGCGAGCTACGGCGCCGCATTTTGATGCGGACCGCCGGCGAGGCCGAAGGGCAGGGGCGCCGAGGGCAGCGCATGCAGCTGGCGATGCGCTCGCGGCTCGTCGCTGGGCTCGACGGGGTGCGGCGCGGTTCGGGCTGGGCGCGCCGGCGCGGGCGGCTTCGGCGCCTTCTTCGCCCCGCGTGCGTGCGGGGCGGGCAGGGCAGCGGGCTTCGTCGCGGGTTTCGTGACAGGGGCGAGCGGCGCGCTCGCCGCGGGCGCCGCTGCGGGCGCGCTGCTCGTCGGGGTGGTGCTCGGTGCAGGCAGGGCGCTCGCGCGCGCGGAGCCAAGCTGGCGCTGCGCCGGCGGGCGGCGGCGCATCCACTGCAGAGCGGCGGGCGCCGAGAGCAGGGCCGCGAGCCCCAGCGCAACGGCCCAGCGCCAGCGCACCCGCGCCCGCGAGGGGCTGCGCACCCAGCTGCGCAGCTGTCTCAGGGCAGTCAACGCCGCGCCAGCGTCAGCGTAGCGCTTCGCCGCCGAGCGGTGCATGCAGCGCAGCAGGAACTCGTCGAGCTCGTCGCTCAGCTCCGGCCGTAAGCTGCTGGGCAGCGGCGGACGTTCGCGGCTCTGCCGCAACAACAGGGCCCCGATCGAGGTCTCCAGAAACGGCAGCCGCCCCGTCAACATCTCGAACAGCACCACGCCGAAGGCATGGACATCCACCGCCGGAGTGAGCTCGAGCCCGCCTTCCAGCTGCTCCAGCGCCATGTACGGCAAGGTGCCGACGCCGCCCTCGCACTGACTGGAGCGGAGCTGCGCGTCCCGCTGCCGGGACAGCCCGAAATCCATGATCACCGCCTCCGGCTGGGCGCCGTGGCGGAGCATGATGTTGTCGCTCTTGAAATCCAGGTGCAGGACGCGCTTCTCATGCGCCGCCTGTAGGCCGGACAGCAGCTGCTGTGCCACGAGCTCGGCCATCGGCAGCGGCAACGGGCCTTGCTTGATGCGCCGCGCGAGCGTCTCGCCCGCGATGAACTCCATGGTGAAGAAGGGGATCGGCGGGCGCCCGTCGCTCGGGTCGCGATGCTCCTGCAGCGCATGGATGCGGCAGATGTTGGCGTGCGTGATGCGGTCGGCGTTGCGCGCCTCGTCGAAGAACTTGCGCAGCGCACTCGGGTCATCGGTGTTGCTGCACAGCGGCGTTTTCAGCGCCACCGGGCGGTTCATCAGCTCGTCGTGCGCGAGGTAGACCTCGCCCATGCCGCCCTTGCCGATGAAACGCTCGACGCGATAGCGCTGGGCGATCTTGCTGCCCACGGCGAAGGTGGTGATGCGGAAGGGCGCGACCACCGGCTCCGCGGAGAGCTGCGCCAGCACCAGCAGCCAGCAATCGGTGCACGTGTCCAGATGCCGATCGATGCGATCGCGCAGCGCCGCGCTGGTGCTGCCCTCGAGGTAGGCGGCCAGATCCTCATCGCTCAGGCAGCGCACGGCGTCATGCGGGCCCGAGGACAACGGTGCGTCTGAAGGAGCCACGGGCCAGGTGTCCTCCAGCCCCTGCCTGTTCTGGTTGCCAGCCATTGGTGCGCCCGCCCAGCTTCCGACGCCGTTCGCGGTAGCTCTCCGGACCGCAGAATATGACATGGACTGCCGCGGCGTCGCGGAAAGAAAGCGACCAGAAGAGTTGCGACCGGCGCTCGCCGAGCCCGTCCTTGGGGGCGAGAGGAAACATGGCTGGTCAAGGTGCTGGCATTTGGATTTCTCTCGTGTGCCTGCTCTCGCCGGCGTGTCTGTCGGAAGTGGAGTGGAAAGACGATGAGCCGCTTGCACCCCACTCGAGTGACCCTGCAGTGCACGACGATCCCAGCAGCGCCGCGCCGAAGCAGCCCCCGGGGCCAGCGTCGACCCCGAACGAAAACGCGAGCCCGCCGATCACATTCATGAAGCCGCCGTCAGGCCCGGATCAGGCGCCTCCGGGCTGTGCTTCCAGCGCCGGAGGCTGCCTCCATGTGCTGCCGCCGCCGTCGCCGTGCGCGGGCATTGCTTATTCAGTGCCGCTCCAGGGTGAGGGTGGCGTGGCTCCGTATCGCTTCGATGTCCAGACGGAGGCGCCCGGCTTTGCCTTGCGTCGCGAGAACGAAACAACGGCGTCCGAGCGGACCTGGCTCGAGTCTGTTTCACCGGATGGACCGAGCACCGGCGCGAGCCTGCGCCTGAAGATCACGGACTCGAGCGTTCCGCCGCGGAGCGACGAGCTCAGCATCGAGCTCGAGCTGCGCCAGAGCTGCTGGTTTGCCTTTCTCTCGGAGGGTGCGGCCGGGCGCTTGCACCTGCGGGATGTGTTTTTGCGCCAGGAGATCAGCGCCGATTCCGGCATCGAGGGGACCACCAGCGACTTTCGTTTTTCCCCCGATGGCAACTGGCTCGCGTTTCGGGTCGAGCACGCTGCGGGGAGCGAGCTGTACGCGCTGCGCGCGCGCGGGCCGCGCTCGGCGGCGGTGGCGGTGCCGGGCACGTGCGCTGCTGGCGGCGGCGGAGAGTGCCGGGTGCTCGACTACGCGTGGTCGCCCGACTCGCGGCAGCTGGCCTTCGTGCAGCGCATCGCTGGCGCCGACGCACGCGATGAGCTGGGCGGCGCCTCGGGCTTTGACAGCGGCGCGCTCGCTCCCGCATGGATCGGCCAGGGCAAGGCCCTGTGGGTCGGGCAAGAGGTTCCGCTCGCCTATCGCGAGCAACTGCTCTGGAGCGCCGGCGACACGCTGGCCTTCCTCGGTGACGAGCTGGGCTTCGACGACCCCTTCCTCAGCGAGGCCCTGTACCTGGCGCGGCTGGCTGTGGACAGCTCATCGGGGCCCGCGTCTGCGCTGGGCCTTGCTGTCGGCAGTCCGTCGATGCTGACCAACGCGGGGACCCTGGCCCGAGCGGTGGCCGGCGGGGTCGCCCTGGTCGGCGTGGACGAGGCGCCCCTGGGATCGGTGGTCAGCTACCAGGGCGCCGCGGAGGCCATGTTCTTCACGGGCTGGCTCGCGCCGAGCGGAGCGTGGGTCGCCCACACCAGCAGCAGCGGCGAGCTCGAGATCTATGACGTGCGCGACGACGCGGGGCCGGTCGCGCAGACCGTCACTTCGCCCGCGCCCGGAGCGTCCGATGCAGTCGGTCCTTGCCAGGAGGTGAGCGCCTGGTCGGATCCGATCGGGGAGCCGCCGGTCGAGCGCATCGCCTGCCGCTCCGCGGCGGGGCTGTCCTTCTTCGAGCTCTCCGCCGCCCAGCGCAGCCTGCGGCTGCTGGCGCGCGTCGACGCCTCGCCGGGCGCCGGGGTGCGGCGTGCGTTCTCGCCGGACGGGCGCTGGTTCGTGTTCGGCGAGGCCGATGGCGTGACGTTCCGCAGCATCGATCTGGAAGCGCCGAGCCCGCGCCTGGATACGCTGCCGATGCGGCTCGAGCTGCCTCCCGTGGAGCTGGAGTTTCCGCGGCGGCGCTCCGGCCTGGTGTTGCTCGCTGATGCCACGGGCTTCGCCGAATACCCCCTGCCGGGCGCGTCCGCTATCGCGAGCGCGTTCAGCTCCAGCGGGCGGGCTCCTCGCTCGAGCTGCAGCGAGGTGCGCGGCCTGGCCACGGGCAGCTGGTGCGGCGCTCCGCGAGCGGCCGCGCACATCGAATATTCCCCGGACTCGTCCAGCGTGCTGTTCGAGGACCCGCCGGGAGCCCTGCGCATCGCGCAGCCGGGGAGCGAGACCGACAGCGCGTTGGTCAGCTCGTCCCTGGTGAGCTGCGAGGGCGCTTGCGTGCCCTACGCGTTCCAGCCCTGAACCTCGCCAGCCCTGCTTCGGCAGGGCTGGCCTTCCCCGTCGCTTGGAGATCCACCCCACTCGAGAGAGGAGAACCATGAGCTTCTTTGAACAATACAGAGTCGGCAGTACAGAACTGATCGGGACCACCAAATTCAAACTGAAGTCCCTGACCGCGCTCGCGCCCACGCACACGCCGGTCAGCAGCATCTTGCTGATCAAGGGCGCCACCTCGACCCAGAACCGAAAGGGACAGGAGAACGGTGACGGCTCGGCCACGGTCTACCTGACCAGCAGCGATTTCCTGCTGGCGGTCGATCACATCGATCCGAACGACATCGTCAACTATCAGAGCGACGACCTCTCTCCCCCTCCGCTCGCCAGCATCAAGAACTTCAACTTTCCGGTGAGCGAGCCATGAGCCAGCGCCAAGTCAAGATGCGCCTCGAAGGCCACACGTCCCTGCTGCTCGACAGCGGCCCCTTTCTGATCCTGCCCGCCCTTCACAAATTGAAGGCCCTATCGGCCGAGCCCGAGCCCGGCGCGGATCCGGACCGCGTCACCATCAAGGGCTTCACCCGCGTGCGGCCCCTGGAAGCCACGGTGATCGGCAGCACCCTGCACGTGACCCTCCCGATCCCGGACTTTGAACGCCTGGGGCAGGACCTGCGCGGCAAGGCGGTCGACTTCACGGAGCTCTCCTTCGTCGTCGACGACGCGGGAAATGCCAGCGAGCTGTCGCTCGATGACAGGCGCCTGGCGCGCGACTCGAAGAGCTCCTACATCGATCAGCTCGGCGGCCCGGGCGCGCCGCAGGACCGCACCGGCTGAACGCAGGCCGTGAACGCTCGCAGCCCGCGTTGCGCGCGACGCGGGCTGCGCACCGAGCACTTCAGCGCTTGCCCTCGCCCTCGGCCACCGGGGACTGCAGGTAGCGGAAGAGCCGCGCGTTGGTCGAGAGCACGAGCCAGCTATCCTTGTCGATGCTCTTCTCGTAGGTCTCCATCGACTTTGCGAACTCGTACAGCTCACGATTGCGCTGGTACGCCTCGGCGTAGATGGCCGTGGCCTCGGCGTCGCCGCGGCCCTTGATCTCCTGGGTCTTGCGGTACGCCTCGGACTCGATCACCTTCAGCTCGCGCTCCTTCTTGCCGCGGATCTCGGCGCTCTTGCCCTGGCCCTCGGAGCGGTGCCGGTCGGCGATGCGCTTGCGCTCGGAGATCATGCGCTCGAACACCTTGGCCTGCACGCTGTCGATGTAGTTGACGCGCTGGATCTGCACGTCGACCAGCTCGATGCCGTAGTCCGGCACGATCTGCGAGGCGCGCTCCAGGATCAGGCGCGTGATCTTGTCGCGCCCGAGCTCCACCTCGTGCATCTCCTCGGCTTCCATCACGTCGTCCGCCTCTTCGCCCTGCTCGAAGCTGCGGTTGCTGGTGCGCACCACCTCGATCAAATTGTGGCTGGCGATCACGTTGCGCGTCTCGCCGTCGATGATATCGTCCAGGCGGGATTGCGCTCCGCGCTCGTCGCGCAGGCGCTGGAAGAACAAGAGCGGGTTCTCGATGCGCCAGCGAGCGTAGGTCTCCACCCAGATGTACTTCTTGTCGCGGGTCGGGACCTGATTGGGGTTGCCGTTCCACTCCAGCCAGCGCTTGTCGAAGCGGTTGACCTCCTGCGCGAACGGCAGCTTGAAGTGCAGGCCCGGATCGGTGATGGCCTCTCCGATCGGTTCTCCGAACTGCGTGATGATCACCTGCTCCTGCTCGGAGACGGTGTACAGGGCGCCGCTCAGCGTCAGCAGCGCCAGAGCGGCTGCCATCAACAGCCAGCCGATGCGCGCGCTCATCGCTTCACCTCCGAGCGCTCCGAGCCGACGCTGGTGCCCTGCGGACCCAGCGGGAAGAGCGGCAGGATGCCCTTGGCGCGCTCGTCGAAGATCAGCTTCTTGCCGGCCGCGGGCAACACCTGCGAGAGCGTCTCCAGGTACAGGCGCTGGCGCGTCACCTCCGGCGCCTTGCGGTACTCCTCTTCCAGCGCGATGAAGCGCTGCGCGTCACCCTTGGCGCGGTTCACGCGGTCGACCGCATACCCCTCGGCGGCCTCGATGGCCTGCTCGGCGAGGCCGCGTGCCCTCGGGATCTCCTGGTTGTACTCCGCCCACGCTTCGTTGATCACGCGCTCGCGCTCCTGGATCGCCTGGTTGACGTCGTTGAACGAGGGTTTGACTGACTCGGGGGGATCGACGTCCTGCAGCACCAGCTGCTGCACGGAGATACCGTTGTCGTAGCGCTTGCACAGCTCCGCCAGCAGGTCCTTGGCCTTGGCGGCGATCGCCTCACGGCCGACGGTCAGCAGCTCCGTCACGCTGTGATCGCCCACCACGCTGCGCATCGACGCCTCCGCCATCAGCCGGAACGTGTCCTCCACGTCGCGCAGCTTGAACAGGTACTTGTAGGGGTCGGAGATCTTGTACTGCACGATCCACTCCACCGTCGCCACGTTGAGATCGCCCGTGAGCATGGTCGCCTCGGCGGACGCGCGGTCGTCCTTCGCGTAGGAGCTCTGCACCTCCGCGCGCGCCGTGCGAAAGCCGAACTCCTGCTTGAGCTGGCGCTGCACCGGCACCTTCTGCACCTGCTCGATGCCGAACGGCAGCTTTCCGTGTGGCCCAGGCCCGGTCGTGTTCACGAAACGGCCGAAGCGCGTCACGATCGCCACCTCGTCGGGCTCGACCTGATAATACGAGCTGATCAGGGCCACCACGATCAGCGCAACCAAGATCAATAGCCCGAGCGAGCCCGGCAGCTTGCCGCGCACGTTGCGTGCCATGCGCAGTACCTCGTCTGGATCGAAAGCTCTATCGTTGGTCATGGATGATCTCCGAGCCCCAAGCGGGCCCGAAGATAGCCTCAATCCGGAGGGGCGGGTCGGCCTTTCTGGCCCAGCGGAGCGGCCACCAGGCACGCGGCCGGATCGTCTAGGCGAGGCTCTTCCCCGGTTACCGCCATGCAACAGGTCGAGCGGGATGGGTGCGCTCCCCGGGTGCGTGGAGTAGACTCGAAATGACGCGATGACCCAGCCCGTGCGCAGCCCCGCGACCCTGGCAGACTTCTGGGCGATCCCGGAGGGCGCACGCTTTCACGAGCTGATCGCGGGCGAGCTGCTTCCCAAGGCCGCGCCGAGCGGAGAGCACGGGGATGCGCAAGCGGGTGTGGTAGCCGCTCTGCGTACTCCCTTTCAGCGCAAGCCAGGGGGGGGAGGGCCCGGCGGCTGGTGGATCGCGACGGAGGTCGAGATCCTGCTGCAGAGCGGCGACGTCGTGCGTCCCGACGTGCTCGGCTGGCGTCGTGAGAACTGTCCGGAGCGTCCGACGGGCACGCCTGTCCGCGTTCGGCCCGACTGGGTCTGCGAAGTCATTTCACCGAGTCATGCCAAGGACGATACCGTGCGCAAGCTGCGCCTGTATCACCATGTGGCGCTTGCGCACTACTGGATCGTCGATCCTCGCGACGCGACATTGAGCGTGATGCGCTGGTCGGAAGCAGGATACGTCACGGTGCTGGTGGCGGAGCGAAGCGAGGTCGTGCGGGCAGAGCCCTTCCAAGCCGTGGAATTCAAGCTGGCCACGCTGTTCGGGGGCGATCCCGAGTAACCTGTGCCGCTGGACGAAGGCGAGGACCCCCCGAGCCGTGCTCGCATTCAGAGCACGGCGCCGATGCCGGTACGCCGGAACCCGTCTCTCATTTCGCGGCGTCCATCGCCAGGTTGAGCTGCAGCACGTTCACCCGCGGCTCGCCGAAGATGCCGAGCAGACGCCCGTGCTGGTTCTGGGCCAGGAGCTGCCGCACGCGTTCCGGGCTCCAGCCGCGCGCGCGGGCCACGCGCGGCGCCTGTAGCATCGCGTTGCCGATGCTGATCTCCGGGTCGAGGCCGCTGCCGGAGCGGGGTCGCGGCGTCCGCGGGGATGAGCGCGTCCGGGGAGAGCCCGTTTTCAGCCCGATAGGCCTGTGCCAGGTCGTTGTAGCCCAGGTACTTCTCGTCCACGTCCGGGGTGGAGGGATCATCTTGGATGCCGTGGATCAGCTTGTCGCTGGTCGGGCCGAGGTTGGTGCCGCCCGAGTTGGCGCCGTCGTAGCCGTTGCCGGCCGCTGAAGGACGTGGGTGGAAGTACTCGGGCTTGGTGAAATTCTGGCCGATCAGCTCCGAGCCGATCAGATTGCCCTGGGTGTCACGCACCAGGCTCCCGTTGGCCTGGTGTGGGAACATGGTTTGCCCGAGCGCCCAGATCACGCCCGGAAATAGCAGCCCGGTGAGCAGGACGAAGAAGGCGGTGAGCAGGATGGCAGGTCGTAGGTGCTTCATATTCAGGCGAGCCCCAGCGCGACGAGGATGCGATCGATGAGCCAGATGAACGGGAACGGCATGATCACGCCCCCGACGCCATAGATGAGCAGGTTGCGACGCAGGATGCTGGCGGCGTTCAATGGCCGGTAGGCCACGCCGCGCAGCGCCAGCGGGATGAGCGCGATGATGATCAGCGCATTGAAGATCACGGCTGCCAGCACCGCGGACTGCGGGTTGGTGAGGTGCATGAAGTTGAGCTTGCTCAGCTCCGGGTAGGTGATGAAGAACATCGCGGGGATGATCGCGAAGTACTTGGCCACGTCGTTCGCGATGCTGAACGTGGTCAGCGAGCCACGCGTCATCAGCATTTGCTTGCCGATCTCCACCACCTCGATCAGCTTGGTCGGGTTGGAGTCGAGATCGACCATGTTGCCGGCTTCTTTGGCCGCCTGCGTGCCGGTGTTCATCGCCACCCCGACGTCGGCCTGAGCCAGCGCCGGAGCGTCGTTGGTACCGTCTCCGGTCATGGCCACCAGGCGACCGCCCGCTTGCTCCTTGCGGATGAACGCCAGCTTCATTTCCGGGGTGGCTTCGGCGATGAAGTCGTCGACGCCGGACTCGGCTGCGATGGCGGCTGCGGTGAGCGGGTTATCGCCCGTGACCATCACCGTCTTGATGCCCATCTCCCGGAGCTGCGCGAAGCGCTGCTTCATGCCGCCCTTGACGATGTCCTTCAATTGAATCACGCCCAGCACGCGGCCGCCTTCCGCCACGACCAGTGGAGTGCCGCCTTCGCGGGCGACGCGCTCGACCACGGCCTGCACGTCGGACGGGAACTTGCCGCCGTGCCCTTCGACGAAGCGCTTGACGCTCTCCGCCGCGCCCTTGCGGATCTGCTGGTGGTCGTGGTCGACGCCGCTCATGCGCGTCTGGGCGGTGAACTCGACGAAGTGAGCGTTGCCGAGCTCGTGCAGCTCGCGGCCGCGAATGCCGAATTTCTCCTTGGCGAGCACCACGATGCTGCGGCCCTCGGGCGTCTCGTCCGCCAGCGACGCAAGCTGCGCCACGCGTACGAAGTCGGCCAGCTGCACGCCGGGCGCCGGGTGGAAGTCCGTCGCCTGGCGGTTGCCGAGCGTGATGGTGCCGGTCTTGTCCAGCAACAGCGTGTTGACATCACCCACTGCCTCCACGGCCTTGCCGCTCATCGCCAGCACGTTGTGCTGCATCACGCGGTCCATGCCGGCGATGCCGATGGCGCTGAGCAGGCCGCCGATGGTGGTCGGGATCAGGCACACCAGCAGGGCGACCAGTACGCTGACGGTGGGCACGTTGCCGGTGTCGCCCGCCGCGTATTTGGCGAACGGCAGCAGCGTGACGGTGGCGAACAGGAAGATCAGGGTGAGGCCCGCCAGCAAGATCGAGAGCGCGATCTCGTTCGGCGTCTTCTGGCGCTTGGCGCCCTCGACCAGGGCGATCATGCGGTCGAGAAAGCTGTGGCCCGGGTCCTGCGTGACGCGCACGATGATGCTGTCCGAGAGCACTCGGGTGCCGCCGGTGACGGCGCTGCGATCGCCGCCGCTCTCGCGGATCACGGGCGCCGATTCGCCCGTGATGGCCGATTCGTCGACGCTGGCGATGCCTGCGACGATCTCGCCGTCGGCGGCGATGATGTCACCCGCCTCGCAGACGAACAGGTCGCCCTTCTTCAGTTGCGGGGCGGGCACGCGCTCCTCACACCGGGACTCGCCAGCGCCGGAGAGTAACCGCCGCGCGATCGTGTCCGTCTTGGTCTTGCGCAGCGCGTCCGCCTGCGCCTTGCCTCGACCTTCGGCCATGGCCTCGGCGAAGTTGGCGAACAGCACCGTGAACCAGAGCCAGAGCGTGATCTGGCCGACGAAGGCCGTGTCCGCCGCGCTGGTAACGAGGCCGCGGATCCAGAAGTAGGTCGTGACGGCGCTGCTCACCTCGACCACGAACATGACGGGGTTCTTGGCCACGTTGCGCGGGTGGAGCTTGAGGAACGACTCGCGGAACGCGCGCTGCACGATGCTGCGCTCGAATAGCGCGCGCGGCGCGTTCTCAGGCCGCGTGGCGTGGGCCGGCACGGCGCGATCGGCAGCTGGAGCCGCGAGGGGAGGGGACAGATGCTTGGTTTGAGTCATGGCTACAGCTCTGGAGGAGTCGGAGTAGCGGGATGGCCCTCAATGGCTAGCGAGCGCGAGCATCTGGTAGTGCTCGACGATGGGTCCGAGCGACAAGCCCGGGAAGTAGGTGAGGGCGCCGACGATCAGCACCACGCCGACGAGCAAGCCGGCGAAGGTGGCCGTGTCGGTGGGGAAGGTGCCGGACGAGGTGGCGACAGCGTTCTTCTTGGCAAGTGCTCCCGCCATGGCGAGCAGCGGCACGATCATCAAGAAGCGACCGATCAGCATCGCGAGGGCGATGGTCACGTTGTACCAGGGCGTGTTGGCGCTGATGCCGGCGAAGGCCGAGCCGTTGTTGCCGGTGCCGGAGGCGTACGCGTACAGGATTTCGCTGAAGCCGTGGGGCCCGGCGTTGTTCAGGTTCCCGGTGGCGGCTCCGTAGATGCTGTCGGCACCACCGTAGGCGCTGCCCGGCCAGGTGTTGAGCGCGGCCAGTGCTCCTTGCTTGGGTAGATCAAGCGTGCTCGACAGAGCGGTGAGGAACAGCACGCTCGCGGCCAGCACCAGCGTGGCCAGCATGGCCATCTGCACCTCGAACTTTTCGATCTTCTTCCCGATGTACTCCGGCGTCCTGCCCACCATCAGGCCGGCGATGAACACGGCCAGCACCGCGAACATGAGCATGCCGTACAGGCCTGCTCCCACGCCCCCGAAGATGACCTCACCGGTGAGCATGTTGAACAGTGGCACCAGCCCGCCCAGCGGCGTGTAGCTGTCATGCATCGAGTTGACCGCGCCGCAGGAAGCGCCCGTCGTGACGTCCGCGAACAGCCCGGACGCAGCGATGCCGAAGCGCACTTCCTTGCCTTCCATGTTGCCGCCGGGCTGCGTCGCCGTGGCCAGAGTCTGGATGTGAGCGGCGTCCAGGTGCGAGGTGCCGGCCTGCTCGGCGCTGATGCAGATCAGCATACCGGCCAGGGCCAGTGCCGCCATTGCGCCGAATACCGCCCAGCCCTGCTTGGCGTTGCCCACCATCTTGCCGAAGGTGTGGGTGATCGAAGCCGGAATGCTCCAGATCACCATCAGCGTGAACAGGTTCGAAAACCAGGTCGGGTTTTCGAACGGGTGGGAGGAGTTGGCGTTGAAGAAACCCCCACCGTTGGTGCCCAGCTGCTTGATGATTTCTTGGGACGCCACCGGGCCGAAGGCGATGGTCTGCTTGGCGCCCTCGAGCGTGGTGAAAGTGGTGTAGCGCGCGAAGTTCTGCGGCACGCCGGAGGCCACGAACACCAATGCTCCCACGAAGCAGATGGGAAGCAGCACGTACAGCGTGCAGCGCACGACGTCCGCCCAGAAGTTGCCGATGCCATTCGCGCTCTTACGAGCGAAGCCGCGAATCAGCGCGATCGCGATGGCGATGCCCACGGCGGCCGAGGCCCAGTTGTGGATTGCCAAAGCCACCATGTTGGAGAAATAGGAGATCGTCACTTCCGGCGAATACGCCTGCCAGTTGGTGTTGGTCGTGAAGCTCACCGCGGTGTTGAAAGCGAGGTGAGCAGGCATCTGCGCTGCGCCGAAGTGCTGCGGGTTCAGCGGCAGGATGCCCTGTAATCGTAGTGCGCCGTACGTGAACACCAGGCTGGCCAAGGAGAACAGCAGCATGGCGACGCAATACGTCGTCCACTGCATGTCCTCGTTCGGGTCGATGCCGAGCACGCGGTACGTGGCACGCTCCAGTCCGCCGAAAACCCCGTGCAGCGGCGTGCGCTCACCCTCGAAGACGCGCGCCATGTAGGCGCCGAGCGGCTTCGTGATCAGCAGCAGCACTGCGAAATGGAAGATCAGCAGCAATGTGGCTTGTAAGGTCATGGCTCAGAACTTCTCCGGCACGAGCAGGGCATACAGCAGGTAGCCGCAAAGGAGCGCCGTGACGCACCCCATCCACAGATAGTCCGTCATTGGGAGCCCCCTCGTCGGAGCTTCTCGCAGCCGTGGGTATAGGCGATGGCTACCAGGAAGAAGCCGATGGCCGTGGCGAGCAGTATCAGGTCGCTCATGATCGTTGCTCGGACGCGTCCCGGTCGTCTTGCGCAGGACGCTTGTTATGAAGTCTTTGAATTGGAACAGAGCGACTGAGTACAGGCCCTGTTCGGACTGCGGCGCGGAACGGCGTTCCGCGCACGTATCCCCGGCGGGGCTCTATTAGACTAGTGGGCCCTGAATCAGGGGGTCGTAAATAGCTCGGAGGCGCGCATCAAGAACTCATAAAGATGGCCACCAGGGCAGACGGAGCAAGCGCTGTGCCGCGGTGTCGTCGATGCACACGAGGGCTCGACTTGCACTCTCGCGCGCACGTTCCGAGTCGCTTTTGCATTGAATCCACGTCAGCGCCGGCACACATAGTGACGGGGGGCGCGCACTGCGGCCCTGTCCCCCGGCCATGCCCGACCAACGCCCCAATCCCGATGAGCTCCTGCGGCGCTTGCGCGAAGAGGAGCAACGGCAGAAGCGCGGCAAGCTCACGCTCTTTTTCGGGGCTGCCCCCGGTGTCGGCAAGACATATGCGATGCTGCAGGCAGCGCGCCGCGCAGAGCATGCGGAAGATCGGGACGTCGTCGTGGGTGTAGTCGAGACGCACGGCCGCTCGGACACGGCGGCGTTGCTCGGCGATCTCGAGCTGTTGCCGCGCCGGAGCATCAGCTGTCACGGTGTTCAGCTGGACGAGTTCGACCTGGATGCGGCGCTTGCGCGCCGTCCGGCGCTGATCCTCATGGACGAGCTCGCGCATGCGAACGCCGAAGGCTCACGTCATCCAAAGCGCTGGCAGGATGTCGAGGAGCTACTCGACGCCGGGATCGACGTATTCTCGACCATGAACGTCCAACACGTCGAGAGCCTGAACGACGTGATCGCACAGATCACCGGCATCATCGTGCGCGAGACGGTGCCGGACTCGGTGCTGGAGCAAGCGCACGAGATCAAGCTGGTGGACTTGCCGCCGGACGATCTGCTGGAGCGCTTGCGCGAAGGCAAAGTGTATGTGAGCGGGCAGGCGCAGCGAGCGCTCGAGAACTTTTTCCGCAAGGGCAATCTGATCGCGCTGCGCGAGCTCGCTCTCCGCCAGACCGCGGAGCGCGTGGACGCGCAGATGCGCGCCTATCGCACGGCGCAGGGCATCGAGCAGACCTGGGCTACCGCCGATCAGCTGCTGGTGGCCGTGAGCCCGAGCCCGTATTCGCCGCGCCTCGTGCGCGCGACTCGGCGCATGGCGGCGGCGCTCCACGCGCGCTGGTTTGCTGTCAACGTGGAGGTGACCGGCGCCAAACCGATGTCCAAGGCCAATCAGACTCGGCTCTCCTCCAACCTGCACCTGGCACAACAGCTCGGCGCGCAGGTCGTCACGCTGGCCGGCGAAGACGCCGCCCAGGAAATTCTGCGCTTCTCGCGCGAACGCAACATCACCAAGATCATCGTGGGCAAGCCGGTCGTGGAGCGCTGGCGCGATCGCGTGCGCACGTCCCTCGTCGATCAGCTGGTGCGCCGGAGCGGCGACATCGACGTGTATGTCACCGCTGGCGATGCAGCCGAGCAGGAGCGGGTCCCGGCACAGAAGCCGCTCCGGGCTCCATTGCCCGTCTGGAAATACCTGGCGGCGTTGGCCGTGGTGTTGGTGGCCAGTGGGGTGTCCTATCTAGTGTTCGGAAGGCAGCAGCTCCCCGACGTGGTCATGAGCTACCTGCTCGGGATCATGCTGGTGGCGAGCCGCCTGAGCCTGGGCCCTTCACTGTTCGCTGCCTGCATGAGCGTGGCGGCCTTCGACTTTTTTTTCGTCCCGCCCTTCTTCACGTTCAACGTGGGAGACCTGCGCCACACGGTCACGTTTTTCGTGATGTTGCTGGTTGCGGTGGTGATCAGCGGTCTGACCGATCGCATCCGCAGTCAGGCAGCGGCATCTCGGAAGCGCGAGCGGTGGACTGCGGCATTGTATCAGCTGAGCCGAGAGCTGGCGGGAGCCCAGGGCAGCCGGCGTGTGCTGGAGGCCGGCGCCCGGCACCTGGAGCAGGTATTCGCGAGCAAGGTGAGCATCTTCACGGCCGGCACGGACGCCGCGCTGGCGCGCGTCTATGCGAGCAAAGGCCAGGACGAAGCGCTCGAGCGCGACGCCAGCATCAGCCATTGGGTGTGGACGCACCGGCGTGAGGCGGGGCTGGGCACCAGCACCTTGCCGAGCAGCAACGCGCTCTACCTGCCCTTGCTGGCGTCTGCGGGCATTGTTGGAGTTCTGGGGCTATTGCCGAACGACCCCGGGCGCTTCTCGGTACTGGAAGAGCGCCGGCAGATCGAGGCCTTCGCGACTCAGCTGGCGCTCGCGCTCGAACGAGCGATGCTGGCCGAGGAGACGGAGCGCGCGCGGCGCGAGATAGAAGCCGAGCAGCTCCGCAACTCCTTGCTCAGCTCGGTGTCGCATGACCTGCGGACGCCGCTGGCCGTGATCACCGGCGCTGCCAGCACCTTGCTCCAGCAGCCGGCGGCGCTGGACGAGGTCTCGCAGCAAGACTTGACCAAGACCATCCTGGAGGAAGCCGAGCGCCTCAACCGGCTGATCCGCAATCTGCTCGACATGACGCGCCTGGAATCCGGCGCCGTCAAGGTCCGCAAGGAATGGTCGCCGCTCGAGGAGGTCATCGGCTCGGCGTTGGATCGGCTCGAGGCGCGCCTGAGCGGTCGCGACGTGCACGTCGAGCTACCGCGCGACTTGCCGCTCGTTCCCTTCGATCCGGTGTTGCTCGAGCAGGTGCTCGTCAATCTGCTGGAGAACGCCGTCAAGTACAGCGCAGGAGCGATCGAGATCTCGGCTTCGCGAAAGGCAGACGAGGTGGAGGTGGAGATCGCGGATCGGGGCCCTGGCATTCCGCTGGGGCAGGAGGAGCGAGTGTTCGAGAAGTTCCACCGAGAGGTGAACGAGCGCAGCCCGAGCGGCGTCGGTCTGGGCCTGACCATCTGCCGGGCCATCGTCGCGGCACACGAGGGCCGCATCTGGGCGCGCAATCGCGAAGGTGGCGGCGCGGCGTTTCACTTCGCATTGCCGATCGTCGGCCAGCCGCCGACCATTCCGCCCGCTGAGCCCGGGCTGGCCACGGCAGCCGAGCAGGTGTCGTGAGCAAGGCAGCGAACCCAGTCGTTCTCCTGATCGAAGACGAGCGACAGATGCGGCGGTTTCTGCGCGTCTCCCTGAGCGCGAACGGCTATCAGTTGATCGAGGCCGAGACGGCGGCAGAAGGCATGACGCTCGCTGCCTCTCACAATCCCGAGCTGATCCTGCTCGATCTGGGGCTGCCGGATCTGGACGGCCTGGAGGTGACGCAACGCCTGCGCGAATGGACGCAGGTGCCCCTGATCGTCATCTCCGCGCGCGGCCAGGAAGAAGACAAGATCAAGGCGCTGGACGCGGGCGCGGACGACTATCTGACCAAACCATTCGGAGTCGGCGAATTGCTGGCGCGGATCCGCGTCTCACTGCGGCGCGCGTCGGCCACGGACGATGGTCAACCCGTATTCACGCTCGGCGACTTGAAGGTGGACCTCTTCCGGCGCCAGGTGCTGGTGGGTGGCAAGGAAGTGCACCTGACGCCCATCGAATACAAGCTGGTCGCGTTGCTCGTGAAGCACGCGGGCCGCGTGCTGACTCACCGGCAGCTCTTGCGGGAAGTCTGGGGGCCACATCATTCGGAGCAGACGCAGTACCTGCGCGTGTACATGGGCCAGCTGCGGCACAAGCTGGAGTCAAACCCGAGCCGGCCTCAGTACCTGGTGACCGAGCCGGGAGTCGGCTATCGGCTGCGGCTACCGTCCCCGTGAGCGGGCTGGTCCTCAACCAGCGGAGGCTTGGCCGCGATATCGAGCTCCAGATTGAAGCGGTTGAGCTCGAGCGTGAGGCGCTGAGTCAGGGACACCAGCAGGTGCTCGCTGTGCGGCTGATGGGTCAACCCAGTGTCGCCCCGAACACCCGCCCCAGGCCGTAGGTAATTCCTGCGGCGAGCGCGCCGAGCGCCAGCATTCGGCCTCCGGACTTCCATGGACTCGTCCCCGCGAGCAGCCCGAGGAGAGCACCGACACCAGCGAGCACGCCAGCGCCGAGGCCCAGGCTCACCAGAAGAGCGACCGGGCCGCGCGTGGCGAGAAACGGTGCGAGCGGGATCAGCGCACCGATGGCGAACATGACGAAGCTCGAAGCCGCGGCAGAGAGGGGCGATCCGAGGTCCTCTAGATCAAGCCCGAGCTCCTCGCGCACGAGTGTGTCGAGCGCCTGGCGCGGGTCCTTCATGATTTCGGAGGCCGCGTCGCGGGCGTGCTCGGCAGAGAGCCCCTTCTGTTGCAGGATCGTGGCCAGCTCGGCAGCTTCCTCGGCGGGCACTTCGGCGATCTCCCGGCGCTCGAGCTCCACCTGCCGCGACAGCAGATCGCGCTGGCTCGCGACCGACGTGTACTCGCCGGCAGCCATGGAGCAAGCGCCCGCCAGCATGCCTGCGACGCCAGTCAGCACGATCGTGTTCTCGGCCGCGCCGGCGCCTGCGACGCCCAGTACGAGCGACAGATTGGAGACCAGGCCGTCGTTCATTCCGAACACGGCCGCGCGCAGCGAGCCGGCGCGGCCGCCGCGATGCCAGCGCTCCCGCCGCGCGATGCTGGCGCGGGCATTCGAGGCCCCACTGAGCGCGGCGAGCGTGCCGCGGTGCTCCTCCTCTTCAGCGGCCAGCGAGGTGGCCTCGCCGCCCTGGCGCAGGTACTTTGCAGCATCGCCTGACTCGGCGCGTTGCACGAACGGGAGCACGGCCTCCGTACCGTAGCGGCGCGCTAGCCAGAGCAGAACTCGCACGCGCATCCCCGGACGATCTGGCGGCAGCGTTGCACCGCTCTGCACGAGCTTGCGCGCCCACACGTCCGCGTGACGCCTCTCGCCTTCCGCCAGGCGGCGGAAGCTCGCGGCCCGAGCCGCATCGCGCTCGACGGCTGCGAGCCCGGCATACAGGGCCGCGCCATCGCGCTCATCCTGCAGGTTCTCGAGCCACAGGGGATTGGATTGCGCCATCGGCACAATGTACCCGGTCTCGCGCGGTTCGGACATCGAGACCACGCGGCGGGGAGCGCGGCAGGTTTCCCGCGCGAACCTCAGCGGCTGCCGTGGCCGCGAGCGGCAGGTGCGCCGAGGGGAAGCGCAGGTCTTGCTCGCCGCCCCCTCTTCGCGCAAATGGTGCGCGGGCTTCGAGCGAGGCGCAAGACCTACGGCGTGCCCGGCCAGCGCTGGTACGAGCAACTTGCCGCACGCCCACACGATGCCGTGTCATGGGCACGGGAGTTGCTCCGGGTCTGCATCGGAGCGAGGCGGATATGAAACACAATGTTGCGCGCAGACGGGATGGAATGGCAGCGGGAGTTGTCCTCGCGCTGGTGCTGGGAGCTTGCGGCCCAGCCGCGATGATCGGGCCCGAGCCGAATGAGCCGAGCACCGAGCCGCATGCGACCGGCGCGCAGGAGCATCGGGCCGCAGCCGAGCGCGAGGAGAAGCGACTATCCCGCCACCAGGAGCTGTATGACCCGCGCGCGCAGGAGTCGATCCAGCGCTGCGATCCCGATCGCGCACAGCGAGCACCCGGCGAGCCCATTTGCTGGGTGGAGACCATCAACCCCACCGCCATCCATCTGCAAGAAGTGCGGGAGCACCGCATGCGAGCCGTGGAGCATCGCAAGGCCGCGCGCGATCTGCAGGACGTGGAGGAGCGCTCCTGCGCGGGACTGGCGGCGGAAGATCGCGAGATCAGCCCCTTCTCGCACGGGGGTGACATCCTGGGCGTGAATCCGCTCGAGGAGCCGATCGGCAACTCCTCGAACAAGCGGCGTCTCGTGGGCGCGACGATCTTGTTTCGGCCCGTGCCGGGTCTGACCGCAGCCGGCCTGCAGCAGCTGGTCAATTGTCATCTGGCGCGCAACGCCACCATCGGCTACACGGTGGCGTCGCACGAAATGGAGCACTGTCCGCTCACTGAGCGGGGCGCGACCGCATCCGTTCGTCCCGTGAGCTCCGGGCTGGCGGTGGACGTGCGCGCCGAAGACCCGGCGGCGGCGCAGGCGATCTGGCGGCGAGCTCAGCAACTCGCCGTGGTGCCACGAGAGCCAAAAATAGCTGCGCCCTGATCCGTCAACGCTCGCGGCCCAGCGGCTCGCGCACCGCATAGGCCATGACCAGCATCCCGGCGAGCCCTAGCGCCGCGGTGACGACGCCGGCGGCGCTCAGTACCAGCAGCTCTGCGATCAAGCCCATCGCGAACGGAGCGATCGCCGAGCCGGCGTCGCTCCACAGGCGCCACACACCGATGAACTCCGCCCGCCCCTCGTCGGGAGCGAAATCGCCGGCCAGCGTCATGTTGATGCCGGATCCGAGGCCGTTGCCGAGGCCGGCGAGCACACCGCCGGCGATCAGCGTCGCGTAGCTCGGAGCCCAGGCGATGGTCCCGACGCCCAGCGACAGCAGCAACAGCGAGGGTACCGCCGTCCACTTGCGCCCGAAGCGATCCATGGCCAGACCCACGGGGTAAAAGAGCAGCGCGTCGGCGGCTGCCGACCAGCTCTTGATCAGGCCGATCTGCGCCGGCTCGAGCCCGATCACGGTCCCGCAGATGGGCAGCAGCAACAGGCGCGCGGAGCGGAGCAGCGCGAGCGCCCACATCGCGACGCCGGCCGTCGCCAGCACCCGGCCATGCTCGCGGGTGACGCGCGCCACCAGCGCGAACGGATTCGGCGAGGGAGCTGGGGCGCGCCGGGCGCGGACATCCGGCAGAGCGCGCGCGATCATCAGCCACGACGCCGCGTTGAGCGCCGCGGCGCCGCCCAATACGGCGCTGCGCCCCCAGGCATCAGCCGCAAACCCAGTGAGCGCCGGCCCCAGCAACATGCCCAGGCGATACACGCCGCCCACCGAAGACACGACCCGTCCGCGCCGCTCCACCGGTACGGCTTCCGAGAGATACGTCAAGCGTGCCAGCCCCCAGACCCCAGTGCCCAGGCCG
>DASTRX010000216.1:0-87704 GCA_035760985.1 Polyangiaceae bacterium
CTTGCCGAAGCGCTCGATCTCGCGCACCCAGTTGCCCACCACGCTGGTCGGCGCGACGATCAGCGCGCGCAGATCCTCGTCCTTGCCCAGCTCCTGCTTGACCAGCAGCAGCAGCGCGATGGTCTGCACCGTCTTACCGAGGCCCATGTCGTCCGCGAGGATGCCGCCGGTGCCCAGATCGTGAATGAACTTGAGCCAGGCGAGGCCCTGCTCCTGATAGGGGCGCAGCGTCGCGCGTAGCGCACGGGGCTTCTTCACCGCCTTGATCTCGTCGATCGAGGACAGCTTCTTGAAGAACTGCTTGGCGGTTGCCGAGACCTTGGCGTCGGGCAGCTGGTTGAGCAGCTCCTGCACGCGCCCTGCTTGTGACAGAGGCAGCTTGCCATTCTTGCCGGTGCTGGCGATCAGCTCGATCTCGCGCGCCATCAGCGCCTCGACGCGTTCCGCGTCGAGCGGCGCGTAGGAGTCGTCGGAGAGGCGCACGAACTTCTTACCCTCGCGCAAGCACTGCTCGATCTCGCGCCGGTCGATGCTGACGCCGTCGCTCTCCCAGGTGATCTGCACGTTCAGCCAGTCCACCCCGCTGGAGACGCGCGCCTGCATCTGCACCGGCTTGGAGCGGACCTGAACGCCGACCAGCTCCTCGGGTACGTACAGATCCCAGCTCTCGGGCAAGCTGCCGATGCCCTCGGACCAGAAACGGAGCGCGTCATCGCCCTCGGCCACGAAGAACTCGCCGCTCTCGTCCGCCTTCAATCCCAGCTCGAGCAGCAGCTCGACCGCTTTCTGCTGAGCCACGATGTCGGTACGCACGCAGGTCGCCAGCTGTCCTTCGCTCGGCGGCTTGACGATGATGGGCGGCGAGATGCCGTCGGCGCGGACCTCCACCTCGATGTCGCCGTAGGCCGTGCGCAGCGCCACCTCGGCCTTGACCAGGGAGCCGCTGGCGCGCATGCGAAACTGCGGCGGCAGATCGACGACGTTCGCCACCTGGGACAGATCGGGCAGCGGGGCACCGAGCTCCAGGGAGAGGCGTGGCAGCAGGTTGGTGATCAGATTGATCAGCTCGTTGGCGGGCTCGGCGATGGTCGGTGCTCGCAGCAAGCGGCGCAGGGCTGCCGGCGAGACGCGTACGTCGATCGGGCGAGCGATGCCTTCCGTGGTGTCGATGTGATAGCCCGGGTTGCCCTCGAACCAGGCGCCGCTGGTCAGCGAAAAGCGCCGCCCGTTTCCTTCGCGCTCGAAGCTGACCTTCGCCACGATCGTGTCACTGCCGACCATCTCGAGATCGAAGTGGGGGCGTAGCACCTCGTTGGAGAAGCGCAGCTGCATCAGCGCCGGCTCGAGCAGCACGCGCCGCCCCTCCAGCTTCGGCAGCAGCTCGGCAGCGTCTTCGCCGCGCACGTCGACGGCGGGGTGCCGGACGTTGCCGCTCTCGAAGCGCGCCAGGATGCGCAGCGCGTCGCGGTCTGCGGTGGGGGCGAGCGCCTGCCACGCCAGCGCGGCGCTCGGCAGCAGCGGCACGCGCGCGCCGAGGTCGAGCAGGGTGATGGTGAGCCCACCGGCTCGCACGTGGACGCGGTACTCCAGGTCCATGCGCCGGGTCGCGGACTCGGGCGCGAGCCAGGCGCCGAGGCCCGTCGCTCGCGAGGCGCCGTCTGCACTCGGAATTTCCATCATGCCGGCGCTGGGGGCAGACTGCAGCTGCGTGCGCCGCCGGCGCTCGCGGCGCCGGCTCGGCTTGCTCTCGCGCGCTGGCTGCTGGCCGTTGCTCAGCTGGCCGGGGTTCACGCTGACCGCACCGGGCGCGCTCGGGGCCAGATGCGCCGAGCCAGCGCTGCCGTTGCTGCCGTTGGCGTGCGGGTTTGCGCCCGGGGCGGGCGACGAGCCCGGTTGCGCCGGGTCGCGCCGCGGCGGCTGTTGCGCGCGCGCCTGGTTGCGCACGGTGATCAGCAGCGCAGCAACGTGCTTGCAGTGATGGCCCGTCTTCTGAAATGCGGGGCAGCTACACTCCGATGTGATGCCGTCCCCGCCGAGTTGAATCGTGGTCTGGTAGGGGTCGGCATCGGAGCCTTTGATGCGCGCGGTGGCGTTGGATTGGTTGACTTGCAGGTCACCCACGACCTTGCGCTTCTCGTAATCCAGACCACGCAGGAAGGTGCGCGCCCCGAGCAGACGCCGAAGACCTCGGTCGGACAGGGTGGACAGGGCACCAGCAATTGAGGACGACACGCTACACCTGACGAGTTGAAGGGTTCATCTCCCGGGACGCTAGAACGCGCTCGGAAACAGCAAAGGCGCGATCGCTAGCGCCGAGACCACGGTGGCTTTCAGCCCGAGCAGGGCAGCGGGGCCCACCGAATGCCCCACGAATTCGCGCGCGGCCTCCGCGCTGAAGCTGGCCAGGCCGAAGCTTGCCACGCCGGGGACGCTCCCGGCTGGCGCTGGCTCGGACTGCCCCTGGCTCGGCGCCGTGCTTCCGCTGGCCTCTGGCGGACGGCGCGCGAGCCCGAGCGCTGTCAGCGCGCCTTGTGCCGCCAGCGCGGCACAGGCACCCGTCAGCCCCGCGATGGCGGCCAGCGCCATCAAGCCCTGGGCCGTGTAGCGCGCGCCGCTGGGGCCGTAGACGAGCCTCATCAGCACGCCGATGATCATGGGCGAGAGCAGCGCTGCTGCCGCGAGCGGCAGGATGGCATCCGTCGCCGCGCTGGCGGCGCGCTGCACGCTGCCACGATAGCTGGGCAGCCGCGCTGCCGAGGCTGTCGGCAGCGCAGACGGCGCCTCCGACTCCGCGCGGGGTAGGGCAGAGTCGCGCTCCTTCGCGAGCTCTTCATCCAGAGCGCTGGCAGCTCGGCTGCTGTTCTGGAGCACGCCGCCCACGTAGAAAGAGAGGCTGGTGATCCCCAGGAGGCCGCCGACGATCACGATCGGATGGCCCACCCCCACCAGCGGAGTGCTGCCCAGCGCGCGCGCTGTTTCATCCATGGATGCCGCGCCCGGGAGCCGGGCCGCGCCGAGCGGCAGCGTGACCGCGCCCAGCAGGGCGGCGGCGCTCGCGGCGAGAATGCTCTGCGTGTCGCCCCAGTTACCGATGGCTCGAGCGGATTGCGCGAGCTCGGCGGCGCGGCCGCGAGCCGCCAGATCGTAGTGGCCGCGGCGCAGCGCGCCGACGCGCCGCAAGTTCGCTCCGATGCTGGCGAAAGCGCTCGAGCACAGATGGAGTGCTGCCGAGCCGAGCATGCCGGCCACGGCCAGCAGCAAGGCGTAGGCACCTCCGTGCTGGAGCGCCAGCTTCGCTCCGAGCGCGTACGCACCGCCCAGGCCGGCGCCCGCGATCAGCAGCGGCGCCCAGGCGCGCTGTAGTCCAACGCCCAGCGCCCGCGCCAGCGAAGTGATCGGATCGCCGCTGCCCCGCGCGTGCTCCGCGGCGGGGGAGAGCGAGCTCAGCGCGGATTGCCCGTCCACGGAGGAGGCGCGCGGGGCGAGCAGCAGGCCCTGGCAAGCCAGGCTGCTGGCGATGCCGAGCGCGCCCGCTCCGAAGCCTGCGGCCCAGAGCGGATCACCCAGCAGCCAGAGCGTCGCGCCGAGCAGGCCCGCGGCGGCGATCACGGCCTGGCTCGCTCCAGCGCCGGAAAACGCCCGGGCAGGGGAGCGACCGGCCTCGAAGCGCAGGCTGCCCAGCGCGAGCGCCGCCGCCAGGGAGCCGCTGGCGCGCACCAGCAGCGGCAGCCCCAGCAAGGCCAGCGCCGCTCCGGCGTTGGCAACGCCGGCGTCCGCTGCCAGCGAGTTCGCCTGGAACACCGCTCCCGCGAGCGCGATCAGCGTCGAATTGGCGAGCGCCAACGCCGCGAACACATCCGTACTGCGGAACACGACGCCGCCCACGTAGCTGCCCACCAGCTCGGCGATCAACGTCGGATTTTGTTCGTCGTCGAGGGCGACCCGGCGGTCGCGAGCGCGCGCGCCGCTGCCGGCGACGCTGGCCGCCGTCTGGAAGCTGCTGCCGCCGATCTGAAACACGACGGCGGCACAGGTGGCGCCCAGGGCGCACAGCGGCGCGCTGCGCGCGGCCTCCAGCAAGGCCATGCCGCGATCGACCCGAGCCACCCAGATCAGGTACTGACTGTGGGCGACGAAGAAGCCCCAGGGCAGCAGCAGGCTCGCTGCATCCGCGAGCAGGGCGGCCAGAGTCGCTCCCCGCAAGACCGAGCTGCTCGCCGCCAGTGGCTCTTCGCGCAACTCGGCCAGCGCGCGAGCCGTCGCGCGCGCTGCCGCCCAGTGTGTAGCCCGGGCCACGCCCGCGCCGCCAGCGGCCCCGAGCAACAGCGCGGTCACGCTGAGCACGATGCGCGCGCCGGTATCGGCGGGGCCGCCCTGCCATAACGCGATCGGAACGCTGAGCGCGACCGCGAGCGCCAGCAAGAGCAAGCCGAGCAAGCGCGTCTCCCGCCACAGGAAGTCCGCACAGGCGCGATCGACCGCAGCCAGCAGCCGATCGAGCTCGCGGTGATGCGTCGCGCTCCCCGCCAGTCCGCGAGCGTGGGAGACCACCACGATCACGCCACACGCGCACAGGAGGAAAACGACGATCAGCTCACTCACGACGGCAACACGCTATGCATTTCAAAACTGCCCGGGCGCTCGCGCGGCCCCTTCGCGGATCACTCTGCTCGAGCCCGGGATTTCTCCGCGGTGGCAAAAGCGACCAGGGGAGACGCTCGCCACCCCCGCCTTCGAACCCCTGTCAGACCTCGACCACTCGACGCCGCTTCCAACGAGCGCCCCGTCGAGTCTCAAACACCGAAGAACCGTCGGCGCGCAAACGCCGGCAGAAGCATCTCTTCAGAGCACCGTTCCAGGACGCAGCGCCCTGGGCAAAATCCCGAGGACATCCAGAGAAGTATCCCCAGCAATCCCCGGGAATACGCCGGGGCCATACCATTGGATCCAGCTTTGGATCCATCACAGGATCCGCGTTATCGGACCACCATCACTGAACCCCGATTGCTGCCGGCCACATATCACCGGAGACCATCACCGGACAGCAATTACCGGAGCGTAATCACCCGGACAATATCACCCGGACAATATCACCGGACCGCATGAACCGGATCAAACCGGACTATAACCGGATAAAGCCACACCCAACCACTCGACCGCAATCGTCGCTCGCGGGGTGCGGGATGTTCCCGCTGAACCAGGGTGCGAGCTCTTCCCGCGAATCCAGTTCCGCGAGCCTAGGATACCCCCCGGGTACGACGTGAAGCGCGAAGTTCAGTTGTGAGCACGGCTCGTAACACGACCCAGTGGAGGCCGGCAAGGTACAAACGACCTGCCGAGCGCCCCTGAAACGTGGGCTGAAACACGTCGAGCGAGTTGTTTGGCCATTTGGCCCAAGCACCGTGGAGGCGCGCGACGCGGGGGCTACTTCGCCTGCAGCACCATCAGGTGGTACTTGCCGAACTCGTTCTGGCCCAGCGTGAACAGGACCTCCACGAACAGCCTGTAGGGCGTGGTGTTGTCCGCGATGATGATGGCCTCCGAGCTGTTCGGGTCGAGACCCTTGGCCTCGCGCAGCGCACGGTCCAGCTTGCGGGCGGCCTGCAGCGCGTTGCCGAGCGGCACGATGTAGAGCGAGTTCGCCCCCCGCTTGAACCGGGCCTCGACGCCGTTCTGGGCGAGCGACTGGCTATTCGGCAAATCGAGGACCTTGTCGTCCCCGACCAGGACCTGCGTCTTCGAGATGGTGACGCGCACGCCCTCTTGGGCTGGCTGCGTCTGGATGATGCTCTTGGGCAGCATCAAGTCCTTGCTCTGGGGCACGGAGGCGCTCGACTCACCCAGCGTCTTGAGCAAGAACACCAGGATAATGGTCATGATGTCGAGCATGGCCGTGATGTTGAGGAAGTTGACGTCGTGCGCGCCCGCGTTCCGGCGCAGCGCTTTCCGCAACTCGGCTTTGTACCTGACGGTCGAGGCCTTCGACTGAGGCGCTATCGGGATCACTACTCCGTTCGACATTCGCTCGTCCTGACCTCAGCGCGCGACCTGGAAGTTCACGTCTGGAAACAGCGGATCGCCCTTGGGCGTGGCCCGCACCGCGTCGATGGTGTTCACCAGCGTCTGGTAATCGATGCCCGGGTTGGCGCTCAGAAAGACCTGGGTCTCCTCGCCGAACTCGGGTGACGCTTTCTTGAGGCTGCCCGCGCAGGCATTCAGGGCGTCGAAATCGTAGCTGTCCCCGTGCCTCGGGATCGCGATGCCCGGGCCGGCGCCCTTGCACCCGGGGGCCACGTTGCCGGCAGACGTCTTGATGGCGTGGCCTTCGCTGGTGATCAGAACGGAGAGATTCAACATCTCCTTCTTGTTGTCCGAGCGCACGCCGCCCGTGGGGCTGGCCGGGGGCGTCGTCTCGATCGTCGCCGTGAATGTGACGGCGACGGTGGAGAGGACGAAGATCAGAATGTTCACGACGATATCGAGGAAGGGAACGATGTTGAGCTCGCCGCCTTCTTCGTCCGGTGACAGCTCCCTGGGCTGGCTCAGTCGCCGAATTTTGCTGCGCTGAGCAGCGCTCAGCTTTCCTTCGTCCGCCATGCGCGATCAACCTGGCTGGTGATTACCGATCGGAGACAGGAGCACCCGGGGGCGCTCAGCGCTGCTGGAGCGTCAGCAGGTTGAAGGTTTTCTCCATGGTGGACTCGAGGTCGTGCTGGATGTTCTTGGCGCGCGTGTGCAGCACGATGTGGGTGATCATGCAGAACACCGCGATACCGAGCCCGAGCGCGGTGTTGTACATGGCCTCCGCGATGCCGTTGGAGAGCATGCGCTGCTTGTCCGCGGCCGACAGACCCGGCGCCGAGATCGCGCCGAACGTGGCGATCAGACCGCTCACCGTGCCCAGCAGACCGATCAGCGTGGAGATGTTGGCCAGCGACCAGAGTGCGCCCACGCGCTTCTCGGCCTGCGGCTTCAGCTCGCCGAGCTTCTCGCTCAGCGCGGCATCGATCTCGTCAGGTCCCTTGTTGGACTGGGTCAAGCCGGCGCGCACCAGCTGCAGCATCGGGTAGTCCTCTGCCTCGCAGAGCTTGATCGCGCGGTCGATATTGCCCGCGGTCACGAGCTTCTTGATCTGCGCGAAGAACTCCTTCGAGTTGACGCGATAGCGGGTCAGCTGGAAGACGAAGCGATCGACCACGATCGTGAGCACGATGGCCGAACAGCACAGGTTCAGGACCATGAAGGTCGGGTTGTGCTTGAAGGCTTCGATCAGCTGACCGTTGCCCCCGCCCTCGGCCGCAAAAAGCAGAAGATTCATCGCTCGACGTCCCTTTCCTCCGGCCTGGCTTCGGCCTTTTCTCTCGCTATTCGTTCTTTGGCCACGGATTCTCTAGCTGCTGGTTCTGTTCGCGCGTGGGATTGGAGCCCACCACGGAAATTTGCTGATCACCGCAGCTCTGATGGCAGAGCGGCGCCAGCGAGAGCGCGTGGTCCGAGCATTCAACAAACTATGACGATCGCCAAATGGGCAGTGCAAAATTGGCCCGCCGGGCGCTGACGTCCGGCGAGTGGTTCCATACTTTTCTGCCCGTCATGCGGGGCACCCCGCGCCCCAGAGCACTGCCGCCATCGTCCTGCCCAGAGCCCCACCGTTACACACTCCAGCTGGGTTCTGCAGCACGACTTGCACCTGAGACGGCATCGTCGAGCGTCGCCTTAAGGGCGGGGCAGGGGCTGCGGCGGGGCGCCAGGCACGCTGCGTGGTCAGCGAAAGGGAAGCTCGGACGCTGCGATGGCGGGGCGCGAAGGGCGCGAGGTGCAGCTCGTCGAGCTCTCGGCGCCGGCGCGGTCCGCTGCGCAGGGGGATGTCGGCTCGGGTGGGAGAGCGAGCGCCGACGCAGCGCCCATCGGCGGCGGCCAAATGGCCAGCGCCCTCTCCGGTGCGGAACTATCGCGCGACCGCGCGCGAGGCGTGCTCCAACCTCTTCGTCATCGCGTGAGGCAAACGGATCGACGGCGTCGAAGCGGCGAATCGCGGGCGGTCGTCCCGTCAATCTGCTTGACGCGCGCGGGAGCAATTGCGCAATATCCCCGGGTCGAGTGGGTCGGTGGAGCGGGCGTCTCCACGAACCGTCGCGGTGATTCCGAGTGGTATCCCCCTGGAGTAGTTGCCGGTGTTGCCGGCGCCGAGCTGCCGGGGCGTCGTGCACGCTGGATCGGCTCGGCGAGCCGCCGCTGCTGGCGCGGGCCGCAGCTTTTGCTCCGGTTTGGGCCGCCCAGCGCGGGCGTTTCGCGCAGCTCGGAGCCCGTACGACGCGCAGCGGCACGCTGCGGCGGGGCTCACCTGGCTCGTCGACGCGCCGCTTCGCGAACGCGCATCGATGCGGTGCAGGAGGCGGGGCGCTCAAAAAAATGATTCGCCTCGGCGGCGCCAGCGCGAGTTGGTCAGGCGCGGCGGCGCTGAATGAGATAAATTGCTTTCCCACCGAGCTCGAGCGCAAGGCAGAGTCATTTATCTCCGAGTGATCAGCGCAGAGCTTGGAAGGCAGATGGCTTTGAAGGCAATCTCGAGGCGAGTCTCGTAGCGCGGGCACAGCCCGGCGCGAGCAACAAGGCCCTCGAGCGGTATGTCCCACGCACAAGTCGCAGGAAAAAGGTAAGGTAAGCTTCGATGTTTTCGACACTCTGGCATCAATATCAGCAGGGCGGCTGGGCCATGTGGCTCATCCTGTTTTGGCTCGTTTGCTCGATCGCGGTGATCGTCGAGAGAACCGTGTTCTTGTTCGGCGCCTCCATCAACAAGGACGTGTTCGTCGCCACCATGCAGAAGTGCATCTTGGCGGGTGACGTGGCCAAGGCCGTGAAGATGTGCTCCGCAGCCAACGCGCCGCTCGCGCGCATCGTGCAGGCGGGTCTGGTCAAGGTGAACCGCCCCGATGAGGAAGTTCAGGCGGGCATGGACGAGGCGGCGCTGCGCGAGATGCCGACCATCAACCGTCGTACGGGCTTCCTCGCGCTGTTCGCCAACCTGGCGATGCTGTGCGGGCTGTTCGGCACGATCGTGGGTCTGATCCGCGCGTTCGGCGCAGTCGGTGGTGAGAGCGTGGACGCCAGCCAGAAGGCGCGCATCCTCGCCGAGGGTATCTCCGAGGCCATGAACTGCACGGCGTTCGGTCTGATCTCGGCGATCGTTGCGCTGATGGGCTTCGCCTTCCTCAACGGCAAGACCCAGGGCATGGAAGACGACATCAATGAAGCTTCCGTGCGCGTGTTGAACCTCGTGGTGGCGAACCGCCAGAAGGTCAACCTGCAGGGTATGTGAGCCCTGACGTCGTGGGCTGAGTCTCTCCTGCACCCTGTTTTCCGGCGGAGGTCTTCCAACCTCCGCCGGCGTGGGAGTGGCGACTCGGTCGGCGACCGGCGGCGCGTCGAGTTTGATATGCCGCGGACATTGAATGAGCAAGGCAGAGCGAGAAAGTAGGAGCAGAGCAAAATGGCAGGCATCGACGTTGGCGGTCATGGTGGCCGGCGTTCCGTGGATCATCAGATCCCGCTGATCCCGTTCATCGACTTCCTCTTGTGTCTGGTCTCCTTCCTGTTGATGACCGCCGTGTGGACGCAGATGTCCCGCATCAATGCGGACGCGCGCGTGCCCGGCCCTCCGGATCCCGACAAGGAGCTGGAGGAGCAGAAGAAGGACCTGACGCTGCACGTGGAGATGCGCGGCGAAGAGAAGTTCCAGCTCGTTTGGAAAGAGGGGAACACGGTTCGGGACACCATCGATGTGCCCCGCAAGTCCGTGCGCCTCACCGGGGACGACTTCAACTATCCCGATCTCGCTCAGAAGATCAGTGAGCAGTGGAATAGCCAGGGCAGCCATCGCGCTGACAGCGACCTGAAGGTGGACCAGGCCGTGCTGCATACGGACAACACCACCAAGTTCGAGGACATCATCGCCGTGATCGATGCGATCTACTCGCCGCAGCGCCAGATCAAACTGGGCGGCGCGGAGAAGACCATCCCGGCTTTCAACGTCACCTTCGCAGTGGATTGATTCGAGCACCATGTCGTCGCAAAAAGCTCTGTCTCGCTTTCATCAACCGATCTCCGTGCCGGGGCGCCGCCTGCTGGCGCATGTGCCGCTGGAGTTCGTGGGCAAGAAGGTGGCCGGCGGCGGTCACAAGGGAGTCAATCACGAGATCCCGCTGATCCCGTTCATCGACTTCTTGCTCTGTATCGTGCTGTTCCTGCTGGCCAGCTTCTCCGCTTCCGGTGAGCTGCCGGTCGACAAGAGCGTCCGGCTGCCCTCTGCAGACAACGTGGAGGACATGACGCTGGCGCCGATGATCGCGGTGGCCGGTCAGCTCATCCTCGTGGATGGCATCCCCGCGGGCACGACTCGCCCCGTGAAAGAGGCGAACCGCATGCAGAAGCTGGACGAGTTGTTCAATCTGCTGAAGGGCCGCCGTGAGGTGTTCAAGCAGATCAACCCCGGCAAGGATCCGCCCGGCATCGCCGTGCTGCAGGTGGACCGCGAGGTCGAGGCCGTGGTGGTGAAGAGCGTGTTCCAGACCTGCGCGCTGGCGGGCTACCCCAACGTCAGCTTCATGGTGAAGAACCGCGGCGGCGGCAAGAAGAAGAGCTGAGCTTTCGCGCCGGCTTCGCCGGCGAGGCTGCCCGGGGTGCATCACCCTGGGCAGTTTTGTTTTTGTGAGGGGTCGCTTTGGGAGACGCGGTCTTGTGAAGGGCTGTTTTGTGAGGGCGACTGCTGTCGCCTAGCGGAGGTGGGCGGAGGCGAATAGTCTGCCGCCAGCGTCGCTGATGTCATCGAGTCCAGCAGGTCTACCTTCGCAGGCCCGTTCGCGAGAACGGGGGCTGCCCTCTCTCAACGAAGCCCGGCGCACTCGCCGGCGCTCGATTGTGCTCGGCAGGGTGCGCCTGCGCGAGGTTGCGACCCGCTTCTGGATCCTGACCTTCATCGGCATGGCCGTGTTCGGGATCCTCTATTACCGCTACGCGCAGAATCAGCTCGTGACCAAGCGCAACCAGCTGGCTGCGCGGCAGCGAGCGGTGGTCGCCGCTGCGGGGACCGCGGGCTTCGCCCTGCGCGACAAGCTCGAGGCCTGGGCGATGCAGCTGAGCGAAGGCGAGATCACGACCTTCATCTCTCCCAGCGCGTCCCTGGAGGACATCTCGCGCGGGCCCGGCATCTATCTGCGCGCGCTGCGCAGCGAGGCCCGGGATGTGGAGTCGCTGCGGCGAGCCGCGTCCCATTCAGTTCGCGATGGCTTCACCTCGTGTCTGTTCGTCGGGCGGCAAGCGGAGCCGGACGCGGTCGCCTGCAAGACGAAGGCGCAGTGTGGTCCAGGCCAGCTGTGCGATGACTGGGGCGTGTGCGCCGCGCCCGGGCAACCTTACAATCTGCGGCTGCTCTACGATGCGTTGAAGATCCAGGGGCCCGAGTGGGATCAGCGGCTCGCCAGCGCAAGTGACGAGCTGCAGGTGCGCGCGATGGAGCTGGAGCTCGAAGATACCTCGAAGCACGAGGTGCCCGCAGCGGCCGAGCTGATCCGCCGCAGCAAGTACTTCAGCGCCGTCCTCGATGAGGAGCCGGCGAGCGCGCTCGCTGGCAGCAGCGCGGATGCTGGGGCAGGGGAGTCCAGCGAACAGCGTGTTCAGGGCGCGGATCATTTCGTACGCGTCGGGATCTGGGACATCGCGCGCGCGGAGCCGCTGCTTCGCTTGCGTCTACCCGTGGCCGGTCGCCTGATCGCGCTCGGCGCTCGCGACGTGAAGGATCCCGACGCGACCCGTGCGCGCCAGCGCCAGGCCAACAACTGCTCGGCTGCCGTGGAGGTTCGCGAGGCGCTGGTCTCGAAGCTCGATCCGAACGAGCTGGACAGCGCCGCGGAGCCGCCGCCGCCTTCCGCGCCTTGAAAGGGCTGCCGCGCCGATATGTATCGCTGGCTGATTCGCCCGCTGTTGTTCTGGGTGCCCGCAGAGTGGGCGCACACGCTGACGTTTGCCGCCCTGCGCTGGCTGCATGCGCTGCCGGGCGGGCCGCAGCTGCTGCGCGCCATCTGGGGGCGCTTGCAACCCGGGCTCGAGGTGCACGCCCTCGGTCTGCGTTTCGCCTCGCCGGTGGTGCTGGCCGCAGGCTTTGACAAGCACGCGACCGGGTACGCAGCGCTGCTGGACCTGGGCTTCGGCGGGGTCGAGGTGGGCACGATCACGAACGAAGCTCAAGCGGGCAATCCCCGCCCGCGCTTGTTCCGCCTCCCGCACGACCGGGCCCTGCTCAACCGCATGGGCTTCAACAACTGTGGCGCCGAACAAGCGGAGCGTCACCTGCGCGCACCCCGTCAGGGCGTGGTCGGCGTGAACATCGGCAAGACCAAGCGGGTTGCGGAGAGCGAAGCCGTCGTGGACTACGCCGCCAGCGCCCGCCGGCTCGCCCCGCTCGCAGACTATCTGGTCGTCAACGTCAGCTCTCCCAACACGCCCGGCCTGCGCGACCTGCAAGCTGCCGAAAAGTTGCGGCCGCTCCTGAAGGCGGTGCAGGCCGAGCTGCGTGGCAGCGCGGGGAGGCGCCCGGCGCTGCTGGTCAAGATCGCTCCGGATCTTGCCGATGAGGACATCCTCGGCGTCGCCGATCTCGCCCTGGAGCTCGGCCTGGACGGCATCGTCGCCACCAACACCACGATCTCTCGCGCCGGCCTGCGCACCCCGCCGCACGCGATCGAGGCGCTGGGCGCGGGCGGGATCTCGGGCGCGCCCTTGCGTCAGCGGTCGCTCGAGGTGCTGCGTCTCCTGCGTTCGCGCGCTGGCTCACGGCTGACGCTGGTCGCGGCGGGCGGCATCGACTCCGCCGACGAGGCCTGGGCGAGGCTGTGTGCCGGGGCGAGCCTGGTCCAGATCTACACCGCCTTTATTTACGGGGGACCGTCATTGCCGGGTCGGATCGCGCAGGGCTTGCTCGAGCGCGCTCGGGCGGAAGGCTTCGCCACGCTGGCGAAGGCGATCGAGTATCATCACTCCGAGCCCGCCGTTGGTGCCGGAGGGCCCCGCGCACTGGACAGAGTCTAGAAGCGCCGCCGGGCTGTCCCTGCAGGAGGTGCCTGGCAGGAACAGCCCGTCGAGCTGCTCAGTTGGGCCGAGAGCGCGGGTCGAGCGCGTCGTTTCGGGCCGGGCCTTCCGGCTGCGCGCCGCTCTCGGTCGCGCTCTCCACGCCAGGGATCGGTGGCACGGGCAGACGGCTCTGGGTCTCGAAGTGGAAGACGATCGGCGAGGGAGCGTCATCCTCCAGCTTGTCCGCCGTGTCGACGGCCTCCGGCGGCACGTCCACCTGGACGTGCCCGCCCGACGAGAGCTTGCCGAACAGCAGCTCGTCACCGAGCGGCCGCTTGATGCGCTCTTGCACCAGGCGCGCGAGCGGGCGAGCCCCGTTGTCGCGGTCGTAGCCGATGATGGCCAGGTACTTGCGGGCGTTCTCCGTCAGTTCGATGCTGACCTCGCGCTCGCGCAGCTGCCCTGCCAGCTCCTTGATGGCCTTGTCGACGATGCTCAGCATTGTCTCGGGGCTGAGCGGATCGAAGCGAATGCGAGCGTCGAGCCGGTTACGGAACTCTGGGCTGAACGTGTTCTTGAATGCACGGTCATCATCCCCGCGCTGGTTGCGCTGACCGAAGCCCACGCGCACGCGCGCCAGATCCTGCGCGCCCACGTTGCTGGTCATGATCAGCACCACGTGCCGGAAGTCGGAACGCTTGCCGTTGTTGTCGGTGAGCGACCCGTGGTCCATCACCTGTAGCAGCACGTTGAAGACATCCGGATGAGCCTTCTCGATCTCGTCGAGCAGCAACACCGCGTGCGGCGTCTTGGCGATCGCTTCCGTCAGCAAGCCGCCACGATCGTAGCCCACGTAGCCGGGCGGCGCGCCGATCAATCGTGAGACCGTGTGGCGCTCCATGTATTCGCTCATGTCGAAGCGGATCAGCTCGATGCCCATGGTCAGCGCCAGCTGCTTGGCGACCTCGGTCTTGCCGACGCCCGTCGGGCCCGTGAACAGGTAGGAGCCGATCGGCTTGTCCGGCGGACGCAGGCCGGCGCGGGACAGCTTGATCGCCGACGACAGCTCCGCGATGGCACGGTCTTGCCCGAACACCACGCGCCGCAGATCGCTCTCTAGATCGCGCAGCGCCTTCTTGTCGCTCGAGCTCACCTGGCGCGAGGGGATCTGCGCCATGCGCGCGACTACCGTCTCGACGCGCTCCACCGTCACGGCTGAGCCGGGATCCGAGGAGAGCTTGGTGTCAGCGCCCGACTCATCGAGCAGATCGATCGCCTTGTCCGGCATCTTGCGGTCGTGCAAATGCCGCTGCGCGAGCGTGGCGGTGGTCTGCAGCACGTCATCGCTGTAGGTCACGCCGTGAAACTCCTCGTAGCGCGCGCGCAGGCCGCGCAGGATCAGCACGCTCTCTTCCAGGCTCGGCTCCAGCACCTCGACCTTCTGGAAGCGGCGGGCGAAGGCCCGGTCGCGCTCCAGGTGGCTGCGGTACTCCTCAAAGGTGGTCGCACCGATGCAACGCAGCTTGCCGCTGGAGAGCGCGGGCTTGAGCAGGTTCGAGGCATCCACCGTTCCTCCGCTGGCCGCGCCGGCGCCGATCACCGTGTGCATCTCGTCGATGAACAGGATGTTGTGCTCGTCGCGCTGCAGCGCCCGGATCACCGCTTTCATGCGGTTCTCGAAATCGCCGCGGTACTTGGTGCCTGCCAGCAAGGCGCCGATATCCAGCGCATAGACCGTCGCCTTGCGCAGGGGCTCGGGCACCTCGCCGTTGATGATGCGCGCCGCCAGGCCCTCGGCGATGGCGGTCTTGCCCACCCCGGCGTCGCCCACGAGCAAGGGATTGTTCTTGCGGCGCCGGCTCAGGACCTGGATGACTCGCCGGATCTCCGAGTCGCGCCCGACCAGCGGATCGATCTCGCCGGCGCGCGCCCGGGCGTTCAGGTTATTGGCGAAACGCTCCAGCGGATCGCCTTCCTTCTCCGAGCGACCGTCGCGCCCGCGCGAAGGATCATCCAGCGACTCCTCGAACTGCGCGTCGCTGTCGTCCTTGCTCGACCCGTCCTTGCTGAGCCCGTGCGACACATAGCTGACCACGTCCAGCCGCGTGACGCCGCTGTCCTCGAGCGCCTGCACCGCGAACGAGTCGGGCTCCGAGAAGATGGCGACGAGCACATTGTAGCCCTTGAGCTCGGCCTTCCCGCTCGACTCCACGTGGACTGCCGCACGCTGCAGGACGCGCTGGAAGCCGCGCGAGGGGCGGGGCGTGGCGAGCAGGTCCGTGCCGGAATTCGGGAAGTGGCTGCTGAGCAGACGATCCAGCTCCGCCTTCAGCTTCACCGTGTTGCTACCGGACTTGGCGAGCACCCGGCTGGTCTCGTCGTCCATCAGCAGGGCGTAGAGCAGATGCTCGACGCCCACGATGTCGTGTCCCCGGCGCTGAGCCTCCGTGGCCGCGACCGAGCAGGCAATTTCAACTTCCGGGCTGACTTTCATCGAATCACACCTTCAAATGCTCGTCGGGGTCGGGGCAGGGTGTCCCGCAAACACGATCTGGGTGCGGGCTTCCCCCGAGGACAGGGGGGCCGTGGAGAACGAGACAATCCGTCAGTCCTCCTCCGGCCCGTCGCCGCTCTCGGGCTCTGCGGTGCACCTCAGTGGGTGGCCGTGCTGCTTGGCGAAGTCCATGACTTGCTCCGCCTTGGTTTCCGCGACATCCCGGGGAAAGACGTCCACCACGCCGTATCCCTTGTGGTGGACGTGCAGCATGATGTGGCGCGCTGCCGTGATGTCCTTCTGGAAGAAGCGCATCAGCACTTCGACCACGAATTCCATCGTGGTGTAATCGTCGTTGTGGAGGACGACCTGATACCGACGTGGACGCTTGCTACGCGTGCGCTCGACCACGCGCAAGTCATCTTCGTGTGATGGGTCCTGCGGAGGGCGCTGCTCGGACATACCTGAACAGCAATGTGACCACTTTCCGTGGCCCTGTCGAGGGTACCGGAGGCGCAGCAAACCGCCCGGCGCGTCTACGAACGGCGCTGCCGGGTCGGGCCACGGGGTGCGCAGGACACCCCTGCATCCATCTGCGTTCCGTAACGGAGGAAAACGCCCGCTGCGCGGACCAAGAGCGGTCGAAAGCGAGAGGCCCTATCAGCCGACCACATCCGCGGAGTACCTCCGCGGACGGTCAGCGCATCCCCTCGGGGGACGTATTCCCCCTTCAGCGAAGTGAGCGAAGTGAGAACGAGGAGGAGCTCCTCAGGTCGCCTTCTTGGCAGACGCCTTGGGCTCGGCTGCCTGCTGATTCTCTGCAGCTCGGCGCGCCTCCCAGGCGGCGTTCTTGCGGGCACGACGGAGGCGCTCGCGGCGGCGTGCGCGGGGATCTTGGGGGGTCGACATGGCGAGCCTAGGTAGTCCATCCGCAGCGGATTGTCGCCCGAAAATCGTACTACCGGCGTCGGTGGCCAAATAGCCGAAGGCGTCCGGACTCGGCTCAGACAGCCGGGAAATGGCGATCCAACAGCTGCCCCAGCCGCGGCCCTGCTGCCGCGACGTGCTTGACCGCCGTCGGGCGCAGCTTGTCGTACGTGCTCCTGATCACCGGACGGGTCGAGCGTGCGACGCGGGCGTCGGTGATGCTCAACAGCTTGTCGGCCGCGCGTTCGGCGTTCGCCGTCAAGTGCTTGCCAGCGGGAACGCCCTGCGCTTTGGCCTCATCCGCGATCGGCTGGAGGGCATCGAGGAAATCGTCGAGCAGGCTGTCCACCACCTCGGGGATAAAGCCGGGCTTGATGCCCTTCACGAC
Organism: Polyangiaceae bacterium; assembly: GCA_035760985.1. GTDB lineage: Bacteria > Myxococcota_A > Polyangia > Polyangiales > Polyangiaceae > SZUA-265. The sequence goes on from DASTRX010000216.1 coordinate 16,878, forward strand.
GGCGTAGGCCCCTTTGATCGCGAGACCGCTCAGGCCGCCCTTGTCCCCCACCTCTTGATCCAACGCCTGGCAGGCGTCGGTGATCAGCCGCTGTCTCGCTTCCCCGGTCTCCCCGATGCGTTCCTTCAAGCTCGTCACAAGCCCTCTCCTCTGTTCAGTATCCGTTCCAAATGAGAACCAGGACCTATCATTTTTCAGCGGCGCAATTCCGGCTATGATCACGCTACCGCCGAGTTCGTGGCGACGAAAACGGTGAAGCGAGCAGTGAAGTTCCAGGAGCTTCTGCGGTAAAAGCCGGCGCGCGCTGCTGGCGAGTCACTGGTGGCCCTGGCTGTGTGAACACGAAGATTTCGAGGAGCGCACGGTTCGGCTGGACGGCATGTCCCCCGGTCCCGCGATTTCGAGTAGAATGGATAATGAGAGGGAGTCTGGCGGGAGAGCGGGGACCGCGCCGGCGCGCGTCGCTGTGCCGCGCCCGAGTGTTGCTGAGCAGGGGGTGACGATGGTGGCGTTGAACCGGAATGAGGAGCCGCTGCGAATGGAAGCAGCGAATGAAAAAGGTCGCATCCTAATCATCGACGATCAGCGCAACATGCGCGCGACCTTGGCCATGCTGCTCCGGGGCAACGGTTACGAGGTGGAAGCGGCCGCGAATGGGCGCGAAGGTCAGGAGCTCGGCGTCGCCGGCGCGTTCGATCTGGTGCTCACCGATCTGCGCATGGGCGAGCTGGACGGCATCGATGTGCTCAAGGCCATCAAGCAGGCTCAACCGCTGACCGAGGTGATCGTGATGACCGCCTACGGCACGATCGAGAGCGCGGTCGAGGCGATGAAGCTCGGCGCCTTCGACTACATTCAGAAGCCCTTCAGCGAGCAGGAGCTGTTGGTTCGCACCAACAAGGCGATCGAGACACGCCGCCTGCACGGCCAGGTGCAGATGTTCGCGCGCGAGTTCAAGGAGCGCTACCACTTCGAGAACATCGTCGGGCGCTCGCAGGCCATCCGTGACGTGCTCACGCGCGTGGTCAAGATCGCGCCGACGGATGCCACCGTGCTCATCACGGGCGAGAGCGGCACCGGCAAGGAGCTGGTGGCCCGCGCGATTCACGCCAACAGCAAGCGCGTCGATCGCCCCTTCGTGACGGTAAACTGCGCCGCGATCACCGAGACGCTGCTGGAGAGCGAGCTGTTCGGGCATGCCGTGGGCGCCTTCACCGGCGCGTCTCAGGCGCGCCGCGGGTTATTTGAAGAGGCGGACGGTGGCACGTTCTTCTTCGATGAAATCGCCGAGACCAGCCTGGCTTTCCAGGCGAAGCTGCTGCGCGCGATTCAAGACGGCGAGGTGCGCCGGGTGGGCGAGAACAAAACCATCAAGATCGATGTGCGGATCATGGCGGCCACCAACGTCGATCTGACGGAAGCGGTCAAGGAGCGCCGCTTCCGTGAGGACATCTACTATCGCCTGAACGTAGCGCGCTTCGATCTTCCGCCGCTGCGCGACCGGCGTGAGGACATCCCGCTTCTGATGCACTTCTTCCTCGACAAGTTCAACCGCAAGATGGCTCGGCGGGTGCGCTTTGGCGAGGGGGTGATGGATCAGCTGGTGCAATACAATTTCCAGGGCAACGTGCGCGAAGCCGAGAACATGGTGGAGCAGGCGGTGGCGCTCGCGGTGGGGGACGTGATCTCGCTCGATGACATCTTGCCGCAGGCGCCCGCGCAGCGGCCGACCGCCGCTCGCAGGACCCTCGCTCACATCGTGGACGAGGCGGAGCGGGAAGCCGTGCTCGAGGCCTTGCGCGCCCACGATGGCAGTCGCGAGAAGGTCGCTGAAGCGCTGGACATCAGCCCGACCACGCTGTGGCGGAAGATGACCCGCCTGGGCGTGACCTTCGATGGGCGGCAGTCATGAGCTCGCCCTGAGCGCGAGCCCGGACTGAGCTGCGCGGTGCGCGCGCCCCGGATCGGGGCGCGCTCGAGCCGGCTCGCTGTCCTTCGCGATCGCGTCGCTCCCGAAAAACCCGCCTGCGGGCTGGATTCGGAGTACTAGGGCGCGGTGCGTACCGACCTCCTCGACTATCCGCTGCCGGAAGCAGCGATCGCTCAGCATCCCGCGCCGCGGCGCGAGGACGCGCGCCTGCTGGTGGTTCGCCGGCAAGGCGTGGAACACCACGGCCTCTTGGACTGGGTTCAGCTGGTGCCCGCCGGCGCCCTGGTCGTGCTGAACGACACCCGCGTGCGGCGCGCGCGCCTGGCGGCGCGCAAGGCCAGCGGTGGGATGGTCGAGCTCTTGTTCCTCTCCGAGCGCCCGCTGTCCAACGGTGCCCGAGAGTGGATCGCGCTGGGCCATGCCAATCGCCCGCTGCGCGCCGGCACGGTCCTGGAGCTCGGAGAGGCGCGCCTCACCGTGCTGGAGCGGACGGCGGGGCCCGAGCTGCACCTGGAGGTTCGCGGTGTGGACGACACAGAGGCGTTCATCGAGCGCCATGGGGCGCTGCCGTTGCCTCCGTACATCCGGCGCAGCCCGCAGGCACAGGACGCTGAGCGCTACCAGACCGTGTTCGCCCATCACCTCGGGTCGGCGGCGGCTCCCACCGCGGGGCTACATCTCACCCAGCCGATGCTCGCAGCGCTGGAGGAGCGCGGCGTGCGCATCGCGCACGTCACCTTGCACGTGGGCGCGGGCACGTTCTTGCCGGTGCGCGCGGACGACCTCGACGATCATCCGATGCATGCTGAACGCTATTCCGTCAGCCCCGCATTGGTCGCGGCCATCGCCCGGGCCCGAGCGCGTTCGGCTCCAGTGGTGGCGGTGGGCACCACGGTGGTGCGCGCACTGGAGAGCGCCCTCGATCCCGAATGTCCCGGGCAGGTCGTCGCCGGCAGCCGCGAGACCCGACTGTTGATCCAGCCCGGCTACGTCTTCGGCGTGGTGGATGCCCTGCTCACGAACTTTCACGCACCGAAGAGCACGCTGCTGGCGCTGGTGAGTGCCTTTGTCGGTCTGGAGCGCTGCGCGGCGGCGTATCGCGCGGCGCTGGCCGCGGGCTATCGATTTCTATCTTACGGCGATGCCACCTGGCTGCCGGAGCGCTGCGCTCCCGAGCAGCAGGGCGCTCGCCCCGATCCCGAGACTGCGAGCTCACATGCGCTTTGAAGTACTAGCTCGTTCCGGCCGTGCCCGGCGCGGGCAACTCTGGACGCCGCACGGCGTGGTCGAGACGCCGGCGTTCATGCCTGTCGGCACCGTTGGCAGCGTGAAGGCGTTGCATCCCCTGGAGGTCAGCGGCACGGGGGCGCGGCTGCTGATCGCGAACACCTATCATCTGTGGCTGCGCCCGGGTGCCGAGCAGGTTGCCGAGCAGGGCGGCCTGCACTCCTTCATGCGCTGGCCGCATGCGATCGCCACGGACTCGGGTGGCTTTCAGGCGTTCTCGCTCGCGCAGCGCGTGCGGGTGGATGAAACGGGGTTTGAGTTCGCCTCGCACCTGGACGGCTCCCGGCGCCGCTTGACGCCCGAAGAGTCGATGCGCGTACAGGGGCTGCTCGGCTCCGACATCGCCCTGCAGCTCGACATCTGCGCGCCCGCCAATGTCTCGCGCGCCGAGCTGGTGGCGGCGGTGGACCGCACGACGCGCTGGGCGGAGCGCTGCCTCTCGGCGCGCAAGCCGGGGCAAGCGCTGTTCGGCATCATCCAGGGCGGTACGGACGTGGATCTGCGCTGCCAGCACGCGGAAACGCTCGGTGCTTTGCCGCTCGATGGGCTGGCGCTCGGCGGCTTCAGCGTCGGCGAGCCGCCGGCGGTGATGTACCAGACCCTGGAGCGGGTCGTGCCCGCCGTGGACGCGGCGCGGCCCCGCTACCTCATGGGTGTGGGCACGCCGCTGGATCTGGTGCGGGCAGTGAGCGTGGGGGTCGATCTGTTCGATTGTGTGATGCCCACCCGTAACGCGCGAAACGGTCAGGCTTTTGTGCGGGGCGGCCGTCTAACACTCAAGAATGCCCGCTATCGAAACGACTCGCGTCCGCTCGACGAGACCTGCGACTGCCCCGTTTGCAGTCAGGGCTTCAGTCGTGCCTATCTGCGGCACCTGTATCAGGCGGGTGAGATTCTCGGGCATCGCTTGATTAGTTTGCACAACCTTCATTACTACGCGTCGTTGATGGCATCGGCCAGAAAGGCCATTTCCGAGGGGCAACTCGAGCAATGGGTCCATGTCAGGACAGAGCACGACAACGCTGCCGTGGACGCCGAGGGATCATAGATGGGTGACGCGGACATCAAGGACGATGCCCCCAAGCAGCTGGGGCGCATCGCGCTGCGCCGCCGCCCCGCGGCCGCCGTGGTGCGCCCGCGCGATCCGGTGGCTCGGCACGCGCAGCTGGTGGGATTGAGCGAGCGCTTCGGTGTGCCCGCGCTCGACCTCGATCAGATCTGCCTGAAGACGGAGGACCTCGGCAACGTACCGCGCAGCCTCGCGCAGCACCATCTGTTGATCCCGGTGCTGGCACGCGCCGATCGGCTGTTCGTGGCGATGAAGGACCCGAGCCTGCGCGAGGTCATCCAGGAGGTGGAGTTCGTCGCCGGCAAGCGCGTGTACGCGTATGCCGCTCCGCCTGAGGACATCGCGGAGGCGATCGAGCGAGCCTATGGAGCGCGCGAACGCGGGCAGCAGCACTACGTGGGCCCGGATTGTCCTCCCGAGACGCTGCGCAAGGCGGGGCTGCTGCCGGAGCCGGCGCCCGAGCGCTTGCAGCAGGTGGTTCCGCCCGCGCCCGATGTGCTGCTGCTGGAGGAGACGCCTGCCGCCGTCGAGCTGTGCATCCCCACGGAGCATCGGCCGGCGCGGGACTCGGGCCCGCCCGCGACGGTCTCGGCGTACCCGCCGAAGCTCTCCTCCCTGCCGCCCGCGCTGCGCGGGCGCGCGTCGGATCTCGGCGCAGATCGTGCCGGCGAGCGCGACGTGCTTTCCGCGGTGGAACAGGCGTTCGAGGACCTGCTGGAGGAGACGAGCGTGGTCGCGCCTCTGCCGCCCGGCGCGGCCGGGGCCCTGGACACAGGGCCTTGCTCGATCCTGCTCGTCGACGACGAGCAGGAGAGCCGCGCCTTGCTGGAGCAAACGCTGAGCGCGGCGGGCTATCTGGTGCGTAGCGCCGAGACGGGGCGGCAGGCGTTGCGCATGATCAAGGAGCGCGCACCCGATCTGCTGGTGCTCTCGGCGCTGCTGCCCGAGGTGCACGGTTTCGAGATCGCGCGCCGCCTGCGCGGCAGCCAGCGCTACGGCAGCCTGCGCATCGTCATGCTCAGCCCGGTACACCGGGGTTGGCGGCTGGCTGAGGACCTGCGCGACAGCTGTGGTGTTCAGCACTACATCGAGAAACCGGTGCGGCCCGATGAGGCGTTGCGCGCCGTGGCGGCGGCTCTGGCGGAGGAGCTGAAGTTGGCCGACGTGATCGTCGATCCTGCCGCCGGAGCGGAGCGCGCGCTGGAGGAAGGCATGCTGGCCTATCGCAGCGGCGATGTCGTCCAGGCCATCTCGCATCTGGAACGCGGGGTTGCCATCGATCCGCTCGCGTACCGCATCCATTTTCACCTGGGCTTGCTGTTTGCCCAGCAGAGTCAGACGTACGATGCGATTCGCGCGCTCGAACGCGCCGTCGAGATCAACTCGCGGCATTTCGCGGGCATGAAGAATCTAGCCATAATGTACAGCCAAGCGGGGTTTCGGAATAAGGCTGTGGAGACCTGGAATCGCGCGCTGCAGCTCGCCCCCGACGAGGAGACGCGCAAGGCCATCGAGGAGCACGTGGCTGCCCTTCTTTCGCAAGAAGGCCTTTCGTAGTATGTGTCGCTGTCCCACCTTTCCGTTTCGCCAAGTGGCCGCATGAAATTTCTCTGTCCCAATTGCAAGGCTAAGTACCAGATTGGCCCCGAGAAATTGGCGGGTCGCCGGATCGCCAAGATCCGCTGTCGGAAGTGTGACTATCGGATCCAGATCGCCCCCCGGGCGGGCAGCGACGAATATGACATCACCGCCACGCCGAACTCGCTGTCGCCCACGTCCGGGGCGGCAGGGGCGGTAGCCTCGCTGGCGCCGGCGGCAGCAGCAGCAGCGGCGCCTTCGATCGTGCCAGCCCCCCCCGCGCCGGTGCCGGCACCGGCGCCCAAGCCAGCTGCCGCGCCTCGCATCCCGCTGCCGGGGGCGCCGGGTGGGCGCGCGGCAGCCGCGCCGAGGGGGCGTGCTGCCGAGAAGGACGATTCATCGACGGCCGTCGGCAGCCGAAAGCCGACGGCGGCCGTGCCAGGCCTTCCCGGGCTCGGGGCTTCCAAGCTCACGCGCAGCACGGGCGCGCGCACCGACCTGTTCGGCGCGGGCGCGGCGTCACTGGGCGCTCGGCGGCCGCTGGGCGCTCCGCCGGGCTCCGCGGTGGCCTCCGCTGCGCTGACGCCGGCGGCTGCAGCGCCTTTGCCAGCGCCGCCGGTGGCGCCGCTCGCGCTGGCTCCGGAGGTGCAGCCCGCGCCGGCCCCCGTCGCGCCTGCGCCGTTGCCGCCGCCGCCAGCTCCTCCCAGCCCGCCCGTGGCAGCGGCGCCGCCCGTGGTGGCGCCCCTGGCGCCGTCGCCCGCGGCGGCCGCGCCGTCGCCCGCGGCGGCCGCGATTGCCCCGCCGGCGGGGCCTGCGCCAGTGCGCCCGGCCGCGGCCGGCACGCAGCTGGCCGATCAGTTTCGCCAATCCGTGCAGGCGGGTGGGGCAGGGGCCGCGGTCGAAGAGGGGCCGCAAGACGGTTGGTTCGTGGGTGTCAATGGCGTGCCGCTCGGGCCGATCCCCGTGGCAGACCTGCGCGAGCTCGCCAGCGCCGGGCATATCGACCGCAAGTCTCTGGTCTGGCGTGAAGGGCAGGCCGAGTGGAGGCCGCTCGGCAAGTTCCCGTTCCTCGCGCGCCTGCTCGAGGAAGGTTCGGGAGCAGCGTCGAAGCCGGTTTCCACGGAGAGCGCCGAACCGTCACCGCCTGCCGTGCGCAACGGCGCAGCGGCGGCCCATCCCGCAGCGGCCGCTCCCGCGGGGACCAACGGCCAATTGATGGCCACGGGCTTCGATGTCCGTCCCGTCCAGGCGCGCCCGGAGAAGCCCTCCGCCTGGGGGGACCTGGACGAGGAAGACGACGCGGAGGAGCAACCGACGACCGTGAAAGGCCGGGTCTCGGTGGTTCCCTCCGCGCCGGGTGGGCGCATCTCCGCCCCTGGAGCGGGAGCGGGGCTGCCGCCGGTCCCTCCACCGCCGGTGCTCAAGCCGGACGGGGCCGCCCTGATGCCGGGTCCCGCATCCTCTACCGGGGCGGTCTCCGTTCCACCGAGCGCGCCTGATCATGACCCGGGAAGTGGCCTGGGAAATGCGTCGGCGAATGGCCTGATGGCTGCGGTCAGCGCGCTCCCGTCAGCCGATGAGTCCGACGCCAGCATGCTGCGCGGCAAGGGCCGGAACCGGACCGTGATGATCGCGGTCGCGGTTGCGGCTGCCGTCGCGCTCGTCGCGGTCGTGGTGCACTTCCTGTCGGGCAGTCCAGCGTCCAAGAACGAGCCAGGTCCAGCGCATACCCTGGCGGCGGGCGCTGATCAGCAGGGTCAGGAAAAGCAGGCAGAGCCGCCGGCGGCCACCCCGCCCGCTCCGACGACGCCCGAGCCCAGCGCGGAAGCGGCGCCCAGTGACGCGCCGATCGGGCACATCCCGGATCCGCCGCCCGCGGTCGTCAAGGGGCCCACTGCGCCGGCCTCACCGAACCCACCGGCGAGCTCGCCGGGCGCGGCCAAGCCCGCTGCGCCATCCTTGCTGTCGGGCCTCAGCACGCTGCAGACGCCGGGGCCCTCGGCGGGCGCGAAGAGCGCCGGCGGCGGGGCAGCGACCGGCACGGGGCTGGACGCCACCGCCATTCAGCGCACCGTTCGCCGCTACAGCCCCGCCGTGCGCCAGAACTGCTGGCAGCGCGCTCTCAACGCGCGCGCACCCGGTGTTCCCTCATCGGCCAAGGTCACGGCCACGATCACCGTCGATGCCTCGGGCAAAGTGCAGTCCGTCAGCGCGGCAGGCGCACCACGAGGCTACCCGGGGCTCGCCCACTGCATCGAAGATGCGGTGCGCGGCTGGCTTTTCCCGCGCTCCAGCGGTGAGACAGTGACCAACGTGCCGTTCATGTTCGTCGGACAGTGACCGCTGCCGGGGGTGCAGCAAGCCCTCGCTCTGCGCTCTGAGGAGCGAGCGATCCGAAGGCGTCGCAGCGCCGCTCGCCAGCGGGGGCGGCCACTCCGCTGAGCGCCGCGTGCGAGCGCGGCACACCTCAGGCGGCCACCGGAGAGAAAGAGGATGGGCCGGGCCTCTGCTACACGTCCCGCTCCGAATCCTCGGGACCCTCGCCGGCTTCTGAATGCCGCCTCCATTCGCGCGAACGCCGGGCGGCGTCGTGCGGAGCCGGACACGCCTGCACTCATCGGGAACAAGCGAGGCTCCGCGTCGGTGAAGCTCCGTCGCGCGCGCTCGGGGCGGCGTTCAGTGGGGGTATACTGGTGCCGCCGGGGGGCGCTACGGGGGCGAGCCCAATAAAAACGCCGGCGGCCGAAGCCGCCGGCGGTCTGGGCGCAGTCGATAAGCCGGGTTCTGTTCGGCGGCTCGCGTGAGTCGCCGCGGTGATCATTCATCTGGGACGCTCGTCACCGAGCGCCTCGAGCGGCCTACCCTGGAACTCGGGCGAGCAGCCCTCGAACGTTCCTCTACGTGGCCTTGCTCCGAACGGGGTTTGCCATGCCAGCGACGTTACCGCCGCCGCGGTGGGCTCTTACCCCACCGTTTCACCCTTACCTGGAGCGCGCGAGCACCCCAGGCGGTTTGTTTTCTGTTGCACTGTCCTCGAGGTTTCCCTCACCGGGCGTTACCCGGCGTTCTGCTCTCTGGAGCCCGGACTTTCCTCCCGGCCTCTGGGGCCGAGCGATCACCTCCACTGCGTAGACGCGGGGCTCGTACCACGGTCGAGGCGCCCGGGCGAGAGGCGTCTCGGCCCGGCCGCGCCGCAAGCACGTGGTGCGCAGGTTGGACAGGATTCAGGCGCAGCGGCGCGCGGCCGCCACGGGCTGACGCCGGCTCGACGCAGCCGCCGCGTCATTGTCGGGGCTGCCAGAAAGAGGAGCGCTGCCCGGCAGCGAGCTGCTTGGCAGCTCTCCACGCGGAAGATCTTCGTGTGAGAGCTCGCCGTCGAGCTCTGCATGCGACAGGTCCGCCTTGGCGAGCTCGCTCTCGGGCAGGTCTCGCCCGAGCAGGGCTCGCAGCTTACCCTTCGCTCGCGCCTCGAGCTGGCGCGCGCGCTCGCGCGACACGCCCAGGCGGCGCCCGATTTCGGCGAGCGACAGCTCGTCGTCGCGATCCGCCATCATGCGGCTCTCGACGATGAAGCGCTCGCGAGCGTCGAGCTTGATGATCGCCGAGCGCACTGCTTCCGCGCGGCCCGCCTTGACCTCATCATCGGCCATCGACACTTCCTGATCCGCGACGTCCGAGACCAGCGTGTCCAGCAAGCGCGAGTTCGAACCGTCGAACAGCTGCGAGTCGAGCGAGACGTCGCGCGTGTCCAGCCGCTCCAGCATGGCGACGAGCTGGCTGACAGGGACTTCCAGGCGCCGCGCCAGCTCTTCCTGCGCCTGTGTTTCATCGGTGAACAGGTTGAAGACGCGCGCCCGCTCACGCCGCAGGCGGAAGAAGTTCTTGGAGCGCAGCGCACCAGCGCCGGAGCCGACCAGGCTCCAGGAGCGCAGCACGTAGTTGAGGATGTAGGCGCGAATCCAGTACGCGGCGTAGGTGACGAAGCGGGTGCCGCGATCCGGATCAAACTTGCCGAGCGCATGCACCACGCCGAAGCTGCCTTCCGCGATCAGCTCGTCGAGCGGAATGCCATAGCGCCGGAACTTCAGCGCCGTGGCGACCACGTAGCGCAGGTGCGCTTTCACCAACTCGTCGGCCGCAGCCGCGTCCCGGTCCTGCTTCCAGCGCAGCGCGAGCTCGCGTTCACGATCGCGCGTGAGCGGCGAAAAATGGGTCAGCTGCCCGCCGTAGCCGGTGATTGCCCCTCGAGATGCCGCTGTCATGATGTCCAACCCTTCCGTTAGGATGCTCGACGCCGCCTCACATCGCGTCTTGCCTACAAAACAGTACGCGGCGGCATTCCCAGCGGTTTCCGAACAATCGGAGGGTGGCATTACGCCTCGCGAAGAGGCGGTTCTCGGGCTGGCGGCTCTGGGGCCGGCCAGGGGGCGCGGACTCAGACGTGGAAAGAGGAGCCGCAGCCGCAGGTCCCGGACACGTTCGGATTGCCGAACTTGAAGCCGGACCCGTGGGCGCCCTCCACGTAGTCGATCTCGGTTCCGTCGAGGTACTGGAAGCTCAGCGGGTCCACGTACAGCTGGATGCCGTTGGACTCGAAGCGTTCGTCGAACTCGGTCGGGGATTCCTCGAAGTAGAGGTCGTACTGGAAGCCGGCACAACCGCCGCCGATGACCCGCAACCTCAGGCCCTGGTCTTGGAGACCTTCGGCCAGGGAAATCTCTCGAACTTTTTCAGCGGCAAGGGGCGTGATGGCGATCATGGGGATTCCTGAAAAACGCGTCTGCGGGACCAATATAGGTCCTCCTCGAGAAACATGCCAATGGGCAAACCGGCCTCGTGCGGCGCCGTCCGTGGCTATCCGCCAGCGGGCCCTGCCTCATCTTGGCTCGCGGCGGCCTCGGAGGTCGCTGGGCCAAGGAGCCAGAGTTGCCCGGAGCGGCACGCGGCCACGAAGCGCTGCTGACCCGCGGGAGCGAGGCTCAACGGCTGGGCACAGAGGACTTCGCTCGAGGCTCGCTCCGCAGCATGCTGGCGCAAGAGCAGCGGTGCGTTCGCAATGAAACACGCCACGGTAGTCGCGCTGCTGAGCAGCTCGCCCGTGCCGGCTGGCACTCGCTGCGCTTCCGGCATCGATTCGCTGCCCTGCTCAGCGTCGAGCGCCAGCGAGAACAAGCCGCCGCCCGCCCCGAGCACGCGCAGCAGCGCCCCCGTGGACAGGCTCGTTCGCGCTCCAGCGCCGAGCCCATCGAGCTTGCCGAGCGAGCTGCGTTCGCCGCTGGCGAGCGACCACTGCGCGAGCTCGTTGCCGTTCATGAGCGCGATCAGCTGACCCGGAGCTTGCAGCGACGCCGCGTTGACTTGCCCCGCGAAGCTGCCGCGCTGCAGCGGGGGCGAGTGCCCGTCCCACTGGAAGACGTCGCCCGCTTCGCTGATGATCCAGGCGCGATCCCCGTCGAGCAGCGTCTCCGCGACGGGAGCCGGCAGCTGCGCGTAAGCCTCGAGCTCGCCGCGCGAGCTGATCTGCAGGAGCCACGAGCCGGCGCTGACCAGCACGCTGCCCTCGGGCAGGGGCAACAGGTCTCCGCGCGCCCAGCCCGGTGGCACCGCCAGGGTCAGCTGGAACGTCGAACGGCCGCGCGCGGACCAGGCCGAGAGCGTGCCGTCGCGGCCCAGCACCGCACGCTGGCCATCGCTGAGCAGCGCGCTCGCTGCAGCGCTGGAGAACTCGGCGCGACGGGTGAACTCGTAGCGGCCATCGGCGCTGAGCTGCACCACGCGCCCGTGGCCCGCGACAAAGATGTTCCCGTCCTGGTCGACCAGCACGTCCCCGGAGAGCCCGCCCGGGATGCGACGCTGCCACAACACGGTCGCCTCGCCGGGCGCCGGCAATTCCGCGCGCCGCGCGCGCGCGCCATCAACGCCGCGCGCGATGGCGAGTCCCGGCGTGCCGCGCTGGATGGTCTGGGGCAGGACGGGTGTGAGCGGTTCGGCGGAGGCGCCGGCGGCCCACACGCCCAGCGCGAGCACGGCTGCCGCGCCCTGGCGCGCGCCGTTCCAGCGGCTGTACCCGGAGGGGCGCGCGCGAGCGGTCATAGCAGCAAGGAGACCTCGATCTCGGGGACGTTCTGGTTCGCCGCGGTGCCCAGCACCTTGCCCAGGGCGGTCACGCGCGCGCCGCGCTCCAGCTTGCGCAACCCTCCGTAGGAGAGTCGAGCCAGGCAATCGCGCCCGGTGCAGTCATCTGCGGCCAGGATCAGCAACGAGCGCTGCCCCTCCACGCGCACCTCTTCCACGCGTCCGCGCAGCAGCAGCGCCCGACCGACGCTGCCCGGGATGTCCTTCACCACCTCCGCCAGCGTGAGGGCGCCTGGCTTGCGCGCGCTCAACGCCGCCTCCAGGCTCTTGACGCGCTCCAGGCGAAAGGAAGCAAAGCGCGGCGCGAGCCCGCGCTGGGAAGCGCGCACGGTGACGTTGGTTTGCCCCACGGACTCGATGCTCATCAGCTGCGCGAAGCGCCCGTTCGCATCCACCGGCAGCGCGCTGCCAGCCACCCAGACGTCGGCACCTTTCGTCGTGCGGCCGGCGAGCATGAAGCGCTCCAGGTCGGTCACGCTATCGGTGCCCGGCGCCTCCAGCAGCAACGGGGTGATCCCGATCTTGACCCGGAGCTCACCGCGATAGGTCTTGCCGCTCGGCGGAGTGATCACGTACGGCACCGCTTCTTCAAAGGTGGCGATGTCCGTGGACTGCCCGAGCAGTTGCCCGCTCACGTCGATCTCCTGGACGCCGTGGCCCTGCGCATCGATGGGCACCAGGTCCTTGCCGAGCTGAACCTGAGTGCCCGGCAAGGCCTCCAGGTCCAGCCGCAGCCGGGGTTGGTCTCCGACCAGCGTGCTCGTGTCGGGATGGATGCGGTACTCCACGGGGGGCAGCCGCAGTTCGACCTGCTGCGGGCCCTCGCCGGGCTTCTGCATAGCGAGCTGCAGCTTGTTCTCGCCCAGTGCCAGGGGCGCTGCGGGCAACAGGTACGCCTTGCGGTCGCGCACCTCGGCGCTGACCTCGCCGAGCGTGAGCTGCGTGCCGTCGGGGCAGTCGCTGCACACGAGATCGATGCGCTCACGGCCGCTGGGATCCGACGCCACCGTCGCCGAGATGGGCCTGGCGCCGGTCCAGAGCAGGGCGAACGCGATCGCAGCGGTCAGCAACAGGGCGCCGGAGCCGAGCAGGACCAGCGCGCCGCGCGGCACCTTGAAGCGGCTCGGCGCGATCGCCGATGGCGGCGGGGGCTCCTCTGCCGGTAGTGGCCGCGCGTCGGGCGATGTTGCCACAGGCCCTGCTCCGGAGCGCAGCGGAGCGATGCCGGGGATGGCGACACCCAGCTGCGTGCGGGCATGCAGGGGGGTGAGCGCCACCCCGGGCCCGGGCGCTGCTTCCGGCGCAGCCGGCTCGGCAGCGCGAGGCAGCGCGGCCAGCGCGGCCAGCGCGTCGCTGCCCGCCGGCGCGGTATCAGCGGTGGGGGAGGGCGCGGCGAGCGGGCGCGCGAGCTGGGGGAAGCCGCTCGTCCCGAGCAGCGTCGAGGCGTTGCGCACGGGCTCGAAGGGTGCCGTGTTGCCCGGGTGCAGGCGCCCCGGGTCTGCAGCTGCTTCGTGCTGCGCAGAGAACGCCGAGTGTGGCGCCACGACGTGCGGGCTGGGCGCGGGGCGCGCAGCAGGGCCTTGCGGCGCCACGCCCAGCAGCGTGCGTTGCGCCAGCCCCGCCGCGCTCGCTGGCGCTCCCGCAGCTGCCGCGGGAGGCACGACGCCGGGGGCGGTCTGCGCCGGGCCGCGCGCGGGCTGCGCGGGCGCCGGAGCTCTGCCCGCAGGAGCGGGCGCCACACCGAACAAGGTCTGCGCGAGCCCGGGAGCAGCAGGGACAGGGCCCGGAGCTTGCGCCGGAGCTGCGGGCCCTGGCACTGCCGGGGCTGCCACAGCGGGTGCCGCCGCCGCGGGTGCCACCGGTGAGACACCGAACAGGGTCTGCCCCAGCCCCGCGGCAGGCGCACGCGGAGCAGGCTGCTGTGCGGCTGCTGCCGCCGCCAGCGGCTGCGTGCCCACAGGTCGCTCGAGCGCCCCGCCCTGCAGTGTGCCCCCCACACCGCTGTGCGGCAGGGGCATCTCGCAGCGCACGCAGTACTGGTTGGTCGGTGGATTTTCAGCACCGCATTTCAGGCAGACTGTCATTGCAGCTCACTATAGCAGTAGCGATCCAAGGTGGGCTTGGGCCTGACCGAGGCCCGATCGCTCGCGCGCTAATATCGAAGTCCGATCGTCCCGTCTTACCTGTGTGAACTGGGCCGATCCTATCAGATCGGTCTAGGCGACGAGAGCACGATGGACCTCACACTCAGCAAGGTGGTCGAAGCAGCCCGCCAGCGCCGTGCTGCGGTCACCGCGGAGGTGGGCGGCTACATCGTGCTGCTGTTGCTCCAGCTCCAGGCGAGCGGCCCGCGCCGCATCAGCCCGGAGCTCGTGGGGCTGACGGCTGCTGGCGAGGTCGAGCTCGCGCCCAGCCCCGCTGCAGAGCGCCGCGAGGTCGAGGCCCTGCTGCGCGAGCTGTTGGCCTTGTTGCTCGCTCTGTCGCAGTCCGCGCCGCCAGCTCTGCGAGCATCCAGCGAGCGGGCCGCGACCGGAGATCTGGCCGCCTTCGAAGCCGAGCTCACGGCAGCCCTGATCCCCATCAACCACGCCGCCTCGCGGCGCGCGCTGGCGCGAGTGTTCCGTGAAACGCAGAAGGCGCAGCGTGCTGTCGGCGGCGCGGAGCAGGAGCGCGACAGCGCACCGGTGCCGGCTTCCGCGAGAGCGCCGGAGCCGAGCACGCCGCTGCCCGCGCCGGCCCGCGCCGCGTTGAAGACGCCGCTGCCCGCGCCGGCCCGCGCTGCGCCGGAGACGCCCGTACCGGCAGCGCGCGTCAGCGCACTCGAGCCGCTTGTCAGCGCGGCCGAGCCGGCGCCCGCGGAGCTCGAGATCGACGTGGACGTGGACGTGGCCTTGCCGGAGCCGAGCGCGGCGGCAGCGCCGTCCCCCTTGCCGGAGCCGAGCGCGGCGGCGCCCGCCTTGCCGGAGCGGGATGACGTCGAGCTGGAGGTCGTCGCCGAGGTGGATCTCGACGAGCTCGATCAACTGCTCGCGTCGGAGCCGCCGCCGAGCGCGCGTGCCCACGAGGAAGAGCCGCTCTCGGCTGCAGCCGTCGAGGCCCCCGCGGCGCCGGTCTCGCTCCTGCACTCGCTGACCCCGGCCGCGCGCGCGCTCACGCCGCTGCCCGCCTCGGCTACGCGCAGGTCCCTGGCGCCGCACGAGGCGCATGCCGCGCAGGAGAGCGCCGCGCCGAGCTCCGTGGCGCAGCTCGCCAGCGAGGCCGAGCTGGCTCCCGCGCGCAGCGATCTGTGCGAGCTGCTCGCTGGATACCTGTCGTACACCCGCCGCGAGGAGGAGATGGCCGCCGGGCTGCGCAGGATGATCGGCCTGGAACCCTGGCGCGGATCCGGCGTCGGCTCCGAGCGCACCGGACTGGGGCAATAGGCGGCACGCAAAAACAGCGGCGCGCGTGTTCGGTCGGCTCTACAGTGTAGGGAATGCGACGACCCGGGCTTGCCCTTGCGCTCTACGGCGCCCGCGGCTGTGCAGCGCTGGCCAGTCTCGGCTGTGGCGACGCTCTCGTGGCCAGCCCCTTCAGCCGAGCCGCTCTCGAAGCCGATGCCGGGCCGCGCGAGCCGGGCACGCCCGACGCGGGCGAGCCGCAGGCGCCGTCCGAGCGCGCGGATCCGAGCGTCGTCTTCGGCGCTCCCTGCGTGGACGACGCGCAATGTGACGACGGCCTGGAGTGTACGCTGGGGGTCTGCGATCCCGAGCTCGGGCTGTGCCGCTATACGGGGGACGACTCGCTCTGTGACGACGGCGTGTTCTGCGATGGCGTCGAACATTGCGACCTGCGCCTCGGCTGCCGGCCGGGCCCGCCCATGACCTGCTCGGACTCGACGCCCTGCACGATCGACGTCTGCGACGAGGCGACGCGTTCCTGCGTCAGCCGCGAGCGCGACGCCGACGGGGACGGTGACGTGGATGGCAACTGCCAGGTGGGCCACGATTGCAACGATCTGGATGCGAACGTCTCGAGCCTGGCGACGGAGATCTGCAACAACCAGGTCGACGACGACTGCGACGGCGAGGTCGACGAGGCGGACTGTCAGGCACCTCGCTTCGACAGCTGCGCCGACGCGCTGCAGATCAGCGCGTCCGGCAGCTACCTGGTGCCCAGCGCCGGCGCGCGCCTCGATTACGGCTCTGCCTGCTCGACCGAAGCTTCGACGCTGCGCGATCTGGTGCTGCAGGTGACCGTGCCCGCCGGGCCCCCGCAGGACCTCGACCTGGTCGCCCGTGCTTCCGCCGGCGAGCTGGCGCTGGCACCGGTCGCCAGCTGCGGCGGCGCCGCGGCGGAAGCGGAGTGCTTACCCGGCAGCTTCGTGTCCAGCGGTGAGAGCGTGGCGCGACTGCATCAGCACCGGCTCGCCGCCGGGCCGCACACCATCTATCTGTGGACCACCGCCAGCGCGCCGGTGCAGCTGGCGGTCAATCTGCAGCCGGGCACGGCGGAGCCGACCAACCAGGAGTGCACGGCGGCCACGACGCTCGTGCCGGATCAGCCGGTCACGGCCAACCTGGCCATTGCAGGGCCGCCGCTCTCCAGCACCTGCAGCACCGATCGCGGCGACCTCTTCTACCAGTTCACGTTGGATCAAGCCGCCGACGTGCGCCTGTCGGCGCGCTCCCTGGACGAGCTGGGCCAGCCACGGATCTCGCTGCGCGGCTCCGATTGCGCTCGGGACGACAGCGAGCTGTCCTGTAACGAGGGCAGCGTCGCCGTGTTGCATCACCACTCCCTGGCAGCGGGCACGTACCGGGTGGCGCTCTCCGCCAGCGGCCCCACCGACGCCAGCTTGCTCCTGCGGCTGGCCGCGCCGAGCGCGGCCCCGGACACCGACCGCTGCGATACGGCTCCCGCCCTGGTCCCGGGGCGCACCGAAACCGTGAGCTTCGTGGACCACCTGGACGACATCGAAGCCGGCTGTTCTCCCGGGTTCGTCGATGCGGCCTGGGCGCTGCAGCTGGACCAGCCTTCGGACGTGCTGTTGCTGGCGCGGTTTTCGCCGGGCGATGCCGGTTCCGTGGGCCTGGCCGCGGAGGCGTGCGGCGACAATGACGTGCGCGGCTGCTCGCGGCCCGGCGCGAACCCGGCGCGGGTCTCCGAACAGGGGCTGCCCGCGGGGCGCTACCGGGTGCTGCTGGAGTCCGCCCTGGGCTTGCCGGCGACGATCACTGCGGCGGTGCGCCCGGCGCGGCCCCGGGCGCTCGTGCCCACCTCGGACGCCTGCATCGAGGCGCTGACGATCGGCGGCGAGGGCGGCTTCTTTCAAGGGAACACGCTCAACGCCGACAACGACTTCAGCGCCAGCTGCGACTTCGCCACGCCCAGCGGGTCTCCCGATCAACTGCTGCGCCTGGCCCTGGATCGACCGCGACGGGTGCTGCTGGACATGCGCGGCAGTCAGTTCGACACGCTGCTGAATGTGCGGCAGGGCCCGAGCTGCCCCGGCGAAGAGCTCCCCGGCGCCTGCTCGGTCGGGATCGGCGATGATCAGAGCTTCCTCGATCTGCCGCTTTCGGCCGGGGAGTACTTTCTGCAGGTGGATGGCTACGCCGGCGCCCTCGGGGCCTGGTTTCTGGATGTCTTCCTGATGGACCCCTGAGCGTGTACGGTGCGGGGCCATGCAGACTGGCAGAACGGCGGGGTGGGCTTCGGCGCTGCTGATCGCGCTGGCTTCGTGCGCGCTGCCGCCCGCGGTGACGCCGGAGGATCCGCCGCTTGCGGAGCCCGACGCGGAGCCCCTGGAACCGCCGCCGGGGCTGACCGCGGCGCAACGGGAAACGCTGCGCGCGGGCGGTCGCGTGGAGCAGTTCGTCGAGCTGCAGCAGGCGGGGCGGCACTACATCGGAGGCGTCTCGTACGCGCTGGTGCGCGCGGGGCCGAGCCAGGTCTTCGAGGTGTTGAACCAGCTCTCCACCCTGTCGGAGGTGCTGCCGAGCACGCGCAATACGCGCATCATCGATCGCAGCGGCAACCGCGTGCGGGTCGAGCTGGAGCAGGGCAACAGCGTCGTGTCCGCCACGTTCACGGTGTTCTTCGAGCTCGAGCCGCCCGACTCGCATCTGGACCCGCGCGTGGTGCGCTTCTGGCTGGATCCGTCCCAGCCGCACAGCGTCGATGACCTGTGGGGGTTCTTTCGGGCCACGCGCTACGACGCGCAGCACTCGCTGGTGGCGGTGGGGGCGCTCGTCGATCTGGGGCCGGGCGTGCTGCGCATGTTGTTCGAGGAACGCGTCCAGCGCTCGATCTTGCGCATGCCCAACCGGATCCGGGACACCGTGGAGCGCACCTACGGCGCGCGACCGGCGCAATCGCTCAGCGAGCGCTGAGTCTCGGCCCGCAGCCCGAGGCCTCCGCGAACTTGTCGGCTCGGCGCGCCGCGCGATAGACAAGGAGAGCCTCGCCGGCCGGCGCGGCCTCCGGTGAACCATGTTGGTACGCCTCGCCGTCGTGATGCTCAATACCTATCGGGAGGCCGTGCGCGCCCGCGTCCTGCACGGGTTGTTTGCGCTGGCGCTGGTGACGGCCGGTTACTGCATGGTCGTGGGCGAGCTCTCCACCGGCAACGCGCCGCGCGTGCTCAGCAATCTGGGCGCCGCCAGCGTGGCGCTGTACGGCTCCGCGGTGGCGATCGTGCTCAGCGCCACCGCGTTGCATCGCGAGATCGAGCTGAAGACGTTGTTTCCCATCCTGGCGCGGCCGATCGCACGCTGGGAGTACGTCGTGGGCAAGTACCTGGGCACCTTGCTCACGCTCGGGGTGTTCGTGCTGGGCAACGCGGCCGTGTTCCTGGGCGCCCTGGCGGTCGCGGCGGGCACGCCGCTCTGGCAGCCGCTGGTGCTGGCAGCGCTGGCGATCGCGGGGCTGGCGCTGATCGCCTGGCGCGCGCCGCGCTGGGCGACTGTCGCGCCTGCCATCGCCGCGCTGCTGCTGATGCTGGCCGCCGCCTGGCTGAGCGCGAATTCCCCCGACGATCGCCGTGTGCTGCTCTGCTCCGCCGTGCTCACCGTGCTGGAGGTCGGAGTGGTGGGAGCCGTAGCGCTACTCTTCTCCGCTTTTTCGTCCCCGTTTCTGACGGCGATCCTCACGCTCGGGGTGTTCATCGTGGGCCGCTCCGCGGACACGCTGGCGGAGCTTCCCCCGCGCATGTTCGGCGAAGGGCTGGCCCGCTTCGGGCAGCTGCTCTCGCGCGTGGTGCCCAACCTGATGCTATATGTGCCGGAGCGCGCGGTGCTGACCGGTGAGAGCCTGGAGGGCGCGGGCTACGGCTACCTGGGCCTGGCCGCGCTGCAGACGCTGGGCTGGGCGGTCTTGCTGCTCGGCGTCGCGAGCTGGATCTTTCGCCGCCGGGACCTGACGTGAGCGGGCGAGCGCTGCGCCGCCTGGCGCTGGCGGCCGCGCTCGTGCCGGTGCTGGTGGCGCTGGTCACGCTGCGCACGCTCGGCAGAGGCGAAGCCGAGCTGGCTGAGAGCGATCGCGCGCTCGGCGCCGGTGAGCTCGAGCTGTCGCTGCGCCACGCGCGGCGCGCCGCGCTCGCGTACGTGCCGGGCGCCAGCCACGTGGACGCCGCGTACGCCCGGTTGCGCGCCCTCGCGCTCAGCGCCGAGCGCGATCAGGATCGGGCGCTCGCTGCCAGCGCCTGGGAGGCGATGCGCGTCGCGGCCCTGGAGAGCGGCCACCTGTGGCGACCGCGCGCCCGTGAGCTGGCGCAGGCCGATGACAACCTGGCGCGCTTGCGCGGGCTGTCGGCGGCGGAGTGGCAGGCGCTGCGTGCGCCGGAGCCGCCGCGGCCGTGGGCGGCGTTGCTGCTCGGCGCCGGCTTCCTCGTGGCGCTGCTCGGCCTGCTGGCGTTCTCCGCCGGGGCCTGGAGCGCCTCGGGCCGCTGGCGATCGGCGCGGGCGACCTGGCCAGCGCTGGGCTGGTGCGTGGGCATGGGCGCGCTGGCGTGGGCGTTGCTCCATGCCTGAGCGCGGCGATCCCGGCGGCGCCTCCTTCCGGAGTGAGCTCGAGCGCTTTCTGCTGCACCTGAGCGGAGAGCGGCGCGTCTCCGAGCACACCAGCCTCGCCTACGGCCGCGACCTGCGTCAGCTCGAGGCGTTCCTTGCAGGCCGCATGGGACGGGGCCTGCGCGCCCGCGACGTGGACAAGAACCAGCTGCGCGCCTGGCTGGGCGAGCTGGCTCGTGATCACACGAGCAGCAGCATCGCGCGCAAGCTCGCGGCGGTGCGCTCCTTCTATCGCTATCTCCGGCGCGCCGAGCCGGGCCGCGACAATCCCGCGCAGGGATTGGCCACGCCGCGCGTGAAGCGGCCGCTGCCGCTGGTGCTGCGCGCGGAGGCCGCCGAGGAGCTGCTGGAGACGCCGGGCGCCGCGCGCGTCTCGCCGGAGATCGAGCGGGCGCTGCAGCTGCGCGATCGGCTGCTGCTCGAGCTGTTGTACGGCTGCGGGCTGCGCGTCAGCGAGCTGGTGCGCCTCGACCTGGACGCCTTTGCAGACGGCGAGAGCGTCGGGGTGCTGGGCAAGGGCCGCAAGGAGCGCACGGTGCCGCTCGGAGAGCACTGCCGGCAGGCCTTCGCGGCCTACCTGCCCGAGCGCGCACGCCTGCGGCATCCCAAGACGGGCGCCCAGGATCCGCGCGCCTTGTTGCTGGGGCGGCACGGGCGGCGGCTGGGCGTGCGCCAGGTGCAGAACGTGGTCCGGCGCCAGGGGGCGTTGGCGCTCGGGCGCTCCGATCTGCATCCCCACGCGCTGCGGCACATGTGCGCCACGCACATGCTGGAAGGCGGCGCCGACCTGCGTGTGATCCAGGAGTTTCTCGGGCATCAGAGCCTGTCGACGACCCAGCGCTACACGCATCTGTCGATCGAGCGCTTGCTGCAGGTCTACGATCACGCGCATCCGCTGGCCGTGGCCAGGCCCGGGCCGCGCCGAGCGGCGCCTACAGCCAGCCCTGAGCGCGCAGGAACGCCTGCAGCCGCGGGTCGTCGAGCGCCAGCACGGGCAAGTACGGGCCCACGCGCTCGCGCTGCCACCAGCCGCGCTCGCCGAAGTGAGTGAACCGGTAGCGGTAGAGCGTCGCCCGCACGTATCGAGGCGGCCCGTCGGGGAAGGGATTGTGGCTGAATAGACCGAGCACCGCGCGGTCCCCCTGCAGCAGCTTGTCAGCGAGGTTGACGATCCAGGGCTCCTGCTCGGCGCGGCTCAGCCCGGCGAACCACATCTGCCAGTCGAGCCGCAGATGATACGGGGTGATCCAGCACGGCGGGCGCAGTGGAGCGCCGGGTTTGCAAGGGAACTCATACTCGCGCCAGGTCAGGGGCTCGCCGGGCGGGGCGGCGGCCGCGCCTTCCATCACCACCTCGTGTCGCTCGCGGCTGACGCTGCCGAACGCTCCGTAGGTGTTGACGAGCTCCAGCGGATCGAAGCCGGAGTTCATCAGCTGGCGTGAGCTGAGCAGATTCGCGACCGGGTTGATGCTGAGCAGCGCCACCAGCGCGAGCAGCGCCAGGCTGACGTACTGGCGCGCGCGGGGCAGCGGCTGGGGATCGGGCAGGACGACGCGCTGCACGAGCGCGCGCGGCAACAGGCGCGCGAGCAGGCCATCGTCGAAGCAGGCCAGGGCGAGCACGAGCGTGAGCCAGTTCAAGAACGACAGATTGCCGCTCAGGATCAACATCACCTGGAACGCCACCGTGGCCCCGCCCGCCCAGTGCCGGACTCGGCGCGGACCGAACAGGCCGAAGGGAGCGACGACCTCCACCAGGTGATTCACCAGCACGCCGCCTTTGTGGAACCAGGGCGGAGCCTGGTGCAACAGCCAGCTCAGCGGGTGAGGATTGGGCTGCGTCTCGTAGTGGTAGAGCAGGCAGGTCAGCTCGCGCCAGCACTCGTCGCCGCGCAGCTTGATCAGGCCGGCTCCGAACATCAGCCGGAAGAGCAGCCAGCGAAACAGCCAGATCACGGGCAAGGGCGGCACTGCGCGCGCGCGCGGCCACGGGCGCCAGGCGGGCGCGAGGAACACGGCGAGAAAGCCGGCCTCCAGCAGCAGGATATCCCAGCCGTAGCCGTAGAAGGTCTGCCCGACGTGGACGAAGCTCTCGTAGAGTACCCAGTTGCAGAACAGCAACGGCGCGTTCGCCAGCCCCAGCGTGAGCGCGAGCGAGATCCACCAGCCCAGCCAGGCCAGCGTGAGCAGGGCCGCATCGGAGCAGCCCAGCCAGAACAGGCTCGGCAAATCGCTGAACGCGCTCCAGCTCGAGGGCTCCGCCTGCCGGACACGCTCCAGGAAGCCGGCGGCAGGCATCAAGCCGTGCTCTCCGATCAGGGGGAGCACCTGCCGCACCAGGATGGTGAAGGCGACCAGGTAGATGAAGCCGATGCCCCTCAACAATAGGAAGCGGGTCAGCTGCAGGTTCGCGGCGCGCTCGGCAAACCAGCGCCGCGGCACGAGGGCGGCGGCCTCGGCATCCACGGGAGAGGGTTCGGTGCCCGCCATGGCGCCCGTTTTCGGCGGATTCGGCCGGCGGAAGCAAGCCGGACGCTCGCCGCAGCACGGTGCGGGCCGCCGAGCGGGAGACGAGCATACCCAAACCGCGGCGGACCGTGTAAGTAGCCCGAGCCATGCAGCTCAAGTACGGTTGTAATCCCCACCAGCTCTTCGCGTCGGCCGACCCGATCGGCGCTCCGCCCGTGGAGCTCTTGAATGGCCAGCCCTCGCTGATCAACTGGCTGGATGCCTTGAATGCCTGGCAGCTCGTGCTGGAGCTGCGTCAGTCATTGAAGCTGCCCGCCGCCGCCAGCTTCAAGCACGTGTCGCCCTCCGGGGCGGCGCTGGCCGTCCCCCTGTCCGCGGAGCTCGCGGAGGCCTACGAGGTCGCGGGCCGCGAGCTGAGCCCGGTGGCGCTGGCTTACGCGCGCGCTCGCGGCGCCGACCCCAAGTGCTCGTTCGGTGACTTTGTGGCGGTCTCGGACCCTGTCGATGACGCCGCGGCGGACTACCTGAAGAGCGTGGTCTCGGACGGCATCATCGCGCCCGGCTTCGAGGGCAACGCGCTGAAGACGCTCTCGGAGAAGAAGAACGGCAGCTTCATCGTCCTGCGCGGCGACCCCGCGTTTCAGCCGCCCGCGCGCGAGACGCGCGAGATCTTCGGCATGAAGATCACGCAGGACCGCAACGCGCACGTGTTCAGCGAGGCCGACTTGAAGGACGTCGTGTGCGGCGAGCTGACGCCCGAGGCGCGGCGGGATCTGGTGCTGGGCTACACGACCTTGAAGTACACCCAGTCCAATTCCGTGGGCTTCGCCAGCGGCGGGCAGATGATCGGCATCGGGGCGGGTCAACAGTCGCGCGTCGACTGCACCAAGCTGGCGGGGGGCAAGGCCGACGTGTGGCAGCTCCGGCTGCACCCGAAGGTCCTCGGGTTGCGCTTTCAACCGGCGGTCAAGCGCCAGGACCGCATCAACTGGCGCGTGCGCTACATCGAGGGTGATCTCACCGAATACGAGACCCGGGCCCTGCGCGAGGCGCTGCTCGGTGATCTGGTTCCGCTCAGCGATCAGGAGAAGCGCGAGTACCTGAGCCGCGTCAGCGGTGTGAGCCTGATCTCCGACGGCTTCATCCCGTTCCGCGACAACATCGACCACGCTCAGCGTCACGGAGTGAAGTTCATCGCCCAGCCCGGTGGGTCAACGCGCGATGCGGACATCGAGCAAGCCTGTCGCGAGTACGGGATCGCGATGGTGAACACGAAGATCCGCGCCTTCCACCACTGACGTGCGCCCGCTGCGGGCCGCGCTCAGGGCGTGAGCTCCGCCGGCGGAGCAGCTCCGCTGGAGGTCTCGATCCGCAGGCGGCGGCCCTCGCGGCGCGCCCAGAGCCGGGGCTGGCTGCCGGCGGCCGCGAGCGCGCGGGTCGCCGCGGCGTCGTCGGCGAAGTCGATCGACCAGCGGCCCGCGACCTCGGCGCCGCTCAGCGCGTAAGCCTCCACGCGATCGCCGCGCCAGCCGAGCGCCAGCTCGCGCGCGGCTTCGAGGCTGCCGAGCCGCGGGCGAAAGAACAAGTAGACCCCCCAGGCGCCGAGCCTGCTCCAGGCCTGCAGCTGCGCGCTCGCGCCCACCGCCGAGGGCCCGACCGGCGAGAGCGCGGGTTGAGCCTCGGCGCCGCCCCACAGGCGCGCCAGGATCTCGCGCATGTCGCGCGGCGGCGCCTCGAGCAGCCCGCGCAGCGCCCCGGGGCCGCCCTCGCTCCAGACGCGCGCGGCGTGTTCGCAGCCGTGCGCGTAAGGCACGCGCAGCAGCGAGGCGGAGTACAGGTCGCTCTCCTGGAACAGCTGCTGCTCGGAGCTCTCCCGTTGTGCCGCGAGCTCCGCGGGCCAGTCCACGCTCGCGGCGTCCACGCCGGTCAGCGCCGCATACAGGCGCTGCTCGTGAAACTGCGCTTCGCCTTCGACCACGCTCTGCCCGCGCAGGTTGCCGTCGCTATCGCTCTGGTACTGCCGGGCGAAGTCCTCCAGGCCGTGCTCGCGGTCTTGCAGCGCGTGGATCAGCTCGTGCAACACCAGCGCGTCGCTGGACAGCGGGTCCGGGTCCTGCGCGTGCTCGATCACCACCACCTCCCCGACGTCCCGCCGGTAGAAGGCTGCCCAGCGCTGCGCGAGGCGCGCCGCCGTGACCTCGGGCTCGAAGGCGCTCGGCTCGCTCAGGCCGAGCTGCGCCAGCACCAGTGCGAAGTAGTCGGGGCGCGGCGGCGCCGTTCCCGCGAGCGAGTCGAGCAGGATGTCGTGTGCTTGCTGCTCGCTGGCGAAGGAGAGCGCAGGCAGCGCCGCGGAGGCGGTACCCCACAGGCAAGCGGCGATGCGCGACAGGTTCTCGACGCACGTCCGCTCGCGCACGTCGCAGCCGCCGTAGTCGAACTGCTCGCAGCCGGCGAGCGGTACCGGCGGGGGCGCATAGGGCGGGGGCAGCACCGCGCCCTGCCGCGCATCATCACCGCAGGCCACACCGCAGCTGAAGGCGCAGCCAGCGACCAGCCAGCTCAGCCAGCGCGTGCTCACGGTTCGGGCGCGATGACGACCAGCTCCTGGTCGGACTCCACCGTAGCGCCCACCTGCACGCTGACGCTCACGACGCGCCCGGCGCCCGGCGCTTGCAGCTCATTCTCCATCTTCATGGCCTCGACGCTGAGCAGCGCCGCACCCGCGGCGACGCTGTCGCCCGGACGCACGTTGACCTTCACGACCCGCCCCGGCATCGGCGCGCTCACGCGCATGCCGCTGGCGCGGGCAGCGCTGGCGGCGGGTCTTACCCGGCGAGCGAGCTCCGTCTCGAGCTCGACGCGCAGCGCGTGACCATTGACGCGCACGCGACCGGAGCCGGGGCGCGCCGCCGTGTTGGCCCCCGCCGTGTTGCCCGCCGCCGCGCCTGCTCCATCGCGCAGCACGCGCAGCAGCTTGCCATCCACCCGCACCAGAGCGGGCCGGCCGTGCCGCGCCGGGCGCAGCAGCTCCACGCCGAGCTCCCGCTCGGCCGTGCCAGCAGGCTCGGCCGCGGCCAGCAGGCGCGCAGCGGGGGCGTTGCGCTCGAGTCGCAGGGGGAATTCTCGGCCGTTCAGTGTAACAAAATAGCGCATGAAAGTAGGGAGAGGTGCGCGGGCGCTCGAGTGTAGCGCAGCCGCCAGCAGGACGACAACCCGCTGACGATCGCGCAAGCGACGGCGCCGGTGATCACCGTTGCATGCAGATAAGGTCGAAAGTTCTGTACACGGTCCTGGTCAGACCGAAAGCGCGTGCGCTGGCCCGCTCGTCCGCGCCTGCCCTGTCGCGCGCAGCAACGTCACCGGCGAGTGACGAGCTGGAGCGCTGCGGCCCCGCGAATCAGCGCGTGAAACGGCGACAGCGGCCGTTGTCCGCAGCGGATCGCGAACCGATAGCCCGGGCTGGAGCAAAGGCGGCTCAAGGCGCGACGCTTTGTCGCGTTCATGGTTTGTAGACAATCCACCGGCGCACACCCGAGCCGTGCGCTACATTGAATGTAAGTCGAGCGTATGGAGCACAGCAGTAGCGTTCTCGCGATGGCGGGCGCTTTGCTCCTGGCAGGTGGAGGCGGTTCTCGCCTCGATGACGTGACGAGCGGAGGCTTCGCTGCGCGCAGCGCCGCCGCGAGCTGGTCACGGCCGCTGCGAATCACGGAGCAAAACCCCAGCACCCGTTCCCCGGGGCAAACCCTGGCCCAGGGCAGCGCCGCCGACCGAGTCCAGCCGCCGCCAGACTCGGGGCGTTTCTCCCTGCTCACCTACAACGTCGCGGGCCTGCCCGAGCTGGTGTCCGGCTCGGATCCCGAGGTCAACGAAGGGCTGATCAGCCCGCTCCTGAATCACTACGACCTGGCTCTGGTGCAGGAGGACTTCTCGTATCACACGCTGCTCTCGTCGCGGGCACAGCACGAGTGGCGCTCGGAGCCCATGCGCTCGAGCCTGGCCTTGATGCCCGATGGCCTGAACTGGTTTTCGCGCTTCGCCCTGGGCTGGGTGCATCGCGTGCGCTGGACGCAGTGCCACGGCTACCTCGGAGCCGCCAGCGACTGTCTGGCGGACAAAGGCTTCTCCTTCGCCGAGCTGACCCTGGCGCCCGGAGTGACGGTCGACGTCTACAACCTGCACGCGGAAGCGGGCCGCTCCACCCCCGACGTCGAAGTGCGGCGCGGCAATTTCGAACAGCTCGCGCAGTACATCCGCACGCGTTCGCACAACCGCGCCGTCGTGGTCGCCGGCGACACGAACTTGAAGATGTCCATCCCGCGCGACGGCGAGACGCTCGAGCGCTTTCTCACCGTCACGGGCCTGTCCGACAGCTGCCGCGCGTTCGGTTGCGCAGAGGAGCGGCTCGATCGCGTCATGTTGCGCGGCTCGCCGGAGGTGCAGCTGGACGTGCTGGGCTGGTGGACTGACCGGCGCTTTGTCGATCCCGAGGGGGCGCCGCTCTCCGACCATCTCGCCGTCGGCGTCGAGCTCGGCTGGCACAAGCGCAACGAGCCCGACCTGGTCGCGGGGCGCTGAGCCGCAGGCACTCGTCGGGGCTTGACCCCGCGGTGCCGAAGCGAGGTTGGCGCTGAGCGGGCAGTCCTGAAGGGCTCGGTGTCGCACGCTACCGAGCCCATCAGGAGCGCCCGCCGTGGCGACCGGCGCGCCCGGGCGCTACGCTCGAAGAATGAAGCGTTTTCGCGCCGCCGTGTACGGCGGATCGGGGTATCTGGGGTCGGAGGCGGTGCGGCGCCTGCTGGGGCATCCGGAGGTGGAGCTCGCGCACGTCTTCTCCGCGGATCACGTGGGCGAGCCGCTGGGCTCCGCGCTGTTCAATCTGGAGGGCAAGACGCAGCTGCGCTTCGAGGCGGTGCCCGCCGATGCCAGGCCCCCGCAGGTCGACATCTTGCTGCTCGCTCTGCCACACCAGGTGAGCCACCGGATCGTGACCGGCGCGCTCTCGTCCGGCGTGCGCATGATCGACATGTCGGGCGCGTTCCGCGTCGACGATCCGCTCGCGTACGAGAAGTTTTACGGCGAGAAGCACCCCATGCCGGAGCTGTTGAAGGAGTTCCTATACGGCTTGCCGGAGCTCTCGCGCAGCGCGCTGCGCGGGGCGCGCTTCGTGGCGTCGCCCGGTTGCTTCGCCACCACGATCGAGCTCGGGCTGTTGCCGCTGGCGCGCAACGGCTGGCTCAGCGGGCCCGTGCAGTGCGTGGGCATCACGGGCTCCAGCGGAGCTGGGGCGACGCCGACACTCACCACGCACCATCCGGTGCGCGCCGGCAATTTGCGAGCCTACAAGCCGTTGCAACACAATCACGCGCCGGAGATCGCCGAGGCGCTGGTGCGCGCCGGCGCGCGCGACCTGGAGATCGAGTTCGTGCCGGTGGCGGCTCCGCTCACGCGCGGCATTTTGGCGACCAGCATCGCCAGCGTGCCCGCGGACGTCGATGCGGCGCGCCTGCGCCGGGCTTTCAGCGAGAGCTACGCGGACGAACGCTTTGTCATCTTGCCTCAGGGGCGGCTGCCCGAGGTGGTGGCGGTGGCGGGCTCGAACTACGCTGAAGTCGGCTTCTCGCTGGGCGAGCCGCGCAGCACGGACGGCGGGCGGCGCCGCCCCGTGACGTGCGTCAGCGCGCTCGACAATCTGGTCAAGGGTGGGGCGGGCCAAGCCATCCAGAACATGAACCTGATGCTGGGGCTGGATGAAACGCTGGGCTTGACGCAGCCGGGCACCTTCCCCTGAACGTGCCCTCCCGGCGCCGCGAGCCGTTGTCGCGGCGGCGCAGGTCGACTATCCATGGTCCGTGCAACCGCAAGGGCTTTGGTGAGAATGAAATCCTGTATGGGTCGCGGCGGGCCGTTGCTGCTCGGAGCGCTCGCGCTGGCGGGCTGTCTGCGCAAGAGCCAGGGCAGCGGCCCACAGAGCCCCGCCGCGCCGGCAGCGGATCGGGGCGCCGCCGAGCTGCTGACGGTGCAGCCGACGAACACGCCCAGCGGCGTGTTTCTGTATCAGGGCAAGCCGTTCTGCTTCGCCGGCTCGAACAACTACTACCTCACCTACAAGGACAAGGTGATGGTCGACGACGTGTTTGCTCAGGCCAAAGCCCTGGGGCTCCGGGTGCTGCGCACCTGGGCCTTCGAGGACCGGGGTTCGCTGGATGACAGCGTGCCGAGCACGGAGCGCAACGAGTGGGAGCCGCCTGGCACGAAGCAGGGCGTGTACTTCCAGTACTTCGACACCAAGACCAAGGCGCCCGCTTACAACGAGGGCGCCGAGCAAGACGACGGGCTGCGCCGGCTGGACTACGTCCTGGCCAAGGCCGCCGAGAACGACATCAAGATGATCCTGGTGCTGACGAACAACTGGAAGGAGTTCGGCGGCATGGATCAGTACCTGAAGTGGTTCGATCTGAAGTACCACCACGAGTTCTACACGGACGAGAAGGCCAGGTCGGCGTACAAAAACTACGCGCAGCACCTGATCGAGCGCACCAACAGCGTGACCAAGGTCCCGTACAAGGAGGACCCCACGATCTTTGCCTGGGAGCTCGCCAATGAGCCGCGCTGCCGCAACTTCGGCAAATTCGATCAGGCGCAGGATTGCCAGGCGGACACCATCACCAGCTGGGTGAAGGAGATGTCGGCGCACATCAAGTCGCTCGATCCAAACCACATGGTCGCGGTCGGTGACGAGGGCTTCTTCAACCGATCGAACGGCGCTGGCGAGCAGTACAACGGCGCCGACGGCGTCGATCACGAGGCGTACCTGGCCATCGACAGCATCGACTTCGGCACCTTCCATCTGTATCCGGACAGCTGGGGCACAGGGCTGCCCTGGGCCAACCAGTGGATCAACGATCACATCGCCGCGGCCCAGAAGGCGGGCAAGCCGACCGTGCTCGAGGAGTACGGCGTGCTGGTGAAGCGCGACGACAAGACGGGCAAGGTCGTGAGCGGGCAGGAACGGCGCCGGATCGCCTACACGAACTGGAACAATCTGTTGTTGAAGGGCGGGGCCAACGCGGCCATGTTCTGGCTGCTGGTGGGCGTGGACCCGAACAACAAGGAGACCGGCTACTACCAGGACTACGATCACTTCTCCGTCTACAATCGGCCCGACGATGAGACCGCACAGCTGGTGCGCGACTACGCAGGTCAATTCCAGCAAGCTGCGCGCGCTTGCGAGCTGGCCGAGCACAGCGGCGTGACCGGGCCCAGCACGCCGTTCATCTCTGCCACCAAGAAGAGCGGACCCGCCGTGGCCGGGCTGCCGCGTGACCCTGCGCCCTCGCTGGCGCTCAGCTGGCTCGAGTGAATCCATCATGCTGAAGATTGGCATCGACCTGGGCGGAACGAAGACCGAGGCTCTGGTGATCGACGCGGCGGGGCGCGAGCACTATCGCAAGCGCGTGGCCACGCCGCGCGGCAGCTACGAGGAGATTCTCTCGGCGATCGTGCAGCTGATCGAGGATGTGGAGCGCGAGTGCGGAGCGCGCGGCACGATCGGGATCGGCATTCCGGGCATCACGTCTCCAGCGACGGGGCTCGTCAAGAACGCCAACACCACGCTGCTGATCGGGCATCCGCTGGACAAGGATCTAGAGGCGCGGCTGGGGCGGCCGGTGCGGGTCGCCAATGACGCCAATTGTTTCGCGCTCTCGGAGGCCACGGACGGCGCAGCTTCGCCGGCCGCGCTCGGCGTGCAACGTCCGGTCGTGTTCGGAGTGATCCTGGGCACGGGCACGGGCGGGGGCGTGGTCGTGGGCGGCGAGATCGTGGTCGGTCCGGACGCGATCGCCGGAGAGTGGGGCCACAACTCATTGCCCTGGCCCGGCAGCGACGAGGTGCCGGGGCCGGCGTGCTGGTGTGGTTTGTCGGGTTGCATCGAGACGTTTCTGTCGGGGCCGGCGCTGGGGCGCGCACATCGCGAGCGCACCGGGCAGGACTGGGATGCCGGGCGCATCGCGCGTGCCGCGGAGGCGGGGGACGAGGAGGCCGTGAAAACCCTGGATCAGTACGCGAGCCGGCTGGCGCGAGGGCTCGCCTCGATCATCAACGTGCTCAACCCGCACGCGATCGTGCTGGGCGGCGGCGTATCGAACATCGCGCGGCTGTACGAGCAGGTGCCGGCACTGTGGCAGCGGCATGTGTTCTCGGACGTGGTCACGACGCGCTTGCTGCGCGCCAAGCACGGTGACTCGAGCGGCGTGCGTGGGGCTGCCTGGCTGTGGTCCGAAGCATGAGCGACTACCCTCCGGACGGCGCGGAGGCTCCGGAGCCACAATCGCTCGAGCCCTCGGGCTGGGTGATCCGCTTCACGCGCCTGATCCGCCCGCGCGGCGCCGTGCTGGACGTGGCGGCAGGGCAGGGGCGGCACTGCCAGTGGTTTCTCGACGGCGAGTACACCGTGGTGGCGATCGATCGCGACCTGACGCAGCTCAGCTGGCTCGAGCACCCGGCCCTGGTGAAACAGGAAGCCGATCTCGAGGAAGACGCCGCGGGCTGGCCGCTGGGGGACCGCGCCTTCGACGCTGTGGTGGTGACGAATTACCTGTGGCGAAATATTTTCGATGACATCGTGAATGCGGTCCGTCACGACGGCGTGCTGATCTACGAGACGTTCGCAGAGGGCAACGAGCGTTACGGTCGGCCACGGCGGCCGGAATTCCTGCTCCAGCCGGGCGAGCTCCTGGCGCGGGTGGCGCCTCGCATGGAGATCGTCGCGTACGAGCACGGCTACTCGGAGCATCCGAGCCCGCGCGTAGTGCAGCGGATCTGCGCCATCGGCCGCGGACGGCGTCTGAGCCAGTGTCCGCTCGGGGCGGCGTGAGCGATCACTGCCTCGGCCGCATGGTCGAGCAGCCCGCCGTTGCCGCTGAAAAAGACGCTAGGAAATCGCCGCGCCTCTGACGACACTCGCCCGCCAATCTCTCAATAGCCAGGAGGCTTCATGGGTCAGCCCGTCGTTCACGGTCCGTCTTTCAGCACCTACGTTCGTTCGGTTCGCCTCGCTCTTCACGAGAAGGGCGTGGAGCACAAGCTGGTCGAGGTCGACCTGCTGGGTGGCGCGCACAAGAAGGCGCCGTACGCTTCGCTGCAGCCGTTCGGCAAGGTTCCCGCCTTCGAGCACGACGGCAACAGCTTCTACGAGACGTCGGCGATCCTGCGCTACATCGACGAGGTGTTCCCGGGCCCGGCGCTGATGCCGAGCACCCCTGCTGCCCGCGCGCTCGCCAACCAGGTGATGAGCATCGTCGACAGCTACGGCTACGGTCCCTCGGTGACCAACCTGTTCATCCCGCGCGTGCTGGTGCCGTCGATGGGCGGGGAGACCGACATGGCCAAGGTCGAGGCCGCGAAGGAGCCGGCGGCTCTGTTCGTCAAGGAGCTGGAGCGACTGCTCGGTGGTCAGACGTTCTTCGGCGGCGCGAGCGTCTGTCTCGCGGACTTGCACACGCTGCCGGTGCTCGTCTACCTGCGCGCCACGCCCGAGGGCAAGGCCATGCTCGACAGCGCTCCGAAGCTGAGCTCATGGATGGGGCGCATGCTGGAGCGCGCCAGCGTGCGCGCGATGATGCCCTCCTGAGCGATCCCATCGTTCGCCCCGGCTGGCATACGCCCGCTCTCGTTCGGCAAAGCTTGTCTTTGCCGCGGGCGGTGCTAGCAGCCGGGGCAGGCGGAACAACGACGTGTCGGATCGAGTCACCATCATCGGAGCGGGCCTGGCGGGTTCAGAGGCGGCGCTGCAGCTCGCGGCGCGCGGCATTCGCGTGCGGCTGCTGGAGCAGAAGCCCGAGCGCCGGACGCCGGCGCAGACCAGCGATGCGTTCTGCGAGCTGGTCTGCTCGAACTCGTTTCGGGGCGCGGCGCTCAGCAACGCTGTCGGGCTGCTCAAGCAGGAGATGCGCTGGCTGGGCTCGTTCGTGATGCGCGCTGCGGACGCCACGCGCGTGCCCGCCGGCGGCGCGCTGGCCGTCGATCGCGACGCCTTCTCCGAGACGATGACGCGCTGGCTGCGCGAATCCGGCGCGATCGAGGTCGTGACCGGCACGGTGGAGAAGCTGCCGGAGGAGCGGCCCCTGCTGATCGCCACGGGGCCGCTCACGGGCGATGCGCTCGCCGCGGATATCGCACGCACCGTGGGCAGCGATCAGCTGGCATACTATGACGCGATCGCGCCCATCATCACCGCCGACTCGATCGACTGGTCGAAGGTGTTCATGGCCTCGCGCTGGGACAAGGGCGAAAGCGAGGACGATCAGCGGGCGTACGTCAATTGCCCGCTGGATCGTGCAGGCTACGACGCCTTCGTGGATGCGCTGCTCGCCGCGCAGAAGGTCGAGCCCAAGAGCTTCGAAGACGTGCGCTACTTCGAGGGCTGCCTGCCGATCGAAGTCATGGCCGAGCGCGGCCGCCGCACGCTGGCGTTCGGCCCGATGAAACCCGTGGGGCTCACCGATCCGCGCACCGGCCGCTGGCCGCACGCGGTGGTGCAGCTGCGCAGCGAAGATGCCGCGCACACCGCCTACAACATGGTCGGCTTTCAGACGCGCCTGACCTGGGGGGAGCAGCAGCGCATCTTCCGCATGCTCCCTGGCCTGGAGCAAGCCGAGTTCGCGCGCTACGGCGCGATCCACCGCAACACCTTCATCAACGCGCCCACGCTGCTCGACCCCACGATGCAGCTGCACGACAGCCCCGGCATCTACTTTGCGGGACAGATCACGGGCAGCGAAGGCTACGTCGAAGGCGCGGCCAGCGGCTGGCTCGCGGCATGGTTCATCTCGGCAGCAATGGCCGGGCGCCCCTGCAGCCCGCCGCCGCGGAGCACCGCGCACGGCGGCCTGCTCACCCAGATGTCGCGCAACCCGGCCGACTACCAGCCGTCCAACATCACCTTCTCGCACCTGCCGCCGTGGGAGGGCCGCCGCCTGCAAAAGCGCGCCAAATATGAAGCCCTCGCGGCGCGCGCCCTCACGGACCTCCGCGCCTGGATGCTGAGCCAGGGCCTCGGTGATCCCGACCCGCTCGGCATTGTCACGGCTGCTCCGCCGCCGGAGCAAGAAGCGGCGCCCAGCCCCAGCTGAAGCAGCCCTCGCGGCTGCTGGCGAATGCGGGGCGCCACTGTCCACGCGCGGCCCCGAGCGCGGCAGCGAACGTCGCTGCGCCCGCGTCAGCCGCGCTGGCCACCATCCGCGCCGCACGCGTCGGCGAAGGTCACCAGCTGCCGCCGCCCCCCCGGTAAGTTCGCTCCCACCCCTCTTTCCAAATCCAAGTTGCGGTTTCCGGGGGAAATTGTTTCTGACGGGGCGGACCCCCCTCCGCCGCGCGCGAAGGGTTTCCTGGGAAACCCTGAAGGGAGGCTGAGGTCCGGCCCAACCTCATTGTGTCCGGATGCCGTGCATTCGCTGCGCGCGCCGCGCGGAGCCGGGCCCCCGGGGGAGCCCGGCGATGCAGCGCGGTCTCGAGCCTGAGTCGTCAGCCGCCCGAGATCTGCTTTTCGATCTGGTCGAGTTCCTTTTGCAGGTTGCTGTTGGCCGTGATCTGCTTCTCGATCTGGTCCTCGAAGTCCTCTTCGGTGGGGACCTCGACGCCCTCGTCCGGCTGGCTGCGGGAGCTCTTGCGACTCTCGGCCTTGGCAACGGGCGCGGGCTTGGCCTCGGTCGTCTTGGTTTGCTCCGCGGGCTTGTCCTTGTGGCAACCGGAGGCGCCGAGCGCGACGGAGAGTCCGAGGCCGGCGAGCGATGCGCGGATGCCGCGCGAGGAGCTGCGCGCAAGCACGGCGACCCAATCTTTCGGGAGCGAAGTCATTTGGATTCCTCGGCGGGGGCAGGGGCGGCCGCAGGGGCCGTGCTGGCAGGGGTGGTGGCTCCCGGCGCGGAGGCAGCCGCGATCGCCGGCGCCACGCGAGCCTGAATGGCTTTCATGTGCGTCTCGTGCCGCTCTTCTTCCTTGGCGAGCAGCTCCTTGGCGCGCTTGGCCAGCGGATCATCCTTCGACTTGTCCATGGCCAGGCTGCGGATGCGCTTGAGCTTGGCGACACGCTCGGCGTGCACCTTGAGCTCCTCTTGCGCCTCGGCGTCACGCAGCGTCGCGCCGCCCCAGCGCCGGTTGATGTGCGACTTGCGCAGCTGGTGCCGGCGCTGGCGAGCGAATTCGGGAGAGCGCTCACTGCCCGAGTTGGACTCGAGGTTCTTCGCGCGCTCTTCCATGCGCTTGGCCTGCTCCTCGAAGCGGGTCGCCTGCTCTTCGAGGCTGCGCGGCGGGCGCTTGCTGTTGGGCGCCGGCGCCTCCACCGTCTCCCCATTGGCGATGCGCTTGCGCAGCTCCGCCGCGCGCTCGCGCAGGCGCTGCGCGCCTTGCTCCAGGCGCTCCTTGCGCTTGGCCATCCTGTCCGCCTGGTCCGAGTCGCTCGAGCTGCTGCTCGCCCCGGCGCTACCACTCGAGCTCGAAGCAACCGGCGCGCGGGCTTTGCCGGCAGCGCTCGTTGCTTTGCTGTCGCCGGCCGCTGCAAAGCTGTTCGATGCCAGCGCGATGGCGGCCACAGCGATCAGGGGGATGGCTCGGGGCGCAGTGCGCGCCTGCCAGCGTGTTTTCATCAGCACCATGATCAGGATCTTCCTATCGGTTGTTGATTTAGCGCGGTAGCGCCACCGTAGTCTACGGAGCTGAGTGGCGCAATCCATGAGATGACGGGCCCGGGCTCCCTGCGCGCGGACGGCGGCTGGAACGCGCGCTCGCGGCGCGGACCCGCGTTGCCGCGATGGGCTGATCCATCGCGGCCTGCTGGTGGGAGCTCCTGGGCGGGTGGGCGGCTCTGCCCCATTTGCCGCCTCTGTACCCGCTGCCGGGCGCGCTTATTCCCGGCGCCCTCGCGCCGAGGCGCCTCGGGCCTTGCAACCCTGCGCCTGGGCGCGAATTTGGCCTGAAAAGCTCAGGACCGGCTCAGCTTGCGGCCCGGGTGGGTGAACAGGCAGTCCTGGAACAGGCTGCAGCCGATGGCGTGCAGGCGGTTGCGCTCTTCGTCGCGCTCCACGCCTTCGATCACCAGGTCTCGGCTGCGTTCTTCGCACCATTGCGCGGCATGCTCCAGCGCCTGCCGCTGGGTGGCAGACTGGATGACGCCATCGCCCCGTGAGACATCGACCTTGACGATGTCCGGCTCGAGCACCTCGTAGCGAGATAGATCCCAGATGGCGCTGGAGCTGACGCTGACCGCGATGCGGTAGCCGAGCCCCTTGAGCTGGCGCACGCGAGCGCCCAGCTCCTCGAGATGCATGGCCGCGGCGCTGCCCGGCAGATCGAGGGTCACGCGCCCGGCGACGGCGCCGAGCGGCGTGCTCGCGGAATACAGATCCGGATCGAGCAGGTCGTTGGCGCTCGAGTTGACCAGCACACGCGTGCCAACGGGCAAACCGCGCGCGGTCTTGGCGACGCTGCGCCGCACCGCGCGGCTCAGCTCCTGGCTGCGACCGAGGCGCTCGGCGGCGCTGAGCAGGGCCGAAGGGAGCGCGAGCGACGGCTCGTCCGAGCGCACCAGCGCCTGATAGCCGTAGATGGCACGCCCCGGCCAGCGAATGATCGGCTGGTAGGCGATCCAGAGCGGCTCCAGCGCGCGTTCAAAGGCGCGCGACAGCTCCGCGTCGCCCGCGGCGCCGAAGGTGTGAGTCTTGGTCAGCGCTTCCTCGCGCAAGCGTGCCACCTGGCGCGTGCGCTGTGCCTGCGCGATGCAGCCGATCAGGCGATCGTTCGAGATCGGCTTGACCAGGTAGCGAAACGCGCCCAGAGCGACCGCGTCGATCGCGCTATCCAGGTTGGGCATGCCGGTGACCAGCACCATCGGCAGATCGGGATCGCAGTTGCGCACGTGGCGCAGCAGATCGAGTCCGCTGTGGTCGGGCAGCATGATGTCGCTGACGATCACGTCGTAGTTGCGCACCCGCAGCTCGCCGAGCGCGGAGGTCGCATCGCTCACCCAGGTGGGCTCGAGCCCATGCAGCTTGAGCGTGCGCGAGTAGGCGCGCGCGAGCGCTTGTTCGTCCTCGACCAGCAGGATGTTGCCGGGCACGGTGCCCGCTTCCCAGACCAGCGGGTCACGCGCCGGCTCGCTGGCATCGAGGTCCGTGTCGGGCGTCAGGCTGTCGGGGCCCGTGCCAGTGGGCACGGAGAGTGCCGGCGCGGTGTGCCGCAGCCCCGCCAGGCGGCGGTGCATCACGGCGCGGTACAGCTCGAGCTCGGTCCCATCAGGGCGATGCGGCGCGTTCGACACGTCAGCGCCTCCGCCCGGAGGCTGTCTCATTCAGTCTCCCCCCAAAAGTCCCCAAAAAGCCCCGTTCGAGTACAGCACGCGGCGCCAGCGCGGAGCAGCGCGCGAAACCATCAACGTCGTGACCGATCATGATCGTGACCCAAGCTCGGGGCTTCAACATGATACTGAGCGGCGGAAAACGCGCGGGCTGGAGCGCCGGCGCTAGAAAGCCGTACCGAAGCAGCGCACGGCGTTACGACCGCGTCCCCTTGCGGGCTTCCCTGTGCCGACACGCCCGCAGCGCGCGTCGGCAGGCGCCCGGAGGGAGCCGCGGCAGTGTCCGAGGCCCACCTCGCCACACTGAATCTTTTCATCGAGCTGCGAATGATTGCATTTGCGCCTCGATCCGCCGTTCCGGAGAGGTTCGATGGGCCGTCCATACCCGCAGGCAGCCGGCGGAGGCCGGGGAAAGGGAGCCGCAACAAGCAGCTAAACCGCGAAAATCCGCAGAAAAATAGGCCTTGTCCGAGGTGGGTTCCCGCCGCGGACCCAACTTGATACAGGCTCTGATGCGGCGCTGTGTGTGGCGGGTGGGCCACGCCCCACCGGGGATTGCTCGCCACGCCCGAGAGCGCCGGCTCAGGACCGATCGCTTTCCAGAACTTTTGGAGAACGTATGAACCTCGCTGAGATCCTCCTCGCCATCGCGCTCAGTCTGCCCACGCCCTGGTACGGCCGCGGCAAGGCTCCCGAAACGGAGCTGGAGTACCGGGAGCGCCTGCAGACGATCGCGACCGCGATCGCCATCGAAGCGGAGGCCAACGAAGACTGGCAGTGGGACTCGACGAGTCTGGCCGCAGCCACCTTCGTGACCTGGTATTCGGAGTCGCGCTTCGCGCTCGAGGTGCACAACGGCTCCGGTCAGAGCCGTTTTGGCGAGGACGCCGGCAAGGCGCGCTGTCTGGGCCAGCTGCACAAGACCGGCTGGGTGCCGAAGTCCGTGTGGAAAGACCTGACTGGAACGGATCTGGAGGCCACGCGCCGCTGCGCGCGCGCGACGATGAAGGTGCTGGCCATGCAGGGCCGGCGCTGCAAGATGAAGGACAAGCCGAACCTGTGGGCGCTGGCGCGCATGGAGGCGGCGTACCAGCACGGAATGAGCTGCGCTCCGACCAAGGCCAGCACCTCTCGCGCCCGGCGCTGGGCCAAGGTCATGGCCCGCATCGAGCAGATGACCAAGGAGCAAGAGGCCGCGCTCGAGCCACAGCCGGCGCTGGTCCCGGCCACGGCAGCGGCCGCGCCCTTGACCAACTAGCGTCCCAGGCCGCCGGCGCTGCGCTCCGGGTCGGCGGCGCAGCGCAGGCCGACGCCGTGGGAGTACGAGTCGGCTGCCATCGGGAAGCGCAGCGACGGGTTGCTGAACTCCGGCGTGCCGCTGTTGAAGTTGCCGCCCCGGATCACGAACGAGCCGCTGTCGGCGGGGCCGCGCGGATTGGCGCGCGGCTGATGATCGTAAGCGTACAGGCCGTCCGCGGTCCACTCGAAGACGTTGCCGATCAGGTCCATGACGCCATCGCTGGTGGCGCCGAGCGGGTACGAGCCGACGGGTGCCGTGCCGGCGTATCCGTCGTCCTCCTCGTACATCAGCCCGTGCAGCTCCGCGCTCAGGCCCACCTCCGCGTGCCAGTGCGCGCACTCCTTGCCGCAGGCGTTGAGGTGATCGGCCGTGGGCGGGCTGTTGCCCCAGGGATACGCGCGGTTATCGGCTCCGCGCGCCGCGAACTCCCACTCGGCTTCGCTGGCGAGCCGGCCCTGCCGGAACGCGCAGTAGCTGGCCGCCTGGCGATGAGACACGCAGTTGATCGGGTCGTTTTCGCGTCCGGGCTTGCCCGCATTGCACTGCTCGTCGTGGTGCAGTCGTGATGCGCTGCTGACGGTGTGCTCGCCCTCGCCCAGATCGCTCTCCTGGTGGGCAGCCTCGCAGGCTCCGCTCGCGACACACTGCGCGTACTCCTGCACGGTGACCTCGCGCGTGCCGATGCAGAAGCTGTCCACGTCCACGAGGTGCGCGGGGCGCGCGTACTGCAGCGCGGGATGCGTGGAGTCGGAGCCCATGAAGAAGCGCCCGCCGCGGATCAGCGCCATGCCCGCCGGGCAGAGCGCGCGGGCGGAGGCGGCGTTGGAGAGAGCGGCGTTGGACAGGCCCGTATTGGAGAGGCCCGTGCTGGAGCCCGCCAGGCTGGAGACGGATGCGCTCGAGCCCGCGCTGAGGGAGAGCTCTCGAGCCGCGCTTTCATCGCCGAGCTTGCGCTGCAGCGCGTCCGCGTAGGCGATCGCGGTTACCGCGCCCAGGCTGGAGCACACCACGGCTCCGCTCGCGAGCACCCACAACGGCGGGCGCGCGCGCTTGGGCTTCGGGCTGCCACCAGAGGGGCGGTAGCTCATCGCCATCGAGCCCGTGCCCACGGAGCTTGGAGCTCGCGAGTCCGGGACGGGCGCGGCGGCAGCCGGGAACAGCATGCGCGCGTCCAGGAACTGCGCCGCGATCTCCAGCACCTCGTGCTCGGGCAGCTCGGTCGCGGTCACCACCTGTTGCAACGAACGCGCGCCATCGAACAGGCTGAGCACGAGCAGCTCTTCGGGGCCGAGATCACGGGCGTGGCGCGCGGCCACGTTCGAGGCGACCGCGTACACGCGCGCCGGATCCCCCACGCGCTGCAGCGCTCGCACGCGGCGGTCGCGCTGCGTCGCCGCCTCCAGCAGCAGCTGCGGCGTGGGGGTCGAGATGCGCCGGGCGCGATCGAACGCGCCGAAATCAGCGACCACGCTGCCTTGCTCCAAGCTGAGCAGACGGAACAGCGCGGCCTCGGCCGTGAGCTGGCCGAACTCCGCGTCCACGATCTCGCCCGCGCTGCACCAGATGTAGCCGTGGCCGCCAGCGTGGGAGATGGTGATGCGGGCGTCTTTGCGCCCGAGCTGGATGGTCTGCACCAGATCCGCGACGTCGAGGGCGCCGAGCTCGCCCGAGAACTCCGGGCGCGCGAGCTCTTCGACCTCCAGCCCTTGCAACGAGAGCGTGCTGCGCAGCTGGCGGTCGAGCGCGGCGCGCATCGAGCGCCGGAAGACGCCCACCCAGTCTTTGATCTCCTCGACCGACACCCCGTACTCCTCACAGGCGCGCTCCAGGCTCAGTCCCCCGGAGACGATCTGTTGGACCAGGGCTGCCTTCTGCGTGTCGCTCCAGGCGGAGGAGGAATTGACCATGGGGGGCTAATGTTCCGTTTTCAGAGCGTGAAGGGCGTTCGCTCGACGGGAACGGCGAGCAGCTTTTCAGCCTGAAGGTTAAGCACCGTTACCCTTTGGCGGCCGCGCTCCGATCTGGACCGCGCGACGAAAACCCCAATTTTCACGGCAAATTGCGTGGTTCACATCGGGGCGAGGCGCGCGCGTCGCAGGCGCACCCTGCGGGGGAATCCGCGAAGCGGCAGGGGTGATGTGTCGCGAAACCGCCGTGAAACAGGGCGTTTTTGTGCCTCGAGGCAGCGTGCTGCCTCCCGCGGCGCGTTGCCCGCGCGAGGTTCAGTCGCTGGCGAGCGCAGGGCCCCGGGAGTTGGAGCCCCGGGAGCTGGAGCCGCGGCGCTGCCCGCCGTGGGACATCGCGGAGCCACGCGCAGCGCGCTTCACGCGCGGCCCCGGCGGAGGCGCGGAGCGCGCGCCGTGCGGGTTGAAGCCCCGTGCATCGTGACGCTCCGGTGGGGGCGCCGCGTGGCGTGGTGAGGCCGCGCCTTCCAGCGTGATGCGCACGTGCTTGTCGCGCGGGTCGGGCTTGCGACAGCGGCGCTCGAACTCGGCGGCAAACTCGTCGCTGACCTCCACGCTGCTCGTCTCCAGGCCGATGTCGATCGCGCCCACGGCGTGGCGCGTGATGCCGCCGCGGCGGCACACGTGCGACATGCAGCGCGCCGCGTTGGCGCCGTGGCGCGAGCCCCAGCTGATCGAAAAGCGCGTGTAGCCGGTCGAGTTGCCGTTGCGAGGACGGGGCGCCGGGTTGCTCGGGCGCGCGCCAGGCGCCGGCGCCCAGGCGCGGGGCTCGGTGGGCGGCACGTCGGCGGGCTCGCGCGGCAGCGGCGGCTCGGCCATGCGCAGCAGCAAGGAGACCACGCGCTCGGGCGACTGCTTCTCCAGCAGGTTCTTGGCGTAGCTGAGCTCCGCCTCGCTGAACTCCGCGCTGGCCAGCTTCTCGTAGAAGATGCGGCGCGTAGCCTTGGTCACACCCTGCCGGATCTTCTTCGGGCTCGGCACCGGCTCCCAGCGCGCGTTCACGCCCGCATCGCGCAGCAGGCGATGCATGCGCGCCTGCGCGTTCACGGGCACGATGCTCAAGCTCCGGCCGGTCTTGCCGGCACGGCCGGTGCGGCCGCTGCGGTGCGTGTACACGTCGCTGGCCTTGGCCAGGTCGGCGTGGATCACCGTGGCGATGTCCGGTACGTCGATCCCGCGCGCGGCCACGTCGGTCGCGACGAGCACGCGAATGATGCCGTTCTTGAACGCGTCCAGCGTGCGCGTGCGCTGGGCCTGAGCGAGCTCGCCGCTGAAGGGCAGGGCACCGAAGCCGTCGCCCGCCAGGGCTTCACACAGCTCGGCGGTGTCCGCGCGAGTGCGCACGAAGATCAGACAGCGCTCGCCCCAGTTCTCGAGCAGCAAGTTGACGATCGCGTCGTACTGCTGGCGCGGGCGGATCAGGTAAGCGATGTGCTCGATGTCGGCGTTGGCCTGGCCGAGGGCCGTGCCCTCCAGCCGCAGCGCGTCCTTCTGAAAGCTCTCCGCGAGCTCGCGCACCGCGGGCGGGAAGGTGGCCGAGACCAGGTGGCTGCGGCGCTCCTCGGGCAGCGCGGCGACGATCGCATCGAGCTCGTCGCGGAAGCCCAGCTCCAGCATCTGGTCCGCTTCATCGAGCACCACCTCGCGCACGCCGCTCACGTTCAGCGCGCGACTGCGGATGTGATCGAGCAGGCGCCCCGGAGTGCCGACCAGGATGGCGGGGCGCGCGCGCAGGCGGCGCTGCTCGCCTCTCACGTCGGTGCCGCCGGTGACGACCTCGACCCGCACGTGACCCGCGGCCTCATACAACCAGCCCAGCTCGGACTGCACCTGCGCGGCCAGCTCGCGCGTGGGCGTGATGATCAGGGCCACCGGCCCCGGCGCGTCCGCACGCGGCTCCAACAGCCGCGCCGCGAGCGCCAGCCCGAGTGCGATGGTCTTACCCGAGCCCGTCTGCGATGAGATGCGCAGGTTGCGCTCGGCGTCGCGACCCTCCACGATGCTGCGCAGCACGGCGGACTGCACGGCGGTGAGCTGGGTGAAGCCGCGCCGTTCCAGCGCCTGCCGCAGCGGTTCGGGCACGCCGAGGAACGGATCCGCTGGTGGTGCCTCCGCGTCCGGCTGCGGGATGTCCCCCCCGGGATCAACGTCGGTAATGAGATCGGGCGTGTTCACGGGAAAATTGGGGAAAGCCCGGCTACCTAATCGCCTTCCGGGCGATCGGCAAGGGAATGCTCGGGCGAGCGCCTCGGAATGGGACGTTGCGCCTCGATTTTCCAGGCTCACACGCCACTGCGATCCGATTGTGGTAGGGTCCACCGGCCACCTCTGGTGTGCCGGCTCGGGCGCCGCATCTTCTGCCGCCGGGTGAAGCTTCGCCATGTACAAGATCACGACTGGAATCCACATTCACTTCGCCCATCACATTCGCGGCCACGCCGGCCCGTGCGTGTCCATCCACGGGCACACCTGGAAGTTCGAGGTCAGCCTGACCTCCTCGGATCTCGACGCTCAAGGCTTCGTCGTCGACTTCGACGACCTGTACGAGCGCGTGCTCACGCCCTGCCACCAGCTGCTCGATCACTCGCTGGCCATGGGCGAGCAGAGCTTCAACGAGAACCGCAAGGCGTTCGAGCAGCTCGGCAGCTCCATCATCGAGGCGCGGCGCGAGATCAGCGGCACCCTCGGCGCGCCGCAACCCGGGCTCGATGACGTGCTGGGCGGCGCGCGCAACGAGCGCCCCGGGGGGATCAAGCTGTCGGTCTTTCCCTTTTCACCGACCTCCGAGCGCTTGGCGCGCTGGCTCTACGACGTGGCGGATGCGCGCATCAGCGATCAGCGCGTGAAGATCTCGGGCACGCGCGTGTTCGAGACGCTGCATCCCGTCGACGCGATCGCCGAATACGCGCCCTGAAGCGGCGCCTCGCGGGGGCGAATCAGGAGGGCTCGGCGCTGCGCGCGCCGAGCGTCTCCAGCATGTGCCCTCTGAACGCTGTCAGCGCGGTTCCAGCGTCTCCAGCTCTTCGTCGAGCCGCGCGTCGTAGTCTTCGTTGGACTTCAGCGCGGGGGCAGCCGCGGGCTCACCGCCGTCGCCCTTGGCGTTGGCGCTGGCAGCGGGAGCCGCCTTGGGCTTGAGCAGGTAGCGGAAGGCAAAGAACAGCGCTGCCGCTGCGAGCAGCGCCGCGCCGATCGGCAGGGCCGCGCCCAGCCGGTTCGGTGGCACACCGAGCAGGTTGTGCTGCGGAAACATGTTGTGCAGCCGCTCGCGGATCTGATCGGCGGGCACGCCCTCGTGCACCCACTTGCGGATATCATCGCGCAGGGGGCCGGCGACCGGACAGGCCGAGATGGTTCGGCCCTCACAGAAGGGGCTCATCACGCTGCGCGCGATCGCCTCGGCGATGCGCTCCAACTCCTCTTCGGACTTGCCGGCGACGGCA
This sequence comes from Polyangiaceae bacterium, assembly GCA_035760985.1. Lineage (GTDB taxonomy): Bacteria > Myxococcota_A > Polyangia > Polyangiales > Polyangiaceae > SZUA-265. The sequence goes on from DASTRX010000216.1 coordinate 60,453, forward strand.
GGATTGGTCGCCGGCGCAGCATTGGCCGCCGGCGCAGCACTGGCCGCAGGGGCAGCACTGGCCGCAGGGGCAGCACTGGCCGCACTGGTCGCAGGGGCAGCATTGGCGGCGGGCGTTGCGGGCTGTGCTTCATCCGCAAATGCCGGGATGCTGATAGCGCTCACCGCCACGCAGCTGAGCCCCGCCAGCACGAGCAGCGTCAGGGTCTTGCGAGGCGCGCGCTGTCGCGGGAAAACATCCGAGGGGCGCAGGGTCGGCTCTACGGCCGAGGTTCGTGAGAGCTCACGACGGCGGGTCATGGTGCTCACGCTATCAGCTCGCTGTGCGACGCACTAGCGTCGACAATCCCCAGCATCGCGGGCGTGCGCGGCTGCGCTGCGGCCGTTCCGAAGCTTTCTGGCGGTGCCGAAGCGCTTTCGGCTAAGCAGTCGGAGAGCGACACGACGGGAGTGACCACGATGGCGGAACGGAAGAAGAAGCGAGCAGGGGCAGGGCGTGCGCGCCGCTCGACGGCGGTCGAAGCAGCGCCGGGCGGAGCCAAGGCCGGCGCGGGTTCGGTGCGCGGCGAGCGCGCACGGCAGGTAGAAACGCCGGCGAAGAAGCTGGAGCTGCCGCCCGTACCGCCCGAGTTCTGGGAGCGGCTCGATCGCGAAGGTGTGCGCTGGGCGAAGATCGGCGGGTTCGACATCGACGGCGTGCTGCGCGGCAAATACGTGGCGCTCGACAAGCTGCGTTCGGCGCTGGAGAAGGGCTTCGGCTTCTGCGACGTGATCTTCGGCTGGGACATGGCCGACAACCTGTATGACAACTCCAAGGTCACGGGCTGGCACACGGGCTACCCGGACACGCTGAGCGTGCTCGACCCGAGCACCCTGCGGCGCGTGCCCTGGGAGCCCGGAGTTGCCGCGCTGCTCTGCGACTTCAGGGATTCCGCGGGCAATCCCCATCCCGCTTGCCCGCGCTCGCTGCTCAAGCGGGTCAAGGCGCACGCGGAGAGCCTGGGCTACCAGGCGCGCTTCGCCGCCGAGTTCGAGTTCTTCTTCTTCCGCGAGACGCGCGATACCCTCCAGCAGAAGAACTTCACCGGGCTCACGCCGCTCGATCCGGGCATGATGGGCTACAGCTGGCTGCGCACGGGCCAGGACGCGGACCTGGTCCGGGACATCCTGGACAGCTTGGCCGCGCACGACGTCGAGCTGGAGGGCTTTCACACCGAGACGGGCCCGGGCGTGTACGAGGCGGCGATCCGCCACGATGACGTGCTAGCGGCGGCGGACAAGGCCGCGCTGTTCAAGACGGCGATGAAGCAGCTCGCGCCGCGCCATGGGCTGTCGGTCACCTTCATGGCCAAGAACAGTGTCAAGCTGCCCGGCTCCAGCGGGCATCTCCATCAGAGCCTGTGGAAGGGCAAGACCAACGTCTTCGCGGAGAGCAAAGCCAACGGCATCTCGCCGACCTTGCGCGCCTACCTGGGCGGACAGATCGCGCTGATGCGCGAGTTCACGGCCCTGATCTCGCCCACCGTCAACAGCTACAAGCGCTACGTGCCCGGGCTGTGGGCGCCGCTCTCGCCCTCCTGGGGCATCGACAACCGCACCTGCGCGCTGCGCGTGATCGATCCCGACAGCGCCTCGGCCGCGCGTGTCGAGTGCCGCCAGGCGGCCGCCGACATCAACCCCTACATCGCCATGGCGGCGTGTCTGGGCGCCGGACTGTGGGGCATCGAGCACGACCTCGACCCCGGTGAGCCCAGCGTGGGGGACGCCGGCGTGGGCGCGGAACGCCTGCCGACCACGCTCAAGGAGGCCGCTGCATTGTTGTCACAGAGCGCGGCCGCGGTGCAGATCCTGGGCGCCGAGTTCGTCGATCACTACGTGCGCACGCGCACCTGGGAGGTCGCGGAGTTCGAGCGGGCGGTCACCGACTGGGAGACGCGCCGCTACTTCGAGATGGTCTAGGGCCCCGCGCGCGGCTGGGAAACCGCAAATGGGGACGGGCGGTACTGTGCCGCCCGCCGCGGGCCGTTATAATCCGCACACCCCATGCCTACTTCCATCTGGTCCTACCCCACTCGCATCCTGTTCGGCGCCGGCAGCGCCAAGTCCGTTGGCGCCGAAGCGAAGGCGCTGGGACTCGACCGCGTGCTGCTCGTCACCGACGCTGGCGTGATCAGCGCCGGGCTCGACAAGCCCATCGAGGCCTCGCTCGCCGCGCAGGGCATTCACGTCAGCGTGTTTTCACAGCTCTCCAGCAATCCCACCGAAGCAGAGGTGGAGGCGGGCGCTGCGGCATATCGCGCGAGCCAGGCTCGCGGTGCGATCGCGCTGGGCGGCGGCGCGCCCATGGACGTGGCGAAGCTGATCGTCTTGCGCTCGCGGGTCGCCAACCACTGGGAAGAGCTCGACGACAACAAGGGCGGCGACCGCTTCATCCCCAAGGATCTGCCTCCGGTGCTCACCATCCCGACCACGGCCGGCACGGGCAGCGAGATCGGCCGCGCGGCAGTGCTCACCGTCAAGTCGACGGGCAGCAAGACCGTCGTGTTCCACCCCTCGATGCTGCCCAGGGTAGCCATCCTCGACCCCGAGCTCACGGTGAGCTTGCCCAAGGGCCCGACCGCGGCCACCGGCTTCGACGCGCTCACGCACTGCCTCGAGGCGTACCTGGCGAAGGGCGACCACCCGCTCGCCGACAGCATCGCGCTCGGCGGCCTCGAGCTGATCGCCAACCATCTCATTCGCGCGACGCAAGATGGCCATGACCTGGAAGCGCGCGGCGCCATGCTCAAGGCGGCGATGATGGGCGCGGCGGCGTTCCAGAAGGGCCTCGGCGCGTGCCACTCGCTCTCGCACCCGCTCTCGGCCGAGCTCGGCTTGCACCACGGGCTGGCCAACGCCCTGTGCTTGCCGGCGGTGATCGACTTCAACGAAGCCGTCGTCCCGGAGCGGGTCCGGCGCATCGGCGCGCTGTTCGGCGCCGCCCCGGAGCCTGGCGCGTGCGCTCGCCGCATCAAGGAGCTGCGCCAGCAGGTGGGCATCATCGGCGGCCTCGCCCAGGCGGGCGTGACGAAGGAGCTCATTCCGCGCCTGGCCCAGCTGGCGACCCAGGACGGCTGCCACGGTGGCAACCCCAGGCCGTGCCGCGAGGAGGACTTCCGCGCGATGTACGTCGCCTCGCTCTGAGCCCGGTCCGGAGGGGTCAGCGCGGAGCGATCGACGGAGGACGCGCGGGCGGCCGTTCGCTGACGCGCGCCGGGCGCCAGCTGAGCGCGCCGGCGTAGAAGCTGCGCAGCGTATTGCGGCCGCAATACGGGCACAGCCACGCCACCTGAAAAACGTCGTTCTCCGTGTCGATGCTGTGCGCCGAGCACGGCTCCTGGCGCTGCCTGCGCGGGTCCGTAGCCCAGCCCGCAATCACGAGCCGCTGCTGGTTCAGCGACGCCCAAAGGCCTGCCTGACACTCGCACCTGGACTGAATCGTTGCCTGGTTCATGCGCTAGCTCGGGGCGGGCCGACGGAAGGAGAGGGAGACCGGGGGATCACCAGCGGCCCGACGGGGCTCAGCTCTTATCGATCACGAGCTTGCGGGTCAAGTTTGGACTTTTGCGGCGGCCCGAGGGGCGCTAGAGTCCGCCCCCCGCGCGGGAGTAGCTCAGTTGGTAGAGCACAAGCTTCCCAAGCTTGGGGTCGCGGGTTCGAATCCCGTCTCCCGCTCCAAGGATACGCCCTGAGTCGAAAGGCCGGGGCGGCTTGGACCGCGGACTTGGACCGGTTTCTGGACCGGGAATGGGGTTTTGACCTGTCGGCGGCGAATGTGCGGAGCCCCTAGCGGCGTTTCGTGACGTTCCCATTCGGCATCGGCTAGGCTTCAAGGCTTGTCGACCCAACCAATGGATCCGAGCGATTCTATCGAGCAGGCTCGCCAGGTTGGCTTGCACATCAGCGACTACATCAAGTTCGCGGACGCAAAGGCGGGGCTGATCCTCACGTTCGTTGCGGCGGTCGGCGCGCTGGTTGGGGTTACAGCTCCCGCGGCGCTGGCGGCATCGAAGGATGCCCATGTCCTGGCGGCGATGATCCTGGTGGGCGCTCATGTCGCGACCGCCGTCTCGGTTGCCGCAGTGCTCTGGTACACGATCGCGGCGATCCATCCGCGCGGCGATTACGCCCACGGATCCATCGTTTCTTTTCCCGACATTGCCCGCATGAAGCCCAGCGAGTACGTGGACAAGATAACCCAGGCGTCCGCTGCGGAGCTGTTGCGGAACTGTGCTCTGCACAACGCGACGCTGGCCAGCATCGCCGTGGCCAAGTTTGCTTCTATCTCTCGGGCCATGACGTGGGCGCGAGTCGCTCTATTCGCCGCGTACGTGGCTGCTCTGACTTTCGGCATCGCCAGCGTGGTACGGGCCGCGTAGGAATCGATCGAGTGGCAAACCGTCGCGCTCGGATTCACGAGTTCTATTCGCAGCCCGGTCGAGTAATCGTCGGCGGGACACCCGCGGCGGCGAGCGGCTACGCCTACCGCGGCGCCGGCTTCTGGAACACGGTCGTCGTTCGCTGCGATCTGAATCGTTACTCGGCATGGGCCCGAGACAAGACGATCGAGCAGCGAGTCAATCTGCTGAACGACTTCTTCTCGACCGTCGTCCCGCTGCTTGAAGAGCACGCTGGCGTCTACTTTCGTGACGAAGGCGACTGCATTGTATCGGTCTTCAGCGGTTACTTCGGGCTGGGGGCCACGCCAGAACGGGCGCGTGCATTCTGCCAGGCGGTCGTGTCGAAGACATATGGGACTGATGAGCTTTCGGCCAAGGCCGTGGTTGCCTTCGGCTCAGTCGCCTACTTTCAAAAGAGCCACGAGATAGGCTCCGACGACTGGTCTGCGGAAGGACAGCCGTTCGTCACGGCGGCACGGCTTGAGCAGGCAATCGAGAGTAGGCCCCATATCGTCTTCTTCCAGGAAGAGTATGATCAAGTGTTCGCTCAGAGCGCGCGAGTTGCTGCTTTTGGCGGCCGCTACTATTGGGAAGTTGAGTCTCGGAGCCTGCAAGTCCCTGGTCTGGGCCTTCCCGGCGGGTGGACGGACATATTCACGCTGACTCACATACCGGGTGGGCGCATCCAATAGCGCCCAAGGGGTTCTGTTACGGCGCCCCGCCAGCTCGGACGCGCTCGGCGCCTTCCACCAGCCGCAACTCTTCCGGCGTGAGCCATTGGCGCTTGCAGAGCATCGAGTAGCCGTCCAAGCAGGACCGGAGGTTCCGCCTCAAGTCATTGGCCTGGACCTGCCTGAGCTGTTCGGGTGTGAGCAACTCGCGCTTGCAGAGCATCGAGTAGCCGTCCAGGCAGCTCTGAGCGTTGCGCCTCAAGTCATTGACCTGGACCTGCCTGAGCCGTTCGGGTGTGAGCAACTCGCGCTTGCAGAGCATCGAGTAGCCGTCCACGCAGCTCTGAAGGTTTTGCGCTGCTGTTGTTGTTGCCCCGGGCGATAGCGCCGGATTGGACTCTCCAGGGTAGGACGGCAGCGGCGTATGTGAAGGCGACCCCGATGGGATGCGCGTCCCGCTCGGACCCGGCTGCGTGCGCGTCCCAGGCTTGCCCGTGTAGGGATTGACGTTACCGCGCGTGCTCCAGTTGTTCCAGAAGTTGCCGTCCGGCGCCGAGCGGTAGTGCGGGGCGACGTACGTGCCATCTTTGCGAACGTAGCCGCGAACGCGCACAGAGCCGCCCCTTGCGCTCGCGATCGTGCTGAACAGCAGAAGTAGAACGAGAACGCCCGCTCGCAACGCCCACCACATATCGGCGTACGATACCACGCCCACTCGGCGCGGTCATCTCACTAGGGATCTGCAAGCCCGTACTGAAGTGAAACACCGAGCAACACGGCTCAGTCGTTCGGTACTTCGACGGAAGCGGGGCACAAGTTGGCTGCCGGAATCGTCTGGACGTGTTCGCGGCCCCGGTAGTCCCGGTAAACGCAGTGGCGATCATTCTTCACGACGGTGGACGACACGAAGAACGCGACCAGGGCCAGCGCCGTGGGAACGAGTCGAGCGATCATGCCTGATCCTCGCACAGCCAGCGAACCAGATCCTGAACTTCGTCCCTGAACAGCAGCATCGACCGGGTCGACCCGGACGGGTGTTCCCGCATGATCAGCAAGGCGGGCGGGTTCTTCGTGCGGGTGTTCTGAGTCCAGACGGCGACCAGCGGCCGATCGCGGTGCGGGCCCAGGTCGACCGGGTCCGACGCCAGCTCGACTCCAGGGCGGAGCACTTCGTGGACGTTCTGGGCCAGCCTGCTCACGACTGCGCCCCTGCATACCAGCGCCTGAGCAACGACCCAGACGGGCCCAGCACATTGATCTCGGCCTGCTCGCGGGTCACGCCACGGTGGATCTGGTCGTTGATCAACTGGCGCACCCGAGCGCGTTCTGAGTCGGGGTCGCGCCCGGGATCGGCGTCTGGGTTGGCGTAAAGGTGGCTCATTCGTCGCCCCCGACCGCGCCCGAACGCCAGCGGCTCGCGCCCCCGACTCCCGTTTGCTCGGCGCGGCGCTGGCGCTGGAAGTCCGCTTCGCTGATCCCGAGCTGGCGACACACGGCGCGCTCAGCTTCCGTCAGCTGTTGCACGCCGTGCACAACAGGCCTGGACGGGGCAACGGGCGCATGAACGATCGCGCTCTGGGTCGTCCCGCGCGCGGCTTCGATCGGGGTGTCGAAGTCGATCCGCACCGGCGGGGTTTGGCCGTAGCCGCCCGCCAGCTTGATCTCGGCGTCACTCATGTTCACGAACCGAGCGCAGCGGGGATCACTCACGTCCAGGATCTGGTTCGTACTGTCGTCCAGGACGCGGATCTTGCCCGAAGGGGCGCGGTAAGGTCGAAGCATGGTCAGTCGCGCCCCGAAGGTAGAGCCCAGCTCGCCAGCGCCCGGCGCTCGGCCTTACGCGGTTGGCCCAGGCCGTAGGTGTGTTCCGAGCCGTCCGGTCTGAAGTAATCGCCCGGCTTGTTCGGCTTGAAGCCGGCGCGGATCATGGCCGTGATCAGTCGCGCGCGATCTTGCACGATTGGCGCGACCCGAGCGGCCACGACGCCGTCCAGTTCCTCGGGTGCAACACGGGCGAGCCGGGCGACCTTGCGCGCGCCGTCGCGGCCAACCCAGGCGCCTAGGCAGGTCCACCAGTGCGCCGTCAACGGGTAGCGATCCATGGTTCAGGCCGCCTTTGCCGCGCGCCGCTTCGCCAGGAAGTCCTGGGCGAATGCTTCGACTTCCCGATGAAGCCCGGCGCGGTCGTTGCTGGGCCCGAATTCGCGTTCCAGGGCCTTCTGAAGGGCGTCGTTGTCGTCCTGACGTTCCTCGGAAGTCCGAGTCAAGAACGCGCGATACTCGGCTTCGGCCCGCTTGATCCGTTCGAGCCAGGGGCGGGCTTCGACGCTGCGCTGGCTGACTCGAACGCGCTCGACCTTCGGAAGGCCATCGGGATCCATGACCGGGGCGCCGTTGTCACCCCAGACGACGCGATCGATCTCGGCCACGGCATACTCGGGAACCTGGCTGATCGCGTGTTGCAGCTGGCGCTTCAGGTAGGCGATCCCGCGCTCATAGGTCAGATTGCGCCGATCGGCGGGCGGGGTTTCGGCGCCGGAAACCCAGCGCTGCAATTGGTCTTGGGAAGGGGCAGGGGACGTGATCATGCGGCCTCGTTCGGGTTGGGCGGGACGATCCAGCTGTTTCCGTGCTGGATCCGATCCCGGGTTCGTTGGTTCAATGCGTTCCCTGAGGCCGCGGACTCGCAGGTCGAGACGTCAACGCCGAGCAGGCGCGCCGCCGGGGCGAGGCCGACGCTATGGATCAGCGCTCGGACCTGGGCCTGGACCTTCATGTCAAGTGGCAATCGTGGGTTTCGCATGGTGATAGAGGAAGCGGCCGGCCTAGAACGGGGCACATTCCAAACCCCGGACCCGATCGGTGCAATGGGGGCCGTCGGGTAACCGGCCGCTTCAACCTAGTATAGACCGGCCAATGGGCCCAGTATAGGAGAACGGCGAAAAAAGTTGACTTATGTTCGCGTTGGCGAAGCTCACCAGAAGAGCCACCCGGAGTCCGAAGTCCAGACCCGCCAAGGTCGAGCCTTACCCCCGCTCGGAGCAAGACCGGGCGGGTCATGGCCTGCCCCCGGTCGCCCCAAGATTCGTCGGCACGGCCCAGGCAGGGGGAAGGGACCAGCGGAGCGCCAGCGGCCAGCCCGGTCGCGTCGGCTTAGGTTGACTCGTTCACGGCTTCCCCTTGTCCAGCATCCGCTGAACCTGGCTCAGTGCCAGCTTGCCGCCGGCTCGGCTGCGCACGCCTTCGGCGGTCAGAGTCGACAGGATCGCCCGCTGGCTGGCGCCTTGGGCCTGAAGTTCCCGAGCGCGCGCGATCACGGCCTGTTCCGCCGGGTCGGGTTCGAGCGTCTTGCCGTCCGTGGCGAGTCGGGAGCCGAACGGCACTGACCCGGTTCGCTGGCCCTTCGACTTCAGCACGGCCAGGGCCGCGGTCGTCCGCTGGCGGATCAACGCGCGTTCGTACTGGGCGAACGCATCGATCATGGTGCGCATCAGGGCCGCTTCGGCCGAGTCGCCATTCTCGGCGCCGTTGCCTGCACTGACGATTGCGGCCCCGCGGCGCCGGACCAGCGAGTCCACCATGGCGGCCACGACCACGTCCCGGGCCAGCCGGTCCCTCTTGGCCACGACCAACAGGCCAGCCCGGTGCACGCCCAGCGAGTCGAGCGCGGCGAGCAGGGCCGGGCGCTGGTCGACCGGAGCGCCGCCGGACACGCCCAGGTCTTCGTGCCAGGCCACGACCGTCACCCCTTCCGAAGCGGCCCAGCGTTCAATCAGCGCACGCTGGGCGACGGGACCGTTGGCCTGGTCTTCGGTGCTGACCCGGATGTAGCCCACGGCCAGGCGCGGGTTCGTCTTCCGGGGCAAGTGGCGCGGGCTCATGACCTATTAGTGACACAGAACGCGGTCAACGGCCATTGAGAGTGAGGTGATCCCGCAAGTTCAGCCGCCGGTCGACTCGCGGCGGCCGAGCAGTTTTCTACTCGGAAACTGGCACGCGAGTTGCCGGCACTGTGCCACTTGCCCGCTAGGTCGACCGCGAACCCAATGACTCGCGGTCAAAGTGGTGTCACGGGTGCTGTAACTTCCGGCGGACCGATTGTTGCAGACGCCGGGCGACGTGGGTCGGCAGACCGAACGTCGCAGATCGACCACGAATTCTTAACCAAGGCGGTCGGCCGAGTGGTGCTGATGTAGGTGCGATCCGTCGGCCGAGTGCGGTATGCAGGCCGAATAGCCGTTCTTCTGGCCTGGTGGTTTTTTCGCTCAAAGTTGACTTGGCACGGTTCGTGAGCTGTTCCGTGCACCGTGACTGGAATCGGGCTCGGTTCGGCATTGGTATCTCTAAATTCCCGACCGGGTAGATAAAGAATATGCCCTACCACGCGACCGCGCTAAGCCCGGGCTGGACCATGATCGGACCGACCCGATCCGCGTTGGACGCCTCGCAAGTAACGGCCCCCACCCGACCCGCCTGGGCGCGCCCGGACCAGGTGGACCAGGGGGACCGGGGCGAATCCCAATTGTTTGCCGTGGGGGGGTAGATCGGTGCTGATCAGACTAAAGACCAGGGCCTCGGAGCACGGACGTGGGAAACCGTAGTTTCAGAAGTCGGTCCGGTCCCCCCGGTCCACAGCCGTTTTTGGCTTTAGAACCTTGGTCCGAGCCTGGTCCGAGCCTGGTCCGCCCTGGTCCGCGCGCACGAAAAAGCCCGCCCAGCCGAAGCCGAGCGGGCCGTTCGCCCCTGCCGTGGACCAGGGCGAGGCTGGTCCAGGGTGTTCGTTACGCCGTTGCGCCGACCAGTCCGAGCGCCGCACGTGGCAACTGGATCACCTGGGCCCCGACCGGCGCCAGACGAATCCCGCGGTAGACTCGAACGCCGCGCGCCTCACCCCGCCGTTGCCGGACCTGGCGGATACCCTGGACGTCCAGGAAGTTCGCGAAGGTCTGGCTGGCCATCTTCCCGTGGCCGTTGGTTTCGCGCCACTTGACCGCGGCCGCATACAGATCGGCGCACGGGACTTCGAAGTCCGCGCCCAGCTCGCAGCATTCGTCAACGAAGCCCAGCATGGGGTTTTGCGCCCGCTCGGCCTTGCGCCGCGCGTCCGCCGAACTTGCTGGTTCCGCGAAGCGCCCGGCTTGTTCCAGACGGTCCAAGCCGCCCAGCGCCAGATCAACGATAGCCGGGATCTCGGGTTCGAGCCGCGCCAGCAGGCCCGTATCCTCGCACCCGAGGAACGACTTCGGAAAGTCCAGCATGACCAGGCGAGTCGTCAGAACGCCCGTCACGTCCTGAAGCTCGAAGGGCGGGTTCGTGCCGATCAACAGCCGGGTCAACAGCGCCGTCTGGACGTCGTCTCTATACTTGACCGGGATCGTGATCATGTCGCCCGAGCTGATCGACTTCAGCGCTTCGACGATCGCGCCTTCGTTCTTGAACTTGCTGGTCCCGCGCTGCAGATCCGGGTGGATCGACACCAGCTTGCCGAGCATGCACGCCATGCCGAACGGGTTGTCGAGCTTGTTCACGCTGAAGGCGCCGCAAGCCGAGCCGAAGATCTTCCCGATCAGCTTGAACAGCGTTCCCTTGCCGGCGCGGGGCGGGCCGATGAACAGGAAGATCTTTTCCAGATCGATGCGCCCGCTCAACAGGTAGCCCAGGATCTGGTGAACCAGTTCGATCGACTGGACGTCGCTTCCCCAGATCGATCGGAGGAACGCGATCCAGTTCGTCGGCTTGGCCTTCTTCGCCTGGTCCGGGACGTAATCAAAGGCGAGCGCCCAGCGTTGCCGGCATCGGCGCAACGGCAACAGGCGCCGCGCGCGAATGTCGAGAAAGCCGTTCCTGAAGGCCACGCCGCGCGGCGCCGCGCTGAAGAAACCGGGGCGCGAGCGGAACGTGTGGATCCACTTGATCACCGGCTCGGACGCGGCCCGATACAGCCGCGACTTGCCTTCCGGATCGATGAACTTTCGAGCAAGGGCGATTGCCATCGTTACTATCGCGTCCAGCCGTCCGAGTATCGCAACGCGCTGGGCGCCTGGGCGCGAGTCTTCGGGCGCGGCAACGGAGCACCGGCGCTGGATCGGGACTTCGACCCACAGCCCCGCGGCGTTGCGCTTCCAGACCGCGCCAGCGTCCACGACCGACCCGAGTAGGTGTTCCCGGATCACCATGCGCGCCACTTCAGCGTGCGACCCGATCTGTAGCGTGCGGCGTGCGACCCGCGGCGGTTCGTCCGGCACGGCCCCGGCCACGGGCGCGCGCTTCGCCAGCTCGCCCTGGATCACGTCCGCGGGGCTCGGCGCGCGAAGGCCCGGGATCTCGTTCTTCAGCATGTCGAGCGCCTTCTTCGAGTCGCCCCGGTTGGCTTCGTCCAGCACATCGCGCAGCGACGGCCAGCCTTTGCAGGGACGGCCAGTCATGCGCGCGTCCACCGAGTCCAGGACGTCCGCCGTGCGGTTCTTCGTGCCGGCGGCCGCGAACACCATGGCCGCGAACTGGGCGATCCCGACTTCGTCCAGGTGCGAGTCCGCCAGGATCCCGCCCAGCGCCAGCGCCGCGGCATGGCACCCCTGCCCGGGCTGGGGCCACGCGGCGCCCAGGGCGGCCGCCAGCGCGTCCACGTCGCCCAGGGGGACCGGACTTGCGGGGCGCTCGGCAACGCGGCTGCTCGCGTCGCTGGGGCCGCGCGGGCGCTGGTTCCGCACACAAGTCGCCTGGCTCGAATTGCTCGGGCGGACACCATGCGTCGGGGTTGTCTTTGCCGAAGCCGCTCGCCAGCGGGCGCTTGGTCCCGTCGCTGTTGATCGGAAGGATTCGGAAGCCCGAGGCTGCATACTCGAAGGGCCCGGGCGGGTTTTCTCGGACGTCGGCCTTTACCGCGCCCGATTCTGAATCAAGAATCATGGTAGGTCGTCTTTCTGGGGTTGGTCGCCCCGGCAATTGGATAGAAGCCGCCCAGGTCCACGCCTCGGGCGGCTTCGCTGTTTTCAGCCGCGCCCCAGTTCGTCATGGGCGTCCGCTGGCGACAGGCCGTCCCGGCTGGGCGTGATCCCGTAGGCGCGCTGGCGATCCCGCATGTGATCGACCAGCGGCTTGCGGCCGAGCCGGCGCCCTTCCGTGTCGGTCCAGTCGACTTCGCGCATCGCCACGTCCAGGGTGAGCTGGTCGGGCTCGCAATTCAGAAAGTTCAGGTCGGGCATGTCCTGGCCGCCCACGTCGATCATGTTGCCGGTGTGCTTCCCTGCCTCGCACGCGGGGTGAAGCCGGTGCCCGTGCACGTCCACTTCGGACAGGTCGCTGTGTTCGCGCTCCGGGAGCTGGACGCCGCGCGCCACGGCCGCCGCTCGAAGGCGCCAATACGGGCCCGTCTCGCTGTTGCCGTCCACGTCCGTCCAGCGCACCATGCGCGTCCAGAAGTCAACGACCGCCGTTTCCCAGACGTATTGCGCGTTTCGACCGGTCCCGAGCCGGCGGATCGGCGCGGGGAACTTGCCTTGCTGAACGAGCTTGACCACGTAGAACGCAGCACAGGGGATACGCCCCCCGACTTCTGCCGCCGTCATCAGGTCAGAGGCGTTGATTCTCGGATGAGTCACAACGGACACCTTTCACGGCCGCAGGGTTGAAGCTGTAGCCGCCGGCCGTTGTGCGCCTACCCTCCAGTATAGACGCTGCAACTAATCGGGTTAAGCGAGCGGCTGCGCTTCGACAAGTTGTCAATCGACCGCGAGCGCTTTACTCGGGCGAAGTCACATGTGCTCGGTGAACAGCTGCAACAGCTTCCGTGAAACACGGTTCTGATCGGCGAGTAGTTGCTTCCACAAGGCGCCGTCGTCCAAGTAGCGTCCGCGGATCCCGGGGATTCGATGCGCCAGCAACAGCTCGCGGCTGACTTCACTGCAACCCGCGAGCACGACCGCGGCCGAGTAGGTGTGGCGAAGCGCGTGCCCCGTCCAGCCGGGCATGCTGCGTTCTTTCCACACTCGGGTGGCCACGATCGTCCCTTTGCGATCGCGTGTCGGGAACAGCCACGGTGCGTCCGGAAACCACGCCTCGGACTTCTTCAACGCTTCGTTGATCAGCTTCACCAGCGCGTCGGACAACGGCAGATCGAAGCCACGACCGCCCTTCATCGCCTCGGGCGGTATGCGTAGCACGTGGCCCTTCAAGTCGAGCCAGTCCCGTCTGATTGAGACCAGGTTCCCGGGGCGCAAGCCGCTGAACAATCCAATGGTATGCATGCTGGCCCGGAGCGGGTTCGGGAGCGCGTCCACCTTGCGCTTCCACTCGGGCAGATCGCTCCACTCGACGATCTGGTGTTCGTTGCGCTCCGGGGCCCACTCGACGGCGTCCGTCGGGGCAGGGCCCAGGTCCCGCCAGACCTTCGCCGCTCGGTTCCAGACGGCGCGCAAGTCCCGCAACACCTGGTTGGCCGAGCGTGCGCCGTCCGCCCCTTCGATGCGAGCGCCCGCTTTGACCTTCGCCATGATCGCGTCGTGGCGCTGGCGGGCTTCCAGGGGCGTGATCGACGCGAGCGGGCGATCCAGCCAGTCCGGGCAGTAGCGTGCGAGTCGTTCGCGCATCATGTCGCACCCGCGCTGGGCCTGGGCGCCGCGCCGCTTGACCGCGCCCCGGGCGTGCTCGGCGTAGGCTTCGGCCACGGTCCAGCCGCCACCGGCAGGGACTTGGGGGGCGCTGGGGTCGACACCGCTTTTCACCGTCGCCAGCCAGGCCATCGCCCGCGGGCGCGCTTCGTCCAGGCCCAGCGTTGGCCAGCGGCCGAACGTCACCTTGCGTGTGTGCGGGCGGCCGTTGACTCGCAAGTCCGCCTTCGCCCGGAGCGCAACGCCGCGAGCGCCGGCTTCCGCAAAGAACCCGGGGCACGCCGCGTCAAACACCAGGTCGCCGCGCTGCATTCGTTCCAGGACTTGCCGGGTCAGCCGCTTTCGCATGATCGGTCACGGTAGCACGGTCCAAGTCCCCGCGCGGACCGGTTTTGGACCGTGTTTGCGCCCGGGCGAGATTAACTACGATCGCATAAAGGCCGATGAAACCGCAGTTATGGTGCTCGGTCCGAGTCGGCGCATGTGCTTCCCAAGCTTGGGGTCGCGGGTTCGAATCCCGTCTCCCGCTCAGAAAAAACAGGGGAATCTGCTTTCAGGGCAGCCTGGCCGGTTCGCCAGGGCCCTGATGCGCAGATCTGGGATCAGGCTGCTGGTGCTCGCGGCGCTGGGGTGCTCGGAGGAAGGCGCCCGGAGTGCAGCCCAGGGTCGCGGAGCTGTTCGAGGCGGCGGCGCTCGCGGGCCACGAGGTCACGCTGGAGTCGGCGTACCGAACCCGGGATGAGCAGCTGCGGCGCTGGACTGCTCCTGGCGACCGAGATCGGGCGAGCAGCTCGTCCGGGTCATAGCGAGCATCAGCTGGGCACCACGATCGATGTGGGCACGACGGCCATCGGGCAGCAGTCGCTCGCCGAGCACGCCGCCGAGCATGGTTTCGCGCTGAGCCTTGCGCACGGCGCCGAGAAGCTCACCGGCGTTCGCTGCGAGCGGGGAGCTGCGCTGGCAACGTGCTGCGCTTCTGCTTGACGGCGCTCGGGGAGCGGTGGATTGCGGCTCCGTTGGGTTTTCGTGCAACGCGGATCTCACTGCGGACGTGGGTTGCCACTGAGCTCAGCGCGCCTGTGCGGTAATCGTGTCAGTTCGCCGGAATCCCGCGAAACACGGCGCGCTGCTGTGATCGGGTGCAACCCAAACACAAACTTACAGAGCGCGCGGCTCCGCATCCGCCGGCAGAGTGGGAACGCGCTGGGTCGCCGCGCGCGTTGGCTTGCATCGCTGACGCGGCGCTCACGATGAGCGTTCGCTTCGGCGAGCAACGGCGCGGCTGCTCCTCGGCAATGTGAGTCTAGATAGCGCCCCACGCAGCTACAGCGATCGGTAGCTTTTGAGATCCGGACATGCGAAAAGGCGCGTTGCCGGGTGTTGGGGAGTGCCTGCCGGACACTCTGCCGAGATTCGACAGGAGCGCTGTGCTGCCCGTGCGGCAGCTACCAGCGACGGCATGGCTTCGCTTTGCCGACTTCGCGTGGCACCGCTGCGTTCTCGAGAGCGCGGATCGAGTGCCGCCGAAGCAGGGAGCAGTTTGCCCGGGCGAGTCCTACCATTCGGCGCAGGCACCATGAAGCGCGGGAAGAATCACTCGATGAACAAATCTAGAACTGCTGCCACGAGCCCGAAGCGGGAGGCATTGTCCAAGTGGCGGCTTGTCAGTCAGCAGGGACTCATCGCGCTCGCACGGCTCGCGCCGCTGCTGGCTTGCGCCGGCGTGCTGACCAGCGCTGCGCCGGCGGGGGCGCAGGCTCCAGCCGAGCCCGCTCCCGAAGCGGCGCCCGCAGCCGAGCCAGCCCCGCCGCCAGCGAGGCCGGAAGCCGCCGCGGCGCCAGAGCCGCCCGCACCCGCCGGGGCGCCGCCAGCAGAGAGCCCCGAGGCGGCGCCGGCGGTCGAGGCCGGCGCAGAGGTGGCTCCGGAGGAGATCGAGACCATCGATGACGGCGAGATCCCGGAGGTCGTCGTCACCGGCTTCCGGCGCAGCCTGAGCGCCGCTTTGCAGAAGAAGCAACGCTCCACGGGGCAGGTGGACGCCATCGTCGCGGATGACATCGCCGACTTTCCGGATCTGAACCTGGCCGAGTCACTGCAGCGCATTCCCGGCATCGCCATCAGCCGAAGCAACACGGAAGGCAGCCAGATCACCGTCCGCGGCCTGGGTGGCCTCTATACGCGCGTGCGGCTGAACGGGATGGAGGCGCGCGCCTCCGTCGGCAACAGCAACTTCAACAATACCGGTCGGGGCTTCGATTTCAACTTGTTCGCCTCGGAGTTGTTCAACTCGATTGTGGTGCACAAGACCGCGTCGGCCGATCTGGAAGAGGGCTCGCTCGGCTCGGTGGTGGACCTGAACACGGCGCGTGCCTTCAACTACGACGAGGGCTTCACGTTCGTGGCCGGCGCAACCGCCGCCTACAACGATCTCAGCGACACGGTGCGCCCGCGCCTCACCGGCCTGATCGCCTACCGGGACCCGGCGGGCATCTGGGGTGCGACGGCCTCGGCCGCCTACACCCGCGTGCGCCTCGACAGCGCCAACACCGAGACGGTCGGTTGGCAGAGGTCGGCGTTCAACTCGGTGAACGGCGTGGATTGCCAGGACAACGTGATGGATCCGGGCTGCCTGGAGGTGGCAGACGCCTTCCATCCGCGCATCCCGCGCTTCGCCCAGAACCGGACCACGGGCGACCGCCTGGGTTTGACGGCAGGCGTCCAGTTCCGCCCCGGCGATCAGACCGAGCTGCGGCTGGACGGGCTGTACGCCATGTATCCCAACCGCACCGATCAGCGGCGCTTGTTCGTGCTCTTTCGCGGCAACGAACAGGGCATGGATCTGCGCGACTATGTGCTGCGGCCCGAGCCGGCGCGATTCGGTGTCGGAAACAGCTCGATCATCGCGGGCACCGTGGATCACGCCTGGGTGCGCAGCGAGGCCGTGCGGCTGGATGCGGAAGCGCGCTTCCACCAGCTCACCCTGGCCCTGGACCACCGCTTCGATGAGCACTTTTTCCTCAATGCGATGGCGGGCACTTCGCGCAGCAAGGCCGGGTTCCCGCACGATACGACGGTCAACTACGACAACCGTGATTACAACGGCTACCGCTTCGACTTCACCAATGACAAGGCCCCGCTCCTGGCGTTCCAGGGCCTCGATGTCACGGATCCCGCAAACTTCGTGGTGCCCGAGCTGCGCGATCGCGTCGGCACCATCGAAGGGGCCTTCGACACCCTCGAGCTCAACCTGCACTACAGCCTGTTCGAGGAGCTGAAGTTCGCGGCCGGTGTCAACTTCAAGCGGACGAGCCTGGAAAACAAGCCGTCGAACCGCGACGGGACCTTGTGCGCGCTGGGGCTCTACGAGTGCGACCTCGACGGCGACATGATGGACGATCCCGGCGTCCTGGGCCCGGCGGGGGATCCGGCATTGTCCGAGACGGTCAATTATCCGGGAGAGGTGGGGCCCGGCTCCAACAGCCGCTGGACGTCCCCGTCGATCGATGGGTGGATCGAGCGGCTCGGCTATTACAATGTGCCACTGATCCAAGATCAGAACGGCACCAACAAGGTGATCGAGAACGACCTCGGCTATTACCTCCAGGCCCGCGGTGATATCCCGTTCGGTCTCGGGGAGATGCACCTGCAATACGACGCGGGTGTCCGGCTGGTGGAGACGCGACAGACCTCCAGTGGCTTCAACTCCGGCGTGTATGTCACCGTGGAGCGGCCGGTGTATCGTGACTGGTTGCCGTCCGCCAACACGGCCCTGTGGTTGACGGGCGAGCTGGTTGCGCGCCTCGCCGCGGCGCGCGTGATGGCGCGCCCCGGGCTGGATCAGCTCAGTCCCGGTGGCAACGTGGACCCTGTGAACTACCTGGTCAATTTCCAGAACCCTCAGCTGGATCCGACCCGGGCCAGCACGTTGGATGCAGCCATCGAGTGGTACTTTGGCAACGAGTCCATCCTGTCGCTCGCCTTCTTTTACAAGGACATCGATTCGTTCCCGATCCGGCAGTCGCGCCGCGGCACGTTCGCGTCGACGAACTTGCCGACCTCGGTGATCATCCCGCTTTCTCCCGCTGCCGTGTCGCCCAATTTCGAAGGCACGTGCAACGACCCTGCCGGCTGCTGGGACATCAGCGAGCTGACGAACGGACCGGGCGCGAAGATCCGCGGTCTGGAGGTCGGCTTCCAGGCGCCGTTCAGCGCGTTCTACAGCCGACTGCCTCCGGTGCTTCGCGACATGGGCGTGGTCGCGAACTACACCTTCGTCGATTCCTCCGTCGTCTACGACTTCCTCGGCAATCCCGTCAAGGAGCGCATCACCGGGCTGTCCAAGGGGCAGTACAACGCGACGCTGTACTACGAGGACTCGAAGTTCAGCATTCGTGGGTCGCTGGCCCATCGCAGCGATTTCTTGAACACCGGCCCCAACCAGAATGAGAACCTCTGGCAGTACACGGAAGCCGAGACGCGGCTGGATGCGTCCTCGAGCTATAACGTGACGAGCCACCTGAAGCTGAGCCTGGAGGCGCTCAACCTGACGGATGCGGCGGGCTCCAGCAGGGTCGACGTCGATGCTGAGCGTCGCAACACGTACGCCCGCTCCGGTCGTACCTTCCTGCTCGGCGCGCGCGTGAGCTACTGAGCGCAGGAGCGCGAGCGGTGGCCCCAACCCCGACCGACCCCGTCGGGGTTGGGCTCATCCTGGTGTCGCTCGGCGGCGCGCGGTGGCGAGCCTCAGCAAGGGCGCCACGATCGAGACACGCTGCGACGGTTTTCATGGCGCTTCCGCTCCGGGCGTTGGCCCAGCGGTTGCAGCAGCGCTGTCGTGCAGCGCGACGCACGAGTCACCGCCGCAAGGCCGCCTCACGGGCAAACCGCTGCAGCCCTGGTGCTGCTGCTGTCCGGCGCGGCGTGTTCCAGCGATGCTACATCCGGGAGCGCGGTCGAGACGGGCCGCGCCCGCTATGCGCTGGATGGGATCCAGCGCAAAGTGGGCAGGAGCCAGTGCCCGCCGGCGTCGTTGCAGACGATCGACGGGCAAGCGCTGCGCTTCGAGCCCCCGGCGCGAGTCACTGCCGCATTTCGCCCGAGGCTGCTGCAGTTCGAGGCGGTGGTGCGCGAGGTTGCGCTGCGCGTCTACGGTCGCGCGCCCAGCGCCGTGCTGGTCGCTGCATCGTATGACTGCCGCTCCGTACGCGGGAAGCGGCGGCGGCTCAGCGAGCATGCGCTCGGCAACGCCATCGACATCAGCGGTTTTCGCTTTCCGCCGCTGCCCGGCGGCTGGTTGCAAGCGGCCCAGGAGGGCTTTGAGGTACGAGTGGCTGAGCACTGGCACGCGCGCCGGGGCCGTGCCGAGCGCAAGCATGCGCGCTTCCTGGACGAGCTGACGCGCACGCTGATCGAGCGCGACGTTTTTCGCACCTTGCTGGGCCCAGCGCACCCCGACCACAAGGACCACTTCCACTTCGACATGGCGCCGGGGCGCTTTGTCGATCTGTAGCTCAGCCCTGCCGCAGCCGGAAGATCGGCAACTCGGGACGGCAGGTGAAGCGCGCGGGCAAGATGCTCGTGCCCGTGCCGCGACTCACATAGACACGACCGACCGCGAGATCGTACCAGCCGGCCACGAAGCGGCCGCTGCCTGGCGGAACGAACGGTACCAGATCCGGCCCGAGACGAATTTGCCCGCCGTGCGTGTGCCCGGCGATGGTGAGCGCGAACGGCGCCTCCTGGCGCGGTACTGCGTCCAGAAAGCCAGGACTGTGAGTGAGCAGGAGCTTGGCATCAGCGGTGCCAGGCCGGATCGCATCTTCGAGTTGCGCGGTGCCCGCCGTATCATCGTCGGTCGCGCACAGTTGCACGCCGTCGGAGAGGAGCTGGGATTCATTCACCAGCAGGCGGGCACCGCCGCGCGCATAGGCGCGGCGCAAGTCGCTGGCGCGAATTCCCGCCCAGTGCTCCCAGTTCCCGAGCGTCGCCACGAGTGTACGACCCTCGCCCCGGAGCGCCGAACAAAAGTCCTCCAGCAGCGGGAGGCGACTCGTGGAGTCCACGATGTCACCGATCAGCGCCAGCAGCTGCACCTGCTCCGTTCGGACTGCACGCACGATCGCCTCTTCGACCTTGCCCAGGCCGGTGAGGTGCGCGTCGGTGATCTGGGCGAGGCGGAAGCCGTCGAGGTGACGGGGTAAGCCGGGCACGGGCAGCTCGTGGCGAGTGACTTCCAGCCAGCGCGGCTCCAGCGCGAGGGCGTCCAGCGCCGCGCAGCCGCCAGCGGCGGCGCCGATCTTCAGAACGCTGCGACGTGAGAGGAGGGGGGAGCCCAGAGTGCTTCAGCATGGCACGTCAGCGCCGGCGAACCAGCGGCAAAGTAGCGATCCCGCTGCGCGACGCGCTCTGGCTTGCCGGATAGATCGTTGAAAGCAGCTGAGCTTTGACGCTAGGCTCCGCCCCCGGAGACACTCCGCCCCATGGAAGAAAAGTTTGAGATCAAAGCGGACGATGTGGAGCTGGAATCAGCCACGTTCAAGGAAGCCGCGCGGCGGAGCCAGGCGCTCTGGAGCGACCTGCCGCGCAATCCGCTGAAGTACCGCGTGCTGACCGGCGAGCGCCCGACGGGGCCGCTGCACATCGGCCACCTGTTTGGCACCGTGGCGAACCGCGTGCGCATCCAGAATCTGGGCGCCACCACCTTCATCGTGATCGCGGACTACCAGGTGCTCACCGACCGCGACGTGGCCGACGCGGTGGGCAGCAACGTGCACGAGCTGATCCTGGATTATCTGGCGTCGGGGCTGGACCCCGAGAACGGTCGCACGTTCTTCTTCAGCCACAGCCACATTCCCGAGCTGAATCAGCTGCTGCTGCCCTTCATGTCGCTGGTGACGACGGCCGAGCTCGACCGGAACCCGACCGTGAAGGACGAGATCAAGGCCGCGGGGCTGCGTCAGGTCAACGCGCTGATGTACACGTACCCGATCCATCAGGCGGCGGACATCCTGTTTTGCAAGGGCAACGTGGTGCCCGTGGGGCGCGATCAACTTCCGCACCTGGAGCTGACCCGCAAGATCGCCCGCCGCTTCAACGAGCGCTTCTCGCCCGCGGCGCCGGTCTTCCCCGTGCCGGACGCGCTGCTCAGCGAGGTGCCCGTCGTGCTGGGAACGGACGGTCAGAAGATGAGCAAGAGCCGGGGCAACACCATCCTGCTCAAGATGAGCGCGGAGGAGACGGCCAAGGCGATCAAAGGAGCCAAGACCGACTCCGAGCGCCAGATCACGTATGATCCCCAGAACCGTCCGGAGGTCGCGAACCTGCTGCGTCTGGTCGGCATCTGCAGCAACGAGTCGCCGGAGGCCGTTGCCGAGCGCATCGGCGATGGCGGAAGCGGCAAGCTCAAGGCGCTGCTCACCGAGGCTCTCAATACGACGCTCGCGCCGATCCGGGAGCGCCGGGCGCGCTACGCCGGCGACATGGGGTACGTCCAGGACGTGCTGCGCAAGGGCGTCCAGCGTGCGAGAGAGGAGGGCGTTGCGACGCTCACCCAGGTGCGCAAGGCCATGAACATGGATCACGGGCTCGACTGACGCCGGCGCCGTAGGGCTCAGAGAAAGTGAACGCTGCTCGGCGAAGCTGAGCCGTACCTCGAGCTGGACCAGCTGCGGCCGCAGTCCCGGGAGAGGTAGAGCTTACCGCCCTGGTCCGCGAAGGCGATGCGCTGGCCGTTCACGGCGATGCAATGCGTATCCACGATGCCGTCGGTCCAGCCGGCGGCGCCGTCGATCAGGGGCTGCAGAGCAGCGCTTCCGTCGATCGGGCGGCGATAGATGCGGCCGCTGCTGGCAAAATGACCTTCGGAAGCCGCGACCAGCACGTCGTCGCCCAGAAACGCCACGGCCGAGCAATACGCATCGTGCAGCCCGTCTCGCTCCACGCGCCAGGTCGCGCCGCCGTCGCTGCTCAGGCACAGCCCCGCGGCGGCCGCGGCGGCGACGATGTTCGCGCGACGGGGATGGGCTCGTACTTCGTGCACGTCGGCCTCCACCTCGATCGTGGGCTGCCAGGTCGCTCCGCCATCCGTCGAGCGCGGGATGCCACCGACATGGACGTTGACCAGCAGCGCCCCCTCCAGCGTGGCGGAGAGGGAGCGGACTCCCAGCGGCGGGCCCATCAGCGTGCCGTTGACCAGCGCCTGGCCCGCTCGCCACGTAGCGCGGCCCGGAACGCTCTGGAAGCCCTGCAGCTCGACCAGGCCGCTCGCTCCCGGAGGCTCGCTCTCGTTCACGCGAAAGACGCGCGCGTCGTCCGTGCCGAGGTAGAGGTTCCCCTGGCTCGCGACGCAGCAGCGCAGCAGGTTGTTGCCGGCGCTCGCGATCGGCATCCAGCTGCCATCGCTCCCGCGCCGTTGCAACGACTGACCGTCCACGACGGCCAGCATCGCGCCACGCCCGTCGACGGCCAGGTGTTGCACCGAGCGACCGGCGAGCTCGTGCTCGCTGCCCGCCTCACCGACAGCGAAGACGCCGTTTTCCCAGGTGGCGACGAGTACCTCGGGCATGATGGCTCGCCAGTATAGCGGTGGCCTGCTTGTGGAGCCAGCCGAGCGGAGGGTTCGGCTGCGCCTCGACAGCACCGCTGCGAGAAGCTACACGCAAGGCATGGGGCTCGAGAGCTGGCGCCGGCGTGTCGGGCTGTGTAGGCCCGGGCGCTGGCGTCACGGATGGGCGCCGCTCGCGCTCGCGTTGCTGGCCAGCGTGGACGCGCAGGCCTTTTGTCGTACCCCCACCTGCCTGTTGGACCGTGAGAAGAAGGTCCCCTGTCCGATCGATCCGCAGACGAGTTGTAACAGCGGTGGAACGCTGGTCTATTGGGAGGGGGACTGCCTGAGCTACGCCATCCAGCGTGACGGCTCGAGCCGCCTGGGCATCACCGCCGAGCAAGTGGCGCCGCTGGTCGAGGAGAGCTTTCGCGCCTGGAGCGACGTGACCTGCGCTGACGGTGAAACGCCAGCGATCACGGCGCTCGCTCAGGGCTCGATCGCTTGCGCGGAGATCGAGTTCAACTGTCGGGAGCCGGAGCTCAACAGCAACTTGATCCTGTTCCGTGACGAGTTCGAGGATACGGACACGTTCCGCTTCGGGGTCATCGCGCTCACGATCGTGACCGCCAATACCCGGACGGGCCGGATTTACGACGCGGACATCGAGATCAACTCGCGCGACGAAGAGTTCGTGCTCGGCCAGCCGCCGCCCGGCAGCGAAGCGCGCGACCTGCGCGGCGTGCTGGCTCACGAAATCGGGCACCTGCTCGGGCTCTCACACTCGAACGCGAGCGGAGCGCTGATGAACCCGGACTACCGCGGCACGGTCCTGCCCGCGCAGGATGACATCGCCGGCATCTGCGAGATCCGTCCTGGAGCTAGCGAAGATCCGCAGTGCGAGGTGGCGCCGTTGCCGCCGGACGCGGGCTGCCTGGGGGACGACAAGAGCTGTAAGCTGGCGCCGCCATCGTCGCCACCCGCACGAGAGCAGGAGGACGGCTCCGGCTGCGCGTGCGCCCTGCCGCTGGCGCATCGCGAGGGTGCCGGGGGCTGGCCGCTCGCGCTGCTCTGGCTCGGCTGGCTCCGCCGGGGGCGCGGAGGTCCGGAGCCCCGCGCGCCAGTGCCCCAAAGCGACTCGGTGTAAGACTCATCCCGTCCCTCACGTTTTCGGAAAGCCAAGCAGCTGCCACTGACGCTCCTCGCCTTGTTGATCTCGCCGGCCACGGAGCTGGGCTGCGCGACCGTCATCCGTTGAGCGCTGCTTCTGGCGGCGGCGGAGCACGCTACTCGATCAGCCGTACCACCGGTGCCGCAGGGTCGGTAGCCGGCGCAGCGCTCGCCTTCTCCGCCGCCTCTGCCGGTTCGCTCGGTTCACCGCGCAGCGCCTTGCGCACGCGCGTCGCACGCGCGGTGACCCGGGCAACCGCGTCGGTGGCCAGCGCCGCGGCAGCGCTGTCGGCGCGCGGCGCGGCCGGCAGCGGCTCGAGCTGCAGCTCTTTGGGCGGAGCGGCATCGACGAACCAGATCCGGGCAGCGATGAAGCCGGGGGCGCTCACGCGCAGCTCGTGGCTCGTGCCATCGCGAGGCAAACGCGTGGTGAAGGAGCCAGTGGCGATGTGCGCGCCGTCCAGCACAATCTCGGCTCCCGGGGGCTCGACCTGGAGCTCCAGCGCGAAGCTCGCTGGACGTGCCGGCTCGACCCGAGCCGCAGGCGCCGGGGCAGGGACGGGAGCCAGTGCAGTGCGGCTTCGCGCAGCCCTCATGCCGAACGCGTATCCCGTGCCGATCAGGACCAGCGCGCTGAGCGCCGCGTAGCTCCAGCGCGGCAGCGGGCGCCCGGTCGCGCGCTGCGGCTCGTGCGTCGCCACCTCCAGCGGCGCCGTGCTGGAGTGCTCGTGCGGGTCGGGCCGGGCTCGCTGGAGCGCGGACTCCGACAGCTGCGGATCCGCGGGAGCCACGCCCTCGCCGGCGTCGACCAGCGCTCCCGCGTCCCGCCAGCGCGCGATGGCTTGCAAGGTCTCCCAGTCGCCGAGCTCGCTCTCGGCGAGCACCACCGCCAGGCTCCGTCCCGATCCGAACGAGCGCAGCAGCGCTTGCTCGTTCCCGCTCAGCTCGGGGGCGGCCGCCATGTCGCCCTCGCAGCGATAGCGCTGCCGCGGATCCCCCAGCCGTTCCAGCAGCTGGGCGCACTCGTCCTTGCGGCGTGCGGCTTCGAGCAACAGGCGCGGTGTGCCGATGTCGATCGCGCGCGCGCGAGCGACCGGGCGCAGCTCGGCGCTGAGGAAGCCGTCGTCGAAGCCCAGGATGCGATACGCAGCCTGCTCGCCCCGCAGACGGCCGCTCTCGGCGTCCACGAGCGCGCCCGCGCGACACCAGAGACGGCTCTCCAGCCCGGGCTGCTGCACCGTGATCCAGGCGTCCTTGCCCGCGAGTTGCAGCAACTGGATCAGATCTGCCGTGCTCAGCTCCGCCAGCGTTCCGGTAAAGCGGGCGCTGGATACGGCCCTCTCCTCTGTTTGCTGCTCGATCCGTTCCGAGGTCACCCCTGACCCTCGCTCCCCTCTCCCTGCCGACTCGGTGCCGGGTCCCCCTGCCTCTTGCAGACGGGCCAGGTCAGCGTCGCCCTGCGTGATTATTTTGCTGACCAGCGTTTTGTGTGGGCAAACCTCCGCTAGCGCGGCGGGCCCTCGCACACCGCCGCACGCTGCTCGGCGCACTCCAGGTCGGCCCAGGCCCCGTTCTGTTCCGGAACGAGACGCGCGCAGTCCGAGTTGCGATTGTCATTGGGCTCGCCTGCGCTCCAGTTGCTGTAGGCGTCATCGACGGAGCTGCCGCGGGCGGAGCCGCGCCAGAACACGGCGTCGTCGCTGACCCAGCGCCAGATCCCCTCTCGCGTCTGATCCGCCGCTCCGATCCAGGCCTCGCCCGCCGGCAAGCTCGCGACAAAAGCGTTGCTGGTCGCGCTGCGGATCGTGGCCAGGTCCCAGCCGCTGCCCAGGTCCCGGCAGGCCTGGCGTGCGCCGGACCAGCTCAGCAAGCTCGCGACGATGGCAAAGCAGTTCCCGTTCGGACCGAGACTCTGCGCGGCAGCGCAGGGCGCGAGATCCGCTGCCGCGTCCAACGCTGGCGCGGCGTCGGGCGCGCCCGCGTCCTGTGGATCGAGGCGCGCCGGAGATTCGGCGGCGCGAGACAGCGGCTCTGCGAGACCGGATTGCGCCAGGGCTTCCGGCGCGCCGTCGCGAGTCGCGGGCGCCGCCGTCTGCGGCGGCGTCAGCTCCATGATGGCGATGTCAGGGGGTTCGAGCCGCGGCGCCTCCGCCGGTGCCTGCTGCAGACGGGGATGGTCGGGGATATCCAGCAGGTCCACGCAGCCGTGGAGGCTGAGCGTGAAGGCGCTCAGCGCGCAGCACCGCCAACCCGTTCGCCATCCTCGCTCCGCGGCTTCTCCGGAGCCCGTTCGCGATCTTTGCATCGAGCCTTCTCACCCAGCGTACCAGCGCGACGGGGGTGAAGGACGTCCCCGGCGTTCGCCGGGTTAATAGCGGATGACGACAAACGCGCGCCTCACAGGCGCGAGACGGGCAGCTCTGTGCTGGAAATCATCACGCTGGGCAAGCTGGCGCAGGGGGAGCTGGCAGGTCGGGGGCGGGACACGCGCACGACCGGTGGGGACGCGCGCCGCTGCGCCACGATGCGGCTGACCACGACCGACAGGCGGTTCAGATCTCGCAGCAGCGGCGCCGCGCTCTCGTAAGCACGCGACGAGCCGATGCAGCGCTGCGCGATCAGCATCAACGCGCGCCCGATGGCGTGCACGACCTCCGCGTCGGCGCGCCGCCGCAGCACGCCCGTGGCGTGCGGCGGCATCCACACCGACTCCTCCAGGTACAGCGGTTTGTCGGCGAGCAGGCCCCCGATCAACCAACCGAGCTCGCGCAGGGCGGCGCGCGCGTCGGGCCGCTCCGTCTGCTGCGCGGCCCAGGGGATGCGCACGCGTTCGAAGGGTGTGCCGGCGTTCTCGACGCTGATGCTGTCCGCGCGGATCTTGCCCGGCGTGACCTCGGTCTGCAGCGCGAGATCGAGCTCAGCCGCGAGTTGCGCGGCGATCAGCGTCAACCGACGCGCTCCCAGCGCCGGACAGGACGCCAGCACCGCGTCGAGCTTTCCACTCCGTACTGTCTCCACCGATCGTGCCGTTGCAGCTCTCGACATGGCTTCATTGTGACGACGCCGCATGCGGCGCCGGTGTGCAGATTGTGCGGGACTGTGCGTGTCATCGGTGCTGCTCCGGGCTGGTTCAATCGCGAGCGAATGGCTGTGCAACAGTGCCTTGGAGCTGGAAGTCGACTTGCACTGCCTGCTGGCGCTCGCGGCGGGAACCAATGCCTGAAACAGACGGTGCAGCACGCGGTGGATCTCGCGCGCTGCCCGCGCGCCGCACGCCGTGTGCACGGAGAACCACCTTGCAACATCGACCGCAACAGCCCGATCAGTCTCGCATGTACTCGTGTTTATGGTTCGCAGCCCCCGCGCTGGGATTGCTGCTGGGCGCCTGCAGCGGCGCGGGCACAGGCCCGTCCGATAGCCGGAGTACTCCAGCCAACTCGTCGAGCAGCAGGCCCGCCGCTGCTCCTGCCGCCGACAATCCCGCGCCGAGCGCCAGTGCTGGGACCAGCACGGCGCCCGCCGCCAGCGCGAGCGGGCCAGCTGGGCCCGCGCAGGGCACGCCCTCAGGCACATCGACCAGCGAGGTCGCGACTGCCTTGCCCGTCGCCAGCGAAACCTCCCCGCCGCCGGCGGCGAGCGGTTCGCACGACGAGGATGATGACGACGACGACGATGATGATGATGATCAGGTGAGGGGTGACGACGACGACGATGACGACAACGACGACGATGACGACGACGATGACGACGACGATGACGACGACGATGACGACGACGATGACGACGACGATGACGACGACGATGACGATGACGATGTGAGCA
>DASTRX010000217.1:0-31959 GCA_035760985.1 Polyangiaceae bacterium
TGCGGCAATGGCCGGCTCGACTTCGGCGAGGAGTGTGAGCTGCCGGGCACGGAGGTCTGTGACGCCGCTTGCCATCACATCGGCCCTTGGTGCGGCGATGGTCAGCTCGATCCGGGTGAGGGCTGCGACCCGCCTAACGGCGGCAGCTGCAGCTCGACCTGTCAGGTGGTGGGCGCCTCGGCGCCCCCTGCGCCGACGTTGGCGTGCGGCAACGGCCTGCTCGACCCAGGCGAGGAGTGTGACGACAACAACAACTTCGACGCCGATGGTTGCAGCGCTGCTTGCCTGAGCGAGGCCTGTGGCAATGCCCGGCTCGATGCCGCCGAGGAGTGCGACGACGGCAACCTCGTCTCGGGCGACGGCTGCAGCGCGGCCTGCCGCTCGGAGGTGTGCGGGAATGGCCGCATCGACTTCGAGCTGGAGTGCGAGCCTCCGGGCTCGCCGGGTTGTTCAGCAGCGTGCCGGCTGCTGCCCGAGCTCAGCGCTCCGACAGACCAGGCCGCGCTGGCGGCCGACGCTCAGGCGCTGGCGCCGCCGGCTCCGGAGGCTTCCGCCACGGACGGGAAGTAGGCCTGCTTTTGACCCAGCTCATGCCCCGCCGGGATGGGGGTGCCCAGCTCGTCGATGCGGAACACGCTCTCCGGTAGCCGCAGCGATTGCCGCAGGCGATCCATGGTGGTGGGCACGAACGGATAGAGCATGATCATCAAGCTCTTCAGCACGTAGAAGCACGAGAACAGCGCGTCGCGCCGCTCCGGCTCCGGGTGCCGATCATCGTGCGGCTTGAACTGGGTGAACAGGCTGTTGATGCTGCGCGCGTAGTTCTCGATTTCGTAGAGCAGCGCTGGGTAGTCGCCGCGGTCCATCGAGCGCGTGTAGCGCTGGATGATGCGCGTGGTCTGCTGGGCGATCTTTTCGTTCAGCTTGCCGTCCGGCACGCGCCCGCCGAACTTGGAGTGCGCGGCGGAGATGGGCCGCTCGAACGCGGCATTCATCGGCCCCGCCAGGAACTGATTGCGCTCCTCCAGCTTGGCGAAGTCGAAGTTGGACTGCTTCTCCGGCAGGCCGAGCAGCGCGAGGTAGTAGCGGATCTGGTCGGAGCCGTAGCCCTTCTCCAGCAGCTGATCGGCCGTGGTGAAGTTGCCCGCCGACTTGCTCATCTTCTCGCCGCCGACCAGCAGGTGGAAGCAGCCGAAGACGTCCGTGAGCTGGAGCTCACCCGCCACGGGCAGGCGGTGCGGATCCTGCTGTGTGCCGAGCCACATCGCGCCCTGCATCAGCACGTAGAAGAACACGTTGTCCTGGCCCAGAAACTGGCAGATGCGGGCCTCCGGATCGCGCCAGAAGTCCGCGTATTCGGAGCGCGGGCGGCTCTTGCTCTCCAGCGCGACCTGCGTAAAGGAGATGGGCGCGATCAACGAGTCGGGCCAGACGTAGAGCGTTTTGCCCACGAGCTCGGGGTCGAGCTCCGGCGGGACGGGGATGCCCCAGCTCACGTCGCGCGTGATGGCGCGGCGCGCCCATTCGTTCGCGAGCTCGCCCTGGATGCCGTGCTGGGCGAGCTGGGCACGCGCCACCTCCAGCTCCGGCATGCTGCCGAATTGCAGCACGACTTGCCGACCCTGCGCGTAGCGGCTCTTGTGCTTGGGCAGGCTGGCCTTCAGCTCCTTGTATTGCGGCTCCACCGCGCCCACGAGCCTCAGGCACGGCAACACGCGATCGAGCACGTCGCGCAGCATGGACGAGCGCCACACGCCTTCCTTGCTCTGGATCCAGACGCGCAGCGTCTCCGACACCTTGGACATGTCCAGCCAGAGGTGCGCGGTGTCGCGCATCTCGGGCGTTGCGTCGCTGATCGCGCTGCGCGGGTTGATCAGCTCCTCGGGCGCGTGCTGGTGGCCGCAGCGCTCACATTCGTCGCTGTAGGCGTCTTCGTTGTCGCACTTGGGGTTCGGGCAGCGACCGCGCACGAAGCGGTCGGGCAGGAAGCGGCCGATCTTGGGGTCGTACCACTGGCGCGTGGTGCGCTTTTCGAGCAGCCCGTTGGCGTACATGCGGCGCAGAAAGTCCTGCGCCACCTCGGCATGGATCGGAAAGCACTCGGGCCGGGAGGTGCCCGAGTAGACGTCCACGCCGATCTGGAACTGCTCCAGCGTGGAGCGCTGGGCGCCGTGGATCTCGTTGATGAAGTCGCGGATCGGCCTGCCCGCCTTCAGGGCAGCCAGCTCGCTGGTCGTGCCGTGATCGTCCGTGCCGCACACGAACATCACGTTCTCGCGCCCGATCAGCAGGCCCAGCCAGCGCGCGTAAATGTCGGCGGGTAACTGTGCCCCAGCCAGATGGCCCACGTGCAGGGGCCCGTTGGCGTACGGCATGCCGGCGGTGACGACGGCGCGCCGGGGCCGTTTGATTTGCCGCAGTACGGCGGCGGGGTCGAGCGGGGCTTCGGTCGGTGCGGCCACGACTGGTCATCTACTCTGCCAACCCCGCGCAGACAATCGGGTTCGGGGTCCTGACACCAGTGGATGCACGCGCCTCCGCCGTGGTCGCGCCCGTCGCGCGCCGGGCGCGGGCATATCCGCGCCCGGCCCCCGGGTTCCCAGTGACCACTCAAGCGGCAGGTGCATTTCGACGTATCCGAGTTAAGGGCAGTCTTCAGCATGGGTTTCTCGGGCGAGGTTTCGAGCGCAGCGCGGCAGCGTTCCGCTGGGGGGATGTGACCTACATCGGCGGCCGGAGTCGCGCATCGGGCGGCCCCGCGAGCTCGCGGGCGTGGCGCAAGACCATCGCCGTGTTGCTCGACTACATGAACTTCTTCGGGGGCGCGTACGAGACGCACATCCGCGCCAGCCTCGAGCAGAAGGCGCGCGAGCTGGGCGTGAATCTGATCTTCTTCTTCGGCAGAGATCTGTACGAGCCGCACTTTGCCTGCCCTGCGCACAACGCCATCTTCGACTTGATCCATCCCGATCGCATCGATGGCCTGGTGGTGATCTCCAGCGTGCTCACCAGCAGCTGCGGAGCGGAGCGCCTGCCCGCCTTCCTGGAGCGCTACCAGCCGCTGCCCATCTGCAGCGTGGGCGTGCAAGTCGACGGAGTGCCGAGCCTGCTGGTCGACAACGAGCTCGGCATCAACAACGTGGTTCAGCACCTGGTCAACGGGCACGGCCATCGCCGGATCGTGTTCGTCTCCGGCCCCGCACAGAGCCCGGAGGCGCAGGTGCGGCTGCGGGCCTATCACGAGGCGCTGGGCGCCATCGGTCTGCCGCTGCTGCCGGAGCTGATCGTGGAGGGCCGCTTCACGCAGCGCGGCGGGTACCTGGCGGTCGAGACGCTGCTCAACGCCGGGGTGCCCTTTGACGCGGTGCTCGCCGCCAACGACGACATGGCGTTCGGCGCGATCCGGGCCTTGCGCGAGCATGGGCTGCGCGTGCCACGCGACATCAGCGTTACCGGCTTCGATGATCTGCGCTCGGCGCGGCTGAGCAGCCCGCCGCTGACCAGCGTCTCGCAGCCGTTCGACGACCTGGCGGAGCGGGCGCTGAAGATCGTGATCGGACAGTGCAACGGCGAAGCGGTGCCGATGCTCACCTCTTGCCCGACCACGCTCAAGGTCCGGCGCTCCTGCGGCTGCTCCCTGGCGGCGGACACGCCCGCCTGCGCGCTCGAAGACTCCCCGGAGACATTTCGACCGGGAAGCTACCTGCGCCAGCACCGGGAGGAGATCGTCGCTCAGCTCACGAAGGTGGCTGCCGCGGGCTGGGGCGGTCGGGCGCACGACTGCGAGGCGCTGGTCGATGCCTTGAGCCAGGAGCTGAGCGGCACGCCCGGCAGCGTGCTCAGCACGCTCGAGGGCATGCTGGAGGCGCCCAGCGACAATCAACGCTATCGCTCCTTGCACATGGCGATCACGCAGCTGCGCGCCAGCCTGCGGCCCGTGAGCAACATCGAGCTGGAGCGCCTGTGGTTCGACGCGCTGGATCTGGTGGCGCTGTCCAACACCACCGCGCAGATGCAACACCGGCTGGACTGGGACGAGCACTACATGCAGCTCTTGTCCTTCGGTGAGTACAGCTCGGTGGCGTTCGATCGCGCCTCGCTGCGTGCCGCTCTGGCCAACGGAATTCCCAGTGTGGGAGTCAAGACGGCGTACATCTCGCGCTGGACGGACACCTCCTGGACGGCGCTCGAGCCGCTGGTCTGCCTGTGCGACGGAGAGGCCCACGATCCACCCGTCGCACAGTTTCCGGGGCATTTGCTGTTTCCGCCGAGCTTTTCCGTGGGCTCGCGCGAGCAACGCCAGACGCTGCTGGTATTCCCGCTGTGCGTCGACGCGCAGAAGCTCGGCGTCGCCGTGTTCGAGTACACCACCGATCGCAACGTCTATTCGACGCTGCGCGACCAGATCTGCACGACGTTGCGCATCGTGGCGCTGCACCAGGACCTGGTGCACCAGACCATGCTGCACGAACGCAGCGTGCAGGAGCGCCTGGCCACCACGCACCGCATCCACTCGCTCAGCTTGCTGGCGGGTGGCGTGGCCCACGACCTGAACAACACGCTCGGGCCCGTGGTGGCGCTGCCGGACTTGATCCTGAATCAGCTGGAGGGCGTCGAGGGCTGCCCGAGCATGGTGCGCGACGACCTGCAGAGCATCCAGAGCGCTTCGCTGCGCGCCAGCCAGACGATCAAGGATCTATTGACGCTCGGGCGCCAGGGGCGCATGCCCCGGCGCGCGATCGACCTGTGCCGCGTGCTCTCGAGCTGCCTCGGGCCCGAGTTCTCGCGCCCGCTCGAGGCGCGCCATCAGCGCGCGCGGGTACGGCTGGTCTTGCCGGAAAAGCCCGTGCTGGTACACGGCTCCGACACGCATCTCGCGCGCGCGGTCACCAACCTGGTGTTGAACGCGCTGGAAGCGACCTCCGGCCTGGGCGAGGTCGTGGTGCGCGTGGTGGAGCGCGAGCTGGAGAGCTCGCTCACGGGGTATGAGACCGTCGATGCCGGCCGCTACGCCGTGATCACCGTCTCCGACATGGGGCACGGCATGGCGCCGGAGGATCTGGTGCGCGTATTCGAGCCGTTTTTCAGCAAGAAGCGCACGGGAGAGCGCAGCGGCAGCGGGCTGGGCCTGGCCATCGTCCACGGCGTGGTCAAAGAGCACCACGGCTTCGTCGACGTGCAGAGCCGGCTGGGTGTGGGGACGACGTTCACTCTCTACCTGCCGCTGACGCAGGAGGCGGTGCAGTCGGAGCAGCCGCGCCCCGATGCCCCGCGCGGCTCGGCGCGCATCCTGATGGTCGACGACGACCTGATCCAGCTGCGGACCGCGCAGCGGCTGCTCACTCATCTCGGCTACCAGGTCACGACGCTGGAGAGCGGTCGGGAGGCGCTGGCGCTCCTGCAGCGTGGCGCTGGCGAAAAGTCGCGCGCCTTCGACCTGCTGATCCTGGACGTGCTGTTAAACGAGGACCGGGACGGGCTCGAGATCCTGGAGCGCGCGCGCGAGCTGTTTCCCGGCCAGAAGGCGATCCTGGTCAGCGGTCACGCCCCGAGCGAGCGCGCAGAACGTGCCCGCGATCAGGGCGTGCAGTGGCTGCCGAAGCCGTTCACGCTGGAGGCGCTCGCGCGCGCCGTGAGCCACGTGCTCAGCACCTCGCGCGCGCCGGCGACGGCTCGCCACGCGAGCTGACGCAGCCGCGCGGAAGGCCTCACGCCGGCCAGATCTTGCGGCCGCCGCGCGGTGGCACGACCCGATCGATCAAGGCCCAGTCTTCCTTGCTGAGCGGGACGGCACTGGCCGCGCCCAGGTTGCCGGCGACCTGACGCGCGTTGCGCGCGCCTGGGATCACCGTGGACACCGCCGGGTGGGCGAGCGTGAACTGCAGCGCCGCCTGCGCCAGGGTGCGACCGTTGCGCTCCAGGCCGCGCAGCTCCGCCACGTGCGCGAGATCGCGCTTGTAGATGGCGCTCTGATCGGGATCGGTGAGCCACTTGCGCCGGAAGTCACCCTCGCCGAACTCGCTGTCGAGACCCAGCTTGCCCGTCAGGATGCCCATCGCCAGGGCGCCGCGGACGATCACGCCGATGCCGTGGCTGGCGCAGTAGTCGAAGATCGCGCCCTCGGGCGTGCGGTTCAGCACGCTGTAGTCGATCTGCAGCGTGGCGCACTGGCCGTCCTGGTTGAAGGCCTGGATGTACTCGAAATCGCTGCTGCTCATGCCATAGGCCCGGACCTTGCCGGCGCGCTTCAGCTGCTGGAAGCCTTCGAGAAAGACCTCCATCGTCGGGTCGCGGAAGTTGATGTGCGACTGGATCAGATCGACGTAGTCGGTCTTCAACCGCTGCAGGTTCGATTCGACCCCCGCGATCAGCTTCTCGACGGTGTCGTAAGCCGTGCGACGCTGCTGCCCGTCGAACCCGCGCCAGCCGATCTTCGTGGCCACGATGAAGCGATCGCGCCGGCCGCGCATGGCCTGCCCGAGCAGCTCCTCGCTGTGCCCGTTGCCATACACGTCGGAGGTATCGAAGAACGTGACCCCCTGCTCGAGGGCGGCGTCGATCGCGCTCAGGCTCTCGGCGTCGTCGGGGCGGCCCCACTCGCCGCCGCCTGCAGCCCACAGACCGAGGCCGATTTCGGTGACCTTGATCCCAGATTTTCCGAGTGTACGCAGCTTCAGGCTCATGATCTCTCCAGCGCGGGGGTCTGCTTCGAGGGCCCTGGCGACAGCGCGAAGGCCTGCGGCAGACCCCGCGAAAAACCAAAGGGGGCGCGACCCTAGCAGCTTTTGGCCGGCTGAGGGCAGGCGAGTCGCGCGTGCCAAGGCGCGACGATTTTTGCCG
Organism: Polyangiaceae bacterium; assembly: GCA_035760985.1. Taxonomy (GTDB): domain Bacteria; phylum Myxococcota_A; class Polyangia; order Polyangiales; family Polyangiaceae; genus SZUA-265. The sequence continues at coordinate 6,841 of DASTRX010000217.1, forward strand.
CCAGGGTGGATCCTGAAACCAGAGTCGTGCCCGCGCGCGGCGGGCGCGCACGCGGCGCGTACGCTATGCTGCCAGCGCCGATGACGAGACCCACGCTGCTCTCCGATCGGCCTCGTTCGAGCGAGGTCCCGTCGGAGCCCGCCCCCGCTTCGCATATCGAGGAGACCAGCGACTTTGGGCGCTGGTTGACGCGAGACCTGCGCACCAAAGGGACGCCCTCGCTGTTGCCCTCGGAGCTCCCTCCGGAGTTGCTGCCGCCGTCGGCCGGGGAACGCCCAGCGCCGAGCGTGGTCGTCGCGGCCCCGGAAGAGCCGCCGCTCGCCAGCTGGCTGCTGAGCGGGCTGAAGCCGCGCGGTAGCGTACCGCCCGAGCGGGCCAGCGTGTCCCCAGCGGAAGGCGCGACGAACGCTCTGTCCGAGGCGCAGACGCCGCAGGCTGCTCCTGCAGCAGCGCCGCTCATTCCCACACAGCCCGAAGTCGGCGAGGCGGCGAACCCGTCTGCCGACTCGCTGATGCCCCACGCGGTCAGCGAGCCGCCCCGAGCGTACGGAGCGGGTGCCGCGCTGGCGCCCTCGGGTGATGCTCTCGACGAGGATGACCTGGCCGTGCTGCCGTCGCGCCGGCGCGCCCGCGGCCAGCGCCGCTGGCGCCCTGCCGCCTTGGCCGCGCTCCTGCTCGGGTCACTCGCGCTGCTGCTCTGGCGGCGCACGGGCTCCCAGCTGGAGACGGCGCGCGCGGATGCCGCCGCGAGCGCGCCCGCCGCGGCGGAGGCGTTGCCGCCGCCCCCACCCGCGCAGGAGGAGGTGGTCCCGCCCCGGGAGGAGCCCGAGGCTGCCCCCGCGCCCCGCGCGAGCGGCGCTCCAACTCCCGCCGGACCCGATCTGCCCGAGCCCCCCGATCTGCCGGGCCGCGCCGGGCGCCGCGCGGGCGACGCGATCGCCCGCTTCGCCGATCTGCCGCCGCCGACCCTGTCCAAGCTGGCGCGGGAAGAGCGCCAGAAGATCCGCGAGCGCGAGGCGCGCGCGCGGGCTGCCAAGGCAGCCCTCTCCCGCCCCTGAGCCGCGCGCGCGCCGTGTTAAGACGGCCTCGCCATGAGCGATGATGCGCGACTGCTTCGGATCTCCAGGATGAGCGCCGCCACCGGCGCCGAGCGCGACTTCTTTCTCTACTTGCCCCGCGGCTTCGCCGCGGCGCCGGAGCGGCGCTGGCCGGTGCTGCTGTTCTTGCACGGGAACGGCGAGCGCGGCGACGCCAAGTCGGAGCTCGATTACTTGCTGAAGAACGGCCCGCTCTACGAGGCGTGGATCCAGAAGCGCGATTTGCCGTTCCTGATCGCCGCGCCTCAGCTGCCGATGTACGGGCGCGACGCCTACGCCGACTATCTGCGTTCGCGCACGCGCGCCGAGATCCCCGTACGGCTGGCGCAGGGCACGCCGGCCCGGCCCGAAAATCATCCCACGCAGGGTCCGCTGAGCGGCGTCCTCGCAGACCCGAAGCTACCCGACGGGCCGGAGGGGCCGCCGATGGGTTGGTCGAAGCTCGAGCTCGACCTGCTCGATATCCTCGATCACGTGCTCGAGCAGTATCGCGGCGACCCCGCGCGCCAGTACCTGAGCGGCATCAGCTACGGCGGCTTCGGCAGCTGGCACATCGGGTCGCGCCACGCCGAGCGCTTCGCCGCGCTGCTGCCCGTGGTGGGCTATCCACACCCGGAGCACGCGCCCGCGCTGGCGCGCGCGAAGACGCCGATCTGGTGCATCGCCGGTGGTCGCGACCGAGCCGTACCGCTTCGGTACTTTTACCCCGGTTTGAACCGGCTCGAAGAGTTGGGGCACCGCGTTCGCTTCAGCATCGAGGCCGACATGGCGCACGATGTCTGGTCGCGAGTGTACGCGGGCAGCGACGTCTACGCCTGGCTGCTCGGGCAAGTGCGCACGGACCCGGGACTTTCCGCGCCCGCCGAGCGGGGGTTGGACACGAGGGGTTCAAGCTAGCCGGCGGTTGGTCGATCTGTCCGAGAAGGTCGCGCTCGCGTCCGCTGGATCAGCTCGTGGGGAACCCGCCATCAACCTGTGCCGCCGCCAAGGCAAAGCGGGCCAGCGTGCTTCTGGTCGACGACGAGCCCGTCTTGCTGCGCGGGCTCAAGCGTTCGCTGTCGGGTCACAACGTGATGACCGTGACCCGGGTGGAGCAGGCCCTCGATCTCTATCGCCAGCACGACTTCGACATCGTGTTCTGCGATCTGATGATGCCGGGGGCGAGCGGGATCGAGTTCTACTCGCAGCTGCGCGAGCTGGGGCCCGAGCACGCCGAGCGGCTCGTGCTGATGACGGGCGGCGCCCTGCCGGACCGGCTGGGCTACGCCCCGGGGGACCTGCCCAGCGTCTGTCTGCTCAAGCCCTTCCATCCCGAGCAGCTGGAGCAGCTGATCGAGCGCGCGCTGGAGCGCCGCCGCTGAGCCGCTTGTGCTCGCGACCCGGGTTGCGGGACACTCGGCTCGGCTGCGATGGCTTCACCCGGCGATTCCAGCTCCGCGTCGCGACTGCATCACCTGGCTCTGGGCACGAGTCAGGTCGAAGGTCTGGCGCGCTTCTACCGCGAGCTGTTCGGGCTCCCGGAGGTGGCGCGGCACTCGAGCAGCGATGGAACCTTGCGCTCGGTCTGGCTCGATCTGGGCGGAGCTCTGCTGATGGTCGAGCACAGCTCGAGCGAAGCCCGGCACATCGAAGCGGTCGGGCAGGGGTTGTTCTTGATCGCCTTTCGAGTCTCGCCCGCAGAGCGCTCCCGGCTGGAGCGCGCGCTGGAGAGCCGCGGCTACCCGATCGAATCGCGGACGACGTACTCGTCCTACAGCCGCGATCCCGACGGCAATCGCATCGCGATCAGCCACTACCCCGAGAGCTGACGCAACGCGTAGAATTGGGCGCATCCTTCAGAGATGAAGGACCTGTTTCAGATTTGAACGCTACCCGGTGGCCAGCTGACACCCAAATGTCGCTATCCTTTAGGGTGCGCTGTTGGCACACCTGGTGCTTAAAGCGGGGCAGCGGTCGGCACACGACGCGGTAGCGTCCCCCGTCGACCGCGCTGATTTTGGTCGGGGAATAGCTGGGGTCCACGGCGGAGGAGCAGGCAACTGCCGCTCCCCGTCGCGGATGCAGCGCTCAGCCGGGGATGCAGCGCTCAGCCGGGGATGCAGCGCTCGGGTCAGAGCGCACGGGCAGCGGCTTCGGCAGAACGCACGGCGCCGTCGATGCCCGAGCCGTGGAAGGCGGCCCCGGCCAGCACCACTCCGCTGCCTGCGAGGCTCGCTTCCAGCGCGAGAACGCGCGCGCGGTGCGCATCATCAAATACGGGCAGGGCGTCCTGCCAGCGCGAGACCCAGGCGCGCTCCGAGGCGCCGAGCTGCCCGAGCGCGCGCGCCGCGCAGCGCTCGGCTCGCGCCACCCAGTCGGCATCGCTCCCGCCGAGCAGCTGCTCGGCGCTGGGTCGGAAGAACAGGCGCAGCAGGACCTGCTGCGCCGGCGCGCGCCCGGGCAGCTTGGAGGAGGCGAACGTGCAGGCGCGGAAGCCCTCTAGCTGGGCGGCATCGGCCACGACGAAGCCGGTGGCGTCGAGCGGATGCGCCACCCGCTCGCGCGCATAAGCGAGCGACACGGTCACGCTCGACAGGGTCTCGGAGTCGCTCAGGGCGCGAGCCGGGGCACCCCACCCGGGCTCGAGCAGCCGCGCCGCGTCCGCGGCGCGCGTCGCCACGACGACGGCGTCGCAGTGCTCGGCAACGCCGTCGTGCAGGCCCAGCCGCAGGCCGCCTGCTGCGGGCTGCAGCGAGCGAACCGGGCTCCCCTGGCGCAGCGAGACGCTGGCGGGGAGCTGAGCGTGCAGCGCTTCGACCAGCGCGCTCATGCCGCGTTGAAAGGACTGAATGCCGCGCCCGAGCGCGCGCACGCCCACCTGGAACCCCAGCAGCCTGCCGGCTTCGCCCGGCTCGAGCCGGGCCAGTCGCTGGCCGTCGAAGTGGCACGAATCGAGCACCAGCTGCCCGCGCAGCTCGGATGCGATCCCGAGCGCGCCGGCCAGCTCCGCCAGGGCCTCGCTGCCGGCGACGAAGCCCTCCGCCCCGTGCTCGATCAGAAAGCCGTCGGAGTGCTCGCTGTGGAGCTGCCCGCCCAGGCGCTCCGAGGCCTCGAAGACGCTGACCCGCTCGCCGCGCCGGGCGAGCCGGAAAGCGACGGTGAGCCCGGCCACTCCGGCGCCGATGATCGCGACGTGCCGCATGTGACGGACGCGACGGGCGTTACGCCGACGGGCTCAGGCCCGGGGCGAGAGCCGCTCCTTGCCCAGCCACTTTTGCAGCACGCGGGGGACGTCCACGCTGCCGTCGGCGCGCTGGAACTGCTCCACGATCGCGGGCAGGAGGCGGCTCGTGGCGAGGCCCGACGCGTTCAGCGTGTGCACCAGCTCCGTGCGCTTCTGCCCCTCGGGACGGTAGCGGATCTGGCCGCGCCGCGCCTGGTAGTCGCGCGCGTTGGAGGCGCTGCTGACCTCCTTGTACTGCTGCATGCTGGGGATCCAGACCTCGATGTCGAGCGTCTTGGCCATGCCGGCGCTGCAGTCACGGGCGGCGAGCTTGCTCAGCTGGTGGTGCAAGCCCAGATCCTCGACGACGCTGCGCGCGTGCTCGATCATCTCATCCAGGGCCCCGGCCGAGTCCTGGGGGCGGCAGAACTGGAACAGCTCCACCTTGTTGAACTGGTGCCCGCGCACCGTGCCGCGCTCCTCGGTGCGGTAGCTGCCCGCCTCCTTGCGGTAGCACGGAGTGTAGCCGAAGTACTTGCGCGGTAGCTCCGCCTCTTCGAGGATCTCGTCGCGGTGCAGGTTGACCAGCGCCGTCTCGGCGGTGGGCAACAGGAAGCGTTGCTCCTCGTCCGGCGCGTGCTCGAGCTTGAACACGTCGTCGGCGAACTTCGGGAATTGCCCGGCGGTGTAGCCGCAGGCCGGCAAGAGCAGATGCGGCGGCAGCACGAACTCGTAGCCGGCCGCCAGATGCTTCTCGACGAAGAAGTTGAGCAACGCCCACTCGAGCCTTGCGCCATCGCCGCGGTAGACCCAGAAGCCGCTGCCCGAGAGCTTGGTGCCGCGCGCGTAATCGACCATGCCCAGATTGCCGAGCAAGGTCACGTGGTCGCGCGGCGTGAAGTCGAACTCCGGCTTCTTGCCGGCGACCCGCAGGACCTCGTTGTTTTCCTTGCCGCCGGGGCGCACGTCCTCGTCGGGTAAGTTGGGCAGGCCCGCCATGAAGTCGTGGATCTTTTGCTCCAGACCGGCGAGCTGGGCCTCCAGCTCCTTGATCTCGTTGCCCAGCGTCTTCATCTCCGCGAAGACGGGCTGCACATCGGCGCCCGCTTTCTTCAGCGCGGGGACCTTGGCGGACACGTCGTTGCGCTGGGTGCGCTTGGCTTCCAGAGTGGTCTGCTTGTGCCGGCGCTCGTCATCCCAGGCCAGCAGCTCGGAGAAGTCGATCTCGTCGACCCGTTTGAGCAGCGCAGCCCGGACCTGTGCCGCGTTGTCGCGAATCAGTTTGATATCGAGCATGAAGCCTTCTCCAGCGCTAGTCGTAGCATGCGCCGATTCCTAGCAGTGCGCTCAGCGTTTCGCGAGCAGCGAGATGGCCCCGAGGGCCCGGTCCCGATCTTCGGGGCTCATGCCCGAGCGCTCAGACAGCTGGCGCAGGTTGCTGCTGCAGCGCGCCTCGGCTGCGGGGTCCACGGCTTCCTCCGTGCGCGGCCCGTCGGCGAGCGCCTCGTAGATGGCGCCGAGCAGCCAGCTGGAGGTAGGGGGTTCGGGGCCGAGCGCGAGCTCGCACAGGCTGCCCACGACCTGGCGACGATCGCGAGCGAACGGCAGCGCGGCGAGCGCCGTGCGCCCCAGGCTGCCACCGAGCGAGAGCGCGGCCAGCAGCGAGGCGGCTCCCTCGCTGTGCCCGAGGCGGGCTCGATCGAAGTCATCGCCTGCGGCCGCCCTGCGCCATACGGGATCGTGATCGTAAGGGGCGGGCCAGGGGGTATCGCGGGACAGGTCGAGGACGGGACGCTCCGGAGCATTGCGCTCGCTGCCCGCCTGACCGCGGCGTGCTGCATCCGGCACGCACCCGAACAGCACTCCGCACAGCAGGGCGACCGTGCAACATCCAGCCTGAACGAATTCCCGGTAAGTCCGAAAATCGATCATGGAACTGCCGTCAACCCTCTCATTTGGAACGTTTTGGCTTAAGGCCGGGACCGGCGTCGACCGTACAGGCCGGGGTTCCCCCGCTCGCATTGGATGAGGTCAGCATGAGGCAGCTCGAGAGCAACGGCACGCAGTTGCGAACCCCATCAGAGGAGCCCGGCAAGGACCCCGGCTCTGCTTCGGAATGGGACACCGAGACCGACGTCATGCCTCCCGAGACGAGCCGCCAGCTGCGCCGCATTTCCCGCCAGCTGCAGCAGGGGCAATAGCGGCGCCCGTCAGAAGTTCTCGGAGATCGTCGTACTGCTACCGGCTTCGGCCTTGATCGTTCTGGGCTTGCGCTCGGCGCCGTGGATGAAGATCACGCGGTGCTCGCCCGGCTCCACGGCGATCTCGCGCAGCGGGGTCGTACCGAGCGGCTTGCCGTCGAGCAGCACGTTGGAGGGCGGCGTCGAGGTGAGCGTCAGCTTCGCGCTGCCCGTCGCGGCCGCAGCGCTTTCGGGCTCGGCGGTGTCCGCGCCGTCGCCCTCGTTGAGCGCAGCGGAGCCGGGCAGCACGCGCCGGGGCTTCGGGTCCGCGCCGCGCTGCGAGAGCGTGATCTCGATCGTCTTTTCCGCCTGACCGTCATCGAACACGATCGGCTGCTCGAAGGTCGCAAAGCCCTTCTTGCGCGCGATCAGCACGTGCGGGCGATCCGTCTCCACCTCCAGGCGCACGGGCAGCGGAGGCAGCACGCGCCGCGAGTCGCCGACCTTGAGCGTGACCTCTGCGTCTTCCGCGCTCTCGCCGGCGCGGATGGTGGCCAGGCCCTTCACGACCTTCAGGCGGATCGGTCCGATCGGGGTCATGCGGTCGGGGTCCACCACGATGCGCTGCTGGAAGACCTCGTAGCGAGGCCCGCCGGTGACCTGAATCACGTGCTCGCCGGGTTCCATCTCGCGCAGCTCTTGCGGCAACGGACCGAACTCTTTGCCGTCGACCAGCAGCGTGAGCCCCGTGCCCTCACCGAACACCTTGATGCCAGTGCCGGCACGGATGAGTTGCACATTGTGCACCGCCGTCTGCCCGCTGACGATGGCGACCGCGCTCTTGGCGGTCGCCTGATAGCCCGCGGCGCGCACCTCCACGTAGTGTGTGCCCGCCTTGAGGCTCGGGATCTCGCAGGGGGAAGTCTTGCAACGCAGCTTGTTGTCGAGCACGACCTCGACGGCAGAGAGCTCCTTGTTGCCCGGACCACCGGCGACGGTGACGGTCAGGGCGCCCTTCTTGGGCAACATGAACCAGGCGAGCAAGGCGACGATCAGGGCAGCGGCGAACGCGAGCGCATAGGGCAGTCGCTGGCTTGGAGCCGGCTGCGGGGGGAACGAGAACGTCGCGTCCTGAGGTGAGGGTGGAGCGGTGATGCGCCCCCCGAATGCCGCCGCCGGCGTGAGACCACCCGGAGGCAGGATGTTGCCCGGTGGCCGCGACATGGGAGGCGGCGGACGGCCCAGCAGGTCCGTCCCGATGACGGGCTGCAGCAGGCTCTGCGCGGCGGCCTGCGTATCCTTGTCGTAGATGGTCGTCTTGTCGTCGTCGTCGTCCCAGCCCGGCTCGGCTGTAGCGGGCCCGGCGGCAGCGGGTGCCGCGGCGGAAGCCACAGCGGCGGACGAGAGAGCTGCTGCTGAGGTCAGCGCTGCTGAGGAAAGGACGGACGACACCGAGTCGTGCGTGCGCGTATCGATGGGCCTCGGAGGGGCGCTGCCGAGCGCGGACGATGCTCGGGCGACAGCGCTTGCCGGAGCCGTGGTCGCCCAGGAATCGAGCCCGAGCCCGCCACGGTCCTTGGCGGCGTTGTCCCTCGATGCGAGCGGCGGGATGTCGACCGTGCCGGCGGGCGTGACCTCGTTGCGCTCGGCCTCGTCGAGCCGGCGAGCGGCGTTCGACTGCAGAGCGAGATTCCCGAGCCCCGGGCGAGAGGAGGGAGGTGGCAGGCCAGGGACCAGCGGCGGCGGCCCCGACCGCCGCGGCCGCTGCGAGGGCGGCGGCGGCGGAACACTGCGCGTCGCATTCGGGCTGCTGCCGGGCACGGGCGGCAGAGGTGGCGCCGAGCTCAGCGCCGCGCTCGCCGCAGGAGCGCGTGGCGTGGCTGTCGGCGTGGAGTTGCCCAGGCTGCCGTCGGGCACGGGTATACCCATCAGCGTCTTCTTGCTGTCGGTGATCGGGATGCCGTCCGGCGTTTGAGGCTTCAGGTCGTTGAAAACGTCAAGGTCGGATTCGCCCTTGTCGGTGCTCATGAGCCTCTGTCTCCCGTACTCCAGCGTGCCGCGCCCAAATCAGAAAGGGCGCGGGCCGTGCCTGCACACGGGCAGGCGCCCGAAAAGTAGCAGCCGCCCGAGCTGACTATTAGCCCATAATAGGGATGCCAAGAACAAATTGACAGCCGGTTTGTTTTGCGCTGGGGAAGTTTTTGAATGGGCCTGGAATGGCTGTTTCCGGGCCTCTTCCGGCGCTGTTTCGAAATACTGACGTGGCCTCGCGGCGCAGTCGCAACGCAGGCGCCACTCCGAACCAAGGAGTCAGCTGATCGTGCGCAGGGCGATCACGCCGCGCCGGCGTTCAACGGGCTTGGACGTTTCGGCCGCGGACGCTTTGCCCTCCGGCGACTTGGCCCGGCGCGCCGCCGGCGCGGTCTCGGTGCCGGGCTCGTCCACGTTTGGATGAGCCTCTGCCAGCAGATCATATTCGGTGGCGGACACCACGCGCGCCGTGCAGAGCGTGCCCGGCCGCACGGGGCCGTGGGACAGGTACACCGCGCCGTCGACTTCCGGCGCTTGCCCTGCGTGCCGTCCGACCATCACCAGGTCGCTTTCTTCGCTCGCGCCCTCGACCAGCACGCTCAGCTCCTGCCCGACGCGCGCCTCGTTCTTGCGCAGGGTGATGCCGCGCTGGAGCTCGATCAGCTGCTCGGCGCGCTCGGCGCAGGTCTGCTCGTCGATCTTGCCATCGAGAGCGTGGCTCGCGCACGTCTCCTCGTCGGAGTACTGGAACACACCGACGTGGTCGAACTCGACGTCGCGCACAAACTCGAGCAGCTGCGCGAACTCCTCGTCCGTCTCGCCGGGATGGCCCACGATGAACGAGGTCCGCAGCACCGCCTGCGGTACGGCTTCGCGCAGGCGCCGCACGACCGCGCGCAGGTCCGTGCTGCCGCCGCGGCGCATGCGCTTGAGCATAACGGGCGCCGCGTGCTGCAGCGGCATGTCGATGTAGGGCAGCAGCTGGGGTGAGCCAGGGCGGGGCGGGGAGCGGTCGCCGGGGTGCGGGGCGTCCCCGCGGGATCCGCTGAGCAGCTCCAGCAGGCGCGCGTCCAGCTTCTCCGGATAGAGATAGTGCAGCCGCAGCCAGGCGATGCCCTTCACTCCGAGCAGCTGCTCCAGCAGCGCCGCCAGCGTCTCGGCGGGCGCCAGGTCCCGGCCGTAAGCCACCGTGTCCTGCGACACCAGGTTGAGCTCCAGCACTCCCTGCGCAGCGAGCTGCTCGGCCTCGCGCACGATGTCCTCGATGCGTCGCGAGCGCTGCTTGCCGCGGATCTCGGGGATCACGCAGAAGCCGCAATTGCGGTTGCAGCCTTCGGCGATCTTCAGGTACGCGCTCGCGCCGCGCGTGCTCAGCGTGCGCGGGTCGCTCGCCTGAATCACCCAGTCGGCGGGGTTGCCCACCCAGACGCGCGGGGCTTCGCCCTTCAGCACCGAGCCGAGCTTGAGCATGTCGCTGGAGCCCAGGAAGTGGTCCACCTCGGGCAGCTCGGCCGCGAGGTCCCCGGAGTAGCGCTGGCTCAGACAGCCGGTGACCACCAGCTTCTTGCACGCGCCCGCGCGCTTCAGCTCCGACAGCTCGAGGATGGTATCGATCGACTCGCGCTTGGCGGCTTCAATGAAGCCGCAGGTGTTGATCACGATGACTTCGGCGCGCTCCGCCTCGTCCGTGGGCTCGAAACCACGCTCGCGCGCGACGCCCATCATCACCTCCGAATCGACCCGATTCTTCGGGCAACCCAGGCTGACGAAGTGGATGCGGCTCGAACGTCGCTTCGGGGGGCTCTTCACGTGGCCTTTTGTAGCATGGCGTCCGTGAAGCGCCGGAAGAGGTAGAGCGCGTCGTGAGGGCCGGCCGCAGCCTCGGGGTGATACTGGACGCTGAAGGCGTTCGCATCCGGCACGCTCAGACCCTCGCTGGTGCCGTCGTTCAGGTGCGTGTGCGTGCTCAGCGCGCGCGCGCCGAGCGAGCCGATGTCCACGCAGAACCCGTGGTTCTGCAGCGTGATTTCGACGCGCCCGGTCTGCAGGTCCTTGACCGGCTGGTTCAGGCCGCGGTGCCCGAACTTGAGCTTGTAGGTCTTACCGCCGACGGCCAGCGCCAGCAGCTGGTGACCGAGACAGATCCCGAACATCGGCTTCTTGCCGAGCAGATCCCGGATGGTGCTGACGGCGTAACCGACCGCGGCGGGATCGCCGGGGCCGCTGGACAGGAAGATGCCGTCGGGCTTCAGCGCGAGGATCTGGCTGGCGCTGGTCGAGGCCGGCACCGCCGTGACGCGACAGCCCGCGTCGACCAGGCAGCGCAGGATGTTGCGCTTGGCGCCGAAATCCATGGCGACCACGTGCAGGGGGCGCTCGTGGTTCAGGCGCCCCGCGCCCGTGACCGGCGCGTGCGGATCAAACGAGACGCGCCAGTCGCCTCGCGACTCCTCGAAGGCGTAGCTCTCGCTGGGGGTGACGCGCGCCACCAGATCGAGGCCGTTCATGTTCGGTGCGGCCCGCGCGCGATCGACCAGCTCGGCAGGGGATCCCGTGCCGATACAGGCGTTCTGTGCGCCGCGATCGCGCAGCGTGCGCACGAGCAGGCGCGTGTCGACGCCGCCGATCGCGGTCACGTTGTTGCGCGCGAGATATTGCTCGAGCGACTCGCGGCTGCGGTGGTTGGACGGAGTATCGCAGGGCTCGCGCACCACGAAGCCGGCCACGTGCGGCGTCCCGCGCCGGCTCTCGGCGTCCTCCAGGGTGATGCCGGTATTGCCGATGTGCGGGTTGGTCATGCACACGATCTGTCCCGCGTACGAGGGATCGGTGAGCACCTCCTGGTAGCCGGTCATGCCCGTGGTGAACACGGCCTCGCCGACCACGCTTTGTTCGGCGCCCCAGAGATAGCCCTGGAACGTCGTGCCGTCCGCGAGGGCGAGATGAGCGATCTTGCGATGGTTCACGTCAGCTCCGCCGAGTTGCTGCCGGCTCGGTAAACCGGTCGAAAGCGACGCGGCCCTGGGCCAGCGTCAGCTCGATGCGCCCGGGCAACGAACGCCCGAGCAGAGGACTGTTGCGGCTCTTGCTGCGCAGGCTGCTGGCGTCCACCAGCCAGCGTTGCTCCGGCGCGACGAGCACCAGATCCGCGAGCTCCCCCACGACCAGCGAGGGCGCGGGCAGACCGAGCACGCTCGCGGGGCCCGCCGTCAACGCCGACACGGCGCGCGCCAGGCTGAGCCGGTCTTCGAGCACCAGGGACAGCAGCAGCCCGAAGCACACGCCCAGCCCGATCGCGCCCGGCTCCGCCTCGGTGAACTCGCAGTCCTTCTGCAGCGTCGACTGCGGGCGGTGATCGCTCACCACGGCGTCGATCACTCCCTCCGCGAGGCCGTCGCGCAGCGCCTGCAGGTCCCGCGCGTGGCGCAGCGGGGGAACCAGCTTCAGGTTCGAGTCGTAGCTCTCCAGGGCATCTTCCGAGAACAGCAGATGGTGGATGCCGGCGGCGCAGCTCACGCGCGCTCCACGCTGCTTCGCGGAGCGAATCGCGTCCAGCGAGCGAGCCGTGGACACGAGCGAGGCGTGATAGCGGCCGCCCGTGTACTCGGCGATCAACACGTCGCGCGCGACCATGCCCTCCTCGGCCACGCTGGGCGCGCCGCGCAGGCCGAGCCGCGTCGCGACGGCGCCGTCGTTCATGTCGGTGCCCTGCGAGAGCGCCGGATCTTGAGCGTGCTGGAACACCGGCAGCTCGAAATCGCGGGCGTACTCCAGCACCCGGCGCAGCACGGCGGCGGAGGTGATGCAGTGGTTGGCATCGCCGACGGCCACCGCGCCCGCCTGGCGCAGCGCGCCCATCTCCGTCAGCAGCTGCCCCTCGAGGCACTGCGTCGCCGCGGCGATGGGATGCAGCCGCACGGGGCTGACGGCGGCCGCGCGCTGGCGCAGCCAGTCGGTGACGACGGGCTGGTCGTTGACCGGGTCCGTGTCGGGAGTGCAACACACCTGCGTGAAGCCGCCAGCGGCCGCCGCCCCCAGACCGGAGGCGAGATCTTCCTTGTACTCGAGCCCCGGCTCACCCAGATGAGCACGCAGGTCGATGAAACCCGGCAGCAGCCAGTGGCCGCTCGCATCGATCACGCGCGCGCGCGCGGCATCACTCAGCGAGCGTCCGGCGCCGGGGCCCAGGCGCGTGAGGACACCCCGTTCGAGGACTGCATCGACCTGCTGATCCAGGCCACGACCGGGGTCAAATGCCCGGGCGTTCTGCAGAACTAGCAGCTCCACCGGTGGCAACACGCCGCGGCTCATACCACCGCTGGGCCGTGATCCGCGGAAAATCGCAAACCCAGCGGTCGAGTAGGTTGCGGCAGGGGCCGGGCCGCGGGTTGGCAATACCTCCGGGCCTTTCGGTCCGATGGCCGCTGGGCGTGTCGAAGCGGGAAACGAGGCACCACGAAGCCAGTTTCGCCGGCTCGTCCGCGTCTGACGGTCGACCGGCGCTGGGCGATGAAATTTCGTGTGCTTTTTTCCCGGAGAGGTCATTGTCCCCTACTCCGGAAACGGTGTCTGTTCGTTGGGGTACGAGAGAATCGTTGGCCGCCCGACAGTCGTTGCCGATAACATCGTGCGGGGGCACCCCCGCACCCCCGCGTTCGCAGCTGCGAGCGCGGACTGAACCTGCTCGCCTAGCTTATGAGTACTGAAGCCAAGACTCCCTCCTCGCCCGATCACACAGAGCCGCCCGACCCGGAGATCGAAGTTTCCGTCGCCGAGCCGACGAACGGGGCGGGGCACGACGAGGACGAAACGGCGGTTGCTGCCGAGGAAGAGCGAGCCAGTGCCAAGCGGGCGGCGCCCGCGGCCCGTCCACCGGCGCCCCGCCGGCTCGCGCCGCCACCCCGGACGCGCACGGTGGCCGGGTTGCAGCCCGCCGCCGGCTCAGCGCCGGCCGTCACAGCGCCCGCGGTCCCGCCAGCGCCAGCGGCTCCTCCTCCTCCGCCTGTCGCACGGGCGGTCACGCCGCAGCCGGGTTCGGTCCCCCCGCCTCGGCCGCCCGGGGCGGCGCGCACCTCCAGCGTGGGAACCCCCCGGACCCCGGCAGCGGCTGTGCATCGAGCGGTGCCACCCATGCCTCGGCGCTCCTCGCGGCCGCCGGCCGTTGGCGGCGACGGGCTGGGTCGGCAACCGGATCGGGAGGCCATGGCGCAGGCCATGCGCGCGGTGGACGAGGCCAGCATTCCGCCGCCCAGCTCGGGCGAGGAGCAAGCCCCGGAGTCCAGCTCGCGCGCCGGGGTGGCCCGCGCCCTGGTGCGCGCCTGCGAAGAAGAGCTGCGCGAGGGCCCGGAGCCGCGGCGCTCGGCGCGCCTGCACTTCGAGGCGGCACGGCTGCTGGAGGTGCCGCTCTGGGACTTCGGCGCCGCGGTGGAACACTACGAGGCCTCGCGCAAGCTGTGGCCCGATCACGTGCCGACCCTGCGGGGGCTGCGCCGGGTGCAGACCGCGCTCGGGCGCTACTCCGCGATCCCCCCGCTGATCGACGCCGAGATCCGCACCACGCGCGATCCCGAGCGGCGCGCCTTGCTCTTTTACGAGAAGGGCTGCCTGCTGCGCGACTATCTCGAAGATCACCGCGGCGCACGCGCGGCCTTCGCAGCCGCGATCGAGCTCGATCCCAGCAACCTCAGCCTGCTCAAGGCGGGACGGCTGGCGGAGATCCAGGCGGGCGGCTGGGCCAACCTGGACAAGGACTACGAGCTCACCGCGACGGCGCTGGCGAACGACACGCGGCTGCGCGCGGCCGTGCTGGTGGAGCGCGCGCGCCTGGTCGCGGGCAAGGTGAAGGACCTGCCGCTGGCCACGGCCTTGTACGAGGCGGCGTTCAAGGTCGACCCCGAGGTGCCGCGCGCGATCCGCGAGCTGAAGCGGCTCCTGTACGGGCAGAAGCGCTGGCTCGATCTGGTGAGCCTGCTCAGCCAGGATGCCGCGCGCACCGAAGATCGCGAGGCGCAGTCGCTGCTGCTGTACCAGGCGGCCCGCATCCAGAGCGATCGCCTGGGCAACGTCGACGGGGCGATCCCGCTGCTGGAGCGGGCGCACGCTGCCGCGCCGGATGACACGCAGATCCTGGAGGAGCTGGCGCGTCACTACGAGCTCGCGGGGCACTGGGACTCCCTCGCCAACGCGCTCGAGCAGCTGGTGGCGAAGGTCGGCTCCGCGAGCGAGCGCCTGCATGGCTTGCATCGCCTCGGGCTGATCTACGGTGACAAGCTGGGCAACGAGGAGTTCGCGATCGCGCGGCACCGCGCCGCGCTGACCATCGATGCCAGCTTCGGTCCGGCGATCCAGTCGCTCGATGCGCTGTACCGCCGCAGCGAGGCCTGGGAAGACCTGGTGCAGGTGTACCTCGGCGAGGCCGCGGTCGCGAGCAGCGCTGCGCGCCAGGCGGACGCGCTGCTGAAGGTCGCGGAGATCGCCGAAGAGCGCCTGCATGACCCCGGGCTCGCCGTACGCCACTATCAAGCGGTGCTGACCATCGCCCCCGATTCGTCGGTGGCGTTCAAGGCGCTGGTGCGGCTGTACTGCGACGCCAAGGAGTTCCCGCGCATCGCGGAGCTCTACCGGCGCGAGATCGAGCGGGTCAACGACAGCGAGAGCAAGCGCATCTATCTGTTCAAGCTGGGGCGCCTAGAGGAGGACGATCTGGGCGTGCCCGCGCACGCCGTGGCGACCTACCGGCGCATCCTGGAGCTCGAACCGCACAACATCGAGGCCATTCACGCCGTGCAGCGCTCGGCCGAGCGCGCCGGGCTGTGGCCGGATCTGGCGCAGGGCCTGGAGATGGAGGCGAGCATCACGCGTGATCCTGCGGCGCTGCTCGGGCTCTGGCACCGCATCGGTGAGGTGTACGAGCGCAAGATCCAGGATCCGGCGGCCGCGCAGGTCTGGTACCGCAAGGTCCTCGAGCGCGACGACTGCCACGTGGCCACGCAGCGCAGCCTGGCGCGCATGTACAACGCGCTCGGGCGCTGGGACGAGCTGATCGAGGTCTACAAGCTCGAGCTCAAGGTGCTGCCCAAGCCGCAAGCCAAGGCGGCGCTGCTGTACCGCATCGGCCAGCTCTGCGAGAACGCGCTCGCGAACGAAGCCGAGGCCATCAACAACTACCGCAAGGCGATCCAGTTCGACGGCACCCACTTGCCGTCGCTGCGCGCGCTGCAGATCCTGCTCAGCAAGCGCGGGGACTGGAAGGAGCTGGTGCGGCTGGTTCAGATGGAAGTCGGCGCGCTCGACTCGCCCGATGCGCAGGCGCGAGCGAAATTCCGCGTCGGCGAGATCTACGAGAACCGTCTGGGCGCGGCCGACCTGGCGCTGAACGCCTACGACGAGGCGCTGGCGCTCAGCCCGCATTTCCTGCCGGCACTGGAGGCGCGCACGCGCCTGCTGGAGCTCGCGAGCGACCACGAGAAGCTGGCCGCGGATCTGGCGCGCGAGGCCGAGGCGGCGAAGGGGCTGCGCCCCACCATCGATGCGCTGCTCGGGCGCGCGCAGGTGCTGCTCGACGATCTGAAGTCGCCCGGTCAGGCCGCGCAGGTCTACGAGAGCGTGCTGGAGCGCGACGGCGACCAGATCGGGGCCTTGCTCGCGCTGGAGCAGATCTACGCGGGCCTCGGCAAGTTCCCCGAGCTGGCGCGCATCTACGCGCAGCAGGCGGAGGTGTTCGCGCATCCCGGCGCCCGCGTCTCGGCGCTGCGCGAGCTCGGCCGCGTGCAGGAGACCCAGCGCCTGGTCGATGGCCCCGAGGTCGCCAAGACCTATCTCTCGATCGTGCGCCTCGCGCCGACCGATCAGGAAGTGCTCACGACGCTGGAGCGCCTCGCCATCGCCCAGCAGGACTGGCACCTGGTGACCCAGGTCGACGGTCAGCTCGCGCAGTGCAGCGAGGACGCGGCGGTGGTCGCGGCGCACCAGACTCGCCTCGCCGAGGCCCTGGAGGGCAGCGGTGAAGCCGGCGCGCTCGACTCTTACCGCCTGGCGCTCACGCAGGACCCCGACAGCATCTCGGCCACGCGCGGCCTGGGCCGCCTGGCGCGGCGCAGCGGCGACGCCGATCTGCTCGCCGAGTCCGCCGAGTACGAGGCGCGGGTGGCGCACAACCTGGAGGGCGCCGCCGATCTGCTGGTGATGGCGTCCGCCAAGCGCCAGGACTCCAGCTCCTCTGCGCGCGACCTGGCGCGGGCGCTCGAGATCCACCCCGATCACGCCGAAGCAGCCACCAGCCTGGTCACGCTGCTCAGCGCGGAAGGCCAGTTCGAGCAGCTGATCCAGATCCTGACGCACTCCGCGCAGAACGCACTGCTGCCGGAGCGCCGCGCTGACCTGCGCATCGAGATCGCCAAGATCCAGGTGCAAGAGCTGCACGATCCGGGGGCCGCCATCGCCTCCGCGCAGCGCGCGGTGAAGGAGCGACCGAACTACCCGCGCGGCCTGCTCACGCTCGCCAATCTGTACTCGGGCGTGCGGCAGTGGCGCGAGGCCGTGCGCTGGCTGCGCGCGGCGCTGGAGGCGAGTCCGCCGGCTGCGCTCGCCACCTGGGCACGGCTGGAGCTGGCGCGCATCCTGACCGACAACCTGGGCGAGGCCCAGAACGCGGTCGAGCTGCTGCAGCAGGTCCTGGAGCAAGACAGCCACAACCGGGACGCGCTGGTGGCGCTGGTGCACGCCGAGGTGGTGCTGGGTCGGCTGGATCGCGCGGCGACGGCAGCTGGTACGCTGGTCGACGCGGCAGAGACGGACGAGCAGCGCTCCGAAGCGCACCTGCAGGTGGCCAAGCTCGAGGCACGTCGCGGAGACCATGATGCCGCGCTGGGCGCGTTCCAGCAAGCGGTCGCGCTCTCGGGCTTGCGCGGCACGGCCGCCAGCGAGTTCAAGAGCTACCTGATGGGCCTGGCCGCGGAGAAGGGCAGCGCCCAGTGGGAGCTGTATTCCTCGGCGTTGACCGAGTTCATCGGCTCGCAAACGATCGGAGCGCCGGGCATGGGCCCCGTGCACCTGGAGCTGGCGCGCATCCTCGGCGACCAGCTGGGAGACGTGAACGGAGCGCTGAACACGCTGCGCCAAGGCATCGCCGCGACGGAAGACAACGATCTGCTGCGGCTGGAGATGGCTCAGCGCCTGCGCGCCGCGGGCCAGCACGAACGCGCCGCCAACGAGTACCTGCTGTTGCTCGGGCAGACCCCGCTGCAGCCCGTGTACTGGCGCGAGCTCTCGCAGGCCTACAAGGAGCTCAACCGCGACGAGCAGTCGCGGTTGGCGCTGGGCCCGCTGATCGCGCTGAACCAGGCGAGCCAGCTGGAGCAAGCGACCTACGGCATGCGGCCCCCGCGCCCCGAATCGGCGGGCGCCGGCACCTTCGAGAAGGGTGCGTTCCGCGCGGTCGAGGCCCACTCGCCCGACGACGTGGCCACGACCGAGCTGCTCGCCACGCTCTCGACCGCGGCGTACAAGCTCTACCCGGCGGATCTCACTCCTTACGGCGTGAGCAGCAAGGACCGCATCAGCGCGCGCTCGGGCCACCCCTTGCGCAACTTCGCCGAGCGCGTCGCGGCCGTGTTCGGCATCGAGGAGTTCGACCTCTACGTGCACCGAGCGCCGCGCCGGCGCGTCGATCTGGAGCTGACGGAGACTCCGTCGGTGATGGTGCCGCGGCAGGTGGCGTCGGTCAGCGAATCGCTGCGCGTGTTCCTGTTCGCGCGCGTGTTCGCCAGCCTGGCGCGCAAGACCTTCGCGGCGGAGAAGCTCAACCAGCAGCAGCTCCGCCACCTGCTGGCGGGAGCGATCCGCAGCGTGGAGCCGACGCACAAGGTCGACTTCATGGGGCTAGAGGAGATCGAAGCCGAGGCCAAGCGGGTGTCCAAGGCGCTGCCCTGGCGCGGCAAGAAGCCGCTGGAGGAGGCGGTGCGCGCTTACCTGGCCAGCTCGCAGACCCCGCTCGTCGACTGGAAGTTTCGCGAGCGCGTCACGGCGGTGCGCGCGGCCGCGCTGCTCTCCGACGACATGGCGGGCGCCACGGCACTGCTCATGCAGGTGCAGATGGACCTGTCGCTGGAGGAGGCGTCGGAGCCGCCGAGCGAGGAGCTCCTGGCATCGGTGCTCGGGTTCTCGGTGTCCGATACCGCGATGCAGCTGCGCCGAAAGCTGAATCTCGTCTTGAAGTGAGCGGGCAGGGGGCTTGCCTGCCGAAGGTGAGCCCCTGCGCCGCAGCGTAGCCGTGACCTGGAGTGCCGATGACCGAGATCCTGGTGGGTACGGCGTCGTGGACGGACAAGACGCTGATCGATTGCGGCCGCTTCTATCCGGCAGACGCGAAGACGCCGGAAGCACGGCTGCGCTATTATGCGAGCCAGTTTCGGCTGGTCGAGGTGGACAGCAGCTATTATGCGCTGCCCGCGAGCAAGACGGCGCAGCTCTGGGCCGAGCGGACGCCGCAGGGCTTCGTCTTCGACGTCAAGGCGTTCCGCCTGTTCACGGGCCACCCCGCCGCTGCGAAGGCGCTGCCGGCCGATCTACGCGGCGCGCTCGCCGCTGACGCTGCCAAGCTCTACTATCGCGACCTTCCGGACGAGATCCGTGCCGAGCTCTGGCGGCGGTTCCGCGAGGCGCTCGAGCCGCTGGACAAGGCAGGAAAGCTCGGTGCGGTGCTGCTGCAGTTCGCGCCCTGGGTGATCGCCAACCGCGAGGGCTTCGCGCAGGTGCAGCACGCGGCGGAGAAGCTTGGGGGCCTGCGCGTGGCGACGGAGTTTCGCAATCGCTCCTGGTTTTCGCAGAAGGCGCGCGAGCGCGTGCTCGCGTTCGAGCGCGAACAGGGCTTGATCCACGTCGTCGTGGACGAGCCGCAAGGCTTCGCGAGCAGCGTGCCTCCGGTCTGGGAGGCGACGACCGAGCGGCTCGCGATCCTGCGCCTGCATGGGCACAACCAGGAGATGTGGACCAAGAAGGGCCTGGCGAGCTCCGCGGAGCGCTTCAACTACCTGTACTCGACTCCCGAGCTGAAGAGCTTGTTGCCGGGCATTCAACAGCTCGGCAAGGCTGCACGATCCGTGCACGTGCTGTTCAACAATTGCTTCGAGGACAAGGCGCAGGTCAACGCGCGCGAGTTGGTCGAGTTGCTCGGGGCTGGGTAGACCAGGGCTCGGCACCGAGCGGCGCTGTCGCTCGCCAGGAGGGCCCTCCTGGCGTCGCGCGCCGTGCCACGTCTCCGAGCCCACTCCTTCCGCAGGCGACTCCGGCTCTCCTCGCCTCCAGCTGAGCGAGTTCTGGCACGCTTTTCGCTGCTGCAGGCCCGTGATCGTCCGGAGCGTCGATTGGCGGTTCGACTGGAAGCACTGCTGCAAGTCGCTGTGGCGTGAGGTCAATGAGGACCAGATCTCGAACGGCGCTGCAGCGCTCGCCTTCTACATGGTGCTGTCGCTGTTCCCGTGCGCCATTTTCAGCCTCAGCCTGCTCCCGTACCTGCCCATCCCCAACTTGCAGCAGGCGATCCTGGATCTGGTGCGCGAGGTGCTACCGGACAACGCGGCCGATCTGCTGACGAGCACGGTCCAGTCGGTGATCTCGCGGCGCAGGACGGGGGTGCTGTCCTTCGCCTTTCTGTTCACGCTGTGGTCCTCCACCAGCGGGTTGCACGGACTGATGCAGCAGCTCAACGTCGCGTACGAGGTCGAGGAGGAGCGCTCTTTCCTGAAGGCGCGCGGGCTGGCGTTGCTGCTCACGATGGCGTTCTTTGGGCTGGTAGTGGGCGCGTTTGCGCTGATCATCTGTGGCGGCATGGTGCAGGACTCTGTCGGCGAGCACCTGGGCTGGAGCCAGGGGCTCCTGGCGTTGTTTGCCGGACTGCGCTGGGTGATCATCATCAGCGCGCTGCACTTCGCCTTCGCGCTGATTTACTATCTGGGGCCGAATCTGCGGCAGCCCTTCGTCTGGATCACGCCCGGTAGCGTCGCGGCCACGCTGTTGCTGCTCGGCGTGTCCATGGGCTTCAAGCTCTACGTGAACCGCTTCTCCGATTACGACGCCCTGTATGGCAGCCTCGGCGCGGTGATCGTGCTGCTGCTCTGGTTGTTCGCGGCGGGCTGGGTGACCCTGTTCGGCGCCGAGTTGAACGACGTGCTGCGTCGGGATCGCGCGTCGCGCTGAGTTCTGCGCCAGAGCGGCGGCTGGTGCAACTCAGAACATGAGCGGTTGATGTCGGGGGAGCTCGGGACAGTACACTGTCGCCTCACCGGTGCCGTGCTGCCGCGCCAGATTGCCTCTTGCTTCAGCGCCTGCAGCGGCTCGACATCTGGCGCGTGAAGCGCTGCCGGCCCCAGTCAAAGTTGAGGGGTACGCATTCGTCGGCGTCATCGCCGTCCGCGATCAGGCGTTCGAGCGCATCACGCGCTTTGGAATTGGCATCGCCGGGTACCTGCAGCGAGAACTGGGCGCCGGAAGCGCCGGGTACGGTCTCGCCGATCAGCTCGGGATTCAGCTCGCGGATCTTGCTGGTGCTGGTGCCCACCGCGCGCGCCACCAAACCGAGGCGCGTACCTGCCGGTACGAGCAAGAGCGTGCTGCGTTCTGGGCCGCGTTGCGGGGGAGCCTGGAAGCGAAAATGATCGAGGTTGGCGAGGACCACCGCGAAGGCTTCTACCTTGGCCACGTAGTCTAGCGCGTCGGCGGGCAGCGCGCCGGCGTTCGCCAGGTCGCGATAAGTCACGTCACGACCGGCCTGTTGCATCCGCGCCAGCACGCTGAACGGACCCAGCCGGTAGGCGGCGATCGCAAGTTCCCAGGAACCGAGCTTCTGGTACAGGTCGTTCACCAGCTCGAGCGCTGCGTCGGTGGACTTCGCCGGGTTCGTCCGCTCGTCGAGCATGCCGGGCTTCAGCTCGAGGTGATAGGCGCGAGCGCGCTCCGGCGTGAGGTGCCACAGGCCCCGGCCGCCCGCCGGCGACTCGGAATCGAGCGCGCAGCCGCTCTCCGCCATGACCAGCGCCATCAGCTCGCTCGGCAGTCCGCGCTGCGTCGAGGCCTCCTGGAACAGCTCGCGAAATGGTGCGCACTGGAAGAGCAGGCCCTGGAACATCTCGCGCCCCACCCGGTCCTGCACATAGAGCTGCAGCTGACTTCTCACGCGCGCGTCGTTCGGCACTCCGAGCTGCGGTAGCTCCAGCCCCGCCAGCCACGGCGCCGGCCTTTGGTCGGGCGGCGCGCGCTCCGTGATCGGCTTTTGCTCTAGGATCTGCCGGCCTTGCTCAGCGAGTTGGCAGCTCTGCGAGCCCTCGCTGCACGGTTCCTTGAGCGCCTTGGCCAGCGCCGCGGCTTCCTCGTCCACCAGCTGCGACAGGGCAGGCGAGTCGCTCTTGCCCAGGCTGTGGACCTGCGCCGTGAGCACGTACAGGCCTTCTTCACCGCCCGCGGGCAGCGGGCGCAGGGCTCCGCTCTGGGTCAGCATCGTTGCTGCCGGCTCGTCGTGCGCGCGCGAGCGGCTGAACAGGAAGGCTGCGATCGCGGCGCTGCTGCCCATCAAGCCGAGCGCCACTGCCGGCACCAGCCAGCGCCGGCGCGACGTGCGCGCGCGGCGGCGAAACGGCGGCGCCTCGCGGGGCGGCAGCCGAACCGCCACTTCCCGTGGCCCGAGCAGCATCAGTTGTTTGCCGGTGCGGCGCGCGAAGTCGAGGTTGATCTGCAGGTTGTCGCCGGTGAGCTCGTCCTCTTCTTCGTCCTCGGCGACGAACTCGCCCGGCGCCAGCTCGGCAGCCGCCTCCATGCCCACATGGCCGGGTTCGAGGGCGGGAGGTAGTGGAGTGGAGGGGGCGAGCCCGAGCACCTCGCTCAGCGCCGCCACGCCCTCTGGTTCCACGGGCAGCGGTAGCGCCGTGGGCGAGGAAGCTTCAGCCAGCAACTCGGGCGCCGGGAGCGCGCCAGCGGGGGCAGCCAGCGCTTCGGGGGCTGCCAGTGGGTCCGGAGCTTTCTCTTCGGCAACAGAAGACGGTTTCGGGGCGAGGCTGGTGATTGCGGGCGCTGACGCGGCTGCGGCCGGCTCGACGGAGAATGCCGCGGCTGCTGGCTCGGGGGCGCTCGTCCAACCGTCGGCCGGCGGCGGTGCTTCATCGAAGCTGGCGATGCGAGGCCGCGGGGGGAGGGGTGCTCGAGCGGGCTCCACGACTTCGCGGGCTGCCGCCTCACCCGTCTGCGTCGGCGCCTCGTCGCTGGCGGAGCGCCGTTTCCACCCGGGCCAGGCGGGGATGGGCGGCAACGCCGGAGCGAGCGTGTTGCGAAACTCCGGCTTCAATCCGGCGCCGGCAGCCTGAGGGCCCCTCTGCGACCGTGGTCGCGAAGCCCGTTGCAGCTCGATCTCTTGCTCCAGCTGCCACGCCAGCTCCTGGATGTTCCGCAAACACTCTTCCAGGCGTTCGGGCGGCGGATGCACCAAGCACTCCTCCCCGAGTCCGAGGTGATGCGCCAGGCCGCCGATGCCTGCGGCGCGCGCTCGAATCTGCAGGGTCTTGGAGCGCTCCCGCAACTCCATGAGCTGATCGCTCGACAGCCCCGGGGTGGATAAAAGTCCCAGGCACTCCTCAGCGAAGGCCCGCGTGTCCGCCACCAACAGCGCGCCGACGAAATCGAGCTGGCCCATGGCTGGGGAAGGCTCGCCCGCTGTCATCGCAATCCACCTCGTTACCACAGCGCGCGCCGTGCGCCCACGCCCGAGAAAATGCGCCGAAAAACAACGCCGTGCGCCGTGGCCTACCGCTCGCGTCCGCCCGCGCGCGCCGATTTGGTGGCTGCAATGGCGTTAGCCCCTGATATGGTGCCGTTCAGGGTGGCAGGACCTACGCGCAGCATTCCTGGTGTGGACCACGGGGTCGCAGACGAAGCTGCACCGGATCCGTACTCGACTGAGCGCCCGGCTAGGGGCGGGCTGGTCGGTGCCGTCCTGGGCGGGAAGTACCGACTCATTTCAGAAATAGGCCGTGGCGGCATGGGTTCGGTTTGGCGCGCTGAACACCTGAGTTGGGAGGCCCCGGTCGCGATCAAGCTGATGAACCGTGACATCGCGGACCAGCCCGAGGCGCGCGCCCGGTTCGAGCGCGAGGTGCGCCTCGCGGCGGGGTTGCGCAGCCCTCACGTCGTACAGGTCCTCGATCACGGGGTCGACGAAGCCACGCGTCAGCCGTTCATCGTCATGGAGCTGCTCGAGGGCGAGAGCCTCGAGCGGCGCCTGAAGCGCCTCGGGCGCCTCAGCGCGGTGGAGACGTTCGGCATCATCAGTCAGATCGTGCGCGCGCTGAGCCGTGCGCATGAGGCCGGCATCGTCCATCGGGACCTCAAGCCGGAGAACATTTTCCTCGTGCAGAATGACGAGGAGCACGTCGCCAAGGTGCTCGACTTCGGGATCGCGAAAGGAACGCATCCGATGTCCCTCGGGCTGACGCGACCGGGCCGCATCCTCGGCACTCCGTACTATATGAGCCCGGAGCAGTTCCGGGGCTCGGAGATCGATCAGCGCTCGGATCTCTGGAGCTTGAGTGTCATCGCCTGCGAGTGCCTCACGGGCCGGCGCCCGTTCGAGGCGAAGGACTTCGGGGAGCTGGCCTTGCTGCTGCTGGGCGGCGCCCGGCGTCCGCTGCCGTCCGAGCTGGGCCCCGTCCCCCCCGGCTTCGACGCCTGGTTCTTGCGCGGGACTCACGCGGAGCTGGCGCGGCGGTTTCAATCCGCGCGCGAGCTGGGGCACACGCTCGCTCCGGTCTGCGTCGTCGGCCAGCAGCGGGCGGCGGAAGAGAGCGGGCCCCAGGGGCTGTTGCCGACCGAGACGGATGGAGTGAGCACGGGGCCGCTGCGCTGGCAAGAGCCTGCCGCGGCGGGCGCAGCTGGCTGGCGCCCGCTGGTCGTGCGCATGGTCGCCGCCAGCGCCAGCGCGCTCCTGATTGCGGTGCTGGTCGTCGCCTTTCAGCTTCGACAGAGGTCCACGCCAGCAACGACGCCGCCGGAGGCGGCGCACGCCGCGCAGCCGGCGACTCAGGCATTGCCCCTGGCCCCCGTCACCACGACGAGCCCCGCGGCTCCGGCTCCTGCTGTCCCGCCGCCGGCGCCAGCTCCGGTGGACCTCCCGGTGCACCCGGTCGCCGTGCCCGAACCGCCCGCCGAAGAGGCCACCCCGGTCGACGTTCCGCCGGTGCGCAGCAAGCCCAAATTGGCGCGCTCTCGTTCCGCTGCGAAGGCCGTCAGGCCCCGCCGCGTCGCACCGTCCGCTGCGCCTGCCCCGAGCCCCGAGTCGGATCCAGAGGTCGACATCAACGGGCGTCGCATCCGCATGACTCTCGATCCCGCGCCGTGAGCGCGGGATGTTCACTGACACGCCATTCACTGACAGGCCATGGCTTCAAGATACACCCGCTGCCACCGCGCTATTGTGGCTCTGGCACTGCTCGCCGTCACCGGTACCGCGCAAGCCGATGTCTCCATCAGCGCCAACGCGCGCCGTCACTTCAAGGAAGGCGTTCGTTACCTCACGACGCACGAAGCCGATCGTTTCGAAAAGGCGTACGCGCAATTCCGGGCGGCCTAC
>DASTRX010000218.1:0-69985 GCA_035760985.1 Polyangiaceae bacterium
GGAGGTTCCAGATGGCGAGCACGCCGCTGGAGGTGCCGAGCGCGAGGCGCTGGGAGGGCGCGTGGACCGCGAGCGCGCGGATCTGTCCGTCGCGCACCGGCAAGCGGGTCTTGCAGCGTTCTTCGGCGATCTGCCACAAGCACACGCCTTCGCGAGCCAGGCCCGCCGTGAGCAGGAGCTCGGGGCTGACGAAGGCCTGGCTGAGGACGTTGGCCTTGTGGGAGAGTTCGCGGGGTAAGGCGGGAGGCGCATAGCCGAAGGTGCGCAGGCCCGTCGGCGATAGGGTGACGAGCTGGTCGGGGCCGGCGAAGTTCGCGAGTAAGACGGGGGCGCCGTGGCCGCGGTAGCGTTCCGCGAACTGGGGGTGGCGCGCATCGATCAGGCCGAGCATGCGATCGTCGCTGCCGAAGGCGAGGAGCATTCCGTCCGGGGACCAACCGAGGGATTGGATGTTGCCGAGCTCGCGGCGCGCCGGCGCCAGTCTCTTGCCGGTGCTGGCGTTCCACAGAGCGAGGCTGCGGTCGGAGGCGGCGCTGGCGACCAGGTCGCCACGGCGGGAGACCGCGAGGGCGGTGATGGTGCCGCGGTGGCCTTCGAACGGCAGCTGCGCGCCCGTCGTCGGGTCCCAGGAGACCAGCGCGCCGAGGCGTCCACCGAGCAGTACGCCGCTGCCGTCGGGCGCGAAGGCGCGCGCGGTGACGGGCTCGGGCAATTGTATGCGCGCGAGGAATTTCGCGCTCTGGGTCTCCCAGAGCTGGACCCAGCCGTCTTCGGAGCTGGTCAGGAAGCGCGCTCCGTCTTCGCTGAGCGTGAGCGCCGCTGGCACGCCCGATTCCGCCCGGAATTGCGCCCGGACGGCGTGGCTCGTGGGCTCGTACGCCAGGAAGCGTCCATCCTGGAGCACCACGAGCAGGGTCCTGGCATCGGCGGAGAGGGCAAGGCGCGCCGCGGGGTCGGGCGTCTGCCAGCGCACGACGCCGGCTGCACGGGACCAGAATTCGATCTCGCGTCCATGCGCGCAGGCGATCTCGCCGCGTCCACTGGCCGTGGCGGCGCTGCAGCTGGCGAAGCTGGGGTCCTGGGTGTGGGCCGTCAGGCGATGCAAGTTGCTCTGCCCGACGACGCTGCCGCGGGCGTCGGCTCGTTCGCCGGAGCTGAGGGCGCGGGCCGCGTAGAGCTCGGCACCGACGACGTCGCCTTCGGAGGCGGCGTTCAAGGCGCGTTCGGTGAACACTTCCGCCAGGCTCTGGCGCGCCGCGCGTTCTTTCTCGAGCGCGTCGCGTTCGGCGAGCAAGGCGCGGTCGCGCGCGGCGAGGATGCGGCGTTCGAGCTCGGTCGCCACGATCAGCAGTGAAACGAGCGCCACCAGGGCCACGATCGCCGCCGCGCGATGGCGGCGGTAGAAGCGGCGGAACAGCTCGAGGGCGCTGTAGTCATACGCGCGCACGCGCGCGCCGGACATGAAGGCCGCCACGTCGGCCGCGAATTCACGCACGGAGGGGTAGCGTTCGGTCTTGTTCACGCGCAGGGCACGCTCGACGACCGCGCACAGCTCGGAGGGAGCGAGCGGCTCTGCTTGCTGCGGAGGGATGTGGCGGCCGGAGGTGACCAGCGCCACCACTTCTTCGGTGGTCTTGCCGAGAAACGGCGGGCGTCCGCACAGGAGCACGTACAGGACGACGCCCAGCGACCAGACGTCGCTGGCTTCGTCGATCTGGTCGACTTCGCCGCGCGCCTGTTCGGGGCTCATGTACAGGGGTGTGCCCACGAGGTCTCCGTGCAGGGTCTCGCCCAGGACGGGTACGCCGCGGGGCTGGCGCGCGCCCGGCATGTCGGGCTGGCCCTGGATCTTGGCGATGCCCCAGTCGAGCACGACGGTCTCGCCGAACTCGCCGATCATGACGTTGTCGGGCTTGATGTCGCGATGGACGACGCCGCGGCTGTGCGCATAGGCGATGGCGTTGCACAGGCCGGCAAAGTGATTGAGCAGCGCCAGGCGGTCCGCCAAGGTGCGGGCGCGCTCCAGCGCGGCGCTGAGCGTCTCACCGCGCACCATGCGCATGGTGTAGTAGAGGCGTCCGTCCGCGCGGCGCGCGAGCTCGTAGACGGGGACGATGTTGGGGTGCTCGAGCTGGCCGGTGATGCGCGCCTCGGCGAGGAAGCGGGTCATCAGCTCGGAGTCCACGCCGGCTTCGTCTTGCAGGAGCTCTTTGATCGCGACTTCGCGGCCCAGGTGGGTGTCCATCGCGAGCAGCACGCGGCCGATGCCGCCGCGGCCGATCTCGGCACCGCGCTCGCCTTCGGGCGAGAGGTAGGTGTAGCGGCCCGGCGCCTCCGCGCCGACGTTCAAGAGGTCCGCAAACACGCCGCCGGAGCTCGGGGGCATGGGCTGGGGCGCGCCCGATTGTACCAGCGTGGCGAAGCCCGGCCCCGCGCGGCCGCTCACGCGCCGGGGCTCGGAGCGCGCCTGGAGCGCGGTCGCGAGCTTGCGCTGCGCAGACACCACCTCGTCGAGCCAGGCGGGCAGGTCCACGCGCAGCGGCTCCGCGGGTTCGGCGCGTTGACTGCGCCCCGGCGGTTCGGAGCGGGGAGCCCCCATATGGGAGAAACAACGACGTCGGCGCCGTGTTTATTTAGTGTCGGAGCCCTTGGTGTCGCTCTTGCCGTCGGATGGCGCAGCGGCGGGAGTGTCGAAGCGCGGCGCGGGGCGGTCCGCGGCGGCGCTGATCGCTTGCTCCAGCACGCCGTCGCCGCGCAAGCAGCCGTAGCAGTCCTCGAGGCTCAGGAAGCCGCAGCCCGACTTGGACTGCAAGCGCTTGAGCGAGGTGAGCGAGCGCTCGTCGGCCTGGGCCTTGGCGCGCGGCAGCAGCTCCTTGAAGGCGGAGCAGCCCCGGGTCTCGCGGATCTCGAGCGCCAGCCGGGCCGCCGCCGAGCCCCCTGCGCGCACCGCGTCGGTGTCGAGCCACTTGCGCGCGGCGCGCGTGGCCGGCGTCTTCTCCTTGGTGGAGATCCAGACGTCGAACAGCAGGTCCACGCCGCGATCGCCGAGCTGGGTCGCCGCCAGCTCCAGCGCCCGGTCGCGCGTGACCGGATCGTCGGCGAGCTTGCGCACGCCGCGCAGCAGGTCGAGGTTGTCCTTCAGCTCCGGGTCGGCCGTGACCGCCGCCTGGAAGGCGTCGAGCGCTGGCTCGTTCTTCAGCGTGTTGAGGTAGCCCGTGCCGAGCGCCAGAGAGGCCGCTCCCGTGCGCTTGGCGGACGGCACCTTCGCCAGCTCGCCCATCGCCTCGGGCTGGCCGAGGCTCGCCTGCTGCTCCAGCTCGGGGTTGGAGCGTTGCGGCCAGAGCAGCACGACCACGCCGATCAGGGTGATCGCGAGCGTGCCCACGATCGCGAGCTTGCGCGCGGGATGTGTACCCGGGCGCGTCCACTCGCTGCGCAAGAGCGAGAGCCCGCTCTGCGCCCCGCGCCAGAGCACGCCGCCGACCTGTTTGGCGCGCTCGGCCAGCTGCAGAGCCGCGCCGCCCGGCGCCGGCGCGGAGGGCGCCATGCTGAAGGCCGGCGGCCCCAGCCGGCGCAGTCCCTTGACGACCTGCAGCGCATCGCTCGGGCGATCCGCGGGCTGTTTCGCCAGCAGGGACATCGTATAGCGCGCGATCGGCTCGGGCACATCCGGTGGCAGCGGCGGCGGCGGCTCCTGCATGTGCTTGATCAGCACCGCCACCAGCTCCGGCGCCTGGAACGGCGGGCGCCCCGCCAGCAGCTCGTACAGGATCACGCCCAGTGCATACAGGTCCGCGCGGTGATCGGCGACCTCGCCCCGCGCTTGCTCGGGCGACATGTACTCCGGCGTGCCGAACACGGCGCCCGTGCGCGTGAGCGGCTCGGTGCTGCTGGGCTGGCCGACGATGCGGGCGAGCCCGAAATCGAGCACCTTCACGAACTCGGAGTTGCCCTCGCGGTTGAGCAGCATCACGTTGCCCGGCTTGAGGTCGCGATGCACCACCTCGGCCGCGTGCGCCGCCGCCAGCGCCTCGGCGATCTGCCCGCAGATGGCCAGCGCGCGCGGGGGCGGCACGCGCCCCTCATCATCGATCAGCTGGCGCAGGCTGCGCCCTTGCACGAACTCCAGCACCAGGTACAGCGAGCCGTCCGGCAGGCGCCCCGAGTCATTGGCGCTGACCACGTGCGGGTGCATGATGCGCGCCGAGACCATGGCCTCGCGCTCGAAGCGCTGCGCGGCCTCCTTGTGCAGCGCCATCTCGGCGTTCAGGACCTTGAGCGCCACCGGCTTCTGCAGCTGCACGTGCTGGGCTCGATACACGGCGCCCATGCCGCCCGCTCCGATCAAGTCGGTGACCAGGTAGCGCCCGCCCAGGGTCTGGCCCACGAGCGACGCGGGACGCACGCTCGAAGGCGTGTTCGCATCGGCTTCGGGTGAAGCGCTGGCGTCCGGCGCGCTGGTCAAGGAGAGGGCCTCTATCGATACCGGGCTGGCTGCGCCCGCTGCGTCATTGCCCGGGTCGGCAGCATTCCGCGACTCGCTCTCCGCACTGTAGGCGGTGTCGCCGAGGGCGCGGCGAGACCCGGAAGATACCTGAACCATGAGGCACGCACACGGGCGCTTTCTCACGCCCCGGTCTTCCGTGGAACGGAAAACAGCCGGCAAAGATTAGCAACAGTCCCCCGATCGGCGTGGAACGCACCCGCCGAGCGCCTGGACAGCAGGAGGCGAGTCCACGAGGATTCCACACCTCACCCCCGATCCTCCGAGGAGAGAGATGCGCCCCCCGATCCCTGCCCTTCGCTCCTGGCTCAGCCTGTCCCTCAGCCTCTGCTGCGCTTTCCCCCTCCTCGCCGCCGACTCCAAACCCACACCCCCCTCTGCCACACCCTCCGCCCCTACCCCAGCCCCCGCCTCGACGAGCCCTACCTCCCCGCTGATCCCCTCCCCCGCCCAGCAACAACGGGCGCGCGACATCTATCGCGAGCTCGTCGAGACCGACACCACCCAGTCCGCCGGCGATACCCTGCGCGCCGCGCGGCAGCTCGCCGCCCGACTGCGCTCCGGCGGCTTCCCCGCCAAGGACGTGCACGTGTTCCAGAGCGCGCCCCGGCGCGGCAATCTGGTCGCACGCCTGCGCGGCTCCGGCAAGCGCAAGCCGCTGCTCTTGCTCGCGCACCTGGACGTGGTCGAGGCCAAACGCGAAGACTGGTCGACGCCGCCGTTCCAGCTCGTGGAAAAGGATGGCTACTTCTACGGGCGGGGCTCGGGCGACGACAAGTACATGGCCGCGGCCTTCGTGGCCAACCTGATCCGCTATCGCCAGGAGCGCTATCAGCCCGAGCGCGACCTGATCCTGGCGCTGACCAGCGACGAGGAGATCGGCGACCGCAACCGCTACGGCATCAACTCGCTGATCACCGAGCACCGCGATCTGATCGACGCCGAGTTCGCGCTGAACGAAGGTGGCGGTGTGGGCGTGAAGGACGGCAGACCGATCTGGAACAGCCTGCAGCAGACGGAGAAGATCTTTCAGAACTTCTGGCTCAGCGTCAGCAACAGCGGCGGCCACAGCTCGCAGCCCCGCAAGGACAACGCCATCTACACCCTGGCGCGCGGGCTCGCGCGGCTGGAGAGCTTCTCCTTCCCGGTGCAGCTCAATCCCACCACGCGCCTCTACTTCGAGCGCATGGCGAAGATCGAAGGCGGCGAGCTGGCGAGCGACATCCAGTCCTTGCTCTCCAACAAGCCGGACCCGAAAGCGCTGGAGCGCCTCTCGGCCAAACCTCCCTACAACGCCCAGCTGCGCACGACCTGTGTGGCGACCCGCCTCGAAGGAGGCCACGCCGACAACGCCTTGCCCCAGCTGGCCAGGGCGCTGGTCAACTGCCGCATCTTGCCCAGCTCCAGCGCCGACGAGGTGCAAGCGATGCTGGCGCGCGTCCTCGCCGACGACCAGATCAAAATCACGGCCGAGCCCAAGGATGTGGCCGGCGCTCCCTCGCCCGCGCGGCCCGAGCTGAGCGCCGCCATCGAAAAGCTCACGGCGGAGTTCTGGCCCGGCATTCCGCTCCTCCCGACCATGTCGGCCGGGGCGACTGACGGACGTTTCCTGCGCGAAGCGGGCATCCCCACCTATGGCCACTCGGGGCTGGCGAACGACATCTTCGATGTGCGCGCGCACGGCAAGGACGAGCGCATCGCAGTGGAATCCTTCTACCGTGGACAGGAATACCTGTACCGGCTGGTGAGAGCCCTCGCCGGCGGCGCGCCGTGAGCCGCGCGCCCCAGGGGCGTGCGAAGCGGCCGGAATTGGATTAACACTCGATCCACGATGTTCGAGCTGCGCCAGCACTGGAGCCTGGACCCTGGCCTGACGTTCCTGAATCACGGCTCGTTCGGAGCCTGCCCGCGCGCGGTCCTCGATCACCAGGCAGCGCTGCGAGCGCGGCTCGAGTCCTCGCCCGTGCAGTTCATGCTGGGCGTGCCGGCGGAGCTCGAACGCGCGCGCAAGGTGGTCGCTCCCTTCGTCGGCGTCAACGCCAGCGACATGGTGTTCGTGCGCAACGCGACCGAAGGCGTCAACGCCGTCGTGCGCTCGCTCGCCTTCGCGCCGGGAGACGAGCTGCTGACCAGCAATCACGCCTACCCCGCTTGCGTGAACGCCATGCGTTACGTGGCGCAGCAAGCGGGCGCCAGCGTGAAGGTGGTCGACGTGCCTTTCCCGCTGGAGTCCGGCGAGCAGATCGTGGCGGCGTTCCGCGCCAGCATCAGCCCGCGCACGCGCCTGTGCCTCGTCGATCACGTGACCAGCGCCACGGGGCTGGTCTTTCCCATCGCCGCCATCGCGCAGCTGATGCGCGAGCACGGAGTCGCCGTGCTGGTCGACGGCGCGCACGCAGCGGGCATGCTGGATCTGGACATCTCGAGCCTCGGCGTCGACTACTACGCGACCAACTTTCACAAGTGGGCTTGCGCGCCCAAGGGCGCGGGCATGCTCTGGGTGCGCTCCGACCTGCGCCACCAGATCCACCCCTCGGTGGTGAGCCACGGCTTCTCCGAGCCCGAGCACCGGCGCTTTCAGGCCATGTTCGACTGGACGGGCACCAGCGATCCCACCGCCTGGATGTGCATAGAAAAGTCGATCCAGTTCATCGCCAGCCTGCTGCCCGGCGGCTGGCCCCGGGTGCGCGAGGAGAATCGCCGCTTGGCGCTGCAGGCGCGCGAGCTCCTGTGCAAAGCGCTCCACCAACCCGTGCCCGCGCCGGCGGAGCTGATCGGGTCGATGGCGAGCGTGCTCCTACCTCCGACGGAGGACGCGCCAGCCAGCGGCCCCGACCCGCTCTACCTGGAGCTCGCCCGCCGCGGCTTCGAAGCCGTCGTCACGTACTGGCCGTCAAAGCCCCGGCGCCTGCTGCGCGTCTCCGCGCAGCTGTACAATACGATCGACGAGTACGAGCGCCTCGCGAAGGTGCTGCTCGAGCTGCTCTGAGGCGCGAAAAGCCCCGGCTGGCCGCGGCAGGGCAAGCCAGCGCCGAGGCGGCAGGAGCGTCTCGATCGCGCGACTGCGCCGCAGACGGAAGAGGTTCCTGCGGCGCTCGGTCGTTTCCTTGGCGATGAGTTGCATCGCTGACCGACGCCGGCGCCGAGGGCACGGATTCTGCAGCCCGCCCCGCATGACCTTTCGCAAGCCATTTGCTCTGTGCACGATGTTCAGCGCTGGCGTCGTGTCGTTCGCGCTCTCCGCGGCGGCGCAGCCACCCAACCCGGATCCTTCCCGCTCACCCAGCGGCCCCCCATTGCCGGATGTGGCGACCAACTCACCATCCGGCAGATTCGGCGGAAAGCGGCAGATCACGGTGTCGAGCGACGCCGGCTTTTCGATCGGTAGTACATCCATCAGCGGTGTCGATGGCTCGACGACCTCGATCGTGCTCAGGCCCGCCGTGGACTACTTCATCGCTGACTATATCTCGCTCGGTGGTTTCCTTGGGCTCGACTACACCTCCACTGCCGGCGGCAGCAGCACCACCTTCAGCATCGGTCCGCGGGTGGGCTATAACTTCCCGCTTTCGGAGCGCTTCTCGCTCTGGCCCAAGGTCGGCTTTGCGTTTGCGAGCACGAGCCAGGACGAGGATGACACGCAGCTGCCGACGGGACAGACCATCGAGTCTGACGATGAAACCAACACCAGCCTACAGCTCAACCTGTTCGTGCCCTTCATGTTTCACCCGGTCGAGCACTTCTTCGTCGGTCTGGGCCCCGCCCTGGATCAGGATCTGACGGGAGACAACAAGGCCACCACGATCGCGGCGCGGCTGACGCTCGGCGGCTGGCTATAAACGCTGCCGCCCCAGACGATCAGGGCCATCCCGCCACGGATGAGCGCAAGGCCCGCGATCGGCGCGCCGAAGCGTGCGGATTCGCTCACTTGCACGAGCTCGCGAAGCTCTGAGAATGGAGGGATGCAAGAACGAGAACTGACGGGCAAGGTAGCATTGGTGACCGGCGCCGGTTCTGGCATCGGTCGCGCGACGGCGCTGCTCTTCGCGCAGCAGGGCGCGGCGGTCGGGCTCCTCGGCAGGACGGAGTCCGAGTTGCGCGAGGTCGCCGGCGAGATCCAGCGCCGGCAAGGGCGCGCTCAGGTGCTGGTCGCCGACGTCGCGGACGCGGCCGCCGTTCAGCGCGCGGTCGATCAGCTCGCGCGCGAGTTCCAGCGCCTCGATATCGTGTTCGCCAACGCGGGGGTCAACGGCGTCTGGGCGCCGATCGAGGAGCTCAGCCCGGAAGACTGGCAGAAGACGCTGAACATCAACCTGAGCGGCACGTTCTACACGATCAAGTACGCCGTGCCGCACTTGAAGCGGCAGGGCGGTTCGGTGATCGTGTGCGCCTCGGTCAATGGCACGCGCATGTTCAGCAACACCGGCGCCAGCGCGTACGCCAGCACCAAGGCGGCGCAGGCCGCGCTCACCAAGATGCTCGCCGTCGAGCTCGGCCCGCAGCGCGTGCGCGTGAACGTCATCTGCCCCGGCGCGATCGCGACCGAGATCGACGACAACACCTCGCGCCAGAACCTGGACCAGGTGAAGCGCCCGGTGGAGTTCCCGCAGGGCAGCATCCCGCTGACGGGGCGCGCGCCGGGCAAGCCCGAGCAGGTGGCGGAGGTGGTGCTGTTTCTGGCCAGCGATCGCTCCAGCCACGTGAGCGGCACCGAGCTCTGGGTGGACGGCGCACAATCTCTGCTCCAGGGCTGAAGCGACCATGGGCTCGCTCGCATGGTGGCAGCGCGGGGTGGTCTATCAGATCTATCCCTGGTCCTTCGCGGACTCGAACGGTGACGGCATCGGAGATCTCCCGGGTATCGAGTCCCGGCTCGAGTACCTGGTCTGGCTCGGCATCGATGCCATCTGGATCTCGCCGATCTTCCCCTCGCCGATGGCCGACTTCGGCTACGACGTCGCCAACTTCACCGACATCGATCCGCGCTTCGGGACGCTGGACGACTTCGATCGCCTGATCGCCAGCGCGCACCGGCTGGGCTTGAAGGTGATCCTCGACTACGTGCCGAACCACACCTCCGATCAGCATCCGTGGTTTCAGCGCGCCCAGAGCTCGCGCAGCGACCCGCAGCGGGATTGGTACATCTGGCGCGACCCACGCCCGGGCGGCGGCCCCCCGAGCAACTGGCTGAGCGAGTTCGGCGGCTCGGCGTGGAAGTGGCACGAGCCCACCGGGCAATACTACTACCACGCCTACCTGGAGCAGCAGCCGGACCTGAACTGGCGCAATCCCCAGGTGCGAGCGGCGATGTACGACGTGCTGCGGTTCTGGCTGGCGCGCGGTGTCGACGGCTTCCGGATCGACACCATCCATCATCTGTTCAAGGATGATCAGTGCCGGGACAATCCGCCCAACCCACAGTTCGTGCCGGGCATGCCGGAGCACCGGAGCATGCTGCGCGTGTTCACCACCGATCTCCCGGAGGTGCACGAGGCGATCCGCGAGATGCGACAGGTCGTGGACGAAGTGCCGGATCGGCTGCTGATCGGCGAGGCCTGGCTGCCCCCCGAGCGCCTGGCGGCGTACTACGGTGTGAACTTGAGCGGCCTGCACCTGCCCTTCAACTTCCACCTGATCGACACCAAGTGGGAGGCCCCGGTGCTCGCCGAGCTCGTGCGTGACTACGAGGCCTGCTTGCCGCCGGGAGCCTGGCCCAACTGGGTGCTGGGCAATCACGACCGCTCGCGCATCGCCAGCCGCATCGGCCGCGACCGGGCCCGCGTTGCCGCCCTGTTGCTGTGCACGCTGCGCGGGACGCCCACGCTGTACTACGGCGACGAGCTCGGCATGCGCGATGTGGCCATTCCACCGGAGCTCGTGCGCGATCCGTGGGAGAAGAACATGCCCGGCCTGGGCCTGGGCCGGGACCCGGAGCGCACGCCCATGCAGTGGTCGCCGGAGCCCTCGGCGGGCTTCACCACCGGCCGCCCCTGGTTGCCGGTGGCCAGCGATTTCGAGCGGGTCAACGTGGCGCGCGCTGCGTCCGAGCCCGATTCCATGCTGCAGCTGTATCGCGCCCTGCTCGCCTTGCGCCGGCGTGAGCCGGCCCTGGCTCACGGCGGATACCACGAGCTGCACGTCTCCGGGACCGCGTTCGGCTACGAACGGCGTCACGAGCAGCGCCGCCTGGGCGTGTTCTTGAACCTGGCTGGCCGCCCCGCGGTGCTGCCGCTGACGGCGGAATGGCGCGAGGCGCGCGTCCTGCTGTCGACCGCCGCACGCCCCCTCGCCCCCTGGCACGCCGAGCTCGGCGAAAATGAGGGTGTGATCGTCGAGCTTTAAAATCGTCGAGCTTTAAAATCGTGGAGCCTGAAATCGTGGAGCTCTGAAATCGCGAGGCTCTGAGCGCAGAGACACCGCTCGCGTTTTTCCCGACAGCTGCCCTTGCGTGGCCCTGCTGAAGGGTTAAATGGAATCGTCCCTGGTGTTGCAAACAGAGCTCAGGCGCTGAGCTCGTCGCCAGGTCCGATCGCGGGGGTACCCAGTCCCCTGCTGTCGGGAACCTGCCTGCTTACAGCTGGCGACGGCTCGCGCCACGAATTCAGCGTGCTCCAAGCGCTGGATTCGCTCCGAGAGAGCGCTCGTTGTCCTCCAAAAAGCGAGCGCTCCGATGAGGGCCCCCGGCTTCGGCCGGGGGCCTCTCGTCGTCTTTTCCCTCGCCCAAGCGGGCAACAGGTGCAGGGCTCGCCCCCGAGCGTCCTTGCGCGGCACCAGGATGAGCCCACTACCGTCCCACTCCCGGTGCTACGCTCCGAACGGATGTCAGACCCCGAGCCCCCGCCTTCGCAACCCGTGCTCGACGTGCTGCTCGCGAACCACCGCGAGTTCCTGCGCTACGTGGAGCAGCGCGTCGGCGACCGCGCGCTCGCCGAGGAGATCCTGCAGGACGCCTTCGTGCGCAGCCTCGATCGCACGGAGCAGATCCGCGAGTCCGCGATCGGCTGGTTCTATCGCGTGCTGCGCAATGCCGTGGTCGACCAGCAGCGCCGGCGCGCCGCGAGCCACCGCCGGCTGGACGCCTTCGCGGCGGAGCTGCGCTCGGAGCAAGACTCGCCCGAGCTCGCCGCCGTCGCCTGCCGCTGCGTGAGCGAGCTGGCTGCCACGCTCGATCCCAAGTACGCCGAGGCGCTGCAGCGCATCGAGGTGGAGGGCGTGCCGGTCGCCGACTATGCGCGGGCCGCCGGCATCTCGGCGAACAATGCCGGCGTGCGCGTGTTCCGCGCGCGCGAGGCGCTGCGCAAGCAGGTCGCGCGCGCGTGCGGCACCTGCGCCGAGCACGGCTGCCTGGATTGCTGCTGCAAGGCCCCCGGCGAGGCTCCGGCCGCCGCACCGAGCGCCGGCTGCCACTCGCGCCAGCCCTGAAAAGCTCCGCTCGAGAAAAACGGCGCGCGCCCTGTAATGGGCGGGCAGGCGCTGCGTCTCTCTCCCGAAGCGCGCATCGAGCGCGCCAGAAGGAGACAGCAACATGAACCAGCCCAAGCAGAACCAGTGCCAGTGCCAGAAGACCCGCTGCGGGTGCGCCAGCGCCACCCCGAACAGCCAGGCCGCTTGCGGCTGCGGCGAGAACTGCAGCTGCCAGCCGATCTGCTCCTGCAACAGCTGCGGCTGCGGCAAGGGCTGAAGCGAACTCTGCCCGGCAGGCTCGGTACCGGCGTGCTCACCCGCGCCGGTACCGTTCACGCGGGAATCTCATTGCTGCAACGGCAGCGCAAGCGCGCGCACGCCGCCGCCGCCCGGCGGCGCCGGGTTTCCCGCTATATCGCGGCGCATGCAGCGCAAACCCAGCTCCACCTCTCCCTCGGCGCTGACCGGCGCGCTCGTCTGCGCCGTCGCCTCCTCGTGTCAGCCCGCGGCGGCAGTCGCACCCGCTCCGGCGGCGAGCGCCGCCAGTGCCCCCAGCGCAGCGGCGCCGGGTCACGCGGCCCCTTCCCCGGCCGAGCTGCTGCGCGTCCCTCACCAGAGCCAGGCAACGGGCGCGGAGAGCGACTACTTTCTGTATTTGCCCGCAGGCTACGCCGATGACCCGGCGGCGCTCTGGCCCGTGATGTTGTTTCTGCATGGCGATGGCTCGCGCGGCGACGGCAAGGCGGAGCTGGACTACGTGCTGCGCAACGGGCCGCTGTATGAAGCCTGGATCCAGAAGCGCGACCTGCCCTTCATCATCATCGCGCCGCAGCTGCCCACCTACGGGCGCGAGGTGACCGTGGAGTACTTGAAGAACCGCTCGCGCAAGGACATTCCGGAGCGCCTGGAGCAGGGCGTACCGCCGCGTCCGACCGAGCTGGCGACGCCGGATCCGATGACCGGTGCCGTCGCGGACGAGCTGCCCCCAGGCGCCACGGGGCTGGGACCGGAGCACGGCTGGTGGAAACTGGAGAGCGATCTGCTCGCCATCCTCGACGACGTGATCGCCCACCGCCGCGGCGACCCGACGCGCACGTACCTGACGGGCCTGAGCTACGGTGGCTTCGGCACCTGGTATCTGGCGAGCAAGCACCCCGAGCGCTTCGCCGCCATCGTGCCGATCGTCGGCTACGGGCATCCCGAGCTGATGCCCAGCATCGCGGCCGCGAAGTTACCGGTCTGGTGCTTCGCGGGCGGGCGCGACAGCTCGGTGCGCGTGAAGCACTTCTACGCGGGCTTGAACCGGCTCGAGCAGCTGGGCGCTCCGGAGCTCCGCTTCACCATCGAAGAGGATATGGGGCACGACGTGTGGGCGCGCGTCTACGCGGGGCGCGACGTCTATGACTGGCTGCTGGCGCACCGCAAGGAGCCGGCGCCGGCGAAGTAGCGACAACCCAGGACGACGTCAGGGCCCCCGCCGCTTCGCCCTCGATCGGGGCCTCGCTCGCCTCGGCGACGCTGCACTACGTGGTCACAATGGGTAGTCGGGTGACACCGGGTTCCCCGACCACTGGTTTTCGACCACCACCTTCATCACCACACCGTCCGCGAACGTCACGCTCTCCCCTTCGTCTCCGCGCGGAAGGTGGTCCGTCGACAGGTTGTCCTCGAGGAGCTGTCCGTACAGCGCCTTGACGGCTTGGTACATGAGCTCCCACGGATCCTTACCAGCGCCCCCCTCCTTGATGGCGACCCAGATGCCGTATCGGAATGAGCCATCGAGCAGGTGAACCCCGACGCGGGAGGGCTCTGTCGCGGACTTCGCCTCCAGAACCCAGCCCGTCTTCGGCGGCAGATCGGCACGGAGGCGGGTGGTGAGCGCTTCGTTACTCGGCCTTTCAGACATGGGGCCAAGCGTATCACAAGGCCGCCTCCACGCTTGTTCAAAACACGCCAGCGACGCCGCGTGCCGGCACTCATGCTCTCGCCGCTCGTGACGTTGGCGAGGACACAGCCGCGGTGATGGGGCGATGGCCTCCATCGAAGGACATGGCGCTGCGCATTCGTCCGCGTGAGACAGTGGAGTTCGGTCCGGCGCAGCGCGATGAGATCGCCAGGTCGAGCGCGAGCGGCGGGCGCCTGTTGGAGTCGCACGGGACGCTCCATCACCGAGGACGGGCTGGTCAGCAAGCGCGGCTCGCTGCTGGCCCAGTACGCGAAGTTCATTCGCGCTCTCCGTGTTCAGCACGTCCACGACCGAAGACGTCAGTGACGAGGGCGAGCTGGCGCTCTCGGACGGGCGCGCGTCGCTGACGCTCGTCGGTCAGAGCGTGACGACCTTCGTGGGGCGCTGAGCGGGGAGCGCACGCAACGAGCGTCGTCGTCACCGCTCGGGACGCGCGCCCGAGGCCATCGGCCTCAAGGCCTGAGACGGGCTGCCGAATGATGCGTGGGTTGCCACTATGTTGGGATTCCCAACCTCGAACCCGGCCGTGTGTACCGCACGCGAGACTTGGCTACGTGGAGCGCGAACGCGCCCCGGCTCGCCAAGCGCCTGGTCGATCAAGGGGAACTGGTGCCGCTGGCTCACGGCCTGTTCGCACACCCGAAGCAAAACCGCTTCGGCCCGGTGCCCCCGCTCGACGAGGAGATCATGCGCGCCTTCCTCGACGGCGGACCCTTCGTGTTTACCGGCCCCGAGCGCTGGAACGCGCTCGGCCTCGGCACGACGGCGGTGTTCACTGTGCCGCTCGTCTACAACACCAGCGCTCGGGCACGTTTACTTTCGGCAAGCGCCGCTTCGTGCTCCGGCGCTTGGCGTTCCCCGAGAACCCACCGACGGAGTGGTTCGTCGTCGACCTGCTGGAACACGCTGATCGGGCCGCCGCGTCCCCCGACGAGGTCGTCAACGTGCTCGCTCATACGCTCGCTCACGGCAAGTTCGATCATGACCGCCTGCACCAGATGGCAAAGCGCTACGGCTCCCGCGCGACGATCGCTCGCGTCGAGCGCGCGCTGCGGGAGAGCGCATCGTGAGCTCGTCTGGTTCAAAGGCGGGACCGCCACATGCGGCGTAACGCCGCCACCAACCTGCTCGCGGAGTTCGACGACAAAAGCTGCCGCCGCTCGGGGGCTACCACAGCTTTCGCGCGCTCGCTGACGAGATGCTCGCCCGGAAGCAGATCATGGTGATGCCCAGTGCCACCGATCCCGCGCTGGTGCCTGCCGATGACGCGCGATGGGCCGGAATTCGGAAGGCGCATGGGACAACGCTCGACTCGATGTACTGGGGCGCGCGCCTCTCGGTCGAGGACGCAACCGCGACGGTCCGCGCGTGGATCGCCACCGAGCTCGGCTGAACCCGGCGCTGCCGCGTTGTGGCCGGCCTCGGCACCTGCGGTGGCACACGCACGATGTACCGCATGGTGCTGCCGGAGTGAGGGCGCCCGGGCGCGCAGTGGGCAGTCCTGGGGTCGGGCGGGGTGCTCGAGCGCCGAGCCCCTGATCCCGACCCGGAGAGGTGGAGTTCGCTGCGGCGCTGTGCGATGAGATCGCCATGTCGAGCGCGACCGCCTCCGTCTCCCTGGGCCGTTCTGGATTGCGCGTGCCGCGCCTGGCGCTCGGCACCGGCACGGCCGGTTGGGCACGAGAGTCGGATCAGACCAAGCTCGGGCGGCGGGAGTTCGTGCGCTTGCTACGGCACGGGGTGGATCGCGGAGCCAGCTTCATCGACACGGCGGATCTGTACGGCGCGCACGAGTATGTGAAGGCCACGCTGCAGGAGCTGCGGCGCGAAGATGTGACGGTGCTGTCCAAGATCTGGTTCTCGGCGGCGCCGAAGATGGAGCCCACCGAGACGGCGCGGCCGGAGGTCGAGCGCTTTCTGAAGGAGCTGGGCACGGACTATCTCGATGCGGTGCTGGTGCACTGCGTGACCGATCCGGACTGGCCGCGGCAGCAGGCGCGCATGCGCGATGAGCTGTCGGAACTGAAGGCGCGCGGGGTGGTGCGCGCCGTGGGCTGTTCGTGCCACTCGCTGGCGGCGCTGAAGGTGGCCGCCGAGGATCCGTGGGTGGAGGTGATCTTCGCGCGCATCAACCCGGGTCACCAGCGCATGGATCCGGACGGCACCGTGGAGCAGGTGGCAGAGGCACTGCGGCGCGCCCGCGCCAACGGCAAGGGCGTGGTGGGGATGAAGATCTACGGCAGCGGGCAGTGGCGGAGCCTCGAGCAGCGCCGTCAATCGCTGGAGCTGGCGCTGCGCGAAGGCGCACAAAGTTCACCGCGCGGTGGACTGGTCGACGCCATCACCATCGGCCATCTGAGCACGGAGCAGATCGACGACACGATCGCGAACATGGAGCACGTGCTCGCCGCACCGCCGGCCGAGTGAGCGCAGCGAGCAGAGCCAGCTCGCGCCCGCTCAGAAGAAGTTGCAGCTGAGCGGGACGGCGGGATTGGTGCTGGAGAAGTAGTCGCCCGAGCCGAACGCGGAGCTCTCCGCGATCGCGTCACAGGAGGGCGCGGCGCAGTCGGGGGAGCTGCCCAGGAAGCCCTCGTCGACCTTGCCGTCCGCGTCGTTGTCCACGCCGTCGCAGCGCTCGCCGCAGGTGGTGCCGGTGTAGATGCTGCGGATCTGCTCGGGGCTGAGCACGCGATCGTAGATCGCCACCTCGTCCAGGCCACCCACCAGCGCCTGCGCAGCGTTGTAGCCGCCGTCCAGCGAGTCCTGATCCTGGCCCAGCACGAGCGTGCCGCCGGGGCTGAGCTGGAGCGGCCCCTGCACGGGCGTGGCGATGCGCTCCAGCACCTCGAAGCCTGCCTCGGTCTGTACCGGGGCACCCACCGCCTCGCCGTCGAAGTAGAACTGGGCCAGCGTCTCTTCCCAGGTGAGCGCGACGAAGTGCCAGGCGCCGTCGGTGATCGCGGCGCGGCTCACGTCGGAAGCTTCAAACGTGCTGGTCTGCAGCGTCAGGCGCAGTCGGTCGTTCTCCACGATCACGCCGAACTCGTTGCTGGAGCCCGGGATGGCATAGGAGATCACCGAGTAGTCGCCGGTCTGCCGGGTGCGGATCCAGAACGTGGCGGTCAGCGCCGTGCTCGGGAAGCGTTGCACGTTGGGCAACACCAGGCGCGAGAACGCGCCGTTCTGCGAGCCGACGAAGCGCGCAGCGCGGCCCGCTGGATCGGACACGCCCGCCAGCCCGCGCTGCACGGGGCCCACATAGCTGCCGGTCTGGCGCACGGAGCCCAGGTTCACGGCGGTGGCCGACGCGCCTTGCTCGTCGAGCGGGAAATAGAACAGCGGCTGCAGCGCCAGCGGCACGCCGATGCCGCAGGGATCGCAGGCGTCCGGCGTGCCGTCCGCGTCGACATCCTGGCTATCGTCCTGCGCCATCACGTCCGGGCACTTGTCGCAGGCGTCCGGCGTGCCGTCGCCGTCGCGGTCCTGGCCGTCATCCGCGACCGCCGGGCACAGATCCACGCTGTCGCACAGCCCGTCCGCGTCGGCATCGGGGCACGCCGGCTGCGCGGGACCCATGCCAGCGGCGCCCGCCGCGTTCATCGCTGGCGCC
Organism: Polyangiaceae bacterium; assembly: GCA_035760985.1. Classification (GTDB taxonomy): domain Bacteria; phylum Myxococcota_A; class Polyangia; order Polyangiales; family Polyangiaceae; genus SZUA-265. Next base: position 17,485 of record DASTRX010000218.1, read on the forward strand.
GCGGAGCCCGCGCCCGCGGCACCGCCGCCCGGCTGCGCCAGCATGGTGGGCTGCGTCACTTCAGCTCGACCAGCGCTGCCTGCGGCGCCGCTGTTCCCCGGTGCCGGTAGCTCGGGTTGAACGGCCACGTCCTGCGGATCGGCGCCCTGGCCCTGCTCCGGGTCCAGCGGCTGCAGCTCGATGCCGCTGGAACACGCCCAGAGCGCGGCGATCGTGGCGAGAGCGAAGCGAGCACCCGGGATGTGCCGGGCGCTACGGAGACTGCCGCGTGGTTTCTGGAGAGCTGACATGAGCGGGCCCGCTGCGGAGCACCGACCATAGCGGGCTTCGCTCGGCAGTCAAGCTGACCGGCGCGCGCAGGTCGCTGTCCGATCCGGAAGCGGGCTCGCTACGCAGCCGAAACGGGCAAGGTGAAGTACACCGTGGCGCCCTTGCCGACCTCGCCGTGCGCCCAGACGCGGCCGCCATGACGATCGATCACGCGCTGCACGGTGGCGAGCCCGATGCCGGTACCCGCGAACTGCTCTTCCGTGTGCAGGCGCTGGAAGGGATTAAACAGCCGCTCCGCGTAGGCCATGTCGAAGCCAGCGCCGTTGTCGCGCACGAAGTACGCGTTGCCCTGCGGGCCCGGCTCCAGCCCGCACTCCACCCGCGCTTCGCTGGCCCTGGAAGTGAACTTCCAGGCGTTGCCGAGCAGGTTCTCGAGCACCACCTGCAGCAGCCGGCGATCGGCGTTCACCGGCAGCTCCGCGGGCGCGCTGAAGGCCACCGGATGCTCCGGGTGGCAGCGCGCCAGCTCTTCCGCGACAGCCCGCGCGAGCGCCGCCAGATCCACGCCTTCGCGGCGCAGCTCGCTGCGGCCGATGCGCGAGAGCTGCAGCAGATCGTCGATCAGCTCGCCCATGCGCTTGGTGGCGGCTCGCACACGCTTCAGATAGTCGAGCGCGCGCGGCTCGAGCGCGCCGCCGAAGTCCTCGAGCAGAGCGTGGCTGAAGCCGTCGATGGTGCGCAGGGGCGCGCGCAGGTCGTGCGAGACGGAGTAGTTGAAGGCCTCGAGCTCCTTGTTCTTGCGATCCAGCTCCTGGGCGAGCGCCGCCTGCGCCTGCGCGACCTGGCTCGCGGCCCAGGCCTCGCTGGCGCGCCGCTCGCTGGCGAGCAATTCCTGCTGCACGCGCCGGTGCTCATCCTCGAACTGCTTGCGCCGGATCTGCGCGCGCAAGCGCGCCTCGAGCACGGCAAACTCGCTCGACTTGGTGATGTAGTCGTCCGCGCCGAGCGAGAGGCTCTCGATCATGGTCGCATGGTCCTCCACGGAGGTGACCATGATCAGCGGCACCTCGCGCAGCCGCGGCGAGCTCTTGATCTGGCGGCACGTGTCCCGCCCGCTGAGGCCCGGCATGACCAGGTCGAGCAGGACGCAGTCGACCGCCTGTGCGCCGAGCAGCTCCAGCGCCTGTTCGCCCGAGCGCGCCGGCAGCACCTCGTAACCTGCGCCGCGCAGCAGCCGCGCCGTCTCTTGCAGATAAGTCTCGCTGTCGTCGACGAGCAGCACGCGACCGGGCGCCTTGCTCGGCGCGGGCTGGCGCGAGCGCAGCAGCTCGTTCACGCGCGCGACCACATAGCCCGTGTCGTACGGCTTGCCGAGGTAGTCGTCCGCGCCCTTCCTCAGCCCGCGAAGCCGGTCCTGCAGCTCGACCTCGGTGGAGAGCATCAAGATCGGGAGCTCGGGCTTCTGCGCCCGGATGCGCAGCTGCTCGAGCAGTTGCACGCCGTCCGCGTCGGGCAAGAGCACGTCGAGGATCGCGGCGGATACGGCGCCCTGAGCCGCCAGCGCGCAGGCCTCCGCGCCCGTGGCGCAGGGCAATACCGCGAAGCCATCGGCTTCGAATGCCTGCGCCAGATCCATGCGCACGGTCAAGCTATCATCGACGATGAGCACCGTGCCCTTCATGCACCTTCCCCTTGGGCCCCGCGAAACTGAAGCAAAAACATCTTAGCCGGCGCGGTAGAGCTGGCAAGCCGGGCGCCACCACAACTACTGTGGCGGCCCAGCGTGCACCGTCTCGATGTCCGGCTCCTGATGCCAAGACCTGCGCCACGCGCGGGCCGGGCTCATTTCGCGGCCCTTTCACGGTTCCGGGCCCTGTGCGTGCTTGCGGCGCTTTCGCTCTCGGCTCATCCTGCGCACGCAGCGCAGCAGCGCGCTCCGGCGCAAAAGGATCGCGCGCGCCGGGCTGCGGTGCCGGATGCAGGCCCGGCGGCGCGGGCGGTGAAGATCGGTGACGGGCTGCTCGTGGGCGAGGGTCCGGCGGCGCAGTGCCTGCCCAAGTGCGGCTTTCCACGGCTCACCGATCCGGACGGCAACGGCGATCTGGACGGCTTCGGCTACGAGGGGCAGCGCACCTGCATTGCCGATGGCACGACGATGGCGCTGAGCTTCCCGCTGTGCGACGTAATGCCGTTGCCCAACCCACCGCCGCCCGGCAGCGGGATCTTCCGCGAGGGGCGCTGCCTGCCGGTGTGTTCCAGCGCGCTCACCGATCGCGATCCCAAGACCGGGCTGAGCGACGGCTGGGGCTACGAGCGGCGCCGGAACTGCATCGTGTCCGGCACGGCGGCTGCGCTGGGAGGCTTGCCCTGCGATCCAGGCGAGCAGCCCCTCCCCACCGGCGACGGCATCGACGTGATCGGCGCGCAGGGCAAGGTCGAATGCCGCCCGTTCTGCCGCAACCCGGGCGCGTCGGATCCGGACGGCGACGGGTTCGGCTACGAGTACGAGCAGAGTTGCATCGTGTCGGCCTCGATCGCGGCCCTGCAAGGCATTCCCTGTGACGCCCCCGATCTGCCGCCACCGCCGCCGCCTCCTCCCCCGCCGCCCGGAGAGGGCTGGTTGAGCGATTTCACGTCCACGATGTTCGGCGAGATCGACTGCGCGCGGCTCGGTTTCGACGATCCGGGCGACTCCGATCTGAACCTCTCGACCTGCATCAATTCGGGCGTGCTGAGCTTGAACGAGGAGAACCAGAAGTGGTTCGGCGCCACGGGCGATCTGTCTTCGCTCTGGTCGGGCCCGACCTGTCAGTGCACGGGCCGCGACACGGGCGGCGTGTGCCGCACACCCCCGGCCTGCCCGGATCAGGGCAACTGCGGCCAGTGCGTCGAGGTCACCTGTAACTTCGAGGGCAAGCACTCCTTCCAGAACGACGGGCTCACCCACGACGAGTTCTGCCGACCGGGCCGTTCCGTGGTGGTACAGCTGATCGACGCCTGCCCCCACAACCATCCGAACAATCAGTACTGGTGCACCCAGGCGCGTCCGGAGCACATCGACGTCAGCTGCAGCGCCTTCCGCGAGCTCACACAGGGCCGTCAGATCGGCCAGATCGGCAGCATCAACGTGCGGGTGCGCAAGGTGGACTGCAGCGTGGGCCTGGGCGTCAAGACGTTCTGAGCCCGGTTCCGCTGACACACGCGCCGACATGTGGGCGCGATACTCCTCACCCCTCCGGACCTACAGGCGCGGTTTGAGTTGAATGTAGCTCGCGGAGAAGCCGTTACCCGTAGGGGGCGGCGCGCGCCATCCGGCAGAAGCCCCGCGAGATCAACCATGAGCATGAGTTTCAATCCGTCGGACCTAGGCAACGACCCACAAGCCGCGCTGCAGGCCATCCTCGCGGATTCCTGCCGGGACCTGTTCTCGGCGTACGGCATCGACGTGACCTCGGGCAGCTCTCCCGATGGCCCGTCTCCGCTGCTCGGTCGCATTCACTTCGTGGGCAAGGACATGAGCGGCAACCTGACGATCGCGCTCGACCGCGAGCAGCTCAAGCGCAGCTTGCCGATCGAGACCGATCGCCAGGCGGACCTCGAGGACTGGGTGCGCGAGCTCGCCAATCAGCTGATGGGGCTGGTCAAGACGCGCCTGCAGACCCACGGCGTCAACGTGATCCTGAGCTTGCCCCTGAACATCAAGCCCAGCACGCCTCCGGACGGACCCAAGTGGCCCTCGCGCATCTCGCAGTTCAACGTCTCCTGCAATTTCGCCCAGGCCTTGAGCAGCCTGAATGGCGTGCTGGTTGCCGAGGTGAAGCTGAAGGCTCCGGAGTGAGCTCCGGCGTGCCCGGCGCTATTCGAGGAAAATGCTCGCGGGCTCCGCAGTGGCGCGGATGCCGTTGGGGCCGTTGATCACGCCGTCCCCCCAGGCCGAGAGCTCGGCGGCGCTGCCGCTGCGCGCCGTCAGGTCCAGGTACTCCACGCCGCCGCTGTTGCCCGTCCACGACCACGCCAGGTAGCCGATGCCGAGCCGCACCGACTCCGAGAGCAGCACGTCATAGGGGACGGGGATGGGCGGGTTCGGGGCATCCGCGCGCTGAAAGCCGAACTCGCCGACGATCAACGGCAGCTGCTGATCCACGGCGCGCTGCAGGGTACTCCGGATCGTCTGCGCGTCCCGGAACAGCTCGTACATGTGCACGCTGAACAGCAGGTTGTGCTGCGGATCGGCGTCGAGCAGCGCCTGACCCTGGGTCAGCACGGTGTTCGCGCGCTGGCCGTAGCCGTTCGAGTCGATCACCAGCGTGTGACGGATGCCGGCGCTGCGCAGCACATCGATGGCCTCGGTGTAGGCCTGCACGAAGATGTTGTCGGCGCCGTCCCACTCGTTGGCGATGTTGACCAGCAGCGTATCCTCGTGATCGAGCAGGATCTGCTTCACCGGATCGGCGGCGTAGTACTCGGCCATGATGGCGGGGTCGCCCACGTCCTTGCCGCCGGTGATGTCGTGCAGCTCGACCATCGGCACCATGCGCAGGGCGATGCAGCGGTCGATCGCGTCGCGCAGCAGCTGGGGATCGCCGGCGTCGGTCTCCCAGACCAGGCGCACCGCGTTCGAGCCTGTGCTGGCGATCTGATCCAGCCAGGCGAGCGCGCCGCTGGTGCGGTTCTGAAACCAGGCCAGCGGATTATTGATGCCGCGCATCACGAAATCGTTGCCGTCGTGATCGTAGAGACGGCCGCCGGAGACGAAGAAGCCCACCGACTCGGTGCCCGCCGGGCGCTCGACGCCCTCGGGAGCCATGTCCCCCGGCGGAGTGCCGTCCCCCGGCGGCGTGCCGTCGCCCGGCGGAGTCTCGGTCCCGGTCGGGCCCATGGCGACCGGCAGCTGTGGATCCTGCGCTTCCATCCCGCTCGTCGGGCTGGGCGATGGCTGCAGGTCACCGGGCGCGTCGCCCGGATCTGCCATCTCCTGCGCGCTGCCGCCCGGCGCGGGCATCGACGGGAACGGCTGCACGCTCATGTCGCGCGGCCCGCCATTGGAGCACGCCAGCGCCGCCAACACGCACACCCAACCCCCTCGCAGGCCCATACTGAGACTTCGCATCGCTGCGAGCAGCAGTAGCACAGGGGCGCGCCAGCGACGCAAGCCCACGCGCAGCGGGGAATCGTTGCCAGCCGCCCGGCATGCGCCTTTTTCTGCTTCCCTGTAGCAATGGTTCAATTGCATACGCTTTTCCGGCGCACCGGACAGGCAGCGCTGTGCAGCGAGGCGCAGGATCTGTGATGCGCCTCGGCTGGGGCGCGCTGGCGGTGACGACCACAGCTCACCACCTGCCGTGGCGCCGTGGCATGCGCTTCTCGGCGTTGCTCGACACTAGAGCGCGTTTTTTGCCTCAGCTCGCGATGGCCCGGGACCGTCCAGGGGTTTCATGGTGCAATCCGAAGCACGGGACAGCGTCCTCCCCGCACCGACCTCGGTGCCTCCGAGCCCCTCTTCTATGTTCAGCATCAACAAGGACGAGTGGCTCCGCTCCGGGTACGAGTTCTTCCACCGCGCCGTCGACTTCGGCGAACGAAAGTACCATCGTGCGCTCGGGCGCGCGGCTGGGGTGACCCGCGAGGGCCTCGTGGGAGGGCTCTGCGGCATCATGGGCAGCCTGCCCTTCACGCCCGAGACGGCGCTGCTCGGCTACGCGCAAGGCCTGTTCCCGATGGATCGGCGCGGCAAGATCTACTGGCACTGCCCTGACCCCCGCTGCGTCCTCCCGCTCGACCAGCTGCACGTGCCCTCACGCATCACCCGCTACATCAAGAAGGGCCTGTTCCAGCTGTGCTTCGACCGCGACCCGGCGGCGGTGCTGGCCAACTGCGGCGACCGCACCCAGACCTGGCTGAGCCACCGCTTGCAGAGCCTATACCTGCGCCTCTTCGAGCTCGGCGCCCTGCACACCGTCGAAGCGTACAGCGGCAATCGCCTGGTCGGCGGCGCCTTCGGCGTCGCGCTCGGCACGGTCTGCACGATGGAGAGCATGTTCAGCCACGAAGACCACGCCAGCAAGCTCTGCTTCGCTCACATGTGCGTGCACCTCCAGAAGTGCGGCTTCACCCTGGTCGACTGCCAGTACCAGTCGCCCCACGTGGAACGCTTCGGCGCGATCGAAATCCCGCGCGACGAGTACCGCGAGCGCGTCGCCCGCGGGCTAGCGCGCCCGGCGACGTTTCAGCGCTGACGGCGCGCATCGCCGAGCGGCTGCTCCTCCGCCACTGTTCCGATTTCTTGGTTTTGGCCGGACCTCCGCCGCACGACGCTGACCGAAACCTCGGTGCAACGGGAGGCGGCGGCGATGGGACGGCGCTGCGACGGGACATCCCCCTCCCACTCCGCAAACTGAGGTTCCCTCGGAAACCCTCCCCCTCCCGCTCCGCAAACTGACGTTCCTTCGGAAACCCTCCCCCTCCCGCTCCGCAAACTGAGGTTCCCTCGGAAACCCTCCCCCTCCCGCTCCGCAAACTGACGTTCCTTCGGAAACCTCAATTTGCGCGTGCGAAGGGCCTCCTCCAAAGGGCCTCCGGCGGGGCCGGATCAGGTCAGGTGCGAGTGGGGGTCGGAGGCGACGGGCTGCGCGAACTCCGGTTCCGTCGGCAACCCTCCCCTCCCGCTCCGCAAACTGAGGTTCCTTCGGCAACCTCAATTTGCGCGTGCGAAGGGCCTCCCCCAAAGGGGCTCCGGCGGAGCCGATCAGGTCGGGTGCGAGCGAGGTCGGAGGCGACGGGCTGCGCGAACTCCGGTTCCCTCGGCAACCCTCCCCCTCCCGCTCCGCAAACTGAGGTTCCTTCGGAAACCTCAATTTGCGCGTGCGAAGGGCCTCCTCCAAAGGGCCTCCGGCGGGGCCCTATCAGGTCGGGGGCGAGCGGGGGTCGGAGGCGACGGGCTGCGCGAACTCCGGTTCCTTCGGAAATCCTCCCCCTCCCGCTCCGCAAACTGAGGTTCCTTTGGGAACCTCAATTTGCGCACGCGAAGGGCCTCCCCCAAAGGGGCTCCGGCGGAGCCGATCAGGTCAGGTGCGAGCGAGGTCGGACGCGCCGGGCTAGCACGACCAGTGACGTCCCCTCCCGCGTCCGCCCGCAGCGCGTAGCGCGAGGACGGCGCTTGGGAGGGGCCGCGCGCGCAGCCCCGAAGGGGCGAGCACGCGGGGGGTGGGCATCAAAAATCAGGTGCCGCGGACTTTGAGACCCGCCGCGCGGTAGACGGCGTCGATCAGGCGCATCTGGTGGATCGAGTCGGCGCCCATGGTCGGCAGCTTCTTGCCGGTGCGCACCGCGTCCACGAAGGCGACCAGCTGGTAGCGGTAGGTGGTGCCGGTGCCCTCGACCGTTTCGACGCGATCTTCGCCGCCCTGTTGCAGTCGTAGTTCGTGGCCGTGGTGAGGCGCGAGCGGGTTCTGGACGATCAGGGTGCCGTTCTGGCCTTCGACGCGCAGGCTGGTGTTGAACTTCTCGTGGTCCGCCATCGAGGTGAGCATGTGGGCGGTGATGCCGCCGGGAAAGGCCAGCTCGGCCTGCATGACCACGTCGACCTGGGGCGCGCCCTGCTCCGCGCTGGCGCTGAGCACGCGGGGCTCGGTGCCAGCCACGGTGCGCATCCAGTGCAGCGGGTAGCAGCCGAGGTCCATCGTCGCACCGCCGGCGGTTTCGTAGCGGTGGCGCAGGTCGGCCTTGTCCTTGATCGCGACCTTGAACACGCCCTCCATGTGGCGGATCGTTCCGAGCACGCCGGACTGCACGATGGTCAGGATGCGCTCGAACAGCGGGTGGTAGCGGTAGTGGAAGGCCTCGACCAGGAGCAAGCCCGTCTCCTCCGCGACCTGTACCATCTGCTCGGCTTCGCTGGCATTGGCGGCGAACGGCTTCTCGCAGAGCACGTGCTTGCCGGCGCGCAGCGCCTCGATGGTCCAGTGGGCGTGCTGGTTCATCGGCAGCGGGTTGTAGATGACGTCGATCTCGGGATCGTGCACGACCTCCGCGTAGTCGCGCGCCACGCGCGGGATGCCGTGCTCCGCGGCATAACGCCGCGCACGCTCGGGATCGCGCGCCGCCACGAGATCCACCGTGGCTTCCGACCCGAGCTTGGCAGGTTGAATCAGTGCCCCGGGGGCAATTTTTGCAGCTCCGAGAACGCCAAAACGCAACGGCCGATTCATGGCCGCCCTGGTAATCGAGTTCGCGGGACGGGTCCAGCGCGCCGATTGACCCGGCCCCGGTTTGAGCCATAACCCTGATATGTCTCACCTCCGAGCACTCGTGCTGGGACTGCTGGGTTTGGCCTGTGCTTGCGGTGGAAGCGCAGTGCAGGACGTGCCCGCCGGCGATGCCACGCCCGCGGCCACCCGCTACGTGATCGAGCATCGGGCGGAGCTGGAGCGAGAGATCCGCATCGGCAGCGGCGAAGCCCTGCACGAGCTGGCGATCCTCGCGGATTGCCAGAATCTGCCGGAGCTCGGCCGTTCGTTGAAGCGAAAGCAGGCGGAAATATTTCCAGTGCCGCCGGCGAGTGACCCGGAAGTCGCGGAGCGCATCCTCGATCTGATGCGCAACGAGCCGGCCGTGCGCTGTCGTGACCTGGAGTCGGGTCCCCATCGCCCGTTCGCGGCGGGCCGGCGTCGCGTCTTCGGACCGGAGAGTTAGCGCCGCTGAGCCCAGCGACCGGAGAAGCTCCGCTGGTCGCCGAGTGCCGGATCGGGCGTCTGGCGATCGCTGCGAGCCGCTGCGAGGCCGCTCGCGGGCTGGGGGCGCGAGGTGGGCGCGCCGCTGTCGTGCGCAGGACCGTCCGCCAGCGCCTCCGTCCAGGTGCCGTCGCGTTCGAGCGCCGCGCGCAGATCCACCAGCTCGCGCAAGAGCACGCCGGAGCGGCGCAGGCTCGACGACTCCACCACGTCCATGTGATCGACGTGCACCGGTCGCGAGCTGTTCATCAGCGCGACGTATTCGTCGGCCGTCTGCAGCTGCAGGCGCGGGTTGTTGCGGCGCTCTTCGGCGATCGTGCTCACGTGCCGGCCGTGGTAGTCGTGCGCCGGATAGACCAGCGTACGCCCGGGTAAGGCCAGCAAGCGGCCGAGGCTCTCGTATTGCAAGCGCGGGTCACCGCCTTGATCGGTGCGCCCCGTGCTGCCGATCAGCAGCGTGTCGCCGGTGAAAACGCGGTCATCCATCACGAAGCTGTAGGAGTCCGGCGTGTGACCGGGCGTGTGCAACACCTGGAGATCGATACCGTCAAAGTCGATCAGCTCGCCGTCGCGCAGCTCGCGCGCCGCGCCCGGCGAGCCACCGCGGGCCGTCACACACTGCGTTCTGTCGCGCAGCAGGCCCAGCGCCGAGATGTGGTCGGTGTGGAAGTGCGTGTCGATCGCCAGCTCCAGCTTCAGCTCGAAGGCATCGAGCAGGCGCAGATAGAGCGCCAGCTCATCGGCTACCGGGTCGATGAGCAGGCCCTTGCCGCCGAAACGGGAGCCGATGAGGTACGTGTAGGTGCTGGATTCTCGGTGGACCAGCTGGCGGAAGAGCATGACCAGCCTCCGACGCTAGTCCGAGCGCGGAGGGGGTCAATCGCAAAGCTCGAACGGACGTCCTGTTTGCGTGTAGGCTGTTGTCAGGTGGACTCCGTCATGGACTTCGAGAGCTTCCAAGCGAGTTTGGGTGCGGCCGCGCCGCCGGAGGCGGCGAGCCCGCTGTTGCGAGCTCTGTGGCTCGATGCGCGCGGCGATTGGGACGGCGCGCACGCGATCGCGCAGGACCTGGACGACAGCGACGGCGCGCGCGTTCACGCCTATCTGCACCGCAAGGAAGGCGACCTGTCGAACGCGGGCTACTGGTACCGCCGCGCGCGCGAGCAGCCCTTCGAGGGCAGCCTGGCGAGCGAATGGGAAGCGCTCGCGCGGCGCTTCCTGTGAGCGCCGCGCGCTAGGCCTGCAGCAGCGCGTCGAGCGCTGCGGCGTACTCATCATGCAGCTTGGCGACCAGCTGAGCGCGCTGGTCCTCACCCTGGTTGATCGCCTCGCCGCACACGGTGACCAGCTCGGGCGAAGGCCAGGGCGCCGCGACGGTCAGGTCGGCCTCTTGCGTCAGCTCGCGCGCCGCCTGGGCGGCCACGTTGAACAGGTTCCAGAGCTGCCCGGATTGCGGGGGCGGGCTCGCCGCATGATGCCGCCGCACCAGGTTGATCACGAGCTCCGTGTGGCCCCAGCGCTTGAGAACCGCGCCGCCGATCGTTTCGTGGTGCTCGCGAATGAAGGCCAGCGCGTCATCGATGGCCGGCGGCTTGCCTCGCGACTTGTTGACGATGGCCCAGAGCAAGAAGGAGGCCCCGACGTCCGCAAACAGGCCGATCAGGTACGCCGAGAACGCATCCATGCGCTGCTGCTCGGCGAGCGCGCGCATGGCCAGCGCTCGCGCCAGCGAGTGGCGCTGCAGGCGCGCGGCGATCGGCCGATAATCCTCGTCCGGGATCTGGAAGCAGCGGTTGGTCCAGACCGTCTCCACCACGTTGCCGATCTGGCGAAAGCCGACGCGGTTGATGATCGAGGGCAGGTCCGCAGCCTTGCTGCCGCGCGGGGCAGAGGCCGCGCTGCGCCCGAGCTGCAGCACGCGCGCGACCAGCGCTTGGTCGCGCTCGAGCAGCGCGACGATCGCCTCGATCTTGCTATCCGGATTGCCGACGAGCAGCCGCAGCTCGGTCACGACCGCGGGAGCCGATGGGATCTGGATGTCTCCGCGCTGGAGCTGCGCGAGGATGCGGGACAGGACGGGAACGGCGGCGGTTTTGGCGATCTCCATGGGCAAGCGGAAGGACTGGCTACCTCCAGAGCGTACCACGTAAGGTCGTCGCCTGGGCGGGGCGCTCGGATTTGGGTGGGCAGATGTGAGCGAGTGGTGGTCAGCGCAGGATCGTGTGCAGCAGCAGGGCGCGCAGCTCTGGTCCCCGCGAGCGGCGCTGAAGTCCCAGAACGCCTCGAGTGCGCCATCCCTGCGCGAGCGGTTCCACCGCGCGCAGCGCCTCGCAGATCGCGAGGCGTAAGCCGACATTTCAACGCCCGCGCCGCTGACATCGTGGATCTGGCGCTGGTCCGTCTCATATTTCGCAGCGGCTCCGGGGGCGCCGCGGGGGCGAAGCTCCGAGCGATGGAGTTGAACCATGGCTTCGAGAAGGAAGTTGGGGCTCGCGGCGTTGCTGCTGAGCTGGGGCCTGGCGTGCACTCAGCTGTTCGGAGACAGCCACGAGAACACGCTCGCGCCGACCGAAAAATCGCCGATGGTCGGCGCGCTGAATCCGGCGCCCGCCGCCGAGGCCCAGGTCACCTGCGCGCGGGGCGAGGTTCGCTGTAACGGCGCGCTGCTGCAGAGGTGCGCGGATGACCAAGAGGGCTGGATCACCGTGCAGCGCTGCGCCGCCGCAGCCTTGTGCCAGACCGACCCCGCCAGCTGTCGCCCCGCCAGCTGCGGCGCGGACGAGATGATGTGCGCGGGCAACCTCCTGCAGCGCTGCAACGCCGAGCGAACGGGCTGGGACCTCTTCGACACCTGCCTCTCGCCCGCGCACTGCAACGCGGATCTGCGCCAGTGCAGGACCGAGCCCTGCAACGCCGGCCAACGGCGCTGCGATCGCAGTGACGCCGACGGGTCATCGGTGCTGGAGGCCTGCCGCGAGGACCGACAGGATTGGTCCGTGCTCGATACCTGCGTCACGCGCGAGCTGTGCGACCAGACGCTGAACCCGGCCATGGGCGAGCTCGCGCTGGGCTCGGATGGGATGGTCGGGCTCGCGCCGGCGTCGGAGCAAGCGATCGCGTGCCGGCTGCCAGCCTGCGCCCCGGGCGAGGTGCGGTGCGAAGGCGCGCAGCTGCAGTACTGCGCCGAGGGCCGCACTGGCTTTGTCAGCGCGGAGGAGTGCGCCACGGCCGCGCTGTGCACGGCCAGCCTCAGCAATCTGGGGCCCGCGGGCACCCCGGTCTGCATACCGCCGGCCTGCGCCAGCAACGAGCATCAGTGCACTGAGACCGGCGTGCTGCAGGAGTGCAACGAGGACCGCAGCGGCTTCCGGGTGATCCAGACCTGCATCGGAGCCCCCTTCTGCAGCGCCGCGCTCGCCGATCAGGGCCAGGACGGCTGCCGTTCGGCTCCCTGCGAGGCGGGCCAGATGCTGTGCAACGGCGCCCAGATCCAGGTCTGCCGCGGCGATCGCAGCGCGCTCGATGACACGGGGGTGACCTGCGAGAGCGCCGAGCTGTGCAACGCGACGGACCCTGCGAACGCATTCTGTGAGCCGCCGGCTTGCCGGCGCGGAGCGACCAGCGGCGACGAGTTTCGCTGCGCGGGCGCTGCGCTGCAGCGCTGCAACGAGTCGCTCACCGGTTACGAGACGATCGAGACCTGCGTCAGCCCCGCGCTGTGCGACGCGAGCCAGCGCTTCGACGGCTGCCAGCCGCCGGCGTGCCAGCCCGGGCAGCACGCCTGCAGCGGCGGCTTCCTGCAGATCTGCAACGCGGATCAGACCGGCTTCGAGAATGTCGAGAACTGCGGCTCGCAGGCGGCGTGTGACGCGAACGCCGGGCGCTGCGCCGATCCCTGCCAGCCGGGTTCCGTGCGCTGCAACGAGCAGAGCGGCGACCTGGAGGAGTGCCGGGACCTGTTGACGGGCCGGCAGACGATCGCCGACTGCCTGAGCCTGCCGCTGTGCGACGCGCCCAACCGGCGTTGCAATCCCCCCGCCTGCGCCGCGGGCGCGCGCCGCTGCGAGACCCGGGGCGCGAACCCGGTGATCACGCAATGCGCGCCAGGGCGCGAGGGGTTCGACACCCTGCGCAGCTGCGAGCCCGGCCAGATCTGCGACGCGGCCAACAACGAGTGCGACGTCTGCACGCCCGACGCCGTGCGCTGCGACGGCGACACGCTCGTCACCTGCGACGCGCGCGGCCAGAACGAGCTGCGCCAGCGCTGCGGCCCCGGGCTGTGCTCCGCTGCCCAGCGCCGCTGCCTGGCCTGCGCCCCGCCCGGCAGCGCGCGCTGCAGCGATCGGCAGCTGTTCGTGTGCACGGCGAGCGCCGCGGGCGAGTTCGAGGCCAGCGAGTTCTGCGAGACCGACGAGCTCTGCGCGCAGACGCTCGCCAGCTGCGGCAGGGGCGGCACCGCCTGCCAGTGCAACGAGGGCGCGTGCCGGCCCGACCAGGTGCGCTGCAACAGCGGCCAGGTGCAGCGCTGCAACGCGGGCCTGACCGGCTTCGAGAACGTGGGCCCCGCCTGCGACCCGCCGGATCTGTGCAATCCGCTCACGGGCGACTGCAACACCTGCCGGGCCAACGAGTACAGCTGCAGCAGCGGCCAGCTGCGCCAGTGCGCCGCGGACGGCCGCAGCTTCGCCCGCCAGAACATCGGCGCCGAGTGCGCCAGCGCTACCGAGCTGCGCGTCTGCAACGGAGACAGCGCGGGCCTGCAGGACTGCCCGAACGGCTGCAGCAACGGCCGGGGCTGCAACCAGTGCAGCGGCGATGGCGTGCAGTGCGTCAACGGCGACACCCTCCGGCGCTGCGTGAACGGCTTCTTCCAGGACCAGCCCTGCCCGCTCGGCTGCAGTGCCGGCTCGACCAGCTGCAACGCTTGCCAGGGCAACGGCTCGACCTGCCTGGAGGATGGTACGGAGCGGCGCTGCGTCAACGGCCAGTTCCAGAACACCCGCTGCCCGATGGGCTGCGCCGCGGGGCAGTGCGCCAGCTGCACCGCCTCGCAGTGCATGAACGATCAGATCCGCTCCTGCGACGACGGCCAGCTCGGTCCGCCCACCAGCTGCTCGGATAACAACATCTGCAACGGCGTGGAGTTCTGCGCCAACAACCACTGCAACAACGGGACGGCGCTGGTCTGCGACGACGGCAATCCATGCACGGATGACCACTGCGACGCGGTGGACGGCTGCGTGCACGACCTGGCGGCGGGTTGCATCGCCTGCAACGGTCCGTTCTGCGTCGGCAACGTGTTCTTCCAGTGCGTCGGCGGCCGGCAAGGCGCATCCCAGAACTGCGACGCCAACGGCACGGTCTGCGATCCCGAGCACGGGGGATGCTCGCCCGTCTGCGGCTGCAACGGCAACGTCTTCACGCCCTGCGGCGACGGCATCGTGGGCACGCCCATGGACTGCGGAGACGGGGTGTGCGATCCGGACGACGGCTGCCAGGCCGTCGTCATCGTCAAGTGAGGGCTGCCGCGCGGCGCGGGCCAGGAGCCCGGGCAATGATGAATTTCCCTTTCACGGCGCAGATCCGGCTGGTAGCCTCCGGCTCGTGCGCGAGGGTGAGGATCGCCGGGCTACCGCGTGGGGGCTGGGCGTCACGTTGGGGCTGGTGATCCTGTTCATCGCCGGGTCCAGAAACCTGGCGCATTTCGACGCAGCGCTGATCGCCTACACGTTCGCCGTGCTGTTTGCGACGTTCGGCCTCGCTTATCGCTACGCCATGTGGCTGCAGCGCCCGCCCACCGCGCGCTACTGGCGGCGAGGCTGGCAAGCCTTCCTGCGCCGCGGCTCGTTGCTGAGAAACCTCGGGCTGTGGCTGCGGCGGGTCAGCTCGGAGATCGTGGCGAACCGCTTCATCTTCCGCAGGAGCCCGCTGCGCGGACTCGCGCACTGGCTGATCATGTGGGGCTGCCTGCTCGCCGTTGCGATCACCTTCCCGCTGGTGCTCGGCTGGCTGCACTTCAGCCCGGTGCCGGGTGACCTGACGCGCTACCAGGCGATGGTCTTCGGCTTTGCCGCCTTCCAGTTCCAGCACGACTCGCTGCTCGGGTTCTTGCTGTTCCACGGGCTGGTGTGGGCGTCTTTCCTGGTGATCGCAGGCGTGATGCTCGCGGTGCGGCGCCGGCTTCGGGAAGAGGGCGCTGCCGTGCTGCAGCGGTTGGTCGAGGATTTCACGCCGCTGATCCTGCTCTTTGCCGTGAGCCTGACCGGGCTGATGCTGACGGCGAGCTATACCTGGATGCGGGGCTACGGGTACACGTTCATCGCGATCCTGCACGCGATCACCGTGATCGGCACCTTCCTCTGGCTGCCGTTTGGCAAGTTCTTCCACATCTTCCAGCGCCCGGCCCAGCTCGGTGTCAGCTTTTACAAGGACGCCGGGCGCGAGGGCGAGAAGGCGCTCTGCGGTCGCTGCGGGCACGCCTTCAGCTCGCGCATGCACGTGGAGGACCTGATCAAAGTGGAGCGCGAGCTCGGCTATCGCTACGAGCTCGCGCCGCGAGGCGCGAGCGAGCCAGCCCACTATCAATGGATTTGCCCTCCCTGCCGGCGCGCCAGCTTCGCCATGGCCCAGGGCCTGGCCTGGAAAGGCGTGCGAGGCGGAGCCTCGCTCGGCGCGCCCTTGCCGCTGCCGATGCCGGTGCAGGTCAACCGGGGCCTGCGTGAGGGCCCGCTCGGAGACGAGGACGCGGAGAATTTTCATCCATGACAGCCCCGGAGAGCTCGACCCCCACCCCGCCCCTCGAAGCCGGCATGATCGAGGCCTTTGGTCCGCATCGCGCCTACGAAACGGACGTGCGCACGGACACGGGCGTCAAGCCCGACCGCTACGTCAAGACGCACTGCTGCTTTTGCGGGCAGCAGTGCGGCGTGCAGCTGAAGGTCAAGGACAACACCGTGATCGGCGTGGAGCCCTGGTACGAGTTCCCGTTCAATCGCGGCATGATGTGCCCCAAGGGCATCAAGCGCTATCTGCAGCAGGCACACCCGGACCGCTTGCTCCACGCCTACGAGCGCGACTCGACCAGCGCCAGCGGCTTTCGCGAGCTGCCGTATGACGCCGCCATCCGGCGCGTCGCCGATGCCATCGAACGCATCCAGCGCGAGCACGGCAGAGACGCGTTCGCCCTGCTCTCCGGTGCCAGCCTGACCACAGAGAAGACGTACCTGATGGGCAAGTTCGCCCACATGTGTCTGCGCACCGCCAACATCGACTACAACGGCCGGCTGTGCATGGTGAGCGCCGGCGCCGGCAACAAGAAGGCCTTCGGCATCGACCGCGCGGCAAACCCCTGGAGCGACATTCTGGACGCCGAGGTGGTGCTGATCGCCGGCGCGAACGTCGCGGAATGCGCGCCGATCACCACGAACTACGTCTGGCAGGCGCGCGAGCGCGGCGCCCGCGTGATCGTGGTCGACCCGCGCATCACGCCGCTGGCTCGGACCTGCGATCTGTTCTTGCCCGTCAAGCCGGGCCGGGACACGGCCCTGTTCAACGGCATCCTGCGCGAGATGATCGAGCACGGCTGGTGCGATCGGGACTTCATCGCGCGCCACACGCTCGGGTTCGACGCCGTCGCAGCGGAGGCGAGCCAGTGGACGCTGCAACGCACAGCCGAGGTCACGGGCATCAGCCCCGAACGCATTCAGCAAGCCGCCGAGTGGTGGGGCAAGGCCAGGACCAGCTTTCTCATGCACGCGCGCGGGCTGGAGCACCACAGCAACGGCGTCAAGAATGTGCTGAGCGCGATCAACATCGTGCTGGCCTCCGGCCGGATCGGCAAGCCCGGCTCCGGCTACGGAACGATCACGGGCCAGGCCAACGGCCAGGGCGGGCGCGAGCACGGGCAGAAGTGCGATCAACTGCCCGGCGGCAGAGATCTGGCGAACCCCGAGCACCGCGCCTACGTCGCCGGCGTGTGGGGCATGCCGCCGGACGACCTGCCGCAGCCCGGAGTGGACGCCTACGAGATCCTGCGCAAGGCGCACGCCGGAGAGATCAAGGGGCTGCTCAGCATCTGCTTCAACCCGCTCGTGTCTCTGCCGGATAACAACTTCGTGCGCGAGGCGCTGTCCAGGCTCGACTTCTTCGCCACCATCGACTTCTTCATGAGCGAGACCTCGCGCCTCGCGCACGTGGTCTTGCCGGGCTCGCTCCAGGAGGAAGACAGCGGCACCGTCACCCAGCTCGAGGGGCGGGTGATCAAGATCAACCAGGCCGTCGACTGCCCCGGCGAGGCGCGCCGCGACTGGCAGATCATTCAGGACATCGCCAAGGCGCTGGGGCGTGAGCGCGGCTTCACCTTCGAGAGCCCGCAGCAGATGTTCGAGGAGCTGCGCGTCGCCTCCAAGGGCGGCGTCGCCGACTACTCCGGGATCAGCTATCAGCGGGTGGAGGACAACTTCGGCGTCTTCTGGCCGTGCCCGAGCGAGGTCCCGGAGGGCGTGCCCGAGCCCGGGCCGCAGGGGACGCCGCGCCTGTTCGAGCCCGGCTCCTGGAATCCGGTGGCGAAGGGCGCCGGCCCCTTCTACTTTCCCGACGGCAAGGCGCGCTTCCATCCCACCCCGTATGTGGGGCCCGCCGAGGACGTGGACGACGAGTACCCGCTGATTCTGACGACCGGGCGTGTCGTCAGCCACTTTCTCTCCGGCAATCAGACGCGGCGCATCGGGCCGCTCGTGGACCACTATCCCGAGCCGCGCCTGGAGCTACACCCGCGGCTGGCGCAGCAACTCGGGATCGCCGACGGTGACTGGGTACGAGCGGAGAGCCGGCGCGGCAACTGCACGCTGCGCGCCCTGGTGGTGCAGACGATCCGCCCCGACACGGTCTTCATTCCGTATCATTGGGGAGGGCGCAAGAGCGCCAATCAGCTCACAATCTCTGCGCAGGATCCGATCTCCAAGATCCCGGAATACAAGGTGTGCGCCGTGCGCGTGCTCAAGGTGGAGGCGCCCGAATATGCGGCGCGCCTCGAGCCGCAGCAGTGACGGCCAGGGACAGCGGAGGCAGCGCGTGACCGTACCTCTCGACCTCGAGTTCTTCGTCGATGCCAGCCGTTGCATCGGCTGCCAGGCTTGCGTTCAGGCCTGCAGCGAATGCGACACGCACAAGGGCCAGTCGATGATCCAGCTCGATTTCATGGATCGAGCGCGCTCCACGCAGACCTTTCCGGTCGTGTGCATGCACTGCGATTCGCCGACCTGCGCGGAGGTCTGCCCCGCGGATGCCATCAAGCGTACCGACGACGGCGTGGTCCAGACGGCGCGCAAGCCGCGCTGCATCGCCTGCAACAACTGCGTGCTGGCCTGCCCGTTTGGCGTGCCCAAGATGAACACCCGCATGAACCTGATGATGAAGTGCGACATGTGTTACGATCGCACCTCCGTCGGCCTCAAGCCGATGTGCGCCTCGGTCTGCCCCAGCCAGGCGCTGGCATTCGGCACGCGCGCGGAGCTGCTCGCGCTGCGACCGCACGCGAAGCCAGCGAACACCTTTCGCTTTGGTCAGCAGACAATCCGCACGAAGGTGAACGTCCTGCTGCCCGCCAGCGCCCCGTCCGACGTGATCGATGTGACGCAGGCCATGTACGAGCCGAGCATCGGACAGCAGCCGTTCGACAGCGCCTACGTCGACGACGTCTTCGAGCGCATCCGGCCACGGAGCAAGACATGAACGAACGCGGCACCCAGAGTCAGAGGCTCACGGAGAACCAGAGCATCCCGCCGGATGCGCGCCCGCTCGCGCTGCAGCCGCGCTGGCGGCGGGACTTCCCGATCGACTGGGAGCAGGACGAGTACGTCTCTCGCCGGGAGCTGGTCAAATTCATGGTACTGACCAGCGCCGCCTTCGCCGTGGGCCAGGCCTGGCTGGCCGCCAAGAGTCTGCTGGCCCGGCGCGCGCCAGCGCCCCGGCGGCTGCCCATCGCGACGGTCAACGAGCTACCCGTCGGCGGCGCCAAGACGTTCTTCTATCCGGAGGGCAGCACCCCGAGGCTCTTGATCCGCACGGGCGAGTCAGCCTTCGTGGCCTACGATCAGCAATGCACACACCTGCTGTGCCCGGTCGTGCCCGCGGTGGAAAAGGGTTGCCTGCACTGCCCCTGCCACAACGGCTGGTTCGATCTGCAGACGGGGCGGCCCGTGGCGGGCCCGCCGCAGCGACCCCTGCCCAAGATCTTGCTGGACGTCGAGCGCGGCCAGGTCTATGCGACCGGCATCGCGGAGCAAGCATGAGCCAGCGGCCTCGCTTCATCCGTGCGCAGCGCATGACCATCGTGAATGCGATGCTCGCGCTGGTGGTCCTGATCGTCATCCTGCAGCTCTGGCTGCTCACGGCGACCATGAACGCTTACCTCGGTGGCGACAGGGACGTGGCGTTGCCGTCGGCGATCGCCAGCCTGGTGTGCTTTGGTCTCAACCTCGGCCTGCTCCGCTATCTGTTCCGGCTCGATTGATTTGACGGCCGCGCGCGCGTGACGCATGGGATCCGAAATGGATCGGCCACAGCCCCGCTGGATGTTCACGATCGATAGCTGGAGCGAAAACCTCTTTCCCGGCTACTTCGCCCTGGTGATGGCGACCGGGATCGTCTCGGTGGCGACGTTCTCGCTGGGGATGCCGCTGATCGCTCGCGGGCTCTTGCTCGTGAACCTGGTCGCCTACGGCTTGCTCAGCTCGCTCCTGCTCCTGCGCATCTTTCGCCATTTCGGCCGCGTGCTGGCGGACCTGGCGGACCACGGCCGGGGCCCCGGATTTTTTACGCTCGTCGCGGGCACCTGCCTGCTCGGCAGCCAGTTGTTGATCGTGGACGGTCAAGCCGCGGCGTCGCGGGTGCTCTGGAGCGTCGGCATCGCGCTCTGGTTCGTGGTCATGTACTCCTTCTTCACCGCCACCATCGTGCGCGAGCACAAGCCCTCGCTCGAGGCCGGCATCAACGGCGCCTGGCTGATCGCCACCGTGGCGACCCAGTCCGTGTCGGTCCTGGGCACGTTGCTGGCACCCCGGATGACGAGCGGGCGAGAGCCGGCGCTGTTCTTTGCGCTCTGCATGTACCTGCTGGGGGCGATGCTGTACCTGACCATCATCACGCTGATCTTCTATCGCTTCACTTTCCTGGAGCTGCCGATGGACCGGCTGACGCCGCCCTACTGGATCAACATGGGCGCGGTCGCGATCACCACGCTCGCCGGATCGACGCTGCTCCTGCTGCCGCAACCGACCGCGCTGCTGCAGGAGATCCGCCCATTCATCCTGGGCTTCACGCTGTTCTTCTGGGCCGCCGCCAGCTGGTGGATCCCTCTGCTCTGCATCCTGGGGGTGTACCGGCACATCGTGCGCCGCTTTCCGCTGAAGTATGACCCCCAGTACTGGGGCATGGTGTTCCCGCTCGGCATGTACACGATGTGCACGTACCGGCTGGCAAAAGCGGCTCATCTGGACTTTCTTGCCGTGGTGCCCCAGTACACGGTGTACGTGGCGTTGGTGGTGTGGACCGCCACCTTCGTGGGCATGCTGCGGCGGCTGCTCCCGGCTTCAGGCGGGCAGACCTGAGGTGCGCGGCTCAGCGGCTCAGGCGCAAGCGTAGCTCGGCGAAGCCGTTGGCAGGGTACACCGCCCTGCGGCAAGCTCCCTCGGCGGAATCGAGCTCGAACCACGCAGTGCGCGCGAGGAGCTCCTCCAGCGCGACGCGCAGCTCGAGCCTTGCCAGCGGCGCGCCCGGGCAAACGTGTATGCCCGCCCCGAAGAGCAAGCTCCGGCTCGTATCACGCTCCAGGCGCACCTCAGCTGGCGCAGCGAACACCTCGTCATCGCGATTGGCCGCGGGCCACATCAACGTCACCCGCTCCCCGGCTCGGATCTGGCGACCTCCCAGCTCGAGGTCGCGAGTCGCCACGCGCTGATTGGCCACCAATGGGCTGCACGCTCGCAAGATCTCGTCGCACGCACGCGGAATGAGCTCGCGCTCGCCGCGCAAGCGCGCCTGCAGCGCCCCGTCCGTCGCCAGGTGCTGTGCCAGAATGCCCAGTGAGGCGGCGACGCTGGTCACTTCACCGACGGTCCAGTTGCGGAAGATGCTCACCAGCTCTTCATCGGTCAGTGGCCTGCCGTGCACGCGCGCGCGCAAAAGCATGGTGGTCACGTCGTCTGCCTCCAGCGACGCGGACCGCCGCCGCGACTCCAGCAACGCCTGAACAGTCTCCGTGAATTCCTTTGCGACCGCAGCCGTCGCCCCGCGATCGCCAGCCAGCGTCGCCGCTTGATTCTTGCGCGTCCACGAGCGGATCGGCTCGTTGAGCTCCGAAGGCCAACCCAGAGAAGTATTCTGCGCCTGAACGGCAAAAGGTATGGCGAAGTCCGCGATGAACTCGCTCCGCTCGGCGCCCAGGAAAACCTCCAGCGCTCTGCACGCGATACTCCGGCAC
The DNA here is from genome assembly GCA_035760985.1 of Polyangiaceae bacterium. GTDB lineage: Bacteria > Myxococcota_A > Polyangia > Polyangiales > Polyangiaceae > SZUA-265. The sequence goes on from DASTRX010000218.1 coordinate 38,965, forward strand.
ACGGGCTCGAAACGCCGCATCCGCTCGTCGCTGAAGAACGGCTCGAGCAAGCTTCGATACGCACCGTGCTCCGGTGGATCCATCCCATGCGGCACCGACAGGTGCGCGGAGGTGCGGTTGCTAAAGCTGAGGTGATCCTTCAGGACCTGACGGACGTCGGCGTGGCGAAAGACCGACCATTGCAGAAACTCACTGTAGGCCACAGGACAGCGAGTGCGCAGAGCATCATAGGCCGCGCACTGGTCCTTCAGGACTTGCTCATCTCTCGGGTCCCAATCTCGAGTTCGCGATCCGGTCATGCCTCACCCTCCTGGTCCTGCTCTGCACGCCGCTTCCCGGACCTGCGGCAGGCGGACTGTAACACGTCTAGCGGCAGCAGGCCCGCCGCTCCAAGAGCACGCGCCGCGCGCGCGAACCTGGCGCCGCTGTATGTGTGCAAGCCACCGCCGGTACGGCAGGCACGGCGCTGCCAGTACGGTTCCTCAGCTCGCCGGCGGCTCCTGCGCGTGGATGCGGCGGCCACTGTGCTCGTGCCGGTCGATGGCCTCGATCTTGGCGCGCGCATGGCCGGCGAAGCTGCCCGCCTCGATCGCGGCGCGCGCCTCGGCCATCAGCGCCAGGTAGTGATGCATGTTGTGCAGCGCGACCAGCCGCGGCCCCAGCGACTCGCTGCACAGGAACAGATGCCGCAGGTACGAGCGGCTGAAGCGCGCGCAGGTGGAGCACGCGCAGCTGGCGTCCAGCGGCTCATCCGACTCGGCGTGGCGCGAGCGCGTGATCTTGACCCGGCCCGTGCTGGTGAAGGCGGTGGCCTGGCGCGCGTGGTGCGTGGGCAGCACGCAATCGAACAGATCGACTCCCTCCAGCATGGCCTGCAGCAGATCGGGCGGCGTGCCCACCCCCATCAAGTAACGCGGGCGCTCGCGCGGAAGTAGATCGGCGGCCAGCGCGGTGGTCTCTTCGCGATCGGCGCGCGTGTCCCCCACCGCCAGCCCGCCGATGGCGAAGCCGTCAAACTCGTGCTGGGTGAGGAACGCCGCCGACTGGCGCCGCAGCTCCGGGCTCACCCCACCCTGCACGATCGCGAACAGCGCGCCCTGGCACTCGCCGCGCTCGGTCAGCTGCTGCTTGGCAATCAGGCTGCGCAGCGCCCAGCGATGCGTGCGATCCATTGCCGCGCGCACCAGCGCGAGGTCCGCCGTGGAGTCGATGCACTCGTCCAGCACCATCATGATGTCGGAACCGATCGCGCTCTGCACCTCGATCGAACGCTCCGGAGAGAGCAGATGCGTCCGCTGATCGACATAGCTGCGAAAGCGCGCCCCCTCCTCGCTCAGCGTGCGACGATTCTCGAGCGAGAAGATCTGATATCCCCCCGAGTCCGTCAGCACCGGCCCGGGCCAGCGCATGAAGGCCCCGATGCCCCCCACCCGGCGAAACAGCTCGGGCCCGGGCCGCAGCATCAGATGATACGTGTTCGCGAGCAACATCTGCGCCCCCATCTGGGCCAGCTCCGCCGGGTCCAGATACGTCACGGCCGCCCGCGTGCCCACCGGCATGAAGCTGGGCGTCTGCACGGGGCCGTGCGGCGTCGTCAGCAGACCCCGCCGCGCCCGCGAGCCTGGATCCGTGCCGGTGACGACGAAGGGCAACATGCGCGCGCTACTCGCCCGCGCTCGGGTCCTGATCCGCGCCCGCCACGCTCTCGGGCAGCGGGAGTCGGGGTCCGGCCTCTGCAGGCTCGCTCGTGTCTTCGTCGATCGCTTCGCGGATCACCCGCTCGGTCAGCTCTTGCAAGTGCGCGTGCAGCTCCTCCGACAGCGCCAGGAACTCGGGCCACAACGTGCGCTGCTGAAATGTCTTCGGCGCACGCACCAGCACCGTACTGTAGCGGCGGCCCGGCTCGCGGAAGGGCGTCACCCCGTAGCGCCGGCAGAGCGCCAGGAACAGCTTCCGCTTCCAGGGGTCCTGCAGGGAATAGCGGAACAGCTGATCGGGCTCGCGATCGCGAAGCTCCGCGAGACGCGCCCGGATCCGCTCCGCCGCTCGCCGCGCCGCCTCGCGCTCGCCGTCGATGTTCGTCCCCGCGTGGAGCGCTTCGATCTTGCGTAACTTCTCGAGCAGGGTTCCTTCCAGCGGCAGCATGGCGCCGAACAAAGCACGTCCCCGCAGCGCTGTCACGAGCAAGCCCATTTCCGCACGCTCGGCGCAGCCGGTTCGGCGGCGCCGGCCGCTCGGGAACCCGCCGCATGGATTTCTGAGGGGCTCGGCGCCCCAGCACGCCGTCCGGCGCCAGGATGAGCCCACCGGACGGCTGTGCCCATTGGGCACATCCTGGCGGGCTCCGGCGTCGCGCACGGGCGAGCCCCCTTTGTTCCGGGACCGCTCGGGGCTCCGACATACGGGGGTTACAAGCGCTCATACTGACGCGGAGGCCCGGATGCAAAAGCGGCCGATCCGGGCCGGTCGGGGTCGGAACGGGGGTGACGCCAGGGGAGCGGCTGGGGTATGCAGCCGCGCAGGATCGCCGCGCTTTTACGCCCGCGCGCTGGATCTGGTCCGAGTCTCATCGTGGATGGCATGGCAGCGATGTTCGTTTCCGCGCTCGGTCCATTCGGACTGTCCCTGCCGGCGTTCGCGTGTACGGCGCTGATCGCAGCGCGACTGGGCGCGCGGATCTTTCCGGACGCGCCGCCGCGGCAGCAGCTGCTCGGGGGCTGTGCCTTCACGCTGGCGCTGTTCACGGCGGGGTTGCAGCTCGCCCTGTATACGGGGCTGTTCAGCACGGGTTGGCTGGTATGCGGGCTGCTCGCGGCCACCGTGGCCGCCTTCCGCTGGGGGCGGCCCGGCTCGCTGCGGGCTGCCTTGCGTCCGGGGCAGCTCTTCGGGCAATCGGAATGGAGCGTGCTGCCGGTGCTGGGGATCGCTGCCGGCGGGCTCGCCCTCGCCGGTCTGGCGGCGCTCTGGCTGCCGGTGTGGCAATGGGATGCGCTCGGGTATCACCTGCCCTTCGTCAACTTCGTGCTACAGGGGCGCGGTCTCCGCGAGCTGCCGCCCGACGTGCCCTACCTGTCGACGTATCCCCGAAATGTGGAGCTGCTGTTCGCGGGCCTGCGTTCGCTGTTGCCCGATGATCGGCTGATCGACATCGGGCAGCTGCCGCTCGGGCTGGTCGGCGCCGGCGCGGTCTACGGCAGCGCGCGCGAGCTCGGCGCGGCGCGCGCCGAGGGGCTCCTGGCCGGGGCGTCGTGGTTGTTGCTGCCGGCCGTGTTCCTGCAGCTGCCGACCAACTATGTCGACGTGGGCTGCGCCGCTCAGCTGTTGCTGGCCAGCTACTTCTTGCTGCTGCCGCCCACGCGCGCGACGTTGCTGGCCTCGGGCGCAGCGCTGGGCCTGTTTCTGGGCTCGAAGCCGAGCGCGCCGCCGGCGGTGCTGTTGTTCGGCGGCTTGTTGCTGTGGCGCGGGCGCAAGCTGCTGGGCAGCGCGGCGGGCGCGCTGCTGCTGGCCGCGGCGCTCGGTCTGGAGGCGTACCTGACGCAGTGGCTGCGGCACGGAAACCCGGTGTGGCCCGCACAGGTGCAGCTCGGGCCGTTGCAGCTGCCCGGAACGATCTCGGTGCGGGAGCTGTTGGCGTCGGGCGCGAACACGCAGAAGGTGCACGGCAGCCTGTGGCTGCGCGTGCTGCGTTCCTGGTCGTCGTTCGACGCGCTGCCGGTGTTCGACATGCGCGTCGGCGGGATGAGTCGGGTGCTCTGGGCGGCGCTGCCGCTGGCGCTCTGGCGCGTGCTGCGGCAGCGCGATGGGCTGCTCGCGGCGTTACTGGGGATCGCGCTGGTCACGCCCGATCCGGCGGTGGCGCGCTACGTGCTGGCCTTCCCCGCGCTGGTGCTCGCGTCCGCGGCGGCGTCCCTGTCGCGCGCGCCGCTGCTGGCGCGGCGCGCCGGCCACGGGCTGCTGGCGCTGCTGGGCCTGGTGAACCTCGTCTACGCCGTCCCGGGCCTGAGCGGCGAGGGCCCGGGGCTGCTCGCTTACGCGGGCATGAGCGCGTCGCAGCGCCGGAACGCGGTCGGAGCGCAGGGGCGCCCGAGCAACTTCCTGCAGGCGACGGATCAGCTCGCGCCCGGCGAGGTGGCCGTGTTCGATGCCGGGCTGTCGCTGCCCTACCTGATGTGGCGCAGCGATCTGCAGAACCGCGTCGTGCGCCTGCCCGACGACGCCAGCGTTGCGGACGCGCAGCGCCTGCTCGCGAGCGCGGACGTGCGCCTGATCGCGGCCTGTGCCGATCGACCGCTGGCGGACGCGGTCGTCGCGCTGCAGGGGCGGTTCGTGAGGTTGTTTGCGGCGCCCGAGGGCTGCGAGGTGTACCGGCGGCCATGAGGGTCTCGAAGCGAGCCTGGCTCGCGCGCGTCGCGGGTCTGTCGAGCTGGCTGCTGTTGCTGTCGGCGCGAGCGCTGGCACAGCCCGCGCCGGCGCCGAGCTCCTGCGAGCGCGTGGAGCGCGAGCTGAGCAGCGCGCGCGCGGAGCTGGAGGCGCTGCGCGAGAAGGTCGCGCAGCGCGAGCGCGAGCGCGATGAGCGCGGCGCTGCCCTGGAGTCCTGCAAGAAGGCCCGGGACGATCTGTGCTCGGCGGCGGACAATTTCGTGCAGCGGCTGGGCAGCGGCCAGCTGAAGCTGGGCGCGCTCAACAGCTGCGTCGACCCGGGCGCGCGCCGCGAGCTCGCCGAGCAGCTCTCGGGCTGGAACAACGCCAGCTCCGCGCTCGCGCGCCTGGGCGCGTTCTCCGCCGGAGAGACCGACACGCTGCCGGGGCTCGGCGCGAGCAGCGGCTCCCGGGTGGAGAAGCTGGTGGCGCGGCTGTTCGCGTCCGGCAATGGCTCGCCGCTGATCTATCGCCGGCTGCTGGTCGAGGCGCTGAAGCTGACCGCGCCCAGCGCGTTGCGCGAGCTGGAGGCCGAGCCCGGCGGCGTCGAGCGCTGGTTCGCGAGCGAGCAGCCGCTCGACCCGGCGATCGCGGCGGAGATGCTGCGCGCCACGGCAGGCGTGCCGGTCGATACGCAGGCGCCCGCGCTGACGACCGCGACCAGCCTGATCCAGGGCTACGAGCTGCTCGCCGGCTGCAACGGCGCCCGCCCCGCGCGCGACTGCCGGCGAGCGACGCAGCTGCTGCAGCTGATCGAGTCGAGCGGGCCGCTGATCGCCCGGCGCCGCGTGCAGGACGTGTGGGCGAGCGAGTGCTCGGCGCTCAGCGAGGATGTGGTCGAGAAGTGGCTGCGCGATCTGCCGCCCGCGCGCGCCTCCGAGGCGCGCGTCGAGACGGTCACGCAGGCGGTGCGCTCCAAGCTGTTCACCTGCTTCTTGAGAGATGCCTCGGCGCCCGAGTCCTTTTCGGGCTGGCTCAGCGCGCGCCTGCCCTCGCCCAAGGCGCTCACGGGGCGCACCTTCTCGCGCGTGCTGGAGCTCGAGGGCTGGTGGCAGGCGGGCTCGCCCGTCGACGCCTGCGCGCACGCGGTGCGCGCGCTGCAGACCGCGCCGGCGCCGAACGAGTGCGCCGCGCCCCCGGAGCTGCTGGAGTCGGTGCAGGAGTGGAGCCGGCAGCGCGGCGAAGGCCGCGGCAGCTTCGGCTTCGAGCTCTGCGATCGGCTGGGTCTGGCGCTGTGGGGCGGCGAGAGCGCCAGCTTGCCCGACGCCTTCTCGGCGCCGCCCACGGTGGACGACAGCGTGCGCTTGCTCGCCGACGCGCCGCCCACCAACGTGGCGCGGCTGCGCGGGCTGTGCGCGACGCGCGCCGGCAGCGGCCCCGACTTCGAGCGCGCGCTGCGCGATCTGGGCCAGCTCGCGCGCGCGCTCGGTGAGAGCACGGCGCAGCCGCCCTGGAACCTGACCGCCGAGCTCGAGCCGGTCGAGCTGCAGCGCAGCCGGCGCGGCACGGGGCTCGCGCCCTGGCTGCGCAGCCTCGGCGTCAGCGCCTCGCGCGAGGCCTGCACGCTGCTCGAGCTGCGCAGCGAGCGCTGCGCCGCTTGCCGCGATCTGCCGGACGGCTCGCACTACGACTGCGGTCTGTTGCAGCAGCTGAAGGACGCCTGGGCCGCCAAGACGCGCACGCTGCTGCTGGGCGTGCTGCTGGCGGTGCTGCTGGGCCTGACGCTGCGCTGGGCGCTCCGGCTGCGGCGGGCGCTGCTGGCGCACGGCCCCTGGCTGGAACAGACGCTGGCCGCGCTGCACAACGTGGGCCTGGAGCCGCATCCAGACCGCCTGCGCTACCTGTTTCCGGCGCGCCTCGGCCAGATCGAGCTGGAGCTGCCGGCGACGCCGGGCTGGGAGCGCTTCGGGCGGCGCGCGGCGCTCGTGCGCTGCGAGAACGGCGGCTTCCAGGATCGCGACGTGCAGCGCGCCGGCCGCGTGGCGCGCAGCTACGGCGCCGAGACGGCCCTGTTGCTCCACGACGAGGGCGCGTCGCCCGATCTGGGCGCGGTGCGCTCGATCCTGGAGTGGGCCGCCCGGGGCGCGGGCAAGGCCGTGAGCATCTTGCCGCTGAGCCTGAGCCGGCTGAAGTGGTCGCGCGACGCGAACGACTTGCTGGAGCTGGCGGAGGAGTCGTCGCTGCGCGGCAATCCGTTCGAGGTGCGCGGACGCATCACCTCCTCGACGCAGTTCTTCAACCGCGAGCGGCTGGTCTCGGGTTTGCTCGCCAGCGCGCAGGCGGGCCGCTTCACGGTCGTCACCAGCTTGCGCCGCTTCGGCAAGTCGTCGCTCGCGCTGGAGGTGGCGCGGCGCCTGCCGGGCCCCTCCGCGTACGTGGACCTGACCGGCTTCCACCACGAGATCCACTTCTCGCGCGATCCTGCCGAGGCCGCCGACGCGATCCTGCGCTTCCTGTGCATGGAGCTCCTGGAGTCGGCGCGCGCGCGCCAGCCCGGGCGCAGCCTGGAGCTGGCCGTGCCGAGCGGCAAGCTCAATGCGACGGCCCTGGCGGCCTGGTTTCGCGACTTCGGCCAGGCCCTGGCCGAGCAGAACCATGGCCAGGCGCCGCCGGCGCTGCTGATCCTCGACGAGCTGGAGCACGCGATCGGCGCGGCGCGCGAGCTCAACCACGCGCTCGAGGTGTTCGCGATCCTGGTGGGCCGCCTGCGCAACACACTGCCGGGCCTGGGCGCGGCGCGCGGGCAGCGCATCGGCGTGCTGTTCTGCAGCGCGCTGCATCCGCTGCTCTGGTCGCCGCTGGGCACGCTCGCGCACCAGTCGCTGGTGGGCTCGTTCGAGCTGGTCGCCGTGCCTTGCCTACCGGAGGAAGCGGCGGCGGCCATGATGCGCGGCCTGGGCTCGCGCCAGGGCGTGCGCTTCACCGATCCCGCGCTGGAGCTCTTGCTGCGCGAGAGCCAGAGCGTACCGCTCCTGTTGCGACGCCTGGGCAGCGCCGTGCTCGAGCTCTACGATCCCGAGCGCGCTCGCCACGGCGGCCTGGGCGCCGTCGAGATCGGCATCGAGGGCGCGCGCGCCGCGATCGAACGCGAAGTGAGCCGCGGCTCACCGCTGAGCGTCTGGATCGAGTCCGAGATCGCGCATCCCCAGAGCCCGGGCGGCGCGATCCTGCGCCACCTGGCGCAGTGCCAGCACGGCGCCGCGCACGAGCTGCGCGCGCTGGCGGCGGAGGCGTTCCGGCGCCAGTTCGAGCTGACCGGGCTGACGCTGGAGCTCACGCCCGGCGAGGCGCAGCGCCGCGCGGAGGAGGCGGCGGCGGTCGTGCTGCGCACGCTGGGCGATTCCGGCCTGCTGCAGGCGCACGGCGATCCCACCGAGCCCGAGGCCTTCGAGTTGCCGGACGGCGTGATCCGGAGGGTGCTGCGCGGCGAGCTCACCGGCGGCTGAGCTCCGCCGAGGCGCTGGCCAGCGGAAGCGCGAAATCAGTCCTCGCCCGGAGTGAGTGCCAAGCTGTGCCAGCGCCCGACGCGCGTGCGGCAGCGGGCACTCCTGGTGCGGCACGGAGCCGTGCGGCCCGAGCTTAAAAAACACCCTACGCCGGCGAGCTCGCCGCGCAGCCACTCACGAACGCAAAAACCCGCTACCAGTTGGTCATGGGTAGGATCTTTGCGAGCAGGCTTTCGGAAGCGCCGGCGCGCGCCGCGCGTCCGCCGTGACCGGTGCCCCTCTTCGCGCGAATCGAATTGAGGTTCCCTGGGGAACCTGTCGTCCCGGCGCGCGCCCCCCCCCGCGTGTCGAGCACCGCGCGTCCGCCGTGACCGGTGTCCCTCTTCGCGCGAATCGAGTTGAGGTTCCCTGAGGAACCTGTCGTCCCGGCGCGCGCCCCCCCCCCGCGTGCCGAGCGCCGCCCGCGTGCGCTTTCTGCTCGCTTCCGCTTCCTGTCCCCCAGTGCGCGACGCTCCCATCTCCGCCGCGAGCGTCGCCGCGTCGCCTTGCCATCGGGATCGACCTGGTCGGTCTACCTGGGGGCGTCGCCGAAAGGGATCACCTATGACCGGTTGGTAGTAGCCGCTACCGGTTGGTAGTAGCCGCTACCGGTTGGTAGTAGCGCCGCGCGTCTGCAGCCCCAGGGCTCGGCGCCAGAGCGCACCGCCCGGCCTCAGGATGTGCCCGCTGTACGCCCGGCGCTCAGCGCGTGCCCCAGCGCTCGTCGCGCACCGTGAGCATCGCCCAGGGCAGGATCCACTGCAGGCAGAGAGCCGAGAACACGGCGTACGCCACCCCGTACAGGAAGCGGAAGCTGCGCTCGATCTTCAAGTAGTAGAGCGCTGTGAAGCTGGCGCCCGCCAGCATCGCCAGGGCCACGCCCAGCAGCTCGCGCCAGTGAATGTCGAACAGCGCCGGCAGGCCCAGCACCAGGTAGAAGACGCTCACCACGCGCAGCGTCGAAAAGGCGAAGCCCACGATCGGCAGCAGGCGGTTGTCGCGCCGGTAGTCCGTGAGCATGAACTTGGCGAAGCTGAAGCCTTCGACGATGTAGCTGCGATCCCAGCGCACGAACATGCGCGACAGCTGGCGGTAACGGGTCGGCGCCAGCGTGTGGACCGCCGCCGAGCTCTGGTAGACGGTGTCGTAGCCGGCGCGCAGCACGATGTTGGTGAGCGCCTGATCCTCGCCGTGGCTCACCGGGCGGCCCAGGAACTGCTGCTGCGCCCACTCGCGCAGGTGCGGCAAGATCACCCGGCGCCGGAACGCCGAGAGCGCACCCGGGCAACACGCCACCGCGCGATACACCGACTGCGCCGCGCGCGCGAAGTCGAAGGCCAGAGCGTACTGCACCTCCAGCATGCGGCTGATGAAGGAGTCGCGATTCAGCACCGCCACGCGCCCGGCCACCGCTCCCACGCGGGCGTCGGCCAGGAAGGGCTTGACCATCTCGCGCACCGTGCTCGGCTCGACCTCGCTGTCCGAGTCGATGGTGATCACGATCTCGCCGCGCGCGGCCTCGAACCCCTCGAGCAGCGCGGCGCGCTTGCCGCGGTTGCCGCGGAAGCGCACCAGCCGCACCAACTCGGGGAACTCGCGGCGCAGGTGGCGCATGTGGAAGAAGGTGTCGTCGCGCGAGCCGTCGTCGACGATGATCAGCTCCAGGGCGCCCCGCGGGTAGTCGCTCAGCGCCGCGGAACGGATGCTGCGCTCGACCATCGGCCCCTCGTTGAAGGCGGGGATGATCACGCTCACCGTGGGCCAGGTCGCGGCTTCCGGCGCCTCGAAGCGGCGGTAGCGCAGCCAGAGCAAGCTGAACAGCGCGGTGTGCGCGGAGTGCAGCATCACCAGCATGCCGAGCGGGCGCAGCAAGCGCGCCCAGCTGTCGTCCGGATCCGCCTGCAACAGGCGAGCGATCAGCAGGCTGATCAAGGCGCCGAGCAACGGGAACAGCCCCGCCCAGGAGGATGATACGAAGCGGAGCGCTCCGGAATGCGCCGAGCGAAGAGCGGGCGACGTAGGCGATGCCATGGGCGCGCTGCATATAGCGTCCCCCCGGTCGGGCGCGAAGCCCCGAAGCGCAACCCTCACCCCGGAATGTGCCCGGAATGGAACCGTCGGACCCTCGCGCCAGGGTTCATCGCTGAACAGGCACGCCGTATTGCATGAAATGCAGCCACACGCTTCCGGACCGGTGGCGCCGAGCGCCGGTGCCGGGAGCAATGCCTCCCGGAGCGTGTGGTTCGCGTGCGCGATCGCCAGCGTCGCACTGCTCGCACGCCGGCAGCTCACCGACTTCGATCTGCCCTGGAACCTCGCGACAGGGCGCATCCTGCTGCAGACGCGACACATCCCCGGCATCGATGACCTGCCGTCGGCGACCTCACCGAATGGGCGCGCCCAGGCTCGATCACTTCGTCCACCAGCAGCCCCTGCTGTCGCTCTGGTTCCTGGCGAGCTTCGCCGTGTGGCTCACGGGGCGGGATCGGCAGACGACGAGCCGCGTGCCGAACGCCTTCGCGATCGGCGAGGTGCTCTGCGCCTTGCGCTGACGGCGACCGCCGTGCGGATGCTGCCGATCGGCGCGCTGTTGATGGCGCATGCAGCGACGGCGCGGCCTGCGGAGCGCTGGCAGGAGGTGACAGCGAGGCCTTCGACGCCGCGCTCTCCCACCTCGCCTGGCTGGCGCCCGGGCACCCCGCCCTGCAGCTGCTCGCCGCTCAGCGCCGCGAGGCGCTACAGAGCGCCAACACGCCGCAGTGACGCCAGCGCCCGCGAAGGCCCCTTGACGAACTGGCAAAAAGCGCTCCGGCGACCGCCCGCACCCGGAAAAAGCGCGTGCAGTGAAACACCTGGCTCCCGTTTGAGCCGCCCAGCCGTCGCTGCTACTCTGCGGCTTCACGTCGACGGGAGGTCCGCGGTGTTCCAGCGAACGAGCTCGCCTGCAGGAAGAAACGGTAGAGGATGGGTCGCCATCGCAGCGGCGCTGACCGGCCTAACGATGTGCCCACTGCTCGGCTGCGGTGGCCGGGCCGTGGACGGTGAAAGGCCCAGCGGCTCACCCGGCGCTGACGACGGCGTGCTGTTGGAAGCGCTACCGCAGCGCCTCGTCAACTGCGACGCGCTGCGCGACTACACGGGCGCTCGAGCGGAGGAAATCCTCGCGCGCGCTGCGACGGGCAACCCCGTCGCGCCGCTCTTCGAGCCGGAGAGCGCGGCAGGCGCCGAGCCCGTTGCGTATGCGGAGTGGCCGGAGGTGGCGCGGCAACCGGGACAGGGCCGAGTCGCCTACGCCCGCCACCCCGGTTCGAACGCAGACGAATTCTATCTGGTCGCCAACGACGCGGTGCCCACCATCAGTATGAGCCCCAGCTCGATCGTGGGAGGCATGCTCGCGATGCCTGACGCGCTGAAGCAGGCTCGCGGTGGCGCTGCTCCAGCGTACATCTTCGCGGACGGCGCGCGCGTGTTGATCGTGGGGGAGCTCGACGGCGCCATGCTCTCGGCTGCAGGGGCCGCCACCTTCTTCTGGGCCCTTGACCTGGACGCCAACGGCAGTCCGCAGCGCCAGGAGTTGCAGTACGTCGACGCTCGGCTGATCGGGGCGCGCAGGTCGGCAGGTTCCGTGCAGGTGCTGCTGGTGGCGAGCGGCAGCCGGCTCGGGCTGCAGAGCTTGCCCGCGGACCCAGGCACGGACCCCGCCCGGCTCGCGGAGGTGCGCGCGGGCAATCGCGCGCGGATCGCTGACGCGACCGCGAGTGACTGGTTACCTCGGCGCGTGACGGCGGATACCTCCACCGGTGCAGCGCTCGCGGGGGCAACCGTGCCGGCGATCGAGTGCGGCGACATCTACGCGCCGGCGACCCCGAGCGGGCTTCAGCTGCTGACGCTGGTTGAACTGGAGCTGGCGCAGGGCCTCTCCTCCTGGACGGCGAGCGGCCTGTACACCGGCAACGTCCAGGTCTCTACGGGAGAAGACGGACAGTGGGGGTTCGTGACCGAGCCATGGTGGTCCGTATCAGAGGACGCGGCGCGCCTTGCCGAGCAGGCAGCCCCGGAGACCATCCTGCACACGTTCGGCACGCGCGCTCGCCAGCTCGAGCCGCGCGGCTCGATCGCGCTACGCGCCGCGCCCCAGCATGATCCTGCCCTGAGCCAGGAAGGCGAGCGCTGGCTGCTCGCGACGCACACGGGCTACGGTCCTGCACTGAACGGGGCCGATCAGGGCCAGATCTGGAGCTTTCAACCGACGCCAGGCACGCTCGCGCTGCTCGCGCGCAGCCCCACCTTCCCACTGAGCCCGGAGACGCAGACGGAGTTCGCGCCCGGTGTCGCTTACGTACACACCCCCGGCAGCGACGCCGCCAGCACGCTGATCGACCTTTCGGATCCGGCACTGGAGCTGCAGGAGGGCCCTGGCGCCGACTTCCGGGTGTTGCCCTGGAGCAACGGCCAGCACCTGCGGGTCGACCTGAGCCAGATCCGCTTGCTCTCCGGCCTGACGGAGCTCACCCGCTACGAACGAGGGGCGGAGCCCAGCCTCGAGAGCTACACCATCCCCGAAAACGGCTTGTTCCTGGACGTCCCCCCGGCGAATTCCTGGAATCGCACGCTGCGCGTTCAACGGCTGGCAGCCGTTGACCCGCCGGAGACGATGGGCGCGGTACCCATCCGCGAGGGCAGCCTTCTGCCGCCATTGATCGAGAACGGCGTGCTGCTGAACGCCCAGTTCCAGGCCAGGAACGGCCGCGCCGGTGGTGGCTCGATGGGTTTGGAAACGTTCGACGCGACCACACTGAGCAAGATGGGAAGTGTGAGCGGAAGTTACTGACCCGCGCGCGGCGACAGATCCCATCGATCGGGGTGTTGACACCCCGTCGAGCGATGCACAGGGTCCCAATGCCCGGGACGGAGAGGCCGCCTGCCGGCAGCTTTTCCAGCTCCGAGCCAGGAAACTGCAGGGAAAGGAGGTAAGAATGTTCAACCTCTGGAACGTGTTGGATGATGCCATGCGCACCGACCCTTGGTTCAGGCCTTTCCTGATGGGTCCGGAAGGGGGCAACGCCCGCTCATGGCCTCTCGTCGATGTCGTCGAGGCTGATACAGCCTATCTCATCAACGCCGAGCTGCCCGGAGTGAGGCTGGAGGACGTCAAGATCGAGATCGAGAACGACGTCTTGACGCTCTCTGCTCAGAAGCACCCCGAGAGCACCAACGAGCGCCACGAATTCCATCGAGTCGAGCGCAACTACGGAACCTTCTCTCGGTCTTTCGTGCTTCCGCAGGGCGTGCAGAGCGACAACGTGCAAGCCACCATGAAGGACGGTGTGCTCACCATCCACGTACCCAAGTCGGAATCGGCGCGACCGCGCCGGATTCCGGTTCAGGTGGTCGCCTCTGGAGCAAACCCACCCAAGCAAATCACAGAGAAGTCTGACAACACCGCTGCCGCCACGGCTGCAGCGTAAAACTCACATGAGGGCCGCGGCGCGCGAGCGCTGCGGTCGCAGCAGTACCTTCTTCTCAATGTGAATGCGGCCCACCATCGCCGCAGCGCCCTGGAGCCGCGAGTCCGTCCGCTCGCCTCCACGCACAGGGCAGTAGCACGCGCAGCTCCGCCGGATCGCCCGGCGGAGCTGCGCTTTTTTTGTCGCCGTGCCGTGGTCGACAGCAGTTGCCGCTTCGTGTTGCACGCATACCGCGCCCGCCCGTGTGCGATGCTCGCCCACTGAAGTAAGCGCGCGCGCTCGGTGATCACCTTTCCCGGGCTGTGGCGCGTTGACCCAATCAAACAACGTGCTTTAGTCGTGGAGGCAGGAACGGCGGAGCACGACTGCGTGCGCCGCGCGTCGCGGACAGGGGCGGGATCCTCGACGCTCATCGCATCCATCGCCGCAGGGCGATCACGAGAGGGGCCTGGGACATGCAAGCAACCCGTCGTCACCGGTGTATTTGCGGTTCGGCTCGGTGCGCGCGCAAGCGCGCACTGCTGATGCTGACTGTAATTAGTCTCGCTATTCTCGGGGTCGCGTGCGATTCACGAGACCGCGAGGCTGCCGAACCAGGAATGCCCGCCTCGATCGCGGAGCAGCCGCGGATCGGGACCGCGCGCGAGGCGCTGGTGACCACCAGGACCGTGGAGGCGTCGGGTGACACCTATCTGCGCAACCTGTTGCCCAACCAGAACGCGGGTGGGGACACGACGTTGTCGCTTCAGTCATTGGGCAGGCGCCGCGCGCTGCTGTTCTTCACTCCATCGAGCATCACGACCGCCGTGGGCAGCGGCACGCTGGTCGCGGCCCGCGTCGAGCTCACGATCTCGGGCAGCCCGAGCAACTGGGGCTTCTCGGGCAGAAGCATCGCCATCCATCGCTTGAAGCAGGCGAGCGCCGAATACCAGGCGACCTGGAATTGCGCCCTCGATTCGAACATCAACAACCTGCAAGACGACTGCCAGGGCGCCGCTGCGTGGAGCATGAACGCCAGCGATCCAGCGCTGCAGCCCTGGCTCTCCCCGGCGAGCGCGACCCGCTTGATCACGAACAACCAGACGGGCGTGGTCAGCTTCGATGTGACCGCGGATGTCGCGGCGCTCCTGGCTGGCAGCTACGCAGGCCACGGCTGGCTGATCAAGAAGGTCGACGAGAATCAGGCTGGCTCGCTCGACTTTGTCTCGCGGGAGCAGGGCCCCGGTCCGCGCTTGCTGCTCGACATCGACGGCGCGCCGAGCGGTGGAGAGCCGGGTCCAGTCGTGGGCAGTGCCAGCGTGACGGCGAGCTCCGACACGTACCTGCGGCAGCTCGAGCCAAACCAGAACTTCGGCAGCGATTCAGCTTTGCGCATCACGGCGGTCGGTCGCAATCGAGCACTGGTCGGCTTTGCCCCCGCCGCCGTCACGGCCGCGCTCGGCGGCCCGTTGGTGCGTGCTCGGCTGCGGTTGCCGATCGCGGAGACCGCGAGCAACTGGGGCCCGGATCGCGCGCTGGGCGCGCACCGCCTGCTCCAAGGCTGGAGCGAGAACGGCGCCACCTGGAACTGCTCCACCGACAGCAACCCGGGCAACATCTTCCCGGATTGCTCCGGCACGTCCGCCTGGACGATGTTCGGCGCCGCCAGTCAGGCGCCCTGGCTGAACCCGCCCGTGGACACCACCCTGGTGAGCAACGGGCAGACGGGCACGCTGGAGCTGGACGTCACCCGCGACGTCGCCTGCGCACTGGCGGGCTTCGCGCCTCTGAACGGCTGGATCATCAAGAAAGAGATGGAGAACCAGGGCGGCAGGCTCGAGCTGCACTCTCGCGAGAGCGCCACGCTGCCCAGCTTGTTCCTGGAGTGGGCGAACACGACCGGCGTCGTGGTCAGCGCTGCCGAGTGCAACGCGACACAACCGCCCCCCGATGGCTGCACCCCGAGCTCGCCCGTGGACACGAGCTGCGACGGCGTGGACGACGATTGCGACGGTCAGATCGATGATGACTTCACCGCCACGGACAGCTCCTGCGGCGTCGGCGCCTGTGCGGCCGTCGGCGCGACGAGCTGCGTGTCGGGCCAGGTGCTGGACAGCTGCCTTCCGGGCACACCCGCTCTCAGCGACGCGACCTGCGATCTGATCGATGACGACTGCGACAACATCGTGGACGAAGACGTCCCGTCCGTGCCCACCAGCTGCGGCGTCGGCGCTTGCGCCGCGAGCGGGTTGACCAGCTGCATCCTGGGCGCGGTCATCGACAGCTGTGCCCCGGGCACACCGGCTGCCGCGGACCTCACCTGCGACGGCGTCGACGATGACTGCAACGGCAGCGCCGATGAAGATTACGTGTCCGTCGCCACCACCTGCGGTACGGGCTCGTGCACGGGCAGTGGCACCACGAGTTGCGCGAACGGTAGCGTGGTCAGCGACTGCCACTTTGCCAACCCGAGCGACGGCAATCCCTGCACCGACGATAGCTGTGACGGCAGCGGCATGCCCGTGTTCACCGCTCGCGCCGCCGGCACGGCCTGCCCGGACGGCAACGCCTGCAATGGCAATGAATTGTGCGACGGAGCAGGCAGCTGCCAACCCGGCGCGCCGCTCGCCATCGACGACGGAAACCCCTGTACCCTCGACAGCTGTGACCCTGTCGCGGGCGTGCAGCACGCCGCGGCTCCCGACGGCAGCGCCTGTTCGGACGGCAACGCCTGCACGCAAACTGACAGCTGCCAGCAAGGCAGCTGCGCCGGCGCCAACCCGGTGTTGTGCGCCGCTCTCGACCAGTGCCACGAGCCGGGCGTCTGCGACCCCGGCAGCGGGGCGTGTTCGCAGCCGGCACGCGCCGACGGCTCGCCCTGCGATGACCACGATGCGTGCACCCAAACCGACAGCTGCCAGCAAGGCAGCTGCGCCGGCGCCAACCCGGTGCTGTGCGCCGCTCTCGACCAGTGCCACGAGCCGGGCGTTTGCAACCCCGACACTGGCATCTGCTCCGACCCGGCGCGCGCCGACGGCTCGCCGTGCAGCGACGGCAACGCCTGCACACAGGGCGACAGCTGCGCCTCGGGCGCTTGCTCCGCAGGCAGCGCCGTGGCCCTCGACGACGCCAACCCTTGCACCGCGGATGCCTGCGACCCCGTCCAGGGCGTGAGCCACACGCCGGTGGCCGCGGGTACGTCCTGCGCGGACGCGAACCCCTGCAACGGCGCGGAGGCCTGCGATGACACGGGCACGTGTACGCCGCAAGCGCCGCCGAACCTCGATGACGGCGACGTCTGCACGACCGACAGCTGCGATCCCGCGACGGGCGTGCAACACGAGTTCATCCCGGGCTGCGACAGCTCGCCGACCGTCGCCGGCGGCCGCTTCGAGACCCGCGCCTCGGTGCTGGGGCGAGTGCTCACCCGGTCCGGCGCCGCCGTGGGCAACTTCGACGTCCAGATCTACGACGCTCCCATCGAGGGCGACGCCCGGGCGGATGTCGAGCTGAGCGCAGGCAACGACGGCTCGTTCCGGGCACGCCTGAGCGAGTTCCCGGAGCTGTTCGATGAGACCACGCCCTCTCACCACCTGGTGGTCCGCATCATCACCTCCGATTTCATCCCCGCGCTGCGCGACGTCTACGTCCGCCCGGGCGATGCCATCGATCTCGGTCGCATTTACCTGCTGGACCGAGATCCCCAGGTGACCATGATCGGCCCGGCAGGAGGCGTGGCGCGCGACTCCCAGAGCTCGATCGAGATCAGCTTTCCCGCGGGCGCCGTGCTGAGTCCCACGCCGGTGCGCATCACTCCGGTTCCGGAGCGTGAATTGTTCCCGTATCCGCTGCCGGACGCCACCGACACCACCTACGGCATGGTGCTCGAGCCCAGCCAGCAGTTCGCCGTGCCGGTGACGGTGCGCGTTGCCAATCGGCTCAATGTCCCCACCAGCTTGCAGATCCCCGTCGGCGTGGTCAACGAGCAGAGCGGCGGCTGGGATCACGAGACCTTCGGAATCTGGAACGGCAGCGCGTTCGCCTTCAACATCAGCCACTTCTCCACCATCGATCTGAACACGCCGAATGCCGGCGAGCTCTATCTATTCGAGACGGCCGGCGCAGATCCGGGCAAGGCGGCGGACGGCAATTGCGCGGGCAGCAACGTCTCCTACGGCAACGGCGCCCTGCGCCAGACGTTCGCGCTGCCGACCTATCGCCGCCAGGGGCGCGATTACGGCGTCACCCTCACCTACGACAGCAGCCTCACCGGTGGCCATCGCCTGGGCAATGCGCCCGCGTCGACCAACGGCGTCGCCAGCAGCGGCTCCGGAACGAGCGGAGGCGGCAGCGGCGGCGTGCACGCGCGAGGTATCGCGCTCAGCGTGTCGGGCCCGACCTATCGCTTCGAGTGCATCGGCCGCGGCGGCAGCGGCGGCGGTGGCTGCGCGACAGGCAGCTCCTGCGTAGTCGGGGGGGTCCGCCTGACGCCGTATCGTCAGCAAGGCACGCTGGCTGGCACTGAATTCGACAGCGAGGGCGAGGCTGGCTCGACGAGCATCAACGGGATCAGCACTTCCTTTTACGTGGAGCTGCCGCTGAACCCCGACGGCAGCGTCCCTGCGCCCGACTACTTCCCGTTCCAGCGCTCCGTCACGTTGCGGGCACCCCTCTCCACCAGCGGTGGCGGTGGCGGTGGCGGCGGCAACTGCAGCGGCGGCGGAGCCGTGTTCGGCGTTCAGGCCAGCGTGCAGACACCGCTGGTGAGCAATCTGGTGCCAGGTCCGCTGTTGCGCAGCCAGGGCTATGAGTTGCTCTATCATCGCCGCTCGTCGCCCGAGGGCACGGGCTGGGGCATCGCCGAGGTGCACGAGGCCTTCCGCGCGCCCAACCTGGCTCAGATCGATCTCGTTCATGGCGACGGACGGCGGGAAACCTTCTTCCCGCGCGTGGAGCCGGACGTCGTGGGCTCGTTCACCAGTGCGATCCTCGCGCGAGACCCCGAGACCGGCGAACTGTTCAACCTCACCAACACCGTGTCGCGCATCAATGCGGATTGGAGCGTGACTCCGGTCACCCCCAACCTGAGCCTGTCGAGCCCCCGCGCGCTCGCCATCGACTACGCGGATGGAGAGCGACGCTTTTTCGTCGCCACTCTGACCGGCCTGTACGAGGCGGATGCCGGCGGAGTCCGCGCGCAGCTCGCCTCCTGGTCGAGCCAGAACGGCACCTTCAACCGCCCGCGCGTCGCGGCAGGGGGCGGCGCCGTGTACTTCACGGACGGCAACGCCAGCGTGATCCGGCGCATTCTGTTGAACGATCCACTGAGAACCGTGCAGCCCATCGGGCTGCCGAGCGGTGGAGACGTGCGCGTCAACCCGACGGTGCCCGCGGGACAGATCACTTTCGACACGCCGCGCGGCCTCGCGATGAGCCCTGACGGTTCGCTCTACGTGGCATGCCCGCGCCGTCACATGGTCTACCGCCTGCTGCCCGACGACGACGGCTGGGTCGGGCCCGGGAGCGAAGTCGAGCGCGTGCTGGGCAGCGGCATGGGCTCCTTCAGCTCCGCGCGCAACGGCCAGGAGGTCGCGCTCAACTTCGGCATGAACCAGCCGCTGGATCTCTCCTTCTCGGACGACGGCTTCTTGTTCGTGATGAACACGGAAGGCCTCGTCCGCTTCGATCCGCTGAACGGCATGGCTCGCTGGTTCGCCAATGAGCGCGAACAAGGGCTGACGCTGCAGGTGGACGGCAGCCCGGCGTTCGTGGCGCTCGACCGCGACCACGCGCTGGTCTTCGACAGCAGCTTGGCGCTGCTCAGCCAGGATGACTGGACCAGCGAGTTCGAGCCCCGGCGCCGCATCCACGAGACCGCCACGGGCCTGGCGCTGGTCGACACCGAGGACGATGCCGTCGAAAGCTATGACTGGATCGACCAGACGCACACACGCGCGCGCATGGCCTCGCGCGTGGCGCGGACGGGCGAGCCCCTGCTCAGCGTGGGCTACACCTCCGCGGGCAAGGTCGCCTGGCTCCAGGACCCCACGGGTGGACGCTTCAGCTTCAACTACGACAGCCTCAATCGGCTCACATCGATCGAAGACGCCGCGGGCAGAACCACGCACCTCAGCATCGACGGCAGCAACAACCTGCGCGAGATCGAGATGCCGACGGGCGAGACACGCCAGTTCGAATACGACGGCCACCTGATGACGAGCGCCACCGATCCGCGTGGCGAACGCACCAGCTACGTCTACCGCGACAACGGCACCGTCGAGCGCGTCACCCGCCCTGGCGGCGCCTCGCGGCAGTTCACTCCCGCCTTCGGCGAGCCGACGTACACCTCCGGGCAGCTGGTGCGCCAGGGTAGCTACACGGACGATCGGGGCGTGGCTCACACCATCCAGGTGGACGAAGCCGGGCAGTTGATCGTCGACCAGTTCGTGGCGGACGGCGTCTCCTACGACCTGCGCCAGGTGTACCACGGCAACCTCACGGGCAGCTTCCATGAGGACCGCATCAACAAGGCGCTGAAGATCACGCGGACCACGGTCAACGGCACGCAGGTGACGCCGACCACCTCCTGGGATGCGCTCGGGCGCGTCACGCGCATCAGCACGCCCTCGACCGGTACCGGCATGACGAGCCCCGGCGCGCGCTGGACGCTCAATTACGATGCTGACGACCGGCTTTCGCTCGCCACGCCCGGTGTCGGGAATATCGAACACCGCTACCAACGCGATGCGAATGGGCGGCTCAGCCGCATGCAGGACGCATATGCATCCACCAATACCTTGCAAGGCAGGCGCATCGACTTTGCCTGGCGCAGCGATGGCCAACTCCAGACGCTCACCGATCACAATACGCCACGCACGTACAGCTACGATGCGAGCTCCGGAAACCTGCTGGGGTGGACGGACGCGACGGGAGCACTTTCCCTGGCGAGTGACGGCGCGGGCAACATCACGCTGCAGAGCGATGGTGCCACCGCGATCTCGCGCAGCTATGACGACTCCAACCGCCTGACCAGCATCACGGACGCGCTCGGCAATGTGACGCTGCTCGGATATGAGAATGAGAGCTGCGGGTGCGCCCGGGACGACCTGGTCACCTCGCTCGTCACCCCGGATCTACCTGCCGGCACGCAATGGCGCCTCGAGTACGATGCCGATGGGCGACTCTCGCGAAAGACGGACCCTGATGGGTTCAGCGTGAGCTTCACGCGGAACGCATCGGGTGATGTCCAGAGCATCACGGATCAGCTGCAACGCAGCACGGTCTTTACCTACGACCAACTCGGCCGCCGCAAGACCGTTCGGGACACGGCGGGGCGCCTGGGGGTGTATGCGTATCCGACGCCGGTCAGCCCGGCGTGGACTGGTCCGCTCCTCTATGCAGGCAGCGCCGACTCGTCACCGGCACCGACCGATCTCGCAGCGGCACTGGCCCCGGGCCAGTATCAAGTCGGCTACAACGCGCTCCCCAGCGGCGACGGGCCAGCGCAGATTGAGCTCTACCGAGACGCGACCTTTGCCGTGAGCTACGGCAACCGAGTCGACCGCATGCTGCGCGTGCAGAGACGGCAAGACCGCTCCGCTCTACCCATCAGCAGCAGCACCGTGTTTGGGCCGAGCTCGACGGTTCCCTTCCTGGACCAGCTGTACGGCTACAACACTCAAACAGAGCGCCCCATCGTGGCTTCCATCGAGTCGGACTACCTCGAGGAAAGTCGGTTCGAGTCCGGCACGTTCACCTACAATGACTATTTCGACCTCTCCAACATGGATGGGTTTGGCGGTACGTCGCGCTACGCCGTCGTGGGCGACGGCTATGCATTAACCCGTGACGGCGCCGGCCGCGTCACGGGCCTGGCGCAACGCTTCTCGACGCGACCGGCCAGCGGCGGCGCCACGGTCCTGTACCAGCCGCCCGCCTCGACCTACGGCTACGATGCGCACGGTTACGTCAAGCTGATCGACAACGGTTCCGGGATCCAGAACATCACGTACGACGCGCGAGGCTTGCGATCGACCGTCGCCCTCTCCTTCCAGGCAGCGAGCACGATCACCGAAGGTAACTTTAGCTACGACTACGATGAGCTGGGGCGCAACGTCTACCTGCAATTCCCCGACGGCCACGTACGCCGCCAGGTCTTCGATGCACTCGGGCGCCTGATCTCGCGCTGCTACGAATACGGCGGCTCGCTCGGAACCCGCTGCTACACAGCCGAGTACGACCCCGTCGGCAATCCGATCGTGTTGACGGATCCGGAAGGAACGTCATCGATCAGCTACGACGACCTGGACCGCGTGATCGAGGTGCGGCGACAGGTCACCGGGCAGCCCGATGAAGTCGAGAGCTACAGCTACAACGCGCTCGGCGGCTTCAGCTTCTACCAGGACGACAGCATTGACGACCAGCGCCCGAGACTGGACGGCGCGGGCACGGCGCCGGCGGCGCTGCCGGCGACGCTCCAAGCCCTTCCCGTGACGCTCGATGGCGGCGGCCGCATCAACGCGCTGAACGGCGCGACCATGGTTCACACCAAGCAGACCCGGTTGCGCGACGTGACCGAAGGCGGCGTGACCTACCGCATGGGGTACGATTCGCTCCATCGCCGGATCGGCTTCCAGCGCACGGGTTCTCCGGCAGAAGCGTACCAATACGAGGGCGGCAACATCGTCTCCATCGTGAACGCCACAGGCCTGGCGGGCGTGCAACGGCGCATCTTCTACGATGGCACCGACCACCCGCTCTGGATGTACGACAACGTCTACGACCTCACCGTCTATTTCGAGCTGGATACCGTGGGCAACGTGCGCCGCTTGCGCGGCGGTCACCTCGTTGCGCCGCGGAGTGCGGAACCTCCGAGCGACCTGGGCGGCTATCGCTACTCCGCCTTCGGAAGGCTCTACCCTGCCGACGCGGGCACGCCGGCTCCGGCGCTGGACGGAGCGCCTTATGACCAGCCCTTCCGCTGGCAGGGGCGGCCGTTCATCGACCTGGCGGGCGGGCTCTATGACTTCCGGGCGCGCATGTGGAGCCCGGAGCTGGGGGCGTTCCTCGAGCTGGACGCTTTCGAGTATCTAACGCCGTCGAGCACACTCTGGAGCTGGCCAGGGCAGAATGCGTTCACCAACCGCGATCCAAGTGGACGCTGCGGCGTGCTCTGCTTGCCCTTGTTGGGCGGTTTTGGCGGAGCGGGCGCCGGCATCATTGGCGGCGGCGGAGCAGCGGTGGCCGGTGGCGGCACTGCGGCCGCCGGAGGTGCGGCGGCAGCCGCCGCTCTTCCCTTCGCACTCATCGCAGCCGGCGGCTACCTGGGCAAACTCGCGATTGACCAGTACTTCGAGGCGCAAGCCGCGGCGCAATTGGCGGAGGGGTTGGCGGACGCCACCACCGTCGCCATGGCCAGCGATACGCGTACGGCTGACGAAATCATCAGTCAGGACCTCGCAGGCGGTGTAAGGAGCGAATTTCCCAAGCAATTCCTTGACAAAACTCTGGCAGAAATTGAGGCGGCCGCTAAGCAGGGTGATGCCGCTGCTCGGAAGGCAAAGAAGCTGCTGAAGGACAATCGCTTCAAAAAGGGCTGCCGCTAATGGGAGAAAGGGATTCGCAAATTTCTGGTGATTCGCTGTTGAGCTTGCTCAGCCCACCTCCGCCTACCGACCCACGCGAGTTCTGTCCATGCGGAGAACGCGCCACCATGAAATTGATGTCGGCTTTGAGTTACAACCCGCTGCATTGTATGCGCTGCAATCGGCAGATTGACCCTCGTCTGCTCGGTGTAGCTCCAGAGCTAATTGAAGAGGTAGCCGCTTGGCGGAGCCTGTATGACGGTATCGATCGCCTCTGGCTTGATTCTGGGCCATACGAAAGCTGGGCGCGCGCTCAACTCGAGTCCTGGCAGTCCGCGATCAATGTTCGCGGATATGCGGTCGCCCAACGCATCAACGACACCCGCCGATGCTACTATTGGTTGTTCCGTGACGAGTCCATGGACTCTGCCGCGCAGATGCGATGCCCGCGATGTGCTCACGAGTATTCGGAATATGGCGGCTCTGTGATTAAACAGCTCGTCTGCGAACGATGCTCCATCGTGACTGCTGGCTGAATTAGACAGTTGCACCTACTGCTGCGTGACATCCTGGCAGCCGAGTAACCAGTGGCACGGGCCGTGTGGACCGCTGACGTGGAGTGAGCTCGAGGACGCGCGGCGTCGTAGAGCGCCCGCTTGCCCTCAAAAAATCCTTCCTTCGCGTGCGCGCCAGCGACACCGCGGCAGCGCTCTTATCGAACCCGGCGGCGTGCATGTCGCAGGGTATGCTACGCTTCTGACTTCTGTGCGGTGGGGCAGGAAGTCGCCTCCGCCGTCATAGCAGGGGATGCGGATGCTCCAGGAGGGACGCTGGTTGGGTGCCCGTGCAGTGCGGGCGCTCTGGCTGTTGTGCACGCTGGTGGTGTGGGCGTTGCCCGCGCGGGCGCTGGAGCCGAAGGATGTACCGGCGCCGCTGCAGCCTTGGGTGCCCTGGGTCCTGGAGCAGCTGGGCGATAGCGTCTGTCCCAAGGTCGGGGAGGATGCGGTGTGCGTGTGGCCCGGGCGGCTGGAGCTCGATCTGAGCGAGAGCGGCGGGCGCTTTCGCCTGAGCGTGCAGCTGGATCGGCGCGGGCAGCTGGAGTTGCCGGGCGGCGATCAGCAGTGGCCGCAGGACGTGGCCGCGGACGGGCGGGGCGTGGTCGTGCTCGCAGACGATGAGGCGCCGGTGGTCACGCTGGCCGCCGGGCAACACGCGCTGGAGGGGCGCTTCGTCTGGCGCGCTCTGCCGGAGACGCTGCGGGTGCCCCAGCGCATCGCGTTGCTCGACCTCAGCGTGAACGGGCGGCGCGTGGCGCAGGCGAAGCGCGACGAGGAGCGCCTCTGGCTCAGGGGCGAGGCTTCGCCGACGGACGAAGCCGAGAGCCTGACCGTGGAGGTGTTCCGCAAGCTGGATGACGAGGTACCCTTCCGCGTCCAGACGAAGCTGGTGCTGAATGTCTCCGGCAAGAGCCGGGAGCTGCGCTTGCCGACGGCGCTGTTGCCGGGGTCGCTGCCGATCGAGCTGGATGCGCAGCTGCCCGCGCGCATCGAGCCGGGCGGCGAGCTGCGGGTCCAGGTCTATCCAGGGCACCACGAGCTGCAGCTCTCGGCCATCTATGCGAAGCCGCCGGAGCGGTTGCGCGCGCCGAGCCACGCGCCGCCCGGGCCGTCACACGAGATCTGGGTGTTCGTGCCGCACGGGGAGTATCGGCAGACCGAGATCAAAGGCGGGCTGAGCGTCGATCCGCAGCGCACGAATCTGCCCACGGAGTGGCGCGGCTTCGCGGCGTATCAGCTCGATGGCGGTGGAGAGCTCAGCTTCGAGACGTTGCGCCGCGGGCAGCCTCAACCGCCGCCGAATCGGCTCTCGCTGCAGCGCGAGCTGTGGCTCGATCTGGACGGCCAAGGCTACACGGTGCGCGATCACCTGACGGGCACGATGGAGCGCGAGTGGCGGCTCGATCTGTCTCGAGGCGATCTCGGGCATGCCGCGGTGAGCGGCGTCGATCAGCTGATCACGGTGCACCCGGTCAGCGGCGCGCGCGGCATCGAGCTGCGCCGGGGCGCGCTGGATCTGATCGGCGAATGGCGGCTGGAGCAGGCGCGCGGTGAGCTGCCGGCAGTGGCCTGGTCCGAGAATGTCGATCAGCTGGGCGCCCAGCTCCATCTGCCGCCAGGCTGGCAGTTGCTCGGCGTGAACGGCGCCGACAGCGTGTCGGAGAGCTGGCTCTCGCGCTGGGATCTGTTCGCGGTGTTCTTCGTGCTGGTGGTGGCCGTGGCGGTGGCCAAGCTGGATCGCTGGGCGTGGGGCGCACTGGCGCTGCTGGCGTTGTTCGTCGCGCATGGCGAGCCGGACGCGCCGCAGCTGGGCTGGGTGGCGATCTTGCTCTGCATCGCGCTATTGCAGGCGCTGCCGGCAGGGCGCTTCCGGCAACTGGTCCGCGTAGTTGCGGTCGTCAGCAGTCTGTTGCTGCTGGGCACGGTGGTGAGCTTCGGCGTCTCGCAGATCCGTGCGGCGTTGTATCCGCAGATCGGAGAGGGCGGCGGCATGTTCGATCTGCCCGGCACGAGCAGCGAGTCCATGGAGATGGCAGCGCCCGTCCCCGCTCCGGAGCCTTCGGCGCTGCGCAAGTCGGCGCCCGAGGGCGGGATAGGGCTGAGCGGAATCGGCACCCTGAGCAGCCGGCGGCTGGAAGCCGGAGCCAAAATGGACCTGTATTCAGACCCCAAGGACAGCTCGAAAGAGCGTCCACGAGGCGCGCTCTTGGAGCAGGACCCGAACGCGCAGATCCAGACCGGGCCGGGAGTGCCCGGCTGGAGCTGGCGAACCTGGCATCTCGGGTGGTCGGGCCCGGTGGAACACACGCACACGCTGCAGCTCTACTTGCTATCGCCCGCAATGGTCGCCGTGCTCTCCGTGCTGCGCATCGCGCTGCTCGGGCTGCTCACGTTCTGGGCGCTGCGCCGCATCTGGGCGGCCTGGCGGCGCTCGCCGCCGAACCAGCCGCTGGCAGGGTCGGCGCCGGGCGCAGCCGCCGCGCTGGTGCTCGCCAGCTTGCTGCACACGGCACCGGCGCGCGCCGAGCTGCCGACGCCCGAGCTGCTCCAGGAGCTCAAAGAGCGCATCCAGACGCCGCGCGCCTGCGAGGCGGCCTGCTTGCAGGTACCGAGGCTGTCGGTCACGGCCAGCGGCAGCGAGCTGCGCCTGAGCGCCGAGTTGCACGCTGCCGAGCGCAGCGAATATCGCCTGCCGGGGCCGGTGTCGAGCTGGACACCGGGAGCGATCGAGCTCGACGGCCGCGCGGCGAGCGCGCTGCTGCTCGGCGAGGACGGTTACCTGCACGTGCGGCTGGAGCCCGGGCTGCATCGCCTGCAAGCGCGGGGCGCGATCGCCGGGCGGCAGCTGACGCTCGATCCGGGCACGCCGCCGCGCTGGGTCGCGGTCGATGCACCCGGCTGGGAGGTGAGCGGGCTGTCCGAGAGCGGAAAGATCGATGGCTCGCTGGGGCTCGTGAAGCCGTTGCCGGCCGATGGCGCGCGGGGCACCGAGGCGGAGGACGCCGCCGCCACGCTGCCGAGCTGGTCGCAGCTGACGCGCACCCTCTCCTTCGGCGTGAGCTGGACGGTGAGCACCGAGCTGTCCCGAATGAGCCCCAGGGGTTCGCTGATCGCCGCGCGCGTGCCGCTCTTGCCCGGCGAGCGCGTGACGAGCGCGGGCGTGCCGGTCGAGAACGGCGTCGCCGTGCTGCGCCTCGGCGGCGATGAGCAGAGTGTCCGCTTCGAGAGCGTGCTGGAGCCGCGCCCCGAGCTGACGCTGACCGCCGCGGAGGGCGTCTCCTACAGCGAGCGCTGGGGCGTGCAGTGCAGTCCCATCTTCCGCTGCGAGGCCCGCGACCTGGCCCCCATCCAGCACGTCCGGGACGGCAGCTGGGAGCCGCTGTTCGCGCCCTGGCCCGGAGAGAAGCTGACGCTCTCCGTGGCGCGCCCCGCCGCCGCCCAGGGCCAGACCGCCACCATCGACAGCGCGCGGCTCGAGCTGCGCCCGGGCGTGCGCTTGCTGCGCGCGGAGCTGTCGGCGCGCGCCCGCGCCAGCACGCAGACCAGCTACGAGCTCGGGCTGCCCGAGGGCAGTGAGGTCGACCAGCTCAGCATCGACGGCAAGCCCGAGCCGATCCGCCAGGAGGGCTCGAAGCTCGCGCTCTTGCTCGCCCCGGGCCAGCACGAGCTGCACGTCGGCTGGCAGCAGCCGGGCGGGCTGCGCTCGCTGTTTCGCACGCCCCGCGTCCAGCTCGGCGCCGAGCTGATCAACGCCGAGGTCAGCGTGCAACTGCCGGAGGACCGCTGGCTGCTGGCCGCGGGCGGCCCCGGCTGGGGCCCCGCGATCCTGTTCTGGGGTCATCTGGTGCTGATCTTGCTGCTCGCGCCGGTGCTCGCGCGCTTGCCGCGCAGCCCGTTGCGCACCTGGCAGTGGGCGCTGCTCTCGCTGGGCCTCACCCAGGTCCCCCTGCCCGTCGCGGGCTTGATCTTCGCCTGGTTCTTCCTGATGGCGTTCCAGGATCGGGAGCGGCCGCAGCGGCGGCTCTGGTTCAATGCGCGCCAGTTCTTGCTGCTGGCGCTGACGCTCGCGTTCCTCGGCTGCCTCTTCGGCGCCGTCTACGACAGCTTGCTCGAGACCCCCGACATGCGCGTGGCCGGCGCGGGCAGCTCGGAGCGCTTGCTGCGCTGGTACGTCGATCGCACGCCCGGCGCGCTGCCCGAGGCCTGGGCTCTGTCGCTCTCGCTCTGGGTCTGGCGCGGCGTCATGCTCGCCTGGGCGCTCTGGCTCGCCAACAGCCTCGTCAGCTGGCTGAAATGGGCCTGGAGGGGGTTCAGCGCCGCGGGGGTGTGGAAGGCGTGACGCTCACTTTCCTCTCGGCCGGCGTGCTGCTGGTGTGGAGCGCGGCCGGTCGTTGACCTTGCTGCGGCCGCGCCCAACATCTCGGGTGCAAGCCGTTCCGTTTCCTTCACAACCGGAGAACGCTCATGCTGTACGACGATATCACGCAAACCATCGGGCGCACGCCGGTGGTCCGCATCCAGCGCCTCGCCCCCCGCCACGTCGAGATGTACGTGAAGCTGGAGGCGGCCAATCCCGGAGGCTCGGTGAAGGACCGGCTCGGGCTGGGCATCATTCGAGACGCCGAGCGCCGGGGCGCCTTGAAACCCGGGCAGACGGTGGTCGAGGCCACGTCGGGCAACACCGGCATCGCGCTGGCCTTGATCTGCGCCGCGCGGGGTTATCCGTTCGTGGCCGTGATGCCGGAGTCGTTTTCGGTGGAGCGGCGGCAGATCATGCGCGCCTACGGCGCCAAGGTGGTGCTCACGCCCGCCGCGGAGCGCGCCTCCGGCGCCGTGCACCGCGCCGAGCAACTGGCGCGAGAGCGCGGCTGGTTCCTGGCGCGCCAGTTTGAGAACGAGGCCAACCCGGCGTTTCACCGGCAAACCACCGGCGCCGAGATCCTGTCGGACTTCGCGGGCGAGCGGCTCGACTACTGGGTGACGGGATGGGGCACGGGCGGCACGCTGACCGGTGCGGGACAGGTGCTCCGGCGCGCCCGCCCCGAGACCAAGATCATCGCCTGCGAGCCCGCGTCGGCTGCGCTGCTCGGCGGCCAGGAATGGAAGCCGCACAAGATCCAGGGCTGGACGCCGGACTTCGTGCCCAGCATCCTCGACCGCGACGTGTTCGACGAGGTGCTGTCGATCGATGACGAGAGCGCCGTGCGCTGCGCGCGCGAGCTGGCGCAACGGGAAGGCATCTTCTGCGGCATCTCCTCCGGCGGGACCTTCGCGGCCGCGCTGCAGGTCGCGGCCAAGGCGGAGCAGGGCAGCGTCATCCTGGCGATGCTGCCGGACACGGGCGAGCGCTATCTGTCCACCGTGCTGTTCGAGGGCATGCCCACGGGCTCGGACGCGGTCTGAGTGTCCCTCACGGGCGCCCGCGATCTGCGCCCGCTCAGGCGGCGCGCGACTCGGCTGGGACGCCGGGGACCTCCGGAGCGAGGCCTTCGCGCGCGGCTTCCAGGCGCAACTTGCCGAGCGCGCGCAGCTCGAGCTGGCGCACGCGTTCGCGGGAGACGCCCAGCTGGGCGCCGATTTCGCTGAAGCTGAGCTGCTCCTCCGGCTCGGCGAGCAGGCGATGCTCGAGGATGTACGCCTCGCGGCGGTCGAGCGCCGCGCGACCGCGCTCCAGCGCGCGCCCCAGGCGCTGCAACAGCTGGCGGCGCTCCAGCTGTTGCCCGTGATCTGCGCTGCCCGGCAGCTGTTCGAGCAGGCTCGAGTCCTGGCCGGGGGCCAGCTCGTCGAGCGAAACGCCGCGCTGATCCAGTTGCTGCAACAACTCTTGCATGCGCTGTTTGCTCACACCGAAGTCCGCGGCCAGGCGCTCGCGCACGCTCTGAGCGTCCAGCGGCGCTCCGTTGTGTTCGACGGTCGAGAGCCGCGCACGCTGCCTGCGCAGGCGGAAGAACACTCGCGAGTCGCGCGCGCCGCCGCCGCCCGAGAGCAAAGACCAGCCCTTCAATACGCCCGCGACGATCTGCGCGCGGATCCAGTACGGTGCATAGGTCGAGAAGCGCACGCCCTTGCCCGGGTCGAAGCGATCCAGGGCCATCATCAGCCCCAGGTGGCCGTCGCTGATCAGATCGCCGACCGCGATCCCATAGTTCTTGTAGCGCAGCGCCAGGAACACCACGTGCTTCGAGTGCGCTTCGATCACGCGCCCCGCAGCCCGGCGATCGCGCCGCTCCTGCCAGGCACGGATGCACTCCAGCTCGGCCCCGGCGGACAGCGGAGCTGCCCGCTTGGCGCGATCCATCAGTCTCTGACTTCGCACGTCGACGTTCATGCGATGACCCTGGCACGCGATTGAACAGATTCAAATCTGTTCAATTCAGATGGCGCCCGAATCAGCGATTCTCGCGCGATCCGTCGCGATTAGCCCCGCACAGGCGTTTCGTCCAGTGGCTCAGCGCCTCAAACCCGTTCAGCCGGAGCGGGTCGGCCGCGGGATCGACGCTGCCTGCGCCGCCGACCACCACGCGCGCCGGCGGGGGCAGCAGCACCTGTAGCTCGCGCAGCGTGCGCTGCAGATCGCCGCGATAGCCCGCGGCCACGCTGAGCACCACGCCCGCCGCCTGCCATTGCCGCGCCGCCCCGGCGACCTCCACCGGCGGCGTGTCGCCCCCCAGGAACCCGATCTCGGCCCCCGCCGCCGCCGCGACCCACGCTGCCATGTGCAGCCCGAGGACATGCCGCTCACCGGGCGGCGTCGCGAGCACCACGCGGGCCCGAGCGCGGCGCGGCCGCTGCTGCGACAGGCGCCGCCACTGCTCGCTCAGAAACTCGCGCGCGCGTTCGCTGGCGAAATGCTCCTGGTAGATCGTCAACTGCCCGCTGGCCCAGCCCACCCCGATCTCCGCCAGGTACGGGCCCATGCAGCGCTCCAGAAAGTCCACCAATGTCAGCTCGGCGCACTGGCGATGAAATGCCCGGGTCAGACCAGCGCCGTCCAGCGAGCGCGTCAGCTCGATCCAACCCTGCACGAGCTGCTGGTCCGGGCTGAGCGGCGCGAGCTGTCGCTCGCCTTCCGCGATCAGACGCTGCAGCTCCCGCAGATCGCGGCCCACCACCGCCGAGGCGCGATGGCCCAGCTCCAGCGCGCGTACGATCCATTGAATCCTCCCGACCGTCTCAGCAGCGTAGCGGCGATGGCTACCCTCGCCGCGCGCGCTGGGGATGGGATAACCGTAGCGGCGCTCCCACGTGCGCAAGGTCTCGACCGGAACTCCTGTCGCACTCGACAGGGCTCCAATGCTGAGATCGGCAGGCTCGGGTTGCCCGGACACGGAAGACCATCGTGTCATAGATCATTTCGGGCGGCCGTCTATGCCTGCGGCGCGCGGCGCCTGGCTTGACGCTTCGAGATCGGACGCCCACAAGTGATCATGAGCCGCTGGTCCCTGCGCACACACTCGCCGACCGCCATCGCCGTCCTCTCGAGCATGGGCTGGCTGCTGGCGGCTCCCCTGTCGGCAGCGCCAGCTCCC
>DASTRX010000219.1:0-87793 GCA_035760985.1 Polyangiaceae bacterium
CCCCCCCCCACCGCCCTTCACCCCCCACCCCGCGGCGTAACCCCGCCGCCGCCCCCATCCCCGGTAGGTTACCCCCCGCACGCTAGACAGCTTCGCCTCTGCCCAGAAACCAACCCGATCCTCCAGCACAGAGCACGGTCACGACAGAAACCCCGCAACCTTGCTCGCCGCCCCTCACCCGCCCTGCAGCAATCCGCGCATGCGTTGGACGGTTTCTCGCTTTCACCAGCATCGCCGCCCCAACCGAGCACTGACGCGCGTCGATGCGCGCCAACGCGCCGCCTTTTCACACTTGCCCGATCCTCGCGACCGCACGAAGCCTCGCCCCCGTCTCCGGCCACGCCCACGTGGGCATATCCTGGTGTCGCTCAGCGTCCGCTCGTTACCGAGCCCTCCTTCAAACCCAGCGCGCGAGCTCTTCGTGGAGGCGCTGTTCGGCGCGGCGGGCGGCGGGGGTGGCGACGCCGGTGTCTCTCGCGCGAGCCACGGCGCGGGTGCCTTGGCGGAGCTGTTGGCGGTCCGCTTCCGGGTAGGTGGCGAAGAATTCGTCGAAGGCGCTGTCGCCCTCTGCGATGAAGCGTTCGATCCAGGCTTCGATGGCTTCGTTGGCTCGCGGGGTGGGCGCCGGGGGCAGGCTCGGAAGGAGTCCGTCTTTGAGGGCTTCGAGGCGTTCGCGCAGTTCGCGGGCGTCGTCGGGTTCGTCGCGGAGGTGTTGGCGTACGACGCCGATCTGGCGGTTCTTGGCCTTTTCGTTGCTCAGGGCCTGGGCGTGGGTGATGGACTCGAGCAGCAGCTCGTGGAGCTGGAGGCGTTCGAGTTGTTTGGGGGTGAGGCGGACGAGCGCCACCGCCAGGCGTTTGAGCTGGGTTTCGCGCGCGTTCTGTTCGCGACGGAGGTCGGAGCGGGAGGTGAGGTCGCGATCGTCGGCCTCGGCTTTGGCCTGTTCGCGCAGGCGGTCCGACAGTTTCCGCATGTCGCGCGGTGTGGCACGCAGCGGCACCGCTGTCACGCTGGAAGGCTTTACCCCCGCGGGAAGTTGACAAGTTTTCGGCCTCCCGTACCTTTTCTAAATGTGCCTGATCTGTATCGACTTCGCCCGCGGCGCGCTGAAGCTGCGCGAGGCGCGGCGCGCGCTCGGTGAAATGCGGGAAAAAGTGGGCGCGGAGCACGCTCGCGAGGTGGAGCGGTTGCTGGATGAGGCGCAGGAGGACCCTCCGTCGACGCCCCGCGCCGGCTCGCCGTAAAGCGGCGCGCGTCGGGCTTGCTCCGGTCTGTCCACTGGCGCAGACTGAAACCGGAGCAGGAGCACGATGGAACGGCGCGATTTTCACAGGGATATTCCCGAAGCGGCAGCGGACACCGGCGATGCGCGCGAGCGGCGGCTGGAGCGGCGGGAGTTCTTGCTCGCCAGCACGCTGGGTCTGAGCACGGCCCTGCCCGGCTGTGAGAGCGGCCCCGCACCGAGCGCGGAGCCGAGGCGCAGCGCGTCCCACGCTGCAACAGGCACGACGGATCCGGTGCTGTCGCTGGTGAAGCTCGGTGCCCCGCCCTGGCCCACGTTCGATCCGTTCCTGTTCTGCGTGCACCACAATGATCACTACCCCGCCGGCAACGCCGAGCTGGGGCCGGTGGCGTCGCTGGCGGGCCGCAACATCGGGGAGGACTTCGGTGGTAAGGACGGCTGGAACATGTACCACGGGGAGGTGGTGCCCGGTTTTCCGCGCCACCCTCACCGTGGCTTCGAGACGGTGACGATCACGCGCCGGGGCTACATCGATCACTCGGATTCGCTGGGCGCGACGGCGCGCTACGGCGAGGGCGACGTGCAGTGGTTGACGGCAGGCGCCGGTATCTGTCACGCCGAGATGTTCCCGCTGCTGGAGCAAGGCGCCGAGAATCCGACGGAGCTGTTTCAGATCTGGCTCAATCTGCCGGCGCGCAACAAGTTCGCGAAGCCGCACTTCTCCATGTTCTGGGAGAGCAAGATCCCGCGCCTGGAGCTGCGCGACGCTGCAGGCCGCCCGAGCGTGCTGCGCATCATCGCCGGCAAGCTGGGTGGCGCGATCGCGCCCGCACCGCCGCCGGATTCGTGGGCCTCCGTCGGCGACGCGGACGTGGCGATCTGGTCGCTGCGCATGGCAGCGGGCGCGGAGCTCGAGCTGCCGGCGGCAGGGCCGCGCAGCGATCGCACACTGTA
The DNA here is from genome assembly GCA_035760985.1 of Polyangiaceae bacterium. Classification (GTDB taxonomy): domain Bacteria; phylum Myxococcota_A; class Polyangia; order Polyangiales; family Polyangiaceae; genus SZUA-265. Next base: position 2,198 of record DASTRX010000219.1, read on the forward strand.
CTTCTTCGCGGGCAGCGGGCTGCGCGTGGGTCAGCGGGAGGTACCTCGGCAGACGGCGGTGCGCCTGCGCCCCGGCGTGCGCGTCGCGCTAGCGAACGGCCCGACGGAGAGCGAGCTGTTGTTGCTCGCCGGGCGCCCCATCGGGGAGCCGGTGGTCGCGCGCGGTCCGTTCGTGATGAACGATCTCGCGGGCATCGCCCAGGCCAGAACAGACTATCAGCGCACTCAGTTCGGCGGCTGGCCGTGGTCCAAGAGTGACCCAGTGCACTCGCGCGAGAGTGGCCGCTTCGCGATCCACGCGGACGGCCGCAAAGAACGCGCCGTCTGACCCGGGCGGCTCGGGCCGCGAAAGCGATTGACGGGGCCCGCCGGAAAAGGCCACGGTCGGGCCGTGCTCGCGCCGTTCCTCGCCTCCGATCCCTGCTCCCGCCCACGCGCGCCCGAAGCGCGGCGCTGGCTGCAGCTGGCAGGCATCGCTGCCGGCAGCGCGCTGTGGCTGGCGCCGCGCACCGCGCATGCGATGCACCTCGCGGAGGGCATCCTGCCCCTGCCCTGGGCCGCGCTCTGGACGGGCGTGGCGCTGCCGTTCGTGGCGCTCGCGCTGAGGCTCTACAAGCGGCGCGCCAAGAGCGACCTGTTCTATCGTCCGCTGGTGGCGATGGTGGCCGCGGCGGTGTTCCTGATCTCCTGCATGCCGATCCCGGTACCCACCGCCGGCACCTGCTCACATCCCTGCGGCACGGGGCTGGGCGCGATCCTGATCGGGCCCTGGATGACGATCCTGGTCACAGTGGTGGCGCTGCTGTTGCAGGCGGTGTTGCTCGCGCACGGCGGCATCACCACGCTGGGCGCCGACGTGCTGTCGATGGGCATCGCCGGCGCGTTCGTGGGCTTCCTGGCGTTCCACGCGGCGCTGCGCCTGGGCGCTCGGCCCTGGCTCGCGGCGTTCCTGGCGGGCTTGCTCTCGGACTGGGCCACGTACGCGGTGACCGCGCTGGAGCTCGCGTCGGCGCTGCACGGCGCGCGGCCCTTCGGCGAGCTGTTCCTGACGGTGGGCGCGGCCTTCGTGCCGACGCAGCTGCCGCTGGGCATCCTGGAGGGCGTGCTCAGCGCCGGCGCCGTGTCGTTCCTGTACCGCCGCCGGCGTGACATCCTGGAGCGGCTCGAGGTGCTGCCCGCGCGCCTGGTCGGAGGTGCCTCGTGATGCGCAGCCTGCGCCGCGCCATCTGCGCGCTGTGTCTCGCGAGCACGCCGCTGTACGCCGCCGCGCCCGAGGAGCCCGGGCGCTGGTCGGGCATCGACGAGTCGGTGATCGAGAAGGTCGCGGCCGAGGCCGGTCGCGCGCCGCGCCCGCTCTGGTTCGAGATGGAGGGCGATCTCGCCCTGTTCTTGTTCCTGTGCGCGGGCATCGTGGGCGGCAGCGTGTTCGGTTATTGTTTTCGCATGCTGTTCGTCGAGCGCGTCGACGAGAAGCCCAGCCATGCCAGGTCGCGCGCTGCCTGATCCGAGGCGCTTCCCCTTCGGCTGCGACGCGCGCCTGAAGCTGTGCGCCGCGCTGCTCGGCTGGCTGTGCGTGCTGTCCGCGGCGCGCCCGGCAGCGCCGCTCTGGATCGCGGGCTGCGCCGTCGGCTCGCTGCTCGCGCTGGGCGTGCCGCTGCGCAGCGTGCTGCGGCCGCTGAGCGCGGGCCTGTTCTCCGCGTGCGTGGCGCTGGTGCTGCGCGCGGTGCTCACGCGCGAGGGGCCTACCGTCCCGCTCCCGCTGCTCGGCTTCGAGCTGTCCGAGCCGGGCCTGCGAGCGGCGGGCTTGCTCGGCGCGCGCATCCTGGGCGCCGTCTCGATCGCCGCCTGGCTCACCTCCACCACGCCCTGGCTGGAGCTGGAGCGCGCGCTCGGCTGGCTGCGCGTGCCGCCCGCGCTGCTGGAGATCCTGAGCCTGGCGCGGCGCTACATCTCCGTGTTGCGCGAGAGCATGGACAGCGCGCGCTCGGCGCAGACGCTGCGCCTCGGCTATCGCGGCTGGCGGCGCAGCTTGCAGTCCTCCGGCGTGCTCGCCGGGTTGACGCTGGCCCGCGCGCTCGACCAGGCGCTGCTCACCGGGCAGGCGATGCAACTCCGCGGCTGCCGCGCGCAGCCCGAGCGCGCGCGCTGGGCGGCAGAGAGCCGCGGCAATCGCCGGCTGGCGGCGCTCTCCTGCGCGGTGCTCGGCGCGAGTCTGCTGCTGTCGAGGGGCCTGCCCTGGTGAGCCAGCCCGCGCTGCTGCTCGACTGCGCGCAGCTCGGCTACCCCGGCGGCGCTCCGGCGCTCGAGGACGTGCAGCTGCGGCTGAACGCCGGCGAGCGCGTGGCCCTGCTGGGCGGCAACGGCGCCGGCAAGACCGCCCTGTTGCAGACGCTGGTGGGGCTGCTGTCGCCCACGCGCGGCCGCGTGCAGATCGCCGGGCGTGACACCACTGGCGATCCGACGCGCGCGGTCGAAGCCGGCGCCGGCCTCGTCTTCCAGAACCCCGATGACCAGCTCTTCGGCAGCACCGTCTGGGAGGACGCGCTCTACGGCCCCCAGAACCAGGGCCATCCCCCCGCCGAGAGCGCCCGGCGCGTGGAACACGCCCTGCGCCAGCTGGGCATGCTGGAGCTGCGCGAGCGCCCGATCGAGGCGCTCAGCTTCGGCGAGAAGAAGCGCGCCTGCCTCGCCGGGGTGCTGGCCATGCAGCCCTCGCTGCTGCTGCTCGACGAGCCCACCGCCGGCCTGGATCCAGCGGGCGAGCTGGGCTTCCTGGAGCTGATCGCGGCCGCCAGCGGCCCCGGTCGCGCCACGCTGCTGCTGGCCACGCACGCCGTCGATCTGGTGCCGCTGTTCGCGGATCGCGTGCTGCTGCTCGCCGACCGCCGCATCGTCGCCGATGGCCCGCCGCGCGACGTGTTCCGCCAGAGCGAGCTGCTCGCCCGCGCGCGCGTGCGAGCTCCCTGGGCGGCGGAGCTCTGGCTGCGCTCGAGCCAGGCAGCTCCCGACCACCCGCTGCCCCTCACGCTCTCGGAAGCCGCCGCCGCCCTGCGCCTGCGTTGAGAGAGGGGCTCGGATCCGCGCGGCGCGGCGCGACACCAGCATGTGCCCACTGCCCGCCCGGCGCCTGTCCGCGCAAGGGCGCCGGACAGAAACGCTGCCGTAACCCGGCGCGCGGCAGAGTCGGCGGACGTGAAGCACCGCAGTCTGCCCGGCCGCGCCCTCGGGCGCGTCTTTCGCGAGCCCGAGGGCGCTCTGCCGAACACGCTCGCGATCGGCTACGCGCTGGGTGCCTACCTGGCCGGCTTCGCGCTGCTCGCTCGCGCCGGTATCGCCGGCGCCGCCCTGGGCGTGCTGCTCACGGCGCACGGCATGTTCATCGCGGCCTACCTGCTGCACGAGGCCCTGCACCAGACGCTGTTCGCCACGCGCTCCGCGAATCGCCTGGCGGGCGAGGCGCTGAGCTTCGTCGCGGGCAGCAGCTACGCTTCCTACGAGCGCATGCGCCGCCTGCACTTGCGCCATCACCACGAGCGCGCCGATGTGAGCTGCTTCGACTACCAGGCGTTCCTGCGCCGCTCGCCGCGCGCGCTGCGAGCGCTGGTGCTGGCGCTGGAGTGGGCGTACGTGCCCGCGGTCGAGCTGTTGATGCACCTGCAGGTGATCGTGCGCCCCTTCGTGCAGCGCGGGGAGCGCCGCTACCTGCCGCGCGTGGTGCTGGTGCTCGCGCTGCGCCTCGCCGGGCTCGCGCTGATCGGGTGGGCGGCCCCGCGGGCCGTGCCCTTGTACTTTCTGTCGTACGGGCTGCTGCTCACCGGGCTGAGCTTCTTTGACGCCTTCCATCACACCTATCAGCAGTACTTCAGCGCCGCGGACGCTCCGTTGCCAGTGCCCATCGCGAGCCACGCCTACGAGCAGGCCAACACCTACTCCAACCTGGTCGCGCTCCAGCCGGCCTGGCTGAACCTGCTGTGCCTCAACTTCGGTTACCACAACGCGCACCACGAGCGCGCCGGCGTGCCCTGGTACCGCCTGCCGGCGCTGCATCGCGAGCTCTTCGCGCAGCCAGCGCCGCAGCTGCTGCCGCTTGCGGAGCTGCTCGTGACCTTCCACCGCAATCGCGTGCGGCGCGTACTCGCCCGGGACTATGGCACCCTGGGGCAGGGAGCGGGCCGCGCCGATGACTTCGTCGGCGCCCACGGCGTCTCCTTCCTGTCGGTGGTGTGATGAGCCGCGTGAGGGCGCTCTGGCCGCTGCTCACGGCCCTGCACCGCTACGACAAGAGCTTCTCCACGCGCGGCCGGGGCCAGGGTACGCTGATCGACGCGCCGATCCTCGCCTACCTGCTCGAGACTCCCTCCGGGCGGCTGCTGGTCGACGTCGGCTGCGACTACCGCAAGCTGGTCGAGCCGGCCCTGGGCGCGCCCTGGTATGAACGGCCCGAGTGCCCGTTGCCACGGCCGCAGATGAGCGACGAACAGCGCATCCCACGTTACCTCGAGCGGCTCGGCCTCTCCACACGGGATGTCGATGCCGTGCTCCTGACGCACCTGCACTTCGACCATGCCGGCGGCCTCGACGACTTTGCTCATGCCGACGTCCACCTGCACGAGCGCGAGCTGAGCGCCGCGCGCGAGCCCGCGGACAGCGCTTACTTCGGCGACGAGACCCTTCCCCGCGCGCAGTTCCGGCTGCACCCGGGCGACTTCAGCCCTTGCCCGGGCGTCACGCTGGTCGAGACGCCGGGCCACACCGCGGGGCACTTCTCGGTGCTGCTGGAGCTCGAGCGCGGCCGCCCCGTGTTGCTCGCGGGCGACGCCGCTGACCTGTGCGAGAACCTCGACGACGAGGTGGCGCCGGGCCTGTGCTACCGGGACGATCCCGAGCCGGCCCTGGCCAGCATCCGCAAGCTCAAGCAGCTCGCACGCGACAGCGGTGCCGAGCTCTGGCCCAATCACGATCTGGCCTTCTTGCGGCGGCAGCGGCCCTTCCCGCGCAGTTATCCGTAGCGGAACACCGCGCGTGTTCCACGCTGTTACAGTGCCGGCGGGGAGCACATTTCAGCCGCCTTGCCGCCGGCGGCGGTTTCGATGAGCCGTGCTACGCTGTGTATGGAGAGCCATGTTGGACGTTCGTCGCGGTCTAATGGTGGTTGCGTGTGTCTCCGTCGGCTTCATCATCTCCGCGGGGCCGGGGCTCGTGGCGCGGGCAGCGGAGCCCAACCGCTGGGTGAATTCCTTCGCGCCGGACGCGAACGCCGACTGGGACATGACCAGCGAGGAAGGCGCGCAGCGGCGCATCGCTCAGCTGGAGCAGCGCATCAAGGAGCTGGAGGCCGGGCGCAGCGGCAAGCGCGCCGAGCGGTCCTCGGAGCTGAGCGCCGCGAAGGCGCGCAACGAAGAGCTCGCCTCGCGCAATCGGGATCTCTCCGTGGAGAACCGGGAGCTGATGAGCCGCAGCTTCGATCGTCCCGTGGTGGCTGCCAGCTGTGCGCCGCCGAGCGACGCCGACCCCAAGGCGCAGCTGCGCTACTGGGCGAAGCAGCTGCGCGACGACGAGAGCAGCGCGGGCAGGCTGTCCAGCGACTGGCGGAACGCGGTCAACTTGCTGCTGCGCCACCCGCGCCAGCTCGACCCGCACAATCCCTGGCGCGACCAGTAAAGCTCCCCCGGGCGAGCGGCGCAGCGAGCCGAGCGCGCGCTGACCTCTGAGCGCCAGGGCCGTGCGCTGCGCGGCACGGCGCGTGCTTGTGGCAGGCGCACATGGCAGATCTGGAGCAACCGGAATCCGCCGCTGCGCCCCGGTTGTGGCCGGAAGCAGGAGGTTTGGCGCTCGCGTCACCCTGGCAGTCACGCAAGGCTGCTGAGCTTCCTGGCTGTGGCGTTTCGGCCGCAGCGCGCCAAACTGGTTCGAGAGCTCGTGCTGGTTGCTCCGAGGTGCCCTTGGAGGACGGATGGCAAACCAGTCGAGGATTCTCAGCCCGGGGCGCAACCTGTGGACGTCGGCGCGCGCAGACCTGAGCGGCGTGCTGATCGACGCGGCGGCCTACTATCGCGCGTTCTATCAGGCTGCGCGCCAGGCCCAGCGCAGCATCTTGCTGGCGGGCTGGCAATTCGATCGCGGCGTGCCGCTGGTGCGGGGTGAAGACGCGCCCCCCGGCGCCGAGGTGCGGCTGCTCGCGTTTTTGAATCAGCTGTGCGAGCAGAAGCCCGAGCTGCAGGTCCACATCCTGGCCTGGGACTTCCACGTGGTGTTCGCGCTCGAGCGCGAGTGGATGCAGACGCTGTACTTTCAGTGGGCCACGAACGAGCGCTTGCACTTCCGCTTCGACGAGACACAGGCGGCACAGGGCGCGCACCACCAGAAGTTCGCGGTGATCGACCGCTCGATCTCGTTCGTGGGCGGCATGGATCTGTGCGAGTGCCGCTGGGATGATCGCCAGCACCGCCAGCACAACCCGCTGCGCATCAGCCGCGGGGAGCCGTCCAAGCCGTACCACGACGTGCAGGCGTACCTGGTGGGCTGCGATACGGCCGATGTCCTGCGCGAGCTGTTCATCGACCGCTGGGCGCGCTCGGAAGGCCCGATGGTGGCGCTGCCCGAGTGCGCGCCGCTCGCGCCGCGCGAGTACGCTCCCCCCGGCTCGTTGCCGCTCGGCCCGTGCCGGGTCGCTTTCAGTCGCAGCGACGCGCGGGGCCCGCAGGACGAGGTCCGGGAGGTCGAAGCCCTGCTGATCGACGCCATCAGCGGCGCCGAGCAGCTGATCTACATCGAGACCCAGTACTTCAGCAGCCGCTCCATCGCCGAGGCCCTGATCGCGCGCATGCAGCAAGCCGAGCGCCCCCGCCTGGAGATCGTTGTGCTGCTCAATGACAAGCCGGAGGCGGTGAAGGAGGAGCTGGCGATCGGCCTGCGCCAGGCGAAGATCCTGACCCGGCTCGCGCGCGTGGCACGGGACACGGGCCACGCGCTGGGCGTGTACGGGTCGCTGTGCGACGGCGAGGCCCCGGATCGCCCGTACACGTACATCCATTCCAAGCTGCTCAGCGTCGATGACCGCTTCTTGACCGTCGGCTCGGCGAACTTGACCAATCGCAGCATGGGCGTGGATACGGAGCTGAACGTCTCGTGGGAGGCTCCCTCCGGGAGCGAGCCGTTGGTCGAGCGCATCCGCGCGCTGCGCGTCAGCCTGCTCGCCGAGCACAGCGGCGTGGCCTCCGCCGACTTCAGCGCCCAGGGCTTGGTGGAGCGGCTGGATCAGCTGTGCGCCGCCGAGAACGCCCGGCTGAAGAAGCACGTGCTGGCGAGCGAGCGCGAGCTGGACGCGATGAAGCTCGTCGATCCCGAGGATCTGCCGTTTGATCCCACGCAGCCCGACTACGGCGATAGCGCTCCCGAGCCCGAGGACGAGCAGCACTCGCGCAGCCGGTTTGTCGAGGGGCTCTCGGCGCTGCGCGAGCGCTGGAAGGCGATCCGCCACTAGCGGATCCGGCACGGGACCCGTACGCCGTTTCACGCGCTGCAATACCGGAGAGCGACATCGGCGCCAGTGCCAGCGCTTTTCACGCAACCGGCGCGGCACGGGCGCCGATGCCTCCGGCATGGCTCCGCCGGAGCCCACTCGACTTGGGCGGCCGCTTTAGTAGAAGACGTCCGCGACCCAGGCCGCCAGGAACAGGCTGAGCAGGAACAGCGGCTGGACGCACAGCGCGATGACGGAGACCCCCGCCACCCCCCCGACGAGCCAGGCGCCCACCCGCGCGCCGGCGCCGGGATGGCGGGCGAGCCAGCGGCGAGCGAGGAGCACGATGACGGCGATGGAACCCCCGATGGTGAGCAGCGAGAGCCCCAGCATGAACAGGATGGTGAGCCCCAGGATCGCCGCCCCACCCCTGGTCTGCTCCGTCAGGCCGGGCTCCGCGAGCGCCAGCGCCAGCGCGCACGAAGAGCACAGGGATTGCAGAGCAGAGAGCAGCACGGCCGCTGCCACGCTAGCAGACGCGCGGCTCGGGACCAATGCTCGCGCTGTGCTGTCGCGCGCCGTCGCGCTCGCGCTGCCGTTGCTGCTCGCCGCCTGCAGCAAGGACCAGCCCGAGCAGCAGAGCGCGCCGCTCGGCGCGGGCTTCCCCGGCAGCGATCCGCCCGCGCTCGATCAGCTGCTGAACACGGCGGCTTCCACGCCGGCGCAGGGCTCGGATGTGCCCTACAGTCCCCGCGCGGTGGCCGTGCCGCCGCTCGAGCCGGTCGAGCTCGAGCAGCTGCCCAAGGACGACGAGGGCAGGCCGGTGCTCGCCAGCGAGCAGGCGATGGGGCTCGTCGTCGACGAGACGCTGTCCGATCCGATCACCGCCAAGGGCGACTGCCTGACCCTGGTCAGCAATTGCATCGCGGCCGCTGACGGAAGTCTGGACTCTTGCTTCGCGTCCGTGCCGGTGTGCCCGAACAATCAGCCCTGGGCCGGCAGCGAGCCGTGCTGCCCGGCGCGCTGTCAGCAGCTGTACGCGGGCCTGCGCGGCCGCGATTACCCGCAGCTGCAAGCCTTCGAGCTCACGGCGCAGAGCCCGTGCTTCCCTGGCCTGGGCGAGTTCCTGGAGGCCAACCGATGAGCGCGCGCAGCTGGCGCCCGCAGCGAGCCTTGCTGATCGCTGCGCTGGTGGGCTGCGCCGGCAGCGCCGCCGCCTGGGACTCCCGCTGCCGCGTCGGCGGCAAGGACTGCGCGCCCGGGCCCGAGACGGCCCGCAGGCGCTGGAACGCGCCCGATGGCGAGCATTTCTTGCTCTGGAACAGCGTGCTCGGCGCGCGCGGGGTGCGCCTGCCCGCGCACCTGAGCGGCGTCGTGAGCCTGAAGGTGCCGACCGTGCAGGGCCCGAAGGTCACGCCGCTGATCGGCAATGCATCGCCCACCGTCGCCCCGCGCCCCTTCACCGACGCCACCACCTTGGTGACGCGCGAGTACGCGGTGGCCGAGCTGGCGCAGCTACCGGACCTGAGCTGGGCGCTGTGGGACTGGGCGCAGGGCAACGAGACCTGCCCGATCGACGCGAGCACGCCGATCGACGCCTGCCACGCCTTCGCCTCGCACATGGGCGCGCTGAACAGCAACCACTTCCCGCCGCAAGTGCAGCACTTCTGGCGCTACTATCACGATCTCGCCCTGGCCCGCGCCCGGGACTGCGCGAGCCTGCGCGCCGCCCTGCCAGCGCAGTATGTCTCCTTCGCGGAGGCGTGTGATCAGGAGGCCTTCAGCTTCGAGGCCGTCGCGCAGCACTATCTGCAAGACGCCTGGAGCACGGGCCACATGTGGGAGCGCTGGGGCGGGCCCGACGTGGCCGACTTCGGCGGCGCTGACTGGCGCCCCCGGGCGCTGCTGGTGGCCATGACCAGCGGTCTGATCCACGGCGCGCGCGGCGTGTTGCAGGAGCAAGTGGCCTGGGCGGGCGGCAAGGTCGACGTGGCCGATCCGATGTGCGCGCCGCTCGATCCCGCCAGCAACGCCTATTCCGACCCGCTCTGGCCGACCTTGCCCCCGCCGAGCTACGTCTACGCCGCGGACGGCTCCACGCAGCGCGGCGTCGGCGATCTGTACCTGAGCAGCCTGACCGGGCCGTACGGCGCGCAATACGGGGCGTTGATCGACTGCGCCGTCAGCTCGGTGATCGAGGTCGCGGACACCGCGGGCCTGCCCAGCGTGGGCACGCGCGCCGGCTCGGCCCCGGGCGCCGCAAACTTCGCCGCGGAGTGCTTCCAGCAGCGCGCGACCAACGGCACGCTGTACCTCGGCGCCGGGGTCGACACGGTCGTGACGCCGCTGGAGCCCATCGATCTGCCCGTGGTCGGGCGCATCACGACCGACACGCACCTGCGCGTGGAGCTGGATGGCCGCATCGGCAGCCGCACCACGCCCACCCCGCTGATCGATCGCATCCCGGGCCCGGTGAAGGACCTGCTGCCGGACAACTGGAAGCAGATCCTCGCCAAGACGCCGGGCGAGGTGGTGCGCGACATCCTCGTGCCCGAGCACCTGCGCCGCTTCGTGCCGCCGGATTCGACCGTCTCCGACGTGGTGGTCATCCTCGCGCAACATGTGGGCGCGCTCTCCGTGCCCGACCCGCTGAAGGTGCGCTTTCGCAACGACCTGGCTGCGCTCGGGCCCGTGATCAAGGCACGCGCCGCGCTCGATCCCGGAGGCACCTCGCTCGCCCAGGGTGGCCTGCCGCCGCTCCTGGGGGTGACCAGCAACGGCACCGCCTCCTTCCAGCACGATCCGCCGGCGCAGTACGTCGACCCGCGCCCGCCGTACAGCGCAGACGTGAGAGCGACCGTCACCGGCAACACCGCCAAGGAGCGCGGCACGATCCTGGCGCGCGCCTATCACCGCGCGCATGTGCGGGACTGGTGCGAGAGCATGAGCGCACAGGATCTCGAGGCGCTGCGCAGCGGGCCCGCCGCCAACTGCGCCGTGTGCGAGGAGTTTGCCGCTCGCCACCTGCGCATCGGCGACAACGCGGGCAGCTATGACACCGCGCGCGAGCCGGTGTGCAACTACCTGGTGACGAACCCGGCGTACGTCTACGAGCCCGTGCCGGCAGGCACGAGCCTGACCGAGGAGCAAGCCGTCGCCAACTGGTGCGGCTGCGGCACCAGCCCGGCGCCGCTCACGGGTTGCACGGGCGCGTTCGGCGGCAACGTCGTCGCTGCGGCCACGCGCCAGCCGATCGGCGGGGCCGTGGCCGCCTTCCGCTCGCCGATGGCCAGCGGACAGCTCACGAGCGCCTCGGACGGCACCTTCCTGTCCGACGCGATCGCTTGCGGCTCGTTCGGCGTCGAGATCAGCGCTCCCGGCTTCGTGCCAGCCACTGCCACCTTCGACATCAACGAGCCCGGCACCACCACCCAGCTGGTCGAGCTCGACGCGATCGACGACGACTGCGCCAGCGCGCCCGCCGATCTGGCAGGCGCCGTGCGCGATGCCACCACGGGCACGCTGATCCCGGACGCGATCGTGGAAATGCGCGAGGGCTTCAGCCCGAGGCCGAGCGATGCCGTGTTTCAGGGCGTGGTCACCGACGCCACCGGCGCCTTCCAGTTTGCCTCGCTCGACTCCGGGTACTACGCGCTCTCGGCCAGCGCCGACGGCTACGAGCCGAGCGGGCTGCGCTCCGCTTCGCTGTGCGGCAAGGGGCAGGAGCGCGACCTGCAGCTCTTGCCGAAGACGGCGCCGCCGCTGAAGTTCGTGCTGGACTGGGCGCGCCCGGACGACATGGATCTGCACTTGCTCTTGCCCAGCGGCGAAGAGGTCGGCTTCGCCGAGTGCTCGGGCAGCCTGAGCGGCCCCCCCTACGCGAGCCTCGATGTGGATCACCAGGCCGCCGACGGCCCCGAAGCGATCAGCATCGCGCGCTTCTCCCCCGGCAGCTACGTGCTCTACGTGCACAACTACTCGGCGCAGAACGACGGCGCGAGCAGCTTCGTGGGCTCGGAGGCGAGCGTGGTGGTCTATCGCGACGGCAAGCCGAGCCAGAGCTTCGCCGTGCCGACGTCGGGCGGCGAGTACTTCTGGGACGTGCTGCAGATCGACAGCGACGGCAGCGACTTCGAGCTGACGACGCTGAACGCGCTCACGAACAACCGCGCCAATCCGCACCAGGAAGGCGACTACGAGGGCTGCCGCCCGCTGCGTTGATCGGCGGAGACGGCCGCGCGCGCGGCCGTCTCTCTCGGTCGCTCAGTAGCCGGCGGAGGCGTTGCTGTTGCTGCTGCTCGCCGCGGGCGCGCCGGGCGCAGGGCAGCCCACCTGCTGCTGGCTGATCACGACGTCATCGATCCAGATCGTGCGCTCGGCGTCGGCAGCGTAGGACTCCCAGCCCAGATCGATCTGCGCGAACGTGGGCCCCGCCCAGGTGTAACCCTGCACGTCCCTGGCGTCGGCACCGGTGCAGCCCGTGCCGGTCTGGTCGATATCGATCGCGGTGATCTCCGTGCCATCGAGCCAGAACTTCATCTGGTTGTTGGTGCCGTCGAAGTACCACTCCGCGCACGACCACTTGCCGACCGGCACCACCTTGGCGTCCGCGTGCTTGTAACAGTCGGTGTTGGGGCCCACGGGCGGAGTGGCATAGAACTGCAGCGTATCGTAGTTCGCCATCAGCTGGTTGCCCTTGAAGGTCGTGCCCTCCAGGACGGGGAGCTGCCCGCCGTAGCGATACGTCGACGAATAGCCGGCGCCAGGAACGGGCCCCGTACCGTCGATGAACGTCCAGTGCAGCGAGGCCTCCGGCGCCGACTCCAGGTAGAACATCATGCGCCCGTAGAAGGCGTTGTTCGGCACGGGGATCACCGGCGAGCCCGCGCCCAGCCCGATCAGCGCGCGCTTGTAGGTCTGACCGGTTTGCTCCGTCGAGAGCGTGGTGGCCTTGATCGACTGCCCGCCGCGGAAGGCGCGCGAGGTATCCACGACCACGGTGCCGTTGGTCTGCACCGCGGTCCACGGCGCCAGCGGCGGGGCGGCCGCGGGGAAGTTCTCGAAGCCGTCGCAGAACAGCGCGGAGCCGCACAGCGCCGCGTCGTCGCCCGTGCTCGGCGTCGTGGGATTATCGGGGAGCATGCTCGGCTGGGTGACGTTCGTCTCCGTCGCGTCGGGTTGCTGCCCGTTGGTGGTCGTCTGCGTGTCGTTGTCCTTCGAGTCCGAGCAGGCTAAGGCCCAGCTGGCGAGCAAACACGCGGCCCAGCAGCGCGCGCGACGCGGCGCTTCCCGGCGATAGTTCATGCGATTCATGGCAACTCCAAGATTCCGGCGCGGGGGCTTCCCGGCCGAGCGTTTGTCGCACGAGCCGGTTGCCCACTCAATGCGATCGCTGCGCGGGCGCGATTTCTGGGCGATTCGGCCGCACTTTTCTGGCCAGCCCATCACGATTTGCCCCGCCTTGGACTGGCCTGCAGCGCGTCATCGTGGCACCCCTGAGAGCGCCATGTGCCGGAACATCCGCCCCCTGTTCAACTTCGAGCCCCCCGCCACCGATGAAGAAATCCGCGCCGCGGCGCTGCAGTTCGTGCGCAAGGTGAGCGGCTCCACCAAACCCAGCAGCAAGAACCAGCCCGAGTTCGACGCCGCGGTCGAGAAGATCAGCCGCATCACCCGCAAGCTGGTCGACTCGCTGGAGACCACGGCCCCGCCCCGCAACCGCGAGGTCGAAGCCGCCAAGGCCCGCGCCCGCTCCGCCCAGCGCTACGCGCGGCCCTGAGCTCGCTATTCGGCTTTCGGCAGGAACAATCTGCGCACCGCGAGCTCGATCTGCTCGAATGGCGCAATGCGCGCGAGCGCGTCATCGCCGTAGGTCCCGGCCAGCAGCCAGCGCTGGTCGAGAAGCTCGAACGCCTCCAGCGTGTGAGCGTCGACGTCGATGATCCAGTAGTGTCGAATCCCGCTGCGTGCGTAGACGGCGCGCTTGGTGATCTTATCGTGGGCCGCGGTGCTCGGAGACAGCACCTCGCACACCCAGTCCGGCACGACGGTGATGGGACGCAGATCGGCGGGGTTAGGCAGGCGCTCGCGACGCCAGCTGACCAGATCTGGCCGAACGATGTCGTGCGGCCCGAGCTGCACGTCTACCTCTACGAAGATCCACCAACCGCCGGGGCCCCCTTGGCCATCATCATCGTCGAACGGCCCCCCCACAAATCGAGCCAATGACCGCTGCGCCCGCGAGTGCTTGGGCAACGGGGCCGGCGACGTGACCACCGTTCCCCCGAGCACTTCTGCCCGCACATCTTCTGGTAGACTCTGAAGATCTGCGTAGGTAGCCAGGCGCGGAGCCGGGTCGGACACAGCAGAAGTTTAGCATTCAGCTTCGAAACGGGCCAGCACAGCGCGCTCCTTGCGACGGCAGGGCTCACGCCTTCTTCCGTGCCGTGGCTGCTGCCGTCGTCTCGTCGACTCGTTGCACGAGCGTCGCGGCGGAGAACGGCTTGCGCAATAAATTGACGTCCGCCACGCTCAGCCCGCGTTCAGCGAGCGCTTCTTCGGCGTAGCCTGACACGAAGAGGACGTCGATGGCGCCCAACACGCGCATCAGATGCTGCGCCAGCTCGAGCCCGGACATCTCCGGCATGACCACGTCCGAAACCAGCAGGTCGAACTTTTCGCCACGCTCTGCGATTTCGAGCGCCCGTCTCGGCCCTTCCGCCTCGACCACCGCGTGGCCCGCGGCGCGCAGCGCCCGTGCGTTCACCGCTCGCACTGCGTCGTGGTCTTCGACCAGCAGGAGTCGGCGACGCCTGCGCAGCTCCGGCTCCCTCGCGGCCGTGACGCTGCTGGTCGCCGTGCTAGCAGCCGCGTTTGCCGGGCGAGCTTCGACGGGAAGCAGGATCGTCACCCGGGTTCCCTGCCCCTGGCGGCTGTCCAACGTGATGTGCCCTCGTGCCGCTGCCACGATTCCATGCACCGTCGAGAGCCCGAGCCCGGTGCCCTTGCCTCTGGGCTTGGTGGTGAAGAAAGGCTCGAAAGCTCGTTCGCTGACGTCTGCGCTCATCCCGTTGCCCGTGTCCACGAAACTCAGCTCGACGTAGCGATCCTGCCGTAGAGCGTGTAGCGCTGCCTGCTCGGCCGTCAGCGCCAACAGCCGAGTCGAGATGTGCAATCTGCCGCCGCGGGTCATGGCGTCCCGGGCGTTCACTGCCAGGTTTACGACGATCTGATCGAGCTGTGCTCGATCGATCTTCACCACGGCATCTCTCGCCTGCAGAGTCGTCTCGAGGACGACGTCCTCCCCCAGCAGGCGTTCCAGCATCGCGAGCGAGTGACCGAGGGCCTGGTCGACGACCACGGCCTCGACCCGGCCGCTATCGACCCTGGCGAAGGTCAAGAGCTGCTGGGTGAGAGTGCGCGCCTTCTCCGCCGCTGCTGCCAGCGACGCCAGATCCGCCAGGGCCGAGTCGTTTCCCTCCAGCACCGGTTTCAGAAAGTCGGTCGAGCCCAGGATGACGGTGAGCAGGTTGTTGAAGTCGTGTGCCACCCCTCCCGCCAGGCGACCCAGGCTCTCGAGCTTGCGACTCTGCAGGAGCTGCGCCTCGATCTCGCGCTGCTCGGTCACGTCGCTCCCCACCAGCAGCAGAAGTGCGGGCCTTCCGGCCTCGTCTCGCTGAAAGACCGAGATCTCTACCTCGATGGTCCGGTTCTTCCCGGCGACGGTCGTCAGCTCCACCTCCTGCCGACCCGTCTCTCCGCGCATGGCCCGCTCATAGGCTTCGTGGGCCAGTTGCCAGAGCTGCGGGGCGGGGGGCGTATCGACGAGCTCCCGGTACTTACGGTTGCAGTGCACGAGCGCCTGCCCAGTTGGGTCGAACACGACGACCAGCTGAGGCAAGGCGTCCTGCACGGCCTTCAGTTGGGCGCGCGTGCGCGCGAGTGCAGTCCGCACCCGTTCGGTCTCGCGCATGTCGAGGATGCTGGCCCGAGTGGCAGTACGCCCTTGGTGACTCACCTTCGACAGCCAGATGCGACACGGAAGTAGCTCTCCGTCGCTCGCCCGATGGAGCCAGTCGAACACCGGCGAGCTACCAGCGAGGACTTGGTCCAGCAGCCTGCGCGCGACCTGAGCGGAGTCCTCCCCGTCGGCTTGAGTGGGCGGACTGAGCTCGAGGGGGCCCATACGCAGCAGCTGTTCGCGCGACAGCTTGAACAGCCGGCAGGCATTGTCGTTGGCGTCCACGAAGCGATCGCTGTCCAGGTCGAGCACGACATAGGCCTCTGGCGAATGATCGAGCAGCTCGCGGTAGCGCTCCTCGGATTGAGCCAGCGCGCGCCGGGCCTCGTGACGCTCCGTAACGTCGATCACGAGACCCCCGATCCCGGAAATCTGCCCCTGGGCATCTCGCAAGGCAAACTTCAGCGAGTGACCGATGCATTCGCGCCCCTCCAGCCGCAGATGCTCTTCGACCTCGAGCGCGCGGCCTGTCGCGAACACCAGTCGATCATTTTCCACAAACTCGTCAGCGCTCGCTCCCTTGAAGACCTCATGGTCCGTACGCCCCAGCACCTCTTCTCGGCGCAGACCGCCCAGCTCGAGCCAGGCGCGATTGACGTAGAGATACTTGCCCTCGTGATCCTTGACGAAGCAGAGCACCGGCGAGCGGTCCATCAGCTCGAGCAGGTACCCGGCCTCGGTCATTCCATCCCTCGCCCCGACCATCCCGGCGGGAGTTATGCCGCAAAGTAGCCCCAGTGCCCACCGTTCGTTCTGCGGTGAAAGGGCTCGGCGCCGCACATCAGTAGCTCACACCAGAAGGGCCCTTCGAGCGGCCAGGCCAGGCCGGTCGGGGCGTTTGCCCTGCTGGACCCGTGTCTCGGAAATAGCGATCAAGAATCCGAGCCGATGGTTGAGCTTTGGTTCAGCATTCTCACGGCCAAGGCTCCGCTGCCGCGCTTCATAGGCGAGCCAGCGCTCGCTCCAGCTGCGAACGAGCGCTCTCAATCACCACGAGCTGCTGGGGCCAATCGGGCTCTCGCTCGTGCGCCGTGGGGGTGCCGTTTGCGCGCGCCACCAGGACCAGCAGCGCACACTGCGCGGCGCGCCCCGCGCGCTGCAGCAATGCGGCAGCCTGCCGTAGCGATTCGCCTTCGCGTTGCACGCGCAGCGCCACGGGGCGGCCGCCGGCTTGCTCGCGCAAGATCGCATCCATGCCGCGATTGCGCTGTACGGGGACCAGATCCAGGTCGCCGAGCTGCTGGAGCAGCGAGAGCGCGGCGCCCCGGTACGACTCGCGCCCTTTCTCCAGCAACGGCGACTCGGTCTTCATGGGTTGCGCGAGCCGGCGCCGCGCCAGCGCCAGCGCCGGCTTCGAACTGTCGATGCCCAGCGAACGGCGCCCGAGCAGCTCCGCGGCCACCAGCGTCGTGCCGCTGCCGCAACAGGGATCGAGCACCCGATCGCCGGGGTCGGAAGCCAGCTGCAGGATGCGCTCCAGGAGCAGCACCGGCTTCTGCGTGGGATAACCGACGCGTTCCTTCGCCTTCGGGTTCAGGTACGGGATGTCCCAGACGTCGCCGAGGGGGACGCCCTTCTTCGCTCCGGAGCTGATCACTCGACCGTCCGCGCCCCGCGCGTACACGGCCTTGCCGTGCGCGTCGCGAGTGCGGCGCTGCAGGATCTGATCGATGTTGGTCGCGGGCGAGTACTCGACGTACATCGGGTGGAACACGTAGCGCTCGCTCTTGCTGTAGTGGTAGATGGTCTGGTGCGCGGGCAAGAGGGCGCGGCGCGCGTTGGACCAGCGCCGGTAGTGCCAGATGATCTCGGCGCGAAACTGCTTCTCCCCGAACACCTGATCGAGCAACGCGCGCGCCAGGTGCGTCGCGCGCCGGTCGCAGTGGAAGAACAGCGAACCGTCCGCCGCCAGCACGCGGCGCAGCTCCAGCAGACAGCCCTGCAGAAACTCCGCGTACTCGCGCTGCCCCGACCAGAGATCCGCGAACTCGAACTGGCGCTTGCGATCGCGCGTGCCCAGCCGCTGCACCCGCTGGGTGAAGAACGGCGGATCCATGTACACCAGCCGCACACTGCCGGCGCGCAACCCGGGCAACACTTCGCGACAATCCCCGAGCCGCAGCTCCGCGCTGCTGCGCCGCCCTCCTCCCTTCACGCCTGGGCCCTCCCCTGCTCCGGGTGCAACGCCGGGCGCAACCGCGCGATGCTCTCGCTCAGGAACGCTGCGCTGGCCTTCACGCGCGGCACGGCGCGCGCGTCCCGGTGCAGCCCGAGCCACAGCTGACGCGCTGGCGCCGGCGCTGGCGCGGGCAGCAGCCGCAACCCCGGCGTGGCGTCGCCGATGAAGCGCGGCAAGCAGGTGATGCCCATGCCCGCCGCGGCCATCCTGGCCATCGGCTCGCGGCCGTTGGTGCGCAGCACCACCCGTGCGCGCGCCGCCACGCGCGGCAGCCACTCCACGTCCGGCACCTTGCCCAGCGACTCGCTCATGCCGATCAGCGCGTGGCCCTCGCACTGGCGATCGAAATCGGGGGCGCCGTGCTCGGCGAGGTAGCCGTCGGAGGCGTACAGCCCGAAGCTGACGATGGCGACCTCGCGCTGCACCACCTCCTGGTGCTCGAAGCGCGACGGTCGCAGCGCGATGTCCGCCTCCCTGCGCACCAGGCTCAGGTGCCGCGCGTCCGCGAGCAGCTCCAGCTGCAGCTCGCCGTGGCGCGCCACGAACGGGGCGAGCAGCGGCGCCAGCACGCTCTGGATCAGCCACTCCGAGGCCGTGATGCACAGCGGCCCCGAGAGCCCCGCGTCGCGCCCGGAGGTGATGCGCTCCGCGGCCAGCGCGTCGCGCTCCATCTGCTCGGCGTGCGCCAGGATGCGCCGCCCCGTCGCCGACAGCTTCTGCCCGTTCGGGTTGGCCACGAACAGCCGCGCCCCCACGCGCCGCTCGAACGCGCCGATGCGCCGCCCCATCGTGGGCTGGGCCACGCCCAGCGCCCGCGCCGCCGCGGACAGGCTGCCCGCGCGCGCCACGGCCAGGAAGTAGCGCAGGTCGTCCCAGTCGAGCATCGCGCGCACCCTAGCCCAGCCCATGCAAGAATGCATGGGCCGCATGCTCGGGTCGGCAATCGACCGGGCCCGCTCCGCGGAGCAGGCTTGGCTCATGCACCGACACGAATTCCTCGAGCTGCTCGCCGGCTGTATCGCGATCGGCGCCTGCGGCGCTCCCGTCACGATGGCCGCAGCGCCAGCGCAGCGCTCCCCCGCCGGCTCGCGCCCGAAGATCCGCGCCATCTGCTTCGACCTGTTCACGCTCTTCGACCCGCGCTCCGTGGTGACGGTGGCGCGCGAGCTCGTGGGGGAGCCCGCCACGGCCCTGTGCGAGACCTGGCGCTCGCGCCAGTTCGAGTACGGCTTCCTGCGCGCGGCCGCGGGCCAGTACCAGGACTTTCGCGCGGTGACTTCGCAAGCGCTCGATTACGCGGCGCGGGCGCAGAAGGTGAGCCTGAGCTCGGAACAGCGCGAGAGCCTGGTGGAGGCCTACTCGCAGCTCGAGCCCTGGCCCGACACGCGCGAGCGCCTGCTCGACTTCAAGAAGGCGGGCCTGCACCTCGCGCCGCTCGCCAACTACTCGCCTCGCATGCTCTCGAGCTTGCTCGCGCACGCCCGGCTCGAGCCATTGTTCGACGCGCAGATCTCCACCGACGCCGCGCGCAGCTTCAAGCCTGATCCGCGCGCCTACGCGCTCGGCCCGTCCACGCTGAAGCTGAAGCGGGAGGAGATCGCCTTCGCGGCCTTCGGCGGCTGGGACGCGGCCGGCGCGCGCTGGTACGGTTACCCGACGTTCTGGGTCAATCGCCTCGCTGTGACGCCGGAAGCGCTCGCACCCGGGCCGGACGCGACCGGACCGACGCTGGCAGAGCTGGCCCAGTTCGTGGCCGAGTGGTGAGCTCGAGGACGCGCGGCGTCCGCTGCGCGCCCGCTTGCCCTCCTCCTCCATCAGCTCGGGGCTCGGGCTCTCGAGCGCCGAATCCGAGCTGCCGGCGGGCGCGCGCCAGAGCCGCTTGCTGTGTACAGGATTTGCGTTGCAGCAGCCGCTGCGCGCAGCTACCGAACCATAAATATTCAAAATGAATTAATAATACGCCACGTCTGAATCCTGCTGTGTACTCCTAGTACACGATATCTGCGGTGCCGCGCTCGACGCCGCAGGTCCAGGCTGTCAGCCTGGATGTGTGCCCGGCCCGCCTCGCCCCAACGTGTATGCGTTCGCCGATTATCGGCGCTACCTGGCCGCCTACTACGACCATGCGAAGGCGGAACAGTACGGCTTCTCGTTTCGCGTGTTCTCGCGCCGCGCCAGGATTCGTTCGTCCAACTATCTGCGACTGGTGATCGACGGCGATCGCAACCTGACGCGGGACATGGCGGGGCGCTTCGCGGAGGCCTGCGAGCTCACGGGCGCGACGCGCGAGTTTTTTTGCGAGCTGGTCGAATACTGTCAGGCCAAGACGGCGCAGGAGCGCAGCCGCATGTACGAGCGGCTGGCACGCTATCGACCGTTTCGCGAGGCGCGCCGGCTGGAGTCGGCGCAAGCGGAGTACCACTCGCACTGGTACCTGCCGGCGATCCGCGAGCTGGCGCGGCGCCCCGACTTTTCGAGCGACCCGAAGTGGATCGCCCGCCAGCTGCGTCCGGCGATCTCCGCGGCTCAGGCCAAGCGCGCTCTGGACCTGCTGTGCAAGCTGGGGCTCTTGCAACCGAACGGCGATGGGCGGCTGGTGCAGGCGACGGAGATCGTCACCACCGGTCCGGGCCCGCTCGGTCACCACATCTTCAACTACCATCACATGATGCTGGAACGCGCGGCAGAGGCGCTGGATAGCCTGCCGCGCGAAGAGCGCGACGTGAGCTGCCTGACGCTGTGTGTGAGCCAGGCCAAGCTGCTGGAGCTGAAGGATCGTGTGCGCAGCTTCCGCCAGGAGCTGCTGCGCACCGCCGAGCTGGATGACAGCCCCGAACGCGTCGTGCAGATCAACTTTCAAATCTTTCCGCTGTCGATCGCCGCCGAGCCCGCCACGGGCCGCTCAGGGAGCTCTGACCCATGACCTTCTCGCACTTCAAAACGGCTCTTCCTTCACTGCTCGGCAGCTTGCTGCTCGCCCGCTTGCTACCCAGCGCGCTGCTGGCCAGCGTGTGCGTCCTGTCTTGCTCGGGCACGGAGACAGACAACCCCGTCGCGGGTGGAGCTCCGATCGACTATCATTCGCCGATCCGCTTCGAGCCCGATCCGCCGGGCGACCCTGGTTGCCCCGCCCCGCTCGACGATGCTCCGCCGCGTTTGCCGCTCTGGGGGCGCACTGGCAACTACCTGGTCGGCATCGATGTCGTGGGCTCGCTGCCCCGGCGCGGTCTGGTCGTGCTGGACGTGAGCGACCCGGCGGCGCCGGCGGTCGTGGCAGAGCAGCCGCTCGCGGGCTATCCGCGCCAGCTGCTGGTGGAAGGCAGCAGCGCCACGCTCGTGATCGACGAGTTTGCGATATTCGACACGCCTCCCGTGCCGGCTCCGGCGCAGCTGGAGGCACAGACCAAGCTGGTGCGCTTCGATCTGTCCACGCCCAGCGCTCCGCGGCGCAGCGCCGAGCTGCCGCTGCCAGACGAGTTCTGGGAGCTCTCGGCGCGGGCCGACGGCTACTGGGTGCTGAGCGGGCACATCGATCCGGCGACACAGGCCTGCGACGCGACACCCAACCTGTGCGGCTACATCACGCGCGACGCCATGTTCTTGACCCACTACACCTGGTCCGGCACGGGCTGGCTCACGGCGGAGCGCGTGGAGCTGCCGGCGGGGCCGCGCGCCTGGCTGACCGAGACCGGCGTGGCCACGGCCACCAGCGCGCCGGGAACGCCCGGCAAATTGAGCTTTGCCGTCTTCGGCGAGGACGGCAGCCTCGGGCCCGTGCAGACGTTACCGCTCGCGGAAGGCGTCGTCGACCGCTCGCCCCTGTACATCGACAGCCAGCGGGTGGGCCTGTTCAGCTACGACCTCACGGACGGCACGGCAGCGTTCTCGCTGTTGGCTCTGAACGGTACCGAGCTCGGGCGCGTGGGCCAGCTGTCGCAGGGGTTGGGCGAGGGCACACACTTCGTCCCCGGCGGCGTGCTGGTGAACTCGGGTTTCTACTCGGGCCAGCCGGGCTCCTACATCGACTTCAGCGATCCTGGTGCACTGCGCCAGGTCGCTCTGCCGCAGGCGTCCGGGTTCCTGCCGCTGGCAGTGCCGGGCACGAGCGCGACGCGGGCCCTGGGCTGGACGCAAGGCCCCGGCTTCGCCACCAACTTCACGCTCTGGAGCTTGGGATCAGCGGGCCCCACGCTGCTCGACAGTTTGCCCACGACGCTACCAGCGCCCCAGAGCTCGGGCGACCTCGAGCTCATCGATGACCAGGTCGTCGTCTCGGTGGGCGGCGCCGGCGCCCAGCGCGTCAGCGCCAGCCTGCGCTGGGCGAATGACACGCTCTCGCTGCGGGGACCCATTCCCGGCGGCTACGGCGATCAGCACCTCGCCGTCGGCGACTGGCTGTACGAGCCCGACAGCGTGGGTCTGCGCGCCGGCAATCCGAGCCAGGGCAGCGTCCAGACGCAGGCCTGGGACGAGGGCAGCGCGCTCGACGTCAGCGCCGTGCCCGGCGGCGAAGCGCGGCTCACGCTCGACGCCACGCGCGGCGCGCAGCTGTTCGTCACGCGCGGCGGCCTGACGCAATCCATCGCGGTCGCGCCCGGGGCGCAGCGCCTGCTGCCGGCGGGCGAGCGCTTGATGGTGCTGAGCCCGCGATCCAGCCAGCAGTGCAGCCAGAGCGGGCTCGATTGTTCCGATTACGCCCCCAACGTCGCGATCGTGGAGCTCGCGCCGCTGCGCATCGTGAGCGAGCTACCGCTGCCGCAGCTGCCGGTGCCCGAGCTCAGCGAGCTGAGCCAGGTCGAGCAACGCTGGGACGACAGCGCCGCCGATCGCGCGCCCGTGCGCCTGGGCGAGCACACCTGGCTGCTGGAGAGCGAGTACTCGGCGACGTGCAGGACGGAGCCGGACTGCCAGGCGCTCGGCCTCGACTACGTGCCGATCGGGCAAGCCCGTGTCAATCCGTCGCAAGCCAGCTGCGGACCGGGCGTTGCATCGTGTCCGCAACCGCCCGCGCCCACGGTCTATGGCGAGGCGACCCGGCGTATGTTTTACGTACTGGACGCGACCGCCGCGAGCCTGAGCGACCCGCTCGCGGTGGACGGCGAGCGCGGCACGCCGTACACGCTCTGGACCCGGCCCGTGTTCACGCACGACACGCTGCTCGATCTCCACCTGAGCCCGAGCGCGTACCCGCCCGGCGACTCGCGCCCGCCCACGTCCTCCGCGTTCCTGCTCGAGCGCTACGTGCTGAACGCAGCGGGCGGTCTGGAGGCGCTGCCCGTGATCAATATCCCCGGCTACCCGGTGGCGCTGCTCGACGACGGACAGCTGTTGACCCTGGAACCCGATGCCAAGCGGCAAGGCAGCGCGCAGTTGCACCGGCTGGAGCTGCGCGGCGACCGGGCGCACCTGCGCGCCAGCCGCGCGCTGCAAGCTCGCGCTGGCAGTGTCACGGTCGTTGGGCAGACGGCGGTGTATCTCCGGGATGCGGCGGACGCTTGCGCGCCCACCAGCCGCCTGGAGAGCTTTGCGCTCGACGCAGAGCTGACGCCGGGCACGTCGCTGGAGCTTCCCGGTGACGGCTGGCGCGTGGTCGGCTCGGACGCGGACAGCGTCGTGCTCCAGAGCGGCCGCGGCTTCATCCGGGTCGTCGTCGATCAGCAGGGCAATCTGCTGCTCGCGAGCTTCGCGACCACGCCCGGGCCGGCTTATCGCGTTCAGGTCGAGGGCGGCGAGGTGCATGCGATCGTCGGCAATCAGTTCCTGAGACCGGCGCTGTAGCCCGTAAACAGTTCGTGGCCGAGTGGTGAGCTCGAGGACGCGCGGCGTCCGCTGCGCGCCCGCTTGCCCTCCTCCTCTATCAGCTCGGGGCTCGGGCTTGCTGCTCCAGGCGCTTCACCCACTCGGCGAAATCGCGCCCGGCGCCCTCGTAGCCGCGCTCGCCCGTCGAGGTCACGGTCTCGTTGCCGTGGACCACGCGGATCTGCGCGTCGAGATCGAGCGCTGACTCCGCTGCCTGGCGGCGCTGCGCGCGCTCCAGGCAGGCCAGGCCCTCGGCCACGGCTTGCTCCGGCGTGCGGCTCACGCGCTGCAACAAGGCGTCGATGCCGAGCGGCGAACCCGTGAGGGCCACCAGCGTCTCGTCGAAGGTGGCGGCGTTGCCCGGTGCCCAGTAGTCGCGGCCCAGCTCGGGACCGATGCGCGGGTTGTCGGTGAGGTAGCCGTCGCGCTGCAGGAAGTGGCGGCGGGTCTGCTGCACGGCGAGCTCCGCCAGCACGTAGCCGTGATAGTACGCGCTGGACTCGCCGCTGAGCAGGTGCGGCACGGCCAGCACCGGTCGCACGCCGCGGCTGAGCCCCTGCAGGCGCTGCTCGGCGGCGCGGAAGACTTCCAGCACCCGCTCCGGGCGCAGCTCGTCATCGCTCAGCTCGTACAGGGCGCGCTCGGCGAAGGGCACGGTCACCAGCGCGCGCACGTCCCAGGCGGGAAAGAGCTGGTCCTCGCGCAAGGTCTCAGCGAGCAGCTCCGCCGAGGGCGGCGCGCCGTGCTCGTCGCGCGCGTAGCGCCAGAGCCAGTCGGGGTCGCTCACCAGCGAGTCCATGAACATCGACTGGGTCTCGGCGTAGGCGACCGAGGTCGGCGCGAACTCCTGGGCGAAGCAGGGCGCCGCCTCCAGGATGTTGCTGAAGTGCGCGGCGTGACCGCCCTCGTGAAACAGGGTCTGCGTGGCGGTGATGCCCGCTCCGAGCTGGCCCACCACCGCGTTGGCGGTGAAGTTGATGGTCGCCGGCTGCCAGCTACCGTGGTCGAAGAAGGCCACGCCGGGGCCGTGCATGAAGCCGTTCTCGTACTTGCCCTTGCGATCGATCAGGTCCAGCGTGAGCGTGGCGCCGCGAAAGCGCACGCCCAGGCCCTGGAAGGTGCGCATCCAGCGCTCCAGCGCGGGTGCGAGGCGCACGTAGGGGTGGAGCCGGGCCACGCGCTTGCCGCCCTTGTAGTAGCGGAAGTTCCAGGGCTGGAGCGCCTCCAGGCCGAGCGCGGCCGAGCAACGCGCCAGCTCCGCCTCGGCGGGTTTCTGGGTGCGCTCCACCAGCTCGTCGAGCAGCTGGAACAGGCGCCGCTTGCTCATGCGCTCCACCACCTGCACGCGAAAATCGTAGTAGTCCTCGTAGCCGAGCAGGCGCGCCAGGCGATTGCGCTTCTTCACGATCTCGAGGAAACCGTGGTCGAGCACGTAGCCCTCGATCGAGGCCAGGCCCTCGAAGGCGGCCTTGCGCAGCTGCTCATCGGGCTCGCTCGACAGCATCAGCGACAGCCGCACGCTCGAGGCCGGCACGTGCTGCTTCGTACGCGGATCGACGTAGCCGAGCGGCATGGCCCGGCGCTGGCGCGCCAGCTCCCCCTCCAGCTCCACGATCTCGCTCGACAGCGCCCGCCCTTCCGGGCTCTCCACCACGTGCGCCGCGAACATCGCGATCCAGCCGCGCAGCACGCGCTGCTCTTCCGTGGGCGCCGATGCGGCTTCTCGCTCGAGCTCGCGCAGCTCCGCCAGCCGCGACGGATCCTGCAAGAAATCGTTGTACGCCTGCTCGGCTTGCTGCGCGGCGAGGCCCGCCGCCTGCGCGTCCTCGGCCAGCCCCATCTTGGTGACCCAGAAGGAATCTTCCTTGGCACGATGCAGGCGGACGTAGCGTTGTGCCAGGTCGTCGAGGGCGCGGCTGAGATCGCTCATCCGGAAAAGGATACTCGGACGTAGGCTGCACTGACAATGCGCGCTCAGCGCGGGACGGCACTTGTGGCCTGACGCTCAGTCGCACCCGCAAGAGAGCAAGAGAGCACGGCAGATTTGCCGCATCTTCTCCGCGCCGACAGTCCCCACGTAGCGCTCGAGCTCAGCCTGGCGAACCGTGAACAGGTTGGCCAGGTTGGCGCATGAGGGCTGCTTCAACCCCTCGTCGACACCCAGCCCAACCTCGGTAGGCGAGCCTCTCTGAGTGGACGTGATGGCCACGACCGTGGCCGTGTGCAAGTGCTCGAGCAAGGCGTTTCGGCTCAGGATGAGCACTGGACGGCGCTTATCGGGGCGCGCGAATCGGAGCTGCCAGATTTGGCCTCGGCTCAGCTCTCGGGCCACGCTTGGGCCCCCATCAAGTCTTCGATTTCCTCGACCAAGTCCTGCCCTTCGGCCGCATAGGCTCTACGGATGGCGGCATCGACCTCCCGACGCTCCTTCGCCTGCAAATACGCCGACACGGCGTTGCGAATGAACGCGGAACGCCCGAGCTTCTTCGCTTCGGGATCGCGATCGATGCGTCGCAGAAGCTCGCCGTCGAGGGATACCTGCACCGGCTTGGCAGCCACCAACAAAAGCTACCACATGAACTTGTTGGGTCAAGCCATCAACGCGTCGCGGGGGCCGGAATGCCCATCGCTGCGCCACCAGGCGTGCCGTTCGCCTCCAGCGAGGAAACCGGCGGCGCCACCCGCTTGGGGTGCATCGCCGCGGCCATTTTCTCGGGCCGCCTCTGTGGCTATATTGAAACCGTGAGCAACGCCATTCTGAGCCGGCGGCCGCTGGGCGCGCCGCCCTGGGTCACGATCGATCCGTTCCTGTTCTGCGTCCATCACGTGGACGCCTACCCCGCCGGCAACGGCGGGCTGGGGCCCGACGCGCCGCTCGCTGGCCGGCAGCTGGGCATGGACTTCGAGGGCAAGGACGGCTGGCGCATGTATCACGGTGAGCAGATCCCCGGCTTTCCGCAGCATCCGCACCGCGGCTTCGAGACCGTGACCATCCTGCGCAAGGGCATCATCGATCACTCGGATTCGCTGGGCGCCGCCGCGCGCTTCGGCAAGGGCGACGTGCAGTGGATGACCGCGGGGCGCGGGATCGTGCACTCGGAGATGTTTCCGCTCTTGAGCTCGTCGCAGCCGAACCCGCTGGAGCTGTTCCAGATCTGGATCAACCTGCCGAAGGAGTCGAAGTTCGTCGAGCCGCATTTCAGCATGTTCTGGGAGCGCGAGATCCCGCGAGTGACCTACGGTGCAGCGGGCGCGCAGACCGAGGTGACGGTGATCGCCGGTGAGCTCGACGGGCAGAAGCCGCCTGCGCCTCCGCCTCACTCCTGGGCAGCGCGTCCCGACGCGGGCGCCGCGATCTGGACCATCCGGATGGATCCAGGCGCCGTCTGGGAGCTGCCGCCGGCGGTGCTGCCCACCGTGATGCGCTCGCTCTATTTCTTCTCCGGCCGCAGCCTGAAGATCGACGGCGAGGGGCTGGCGCCGCCGATCGCCGCCGTCCTGAACCCCGAGCGCGCGCTGCGGCTGGAGGCGGGTGATGCAGCGGTCGATTGCTTGCTGCTGCAGGCTCGGCCGATCGCGCAGCCCGTGGCGCACTACGGCCCGTTCGTGATGAACACGCAGGAGGAGATCCGCCAGGCCATCTCCGACTACCAGCGCACGCGCTTCGGCGGTTGGCCCTGGCCGAGCGATGCGCCCGTGCACCCGCGTGAAGAGACGCGCTTCGCGCGCCACGCCGACGGTCGCATCGAGCGCCCGGCGCCGTGACGCCAGCGCCGCCCGCGCTGCCCGCCACACCGGCGTCCGCCACACCGGCGCCGGATCGGCACGCCGAGTTCCTCGGGCGCCGCTACTTTCCGGCGCTCGACGGTCTACGCGGCCTCGCCATCCTGGCGGTGCTCTGGCACCACGCATTGCCTCGCCCCGAGAGCGGCTGGATCGGGCGCGGGCACGTGGGCGTGCGCTTGTTCTTCGCCTTGAGCGGCTTCTTGATCACGGCGCGCCTGCTCGCCGAGCGGCGCGCCACGGGCGAGGTCGCGCTCGGCCGCTTCTGGATGCGCCGCGCGCTGCGCATCTTTCCGCTCTACTACGCGGTGCTCGCGCTGTTCGCGCTGTATCTCGGCCAGCGCCCGGGCGCCGCCGGCAGCGCGCACTTCTTCGACAACCTGCTGTTCCACGCCTCCTATACCAGCAACTGGTTCGTGGATTACCAGGTGCCGCACCCCGTTTGGTTCGCGTTCGGCTGGTCGCTGGCGACCGAGGAGCAGTTCTACGCCTGGTGGCCCCCGCTCGCGAGCGCGCTGCGCCGCAGCACGGCCATGCTCGTGCTGCTGGCGGTGCTCGCGCTGCAACAACTCGCGGTCTACGAAGCGCTCGGGCTGAGCGGGACGCCGCTGCGCATCTGCGCGAGCCTGGCCCCTGCGCTCAGCCTGGGGGCGCTGCTCGGGCTGGCTCTGGAGCAGCGCGCTCTGTTCGAGCCGCTCTGGGCGCTGTTCGGCAAGTTTCCCGCTCTCTGCGCCAGCGGCCTCGCGCTCGCCCTGGCCTGGCTGATCGGCAGCGGCGCGGGCGCGCCCCTGTGGCTCGACCTCGCGTTCACGGCGCTGGTGGCGAGCGCGCTGCTCGCGCCCACGAGCTGGCTGGGGCGGACCTGCTCGGCGCCCGCGCTGCGCGAAATGGGGCGCGTGAGCTACGGCATCTATCTGTTCCACGTCCCGCTGCTCGGCTTGCTGCGGCGGCTCTCGCCGTGGCTCGCCGAGCGCCCAGGTGTGCTCTTCGTGCTCGCGCTGGGGTTGAGCCTGGCGGCGGCGGAGCTCAGCTACCGATACGTCGAGTGGCCCCTGCTCCAGCTCGCTCGGCGCCGCTTTTCAGTGAGGTTGGATCGCCCTGATTCTCGACCTGTGTTAGCGTGGAGCTCTACCGACTCGAGGAGGCTTGGGACATGAAGTTCGGGACGAAGCTCAATGCTGCCGGCAGCCCTATGTCCGGCAGCCCTGTGTGCCCTGGTGCCGCGCCGGCGCTGCTGCTGCTCGGCGCGCTCGCTTGCGGCGGCAAGGACACGCCCCCGCCGGAGGCACCGAGCGCGCCCGGGCCCGTCACCAACAGCGAGCAATACGGCGCGCCGCGCGACACGCGCTACACGGCTGACGTCGAGGCCACGCGCGGCCGGGTGCGGGTGATCGTTCGCGAGGAGTCGCTGTGCGACGTGATCCCCGTGCAGAGCTTCATCGAGAACGGCAAGAAGAAGACGGTCGCCGGTGACCCGACCACCGCCGTGCCCTGCAATCAGCGCGTCGCGCGCGACGTGATGCTCTCGCTGGAGGTC
Source organism: Polyangiaceae bacterium (assembly GCA_035760985.1). Taxonomy (GTDB): domain Bacteria; phylum Myxococcota_A; class Polyangia; order Polyangiales; family Polyangiaceae; genus SZUA-265. Next base: position 30,978 of record DASTRX010000219.1, read on the forward strand.
GGCGGCAACACCTTCCGCCTGGGCGAGCCGGACCGCAACGGCGAGATCTCCGCCAATCTGAGCGACCGCATGCTGCGCGACCTGTACGGCGACGACAAGAACAGCACACCCGTCGCCAAGGTCATGTTGCGCGACCACGGCGGCAAGGCGCAGGAGATCGGCACGGTCGCGTTGAGCCAGCTGGAGGCCACCGATCGCCGTCTCGACGAGCTGTTGGCCGAGTTCCGCAGGGTGCTCGATCGCCCGCAGCAGCAGCTGGCCGGCGCGGAGCTGGCGCACGCCTACGAGCTGTACGAGGACCTGGCGCGCTTCGACAGCAACGATCCGCGCATCAGCGGCCTGCAGGCGCTGTTCATGGACCGGCTCTACGCGCGCAAGGCGCAGGAAGCGAACGAGCAGTTCCGCAACAACCTGGACGCGCTGAACTCTGCCAAGGACATCCTGAAGGCCATGCCCAGCACGGTGGTGGTGCCCGCTTACGTGAGCGGCGCGATCCAGGGTGGGAGCCTCGACGACCGCTCGGTGGAGTGGGCTCGCGGTCAGGTCGCGATCGCGATCCGCCGCTACCCGACGCTGTGCGGCCCCAATCCGGACACCGGCTTCACCTGGGCGCGCCTGCAGCTCAGCCCGCCGCCGCCCGAGTCGCGCCTCGCCTTCGAGGTGCTGCGCTTCGCGTACGACAACCCGTACGAAAAAGAGATCGCGCAGCTCTGCCGCCGCGTCCTCGGCTGAGCCGTGCGTGTCTGCGCCTGGTTCCTCGCAGCGCTCGCCTCTGCGTGCGCGACTCCCGTGGCGCCGGCGCCCGCGCTGCGAAATCTGTCGAGCGTGCCGCTCGCGCCGGACGCGCCCGAGCCGTCCGAGTCGCTGGAGCAGATCCGGCGGCGGCTGCTGGAGGAGCAGGACACCGACTGCGATCAGCGCATCACGCGCGACGATCAGGGCAGCCGCCGCTTTCGCTTCCGCTGGCAGGAGCAGCCGTACGAGCTGTCCGGCGGGTACGTGCTGTCGAACCTGCTCGAAGAGCTGACGCGGGACCTCGTGTCCGGGCAGAACCTCGAGCTCGCACGCGTGATGGAGGATCCGATCGGGCGCCTCTCGCGCGTGTTCGCCAGCTCGGGGTGGGACGCGCTCACGCGGCGCGTGGACGAAGCCGGCCTGCCCGACCTGCTCGAGGACCCCAACCTGATCCCACGCGCTCCTCCTGCGGGGGCGCCTCGCAGCCCGGAACGCACGCTGTATGTGCCCGCCGATGATCGACAAGCGCTCGCCTATTTCCTGGGCGTGGCCGAGCGCTACAACAGCGCCTACCGGCGCCTGGCGCGAGCAACGTCCAATCTGCCCCTGCTCGCCTCGCTGAGCGACTCTTCCAACAGCGAGCGCGCGGATGAGCTGGTCGCCTTGCTGCGCAGCGCCGAAGGCCGCGATCACTTCGCCGATCTGCGCGCTCGGCTCGGGCTCGGCATTCGCGAGCTCGGGCATCCCGCGCTGGCGGACCACCTCGCCCGCACGCTCGCGCGCGTCAACGAGCTGGCGGCGCGCGCCGAGCTGCCCTGCGTACAGTCGGCGGCCGCGCGCGTCACCCAGCTGGCGCGCCGGCTCTCGCGCGAGCTGACGGTGTTTCAGCCGCACTCGCTGCGGGTACGGCCGCTGCTCTCGAGCGAGGCCGAGGCCGGAAAGCCGCCGGCCGTGCCGGGGGCGCTGAGCCTGGCGCTCGAGACGCGCGGCGGCGAGCTGCGCGGGGCCCCTTTCCTGCTGGCGGGCCGCGGCGCGGAGCAGATGAACGGCTGGGACAGCTACTTCATCCTGCTGGGGCTGCTGCGCGACGGGCGGCTCGACCTGGCGCGCGGCGTGGTCGACAACTTCGTGTACGCGGTCGAGCACTACCGCGGCATCCCCAGCGCCAGCCGCAGCTACTACCTGGGTCGCACGGCGCCGCCGTTCTTCGCCGCCATGATCCGCGCGCTCTGGCAAGCGACGCCGCCGGCCGATCGCGATCGCGCCTGGCTGCGGCGCGCGCTCGACGCGGCCGTCGCCGAGTACCGCGGGGTCTGGATGAGAGCGCCACGCCAGGTCGCTTCGCTGTGTCAGGGCGGCGGCGGCGGGCGCGTGTGCCTGGCGCGCTATGCGGGCACCGGCACGGGACAACCGCCCGAGGCGGAGCCCGGCAACTTCGCCTGGCTCTGGACGGAGCTCGGGCGCTCGCTGGAAGCGAGCTACAGCACGGGTCAGCTCGGCCAGCGCGACCTCAACGCCGAGCTGGAGCGCGCCTTCCAGAACGACCGCTGCATGCGTGAATCGGGGCACGCGGCGACCTATCGCTGGTTCTGGCCCACGCGGCCCTCGCCGGGCGGGCCACCGCCGGTCAACCGCTGCTCGGACATGGTCAGCGTCGACCTGAACAGCCTGCTCTACAAGTACGAGGTCGACCTCGCGCGGCTGGAGCAGGAGCTCGGCCGCGAGCCTCTGCCCTGGTGCCAGCGCGCCGCGCGGCGCTTCGCGCTGATGAAGAAGCACCTCTGGTCGGCGCGCGAGGGCCTGTTCTTCGACGCCTTCGTCGCTGAGTCGGGGCCGCAGCCGACCGGCTACGTCAGCGCCACTGCGCTCTATCCGCTCTGGGCCACGGCCGACGCCTGCCCTACCGGCGCGGATGGCGGCAGCACCACCCTGAGCGCGGAGGAGAGGTCCGCGCTCGTGACCAATGCCCTGGCACAGCTGGAAGCTCCCGGCGGCTTGCTCGCCAGCGCGCGCGCTTCCCGCGAACGCTTCTCGGCGCGCCCCGATCGCGGCTGGGACTATCCGAACGGCTGGGCCCCGCATCAGCTGCTGGCGTGGCAGGGCCTGGAGGCTCACGGCTTTCACGAAGACGCGCAGCGCCTGGCCTTCTCCTGGCTGTACCTGCTGATCACACAGGTGATCGACTCTGACGCCAGCACGCTCGACGCCTACGACGTGGTGGAGCGCGGCCACAGAGCAGATTTCGCGCCCGGTGACGAGCGCAGCGAGCTCGCCGCCGACGGCTTCGCCTGGACCAACGCCTCCTTTCAGATCGGGCTCGCGCTGCTCGATCCGAACCAACGCACCAAGCTGGCCGAAGCCACTGCCGGGCGTTAGGCCACGGTGCACGTGGCGGCGCGCGACATCACGTGGCAGCGAGCGCCCTCGCTCGGGGCGCCAGCAACCAACCCTGAGCGGGGCCGACCCCTGAATGTCGAGCACGGCCCGCGCGGCGCAGCGCGGGCGGCTCGAAACCAGCTCAGGGAGGAGACCCGTCATGCACCGACACGATTTCGAAACCCAGATCCCCCAGGCTCGCGCCCTCACGGACGAGGAGCTCCGTCAAACCCAGGGCGGCAGCTTCTCCAGCGCCATCCGGGGCGTGTGGAGCCCGATCATCGATCCGTTACCGCCGGGCTTGCGGGGGATCTGGAATCGCGTGTGGGGCCTGATCAAGGAAATCTCCTGAGGACAGCCCGATGAACCAAAACTCCAACCCGAACATCGACGAGGCCATCGAGCTCAGCGAAGCGGAGCTCGGCAGCATCCAGGGAGGCAACCTCCTGGCTGACGCCCGGAGCACGTTCGAGAGCGCCGTCGGCGACATCGTCCAGAGGGCGCCCAACGCCGCCGTGCATTCGATCGGCGCGCTGGCGGCACTCGGCGAAACCCTGAGCTGGGCCAGCAGGCACCGGCGCGATTTGCCCAAACGGCCCAAACCGCATCCGGACCCGCCCTACCTCGAGCAACAGCCCTATCTCTGAACGACTCAAGCCACGCGCCGCGCCTGATGCAAGAGCTCCCGGGCAGCGGCGCGCGTCTTCGCCGTGATGTTCAAGCCGCCCAGCATGCGCGCGATTTCCTCGCGCTGCTCTCTGCCCGAGAGCCGGCGCACGCGGCTCAGCGTGCGCTCATCGCGCACGAACTTCTCGACCTTGAAATGCTGATCGGCAAACACGGCGATCTGCGGCAAATGCGTGATACACAGCACCTGGCGGTGCCGTGCCACGCTGCGGATCTTGCGGCCAATGATCTCCGCCATGCCGCCGCCGACGCCGGTGTCGATCTCGTCGAAGACATACATGCCGGCGGGACCGAGATCGGCCAGCACGCACTTGATGGCCAGCATGGCGCGGCTGAGCTCTCCGCCGCTCGCCACGCGATGCAGCGAGCGCGCCTCCTCTCCGCGGTTGGGCGCGATCAAGAACTCCGCGCGCTCCAGCCCATCGGACGAGAGCGGCACGCCATCGATCAAGAACTCCGTGGCCTCGCCCGAGAGAGCGCGGGGCAGCCCCGGGCTCACCGTGCCTGCCGCTGGTGCTCCGGGCAACCCCAAGGAGCGCAGCGAGACGACCACCCGAGCGCCGCCCATACCCAGCGAATCCAGCTCCTGGCTGATCGCCGCGCCGAGGCGCCCGGCGGCGAGCCGCCGCTCGCTGCTCAAGGCGCGCGCCAGCGCCTCCGCGGCCTGGAGCGAGCGCGCGAGCGCGAGCTGCAAGGCTTCGCTCGTCTCGTCGTAACGGCTCAGAGCATCGAGCTCCGCCTGGCACTCGCCGCGATGCGCGAGCACCGCCTCGAGGCTGCCGCCGTAGCGGCGCTTGAGCTTGGCCAGCTGATACAGCCGCTCTTCGGCGCGCTGCAGCGCATCCGGATCCGGGCGCACGGCGCGCACATGCCGCCCCAGCTCGCGCGCGGCGTCCGCCAGCTGACCGCGCAGCGCTTCGAGCTGCGCCGCGAGCGGCGCGAGCTGAGGGTCCAGCTCCGCGGCTTCGCCCAGATTGCGTGCCGCCTGCGCCAAGCCGTCGACCACCGAATCGTCGCGCTCGTACAACAGCTCCGCGGCCTGCCCGGTGAGCCGCAGCAACGCCTCGACGCTGCGCAGCCGCCGGCAACGCTGCTCCAGCTCCTGCTCTTCATCCAGCGCGCCGTCCCGGCCTGCTCGGAGCTCCGCGTCATCGATCTCCTGCAGCTGCGCTTGCAGGAAGCTCTCCCGCGCCTCGCGGTCCTGCCCGCGCGCCTCACAGTCGCGCAGCAGCGCAGCCGCCTGGCGCAGCTCCTGGTAGGCCCGCGCCAGCCGCTCGCGCAGCGAGCCGGCGTGGGCAAACGCATCGAGATAGCCGAGGTGCGTGCTCGGATCGCTCAGCGTGTGGTGCTCGTGCTGCGACGAGATGTCCGTCAGCCCGCGCGTGAGCCGCGCCAGCACCTGCTGCGGCACGAGCCTGCCGTTGAGGAAGCCGCGCGTGCGCCCGCTCGCGGACAGCACGCGCCGCACCACCAGCTCCGCCTCTTCCCCCTCTCCCACCGCATCCAGCTCCAGCTCTGCGAGCGAGCGCGCGAGCCGCGCGTCCCCCTGCACGCTGAACAGCGCCTCGACCTCGCCGTCCTTGGCGCCGCTGCGCACCAGCTCCGGACGGCCCTTGCCGCCCAGCACCAGCTCCAGCGCGCTCACCAGGATGCTCTTGCCGGCGCCGGTTTCGCCCGTCAGCACGTTGAGCCCGGGTCCGAGCTCCAGCTCCAGCTCGTCGATGATGGCGAGATCCCGAATCCTGAGACAGCTCAGCATGGTGACAAGCCCAGGATAGGCTGCCCGCCGGCACTGGTCAAGTGTTCAGATCACGTTCCCGAGCGGGAGCTGCGTCGAGGACAAGGCCAAAGCATCGGTTACCGTGCCTCGTAGCTGATCCACGATCTGCTCTGCCTGCTGCCCCGCTGGCCCCGGCAGCGCCTGCTCGAGCTCCATATCGGAGGGCACGCGGCTCATCGCGGTGCAGCGCAGGGACGTGCACAGGTGGAGCACTGGCGCCAGAGAGCGCCCGCGTGCTCGCGCGCAACTGCCCCGGATTCGTGGAGGGCTCGGCCGCTCACGATGGCGGGCGACTCCAGAATATGCCCGCCGTGCGGCTCGCCCTGCTCGTCATGGGGGCTTGCCCGGTGTGCCACGAGCGACCATTGCCGCTCAGGGCCAGAGCGCTCCTTCAGCAAGGGTACGAGCCAGATGAGCGATCGGCCATGCGTCGATCCCGTCCGGAGTCGCGAGCGGCTGCTGGCCAAGATAGACGAGTACGCGGCGACGCAGCCCGGGTAGATCGGCGATGGCGCGCAAGCCGCGCATATCCGCGGGACGCAACGTGCGCGTCGCCTTGACCTCGATCGCTAAGCGAGCGCGCTTGCGCGTGAGCACGAAATCGACCTCCGTCGACTGCGCTTCGGCTGGCGCCCAGTAGCCAATGTCCTCGCACAGGGCTGTCCGCTCCTGATAAAAGCGCAGCAGCAGGAGGACGAATCCCTCGAGCAAGGGCCCGCGCTCTTCCGCCGTCAGCGGACCGAGCTGCCGTTTCACTGCCCGCGCGAGCCCCGGGTCTACCAGGTAGAACTTGGGGTGCCGGCGCTCGCGGATCCGGAGGCGGGCTTCGAAGGCGCCGACGGTCGTGGCCAGCAGGGTGTCTTCCAGGATCTGCACGTACCCGGCCACGGTTTGACGAGCCACGCCTGCATCCCGCGCGATCGATGACACATTCAACGCCTGACCGTGCATCAAGCCGGCGATCGGCAAGAAGCGGGCAAAGCCCGCCAGGTTTCTGGCGGCACCTTCCGCTTGGATTTCTTCCTTGAGGTAAGTCTGAACGTAGGCCTCGAGCGTCCGCTCGGGTTCCGGCGAGTCCCATACCAAGGGCAGGGTCCCGTGCCGCAGCGCCCGCTCCAGGCGAAAGTCCGGTCCGAGCTCTTCTGGCACGAAGGGGAACATCGTCAGCTGACGGGCACGACCCCCGAGCAGATTGACCCCTCCGCGACGTAGCTTGCGCGCGCTCGAACCGGTCAGAGCGAAGCGCAGGCGCCGCTCTTCGATCGCGCGATGCACCTCGTTCAGCAGCCCGGGCAGCCGTTGCACCTCGTCGACGGCGACCCAGCTGGCGGCGGGCACGGCGCGCAGCTCCGCCGCAAAGAGGCTCGGATCGGCCAGGTATCCTTGATAGCGCGCCTCATCGAGCAGGTCCACGCGGTGCGCGCGCGGCAGCTGCGCCTGAACCCAGGTCGTTTTCCCCGTCCCGCGAGGGCCGAGCAGGAAAAACGAAGACTTGGGGAGCTCGAGCCGGCGCGGAAACATGTAAACCATGATGGCAGTTTTCGCCGTAAAGTGCCATCATGGTTGCTCGGCGGTCGGGCGCGTCCTCAGCGCTCTTTGGTAAACGCGACGCTCCGACCTCGGGAGGTGGGCAGTCCTGGGGTCGCGCGGAGTCGTGGGGTGCCGAGCCCTGCACCTTCACGGTCGCGAGCACCGCGCCGGGTTCGTGAGCGTGCGCCCGCGAGCTTCGCGGGCGCCGCTCAGTTCGAAGCCCGGGTTCACTTCTCCGGCGCCGGCAAGGCCGCTTTGACGAAGGTTGCGCCGGGCAGCGGCTGGCCGCCGCCCACGCTGAGCTCGACGCCGGCCGCTTTGGGCAGGTCGTCGGCAGGTACGGTGAAGCTCAGCTGGCGGCTCTCGCCGGCGCGCAGCCGCACGCGCTGGAAGCCGCGCAAGCTGCGGATCGGCGCGTCGGGCTCGGGCCCGCCCGCGACGTAGAGTTGCACCACTTCATCGCCGTCGCGCCGGGAGGTGTTCTTGACCGTGGCGCGGACCTCGGCGCCCTTGGGCGTGCGCTTCGCGACCAGATCGGAGTACGCAAAGCTGGAGTAGCTGAGGCCGAAGCCGAAGGGATACAGCGGCTCGCCCTTGAAGTAGCGGTAGGTGCGGCCCTTCATCGCGTAGTCGCTGAAGGGGGGCAGTTGCTCGACGCTCTGGTAGAAGGTGACGGGCAGGCGCCCCGCCGGATTGTTGACTCCCGCCAGCGTCTCCGCCAGCGCGGAGCCGGTCTCTTCGCCGCCGTACCAGGCCTGGAGCAGCGCGGCCGCGTCCTTCACGGCAGCCCTGGAGGTGAGCGCGCTGCCGCTGGTGAGCACGACCACCACGGGCTTGCCGGTCGCGATCGCCGCCTTCACCAGCCGCTCCTGGGGCTCGGGCAGGTCGAGCGTGGTGCGGTCGCCGCCCAGGAAGCCGGGGATGTTCACGCCGCGCATCTCCTCGCCCTCCAGCTCCGCGCTCAGGCCGACGCAGACGATCGCGACGTCGGACTCCTTCACCAGCGACTCCGCCTCGGACAGCGTCGAGGCCGCCGGTGGCTGCCAGCGCAGCTGCAGCGTGCCACCGGGGCCGGGCTGGCGATATTCGACGCGCAGCGCGTATTTGTGGCCTGCCTCCAGCTTGATGCGCGCGCGCAGCGCGTTGCGCCGCGGCGGTTGGTTGGTCTGCGTCGAGGTCATCTGCGTGGAGGCGCCGTCGCCGGCATCCAGATGGACCTCCTTGTCGTCGATGAACAGCTTGGCCGTGGCGGTGCGGTTCCACACGCCGAGCCGCGGCCCGAGCTCGTACTCGCCGGTGGCCGGCGCGGTCAGCGTGGTGGTCCAGCGCAGCGAGTACTTCTCACGCCCGATCGCCGCGAGCACGGCAGGGTCTTCCATGGCCGAGTCGAAGTACGGGCGCGACTCGGTGCGCCGCAGCTTGGGGGCACCCTGCAGGTCGGGGTTGTCAAAGTACTCGGCGACGAGGCCGCGCCCTTCCGCTTTCGGCGGCGCCAGCAGCGAGGCCGGCAGCAAGGCGGGAGTGCTCGAGGTATAGGTGGCGCCGAGCGCGTAGCGCACGCGCGCGCCCTTGAACTGCCGCTCGATGCCCTCGAAGGGCGTCACCTGCTGCGAGGAGATGCCGTGGTAGTTGCCGAGCAGCGCGATCGGGTCGTCCGCGGACGGCCCGATCACGGCGATCTTGCGCACGGACGCGCCCAGGGGCAACAGCCCGCCGGCGTTCTTCAGCAGCACGATCGCCTTGCGCTCGGCCTCGCGCGCCACCTTGCGGTGCGGAGCCGAGTCGTTCACGGAGATGGGGATCTTCGAGTACGGGACGCGCTCCTCGGGATCGAACATGCCCAGCCGGAAGCGGGCCACGAACAGGCGCGCCAGCGAGCGATCGAGCTCGGCTTCGGCGATGTGTCCCGCCTTCACTTCCTCGACCAGCGACGCGTACTCGGTGCCGCAGGTCAGGTCCGTGCCGGCCTTCACGGCCGCCACCGCCGCGGCGCCCAATGTGGGCTTGTACTTGTGGTTCGCGTGGATGTCGTTGACGGCGCCGCAGTCGCTCACCACGTAGCCCTGGAACCCCCACTCGTCGCGCAGCCGCTTTTGCAGCAGGTCCGTGCTGGCGCAGCCCGGAGGCCCGTTGACCGCGTTGTAGACGCACATCACGGAGGCGGCCTTGCCCTCGACCACCGTCGCGCGGAACGCCGACAGGTAGGTGTTCACCAGGTCCGCCTCGCTGACCTTGGCATTGAACTCGTGCCGCTCCGGCTCGGGCCCGCTGTGCACGGCGTAGTGCTTGGGTGTGGCCACGACCTTCAGGTAGCGCGCATCCTTGCCCTGCAGCCCGGTCACGAAGGCGACGCCCATGCGCGCGGTCAGGTACGGGTCCTCACCGTACGTCTCCTGCCCTCGCCCCCAGCGCGGATCGCGGAAGATGTTGATGTTCGGCGACCAGTAGGTGAGGCCTGCGCTGCGGCCCGGGTACGCCCCCTGCCAGCTCGGCACGGGCGGGGCCGGCTTCTTCAGCGCGTCATGGTACTTGGCGCGCGCTTCCGTGGAGATGATGTCCGCGACGCGATACATGAGCTCGGTATCCCAGGTCGCGGCCAGGCCGATCGCCTGCGGAAAGACGCTGGCGCGGCCCTGCATCACTCCGTGCAACGCTTCGTTCCACCAGTTGTAGGCCGGCACCCCCAGGCGTTCGATCGCGGGAGCGGTGCTCTGCATCTGCAACACCTTCTCCTCCAGCGTCATGCGCGAAACCAGATCGGCAGCGCGACGCTCGGGTGCGAGGCCCGGCTCGAGGTAGGGCGGACTCGCCGGCTTCTCGGCGAAGGCGGTCGAGCTGAGGCAGAGCAGGGCGATCACAAAGCGATGTGGTTTCACGCGGAGGCTTCCTGTGTGCGTTGCAGGCGTCGCGCGGGAATAGACGCTCGAGCCCGGGGCGTAAACTGCTCAGCGCGCGCCGCTGCGCAGCGCGGCGCGGCATTCCATTTCCAGCCTGGTCGAGCGTTCAGATTCACTTCGCGAAGTGGAGTTGGGCTTCCCAGCTCGTTTCAATGATCCAGGCGCGACATCGCGCCCGTGTCAGGCTGAGAGTGTCGACAGCGGACATGTGCACTGTCACGAGGTTGGATGCGCTTCCGTCGGCTCGTGCTTCGCAATTCCGTTCGGTCCCCCGTGCGCACGCTGATGACGGTGGTCACGGTGGCCATCTTGCTGGCGGCGTTCGTGTTCCCGCGCACGCTGGTCGAAGCGCAGGAGCGGCAGGTGCGCGACTCGCCCAACAATCGCGTGCTCACGCAGCCGCGCACGGGCTGGGGGGTGCTGTTGCCGGCGCGCTACGGCGACGAGATCCGCGCCCACCCCGGCGTCCGGCAAGCGACGGGCGCACGCTTCGCGGGGCTGGCGCTGGAGGCCAAGCCCGACATGTTTTTTGGCTCGTTCGCCATGGACCCGGTGCCGTTCATCGCGATGCATCACGAGCTGGTAGCGCCGCGCGAGCAGAAGGAGGCCTGGCTCGCGGATGATCAGAGCCTGATCCGGGGTGTGGGCGCCAACGTGCTGCAGCTGCGCCCGAGCGTACGGCTGGTGGCGGGGCGCATGCTGAAGCCCGGCACGGCCGAAGCCATCGTCGGCCGCGGCGTGGCGGGCCGCTTCGAGGGCCTGGCGCTGGGAGCGAGCTTCGAGTTGATCGCGGGGCGGCCGATGCACGTGGTCGGAGAGTTCGAGAGCGGCGGGTCCGCCCTGGAGTCGGAGGTCTGGGTCGATCTGGAGAACGCCCGGAGCGCCCTGGACATGGCCGGCTCCTACTCCTCGATCACGGCCGAGCTGGAGAGTCCCGAGCACTTCGACACGTTCGCCGCGCCCCTGCTCGCCGAGAAACAGACGGGCCTCGCGGTGGAGCGCGAGAGCGGCTACTACCGGCGCATGGCGCAGGGCCTGGCGGACGTGGTCACGCTGATCGGCGCCGCCGAAGCGCTGATCGTCTCTCTCGGCGCGATCCTGGGCACGATGATCGTCGCCTACACCTCGGTCGTGCAGCGCCGCGCGGAGATCGGCGTCTTGCGTGCGCTCGGCTTCCGGCGCCGCAGCATCCTTGCGGCATTTCTGCTGGAGTCCCTGGCGCTCGCGCTGGCGGGCAGCGCGCTGGGCGTCGGCCTGGCCCTGTTGACGCCGCTGCTCGATTTCAACGCCGTCAACTTCGCCACCGATCAGGAGGTCGCCTTCCGCTTCCGGCCCGACCTGGGCTTTCTGCTGGGCTCCGTCGCCGGCGCAGCCGTCGTCGGTCTGCTCGGCGGATTGTGGCCGGCCTTGCGCGCGGCGCGGCTCGATCCCGTACAGGCGATGCGGGCGTGACTCCGTGCGCAGGGTGAGCGCGCGCATCTGCGGCGACGGGCAGATCGCGCCGGTCGCAGCCGCGCGGATACGTGTACGCCTCGGCGACTCCGGGTTGAGACGCAAGATCGCATTTAGCGTGACGCATTTTGGCTGTTGCAGGCGGCAATTTCGCTGTCCTTGTGCAATCCAGCCGCCTTGACTCGCCCGGTACGGGGAAGCAACGTGGACCCGTGATGGCTCTACGGGGGTGGACGGAGACAAACATGCACCAGCTGACATTGCGCGCGCTCTCGTTGAGCGTGCTGTTCGCGGCAGCCTGCTCGAGCGACGACTCGGCTCCGCCGCTGACCAACACCGCTCCAGCGACGCCTGCCGAGTCCTCGCCGGGCAGCTCGTCCCAGCCCGCCACGGACGAAGCCGCCACTGCAGCGCCGACGCCGGCCGCCAACGGCGCGAGCGAAGCTCCGCCCATGAACGTCGATCTGAGCCAGCCGGTGGGAGCGCCGGCAGCGAATCCGATGGCCGAAGCGCCGGGCGCAGCTGATCCAGGGGCAATGGTTCCAGGCGCAATGGGCACGCCGGTATCCAGCGCTGGCTGCGGCTCGACGGCGACGGTCGCCAGCGGGCGCTTTACGATCGATGTCGCGGGCACTCCCCGCGAGTACATCCTGGCGCTGCCCCAGGGCTACGACGCGACGCGGCCGTACCGCCTCGTGTTCACCTGGCACCCGGGCGGCGGCACCGCGCAACAGACCGCGAACAACTACTACGGCCTGCGCCAGCTCGCGCAGGACTCCGCGATCTTCGTTTCGCCGGAGGGCATCGACAACGGCTGGGCCAACACGGGCGGTCGGGACATCGCGTTCCTCGACGCGATGCTCGCTCGCTTCCAGGGCGAGCTCTGCATCGACCAGACCCGCATCTTCTCCACCGGCTTCAGCTACGGCGGCATGATGTCCTATGCCATCGCCTGCGGCCGCGCCGACGTATTCCGTGCCATCGCCCCGATGTCAGGGGCGCTGTATAGCGGCTGCGAAAATGGCGACACGCCGATCGCCATGTTCGGCTTCCATGGCACGACCGACACGGTGGTGCCGATCGCCAACGGCGTCCGCGCGCGCGATGTCGTCGCCGGGCGCAACGGCTGCCAGCCCGCGGCCATGGCCGTCGAGAGCGACGGTTGCCTGAGCTTCCAGGGCTGCTCCGAAGGCCATCCCGTGACGTGGTGCGAGTTCAACGGCGGGCACATGCCAGCGCCGCAATCAGCGCCACGGATCTGGAGCTTCTTCAGCCAGTTCTGAAGGCCGGCGCAGGCGTCCAACGCTGCGAGTGCAGCGGCACCCCCGAGCTTTCGCGCCCCAGAAGGGCTCGCCCCCTGCCCGGCCCCGCTGCACTCCAGAATGTGCCCAACGCGCGGCCGAGGCTCGAGCCGTCGAGCTTCCTTTGCACCCGGCGAAAATCGTGATAGGCTGCGTCTGCCTGCAATCAGAAACGTGGCCCCTCGGTCCGCCGTGCGAGCTTGAATCTGGAGCTGTGGCTTCCCGCTGATGGGAAGCACGTCGGGAAAAGCATCGCGCCGCGCGTTTTGTCCGAGGGTCTTGAGGCGTATCATTGGAAACAGGCACAAATTGAGCAACAAGCTTTACGTGGGCAATCTCTCCTACACCACTGGCGATCAGGACTTGCGGGACGCGTTCGCTCCCTACGGTCATGTCGAGTCCGCCAGCGTGGTGATGGACCGCGATAGCGGCCAGTCGCGCGGCTTCGGCTTCGTGGAATATGGCTCGAGCGCGGAGGCCCAGCAGGCCGTCGACACGATGAACGGCATGATGTTTGGCGGCCGTACCCTGACCGTGAACATCGCGCGTCCCCGTGAGGGTGGCGGCGGTGGTGGTGGGCGCAGCGCTGGCGGTCGGCCCCAGCGCCGCGACGGCGGCGGCTCGAAGCGCTGGTAATTGCTAGCTCGCTCGCCGGTCGCGCCCGCGAAACCGGCGAGTCACCACACAGCAAGCCGCTCTTTCTCACTGAAGGAGCGGCTTGCAGCCATTTTGTGGCCACCGACGCGCGCGCCATTGGACCGCCGCTGCGGGCCGAGTGCCAGCGTCACCAGGCGACCACGTCGTCGCTGCCGCCGAAGAGCGCCGGACGGCCCGCGTAGTGTGGCAGCGCATCGATCACCGGGCGCACCGCGAAGCGGCAGTGCATGTGGAAGGTGGGCTCGAACTCACCCGGCGGCAGCAAGTAGCCGTTCACGCCGCGCAGGCGCTGAGACACGACTTCGATGAACAGGCGCGTGCCACAGCGGGGGCAGCCGAAGCGAGGGTTGCGTTTGAGGGTCCAGCTGAACGGGGTGCCGCGGGTGATGCGCACGGCCTCCGCGGGATATACGGACTCCGGGACGTAGGCGGCTCCGTGCAGCGCCTGGCAGTCGTCGCAATGGCAGAAGAACTGGGCGATCGCGGGTCCGCTGACTTCGAGCTGAATGGATCCGCAGCGGCACTGGAGGTCGGCGGTAGGCATGCGCGCTGTGTATCAGCTCGGCCCAGAGTCGGGGAGCGGCACGGGGGGCTCGTTCCGTGCCTCGAGCAGCGCTGTTTCGCGCCCGCGGTTCCTGGCCCCGATCGAGAGTCGGTCGTAAGCTTGCCACGATGTCCAGCGATCCCGAAGCCGCGCGTCGCGCCGGCCCGGTGCGCCTGCCGATCTGGGCAGGCACGGGGCAACGGCCGCTCGCCGAGCAGACGCGCGCCGTCGATCGCGTGCGCCCGATCTACGCCGTGTGGGAGATCACCCTGCGCTGTGACCTCGGCTGCCACCACTGTGGCTCGCGCGCCGGCCACGCGCGCTCCGACGAGCTGAGCACCGCCGAGTGCCTGGACCTGGTCGCCCAGATGGCGGATCTAGGCATCAAGGAGGTCACGCTGATCGGGGGTGAGGCCTACCTGCGTCCGGACTGGCTGGAGATCATCGCGGCCGTGCGCCGGCACGGCATGGATTGCACGATGACGACGGGCGGCCGCGGCTTGACACACGAGCGGGCGCAGCAGGCGGCCGCGGCGGGGCTGATGAGCGTGAGCGTGTCGCTGGACGGGCTGGAAGCGACGCACGATCGCTTGCGCGCGCTGAAGGGCGCTTACCAGGCGGCGTTGCGCGCGCTGGAGGCAGCGCGCGCGGCGCAGATCCCGGTCTCGGTGAACACGCAGATCAACCGCTGGTCCTGGCGAGAGCTGCCGGAGCTGCTGGAGGTGTTGATCGAGCAGCGCGCTCATGCCTGGCAGCTGGCCATGACGGTGCCGATGGGACGGGCCGCGGATCGGCCGGAGATCTTGCTGCAGCCCTACGAGCTGCTGGAGGTGTTTCCGCTGCTCGCTGGCTTGCAGCCGCGCGCGGAGGCGGCCGGCGTGCGGCTCTTCCCCGGCAATAACGTGGGCTACTTCGGCCCCTACGAGGAGCTGCTCCGGCAGCGCATGCCGCTGCAACACTCGGGCTCGTGTGGCGCCGGCAAGTCGACGCTCGGGCTGGAGGCGGACGGGACGGTGAAGGGCTGCCCCTCGCTGCATACCAACGAGTGGGGCGGCGGCAACGTGCGGCACAGCTCGCTGCGCGATGTGTGGGAGCGCTCCGCGCCGCTGCGCCACACGCGGGATCGCACGCCGGACGATCTGTGGGGCTACTGCCGTGAGTGCTACTACGCGCCGGAATGCATGAGCGGCTGCACCTGGATGACCCACAGCCTGTTCGGCAAGCCCGGCAACAACCCCTACTGTCATCATCGCGCGCTGGAGCTGCAGCGCGCGGGGTTGCGCGAGCGCGTGGTGCTGCGCGAACGCGCTCCCGGCGCCCCATTTGATCACGGTTTGTTCGAGCTCGTCTGCGAGCCGTTCGACACCCCGACCGCCGCTTCACCGACCTGACACGGAGAAACACATGGTATCGCTCGTTCCCTGTACCGTCTGCCGCCGCCACCTGCGGCGCCATGAGACCCAGTGCCATTTCTGCGGAGCCGAGCGCACGCCCGAGCCGGCCGTGCGCGAGGCGGCGCTGGCGCGCGGCGTGAAGCGGGCAACGCTGTTCGCGCTGGGGCTCACGATCGCGGGCCAGGCCTGCGGCACCGAGGAAAACGCCGTCCCGATCTACGGCGCGCCGGCCGTGGGCGGTTCGGGTGGGGGCAGCGGCAACGGCGGCGTCGCGGGCAACGGCGGGGGCACTGCCGGAGGAGCAAGCACGGCCGGCGGCGGTGGTGGCGGCCAGGTGCAGCCCGTGTACGGAGCGCCGGTCTCCCCCGACGGCGGCGCGGGCGGCGCGCTGCCCCCGTCGCCCGTGGACGCCGGCACCGACTCCGGCGCAGCAGACAGCGGCAGCGACGCCGGCAATTGAGCTCGCGTATGCAATGGCTCGCGCGGGGAGCACTAGCGCTCCCCGGCGATCCAACAACCGCTCGATATTGCTAATTTAATAGCCAGCACCCGTATTCTCCAGAATACGCTTTTCGGCACTTCGGCTAGCGCGGCGAGATACGCCGTGGGAGATCCATCCGTGTGCCACCCAAGCCACGCAAGCGGCTGCGCTGCCCGATCGATGTGTTCCGGTACCATGACTACCGGGCCTTCCTGGCGGCGTACTACGAGCACAAGAAGCCGCAGGGCTTCTCCTATCGAGCTTTCGCCAGCGCCGCGGGGCTGGGCGCCCCCAACTACCTGCAGCTGGTCATCCAGGGCCGGCGCAATCTGACCAGCGAAATGGCGCGCCGCTTCGCCGAGACCTGCGGCCTCGGCGCGGACGCGGCGGACTTCTTCGTGACGCTGGTCGCCTTCAACCAGGCCTCCGACAATCACGAGCGCAACCAGCACTACCAGAAGCTGAGCGGCTTCCGGCGCTACCGGCGCGCGCAGAAGCTGGAGCTGAGCGAGGCGGCCTACCATTCGCGCGGCTACTTACCGGCGATCCGCGAGCTGGCCCTGAGCGCGACCTTCCGCGAGGATCCGGAGTGGATCGCCGCGCGGCTCTGGCCGCCGATCAAGCCCAGCGAAGCGCGCGAGGCGCTCGACGTCTTGCTCGAGCTGGGCCTGCTGGAGCGCGGCCCCGACGGTCGGCTGCGCCAGGCGGCGCGCGTCGTCTCGACCGGGCCGGAGACGGTCGGCATGCACATCACCAACTACCACGCCGAGATGATGCAGCGCGCGACCGCGGCCATGGCGCTGGTCCCGGCGGACGAGCGCGACATCTCGTCCCTCACACTGTGCCTGGGCTCGAGCGGGATCGCCCGCCTGAAGGAGCGCATCCAGGCGTTCCGCCGCGAACTGTTGGAGCTGGCCGAGAGCGACAGCCAGCCCAGCCAGGTCGTGCAAGTCAACTTTCAGCTCTTTCCCCTGAGCAAAGACACCGCCAGGGACGAGCCACCAGCCCCGCCCGATACCGAGGAGTCCGCATGAAACAGCTCCGCATCGCCCACTGCCTGCCCTGGCTCCTGATCGCCATCAGCCCGCCGCTCCTGAACCACTGCGGCGGCGCCGTCGAGCACGGCACCGAGACGGGCAACCCGCCCGTCGTCGAGCAGCAGAAGCTGCACGTCGTGTTGCACGAGGACGGAGTGCTCGTCGTCGGCGATCCCGGTGCGGTCAGCCCGGGCGCGAGCGTGTCGGTCACCAACACCCGCAGCGGCGCGCGCTCCGAAGCCAGCGCCGGCAGCGACGGCTCGGTCAGCGTGAGCGTGCCCGGCACGCTGGAAGACGAATACGAGGTCACGGTGTCGAGCGTGGGGCGCTCGCAGACCGTGCGCGTCTCGGCAGCGGCGAGCGGCGCCACGAACACGGGTGGACTCGCGGCGACGTCCTGCGATGGGCTGGAGCAGCTGCTGCGCGATCAGGTGGACTCCGAGTACACCGCCGCCAGCAAGGCCTGCCAGGTGGACAGCGACTGCACGACGACCGGTGCCGTCGGCTGCTACTACACGTGCGGCGGACCCATCTCGTCCGTGGCGGGGCTGCAAGCCGCGCAGCGGGCCCTCCTGGAGAGTACAGCGCCGGTGTGTGCCGAGCTCACCAGCCGCTGTCCAGGGCGAGGGCCTCCGGGCTGTCCTCTGCTCTTCAATACGATCGCCTGCAACGACGGGACCTGCGGGCAGCTCCGGTGCGCTGACTTCCCGAAGCGGATCGGACAGCAGATCAGCGCTCTGCTCGACGAGGCGCGCGATTGCACGAGCGATGCGGACTGCACTTTGATCCCAGCCGACGTGAGCTGCGTCGACGGCTGCGGCCCCACCTCTATCAGCGTGCGCGCGGACCGCGAGGCTCAGCTGAGCAGCGGCATCCAGGACATCGACGAGCGCCTGTGCACGGAGTTCGCTCAGCGGCCGTGCCCGCCGCTTCCGGCGCCGCCCTGCCTCCCGCCGCTGCCTGGCCTGACCCGCCCGGTCTGCAACGCCGGCAAGTGCGACAGCGAGTTCACGCCCCTGCCCTGAGGCCCCTCCGCCGCCGGCGCCTCCGCCGGCGGCACGATCCAGCAGCGGCTCAGTTCAGCAGCAACATCGTCGCCGTCTGATTGATGTGGCCGATGTACGACTCGCCGTAGGTGTTGAAACCGACCGTCGGCAGGCCGTCGAACACGTGCCCGTACTCCTCGCACTGGTCCAGGCGGATCAGCTCGCCGGAGCGCTCGACGCAGTCGAAGTCCAGGATGGCTTTGACGCCGCCGAGGCGCTCGATGGCCGCGGCCAGATCTTTCCGCGTGCGCTCGACGATATCGCGGGCCTCCAGGATGCGCACGTTGGTGCCCGCCTGGATCTGGCAGAAGGTCAGGATCGCGTCGCCCTCGACCTTGGCGAGGCCGCGCACGAACGGCTCGCCATCGCTCATCACCACGCCCAGCGGATGCCGGCGGAAGTACTTCGCCGCGTCCGCCAGCGGTACCCCGAGGCGCTCGGCATATTCACGGGCGGCGGGCTTGCCGTTGAAGCCCTTGACGATGCGCCGGGCCTCGTCCACCTCGGTCACCGTGAGCTCCTCGCTGCGCACGACGAAGCTCTGGGTCTTGAGGATGGTATAGGGCCGCGCCGGCTTGAGCAGGCAGAGCAGGCTCGAGCCCGAGTAGGGTTTGAAGTTCTCGAACACGGTGGTCCGCTCGAACTTCAGCTCGTCGCCGGCGCTGCCGCCGACGAAGGGCACGTTGGTGAGCTGGCACAGCTGCGACATCACGCGCTCTTCCGAGCCGCTCAGGCCGTCGTGCAACACCAGGCCGACGTAGCGCTCCGGGTTGAGCCGCGCGAGCGGCTGGCCCACGTCGCGGCCCAGCTGGTCGACGGCGCGGCGCACCTCGGAGGCCGCCACCGAAGCAGTCAGCCGGCGCACGTGCGCTTGCTCGACCACATCCTTGCCGAGCGCCATCAGCACCACCGAGTCCTTCAACATGCGCCCGGTCGCGATCTCGCCCGCGGTGGTACAACCGAGCGACGGCACCGAGCCGAACTCGCGGGCGAGCGCGGCGCCGAGCTGCTCCGGGTCACGATTCGGTGTGGCAAAGAACACGACCAGGGCCGGATCGACGTCCGCGACCGCGGCCTTGAGCTCACGCGCGCACACATCCGGCGGCGTGCCCTGTGAAACGCCTACCTTCACGCTCATTGCTCCCTCCGCTGTCGGGAAAAGTCGTTGATCATTTCCTCCAGCTGACGCTCCTTTTGCAGGTCGTCAGGGGAGGTCTCCGTGTAGCGCGAGGGATCGATGCCGAGCAGCATCAGATGGGCCCGCATGAAGTGCGCGACGCCCTCGTTCTTGGCGCCGCGCAATTCCATCAACTCATCGATCAGTTGCTTTACCCGTCCTGCCATCGATCCTCCGCCACCCCCGGGGTGATACAACGGCCCGAAAGACGAGCGCCTGAAGGGATGGAAGACGTTCTGGCGTGGCAAAACGTCGCGCGATTGCCCTCGCCCTGCCGGCGGCTCGGAGCTTAAGCTCGGCGCATGCAGATCGAAGCGGTGGACCACATCGGGATCCGTGTCAGCGATGAGTCGCGGGCGGTCGAGTTCTACGCGCGCTTTGGTTTCCGGGTGGTGTACCGCGAGCCGGCGGCGGCGGTGCTGATCCTGGTCAACGACGCCGGCGTGGAGCTCAACCTGATCGTCAACGCCACGCCGGGGTTCGACGGCAAGAACCGGCTGATGGATATCAGCGAAAAGTACCCGGGCTATACCCATGTGGCGCTGCGCGTGCGCTCGATCGAAGACACGGCGGCCCAGCTGCGCGCGCAGGGCATCCCCATCACCGAAGGGCCCAAGCAGCTCGGCCCCGGCCTCTCGCTGTTCGTGCGCGATCCCGACGCCAACGTGATCGAGCTGCGGCAGAGCCTGCGCGGCTGAGCTCACCCGTCGAGCTCAGTCCGCTTGCCCCAGCCGGGCGGCCTTCAGGAGCAGATAGTTCCGTTCGGGAATGCTCGAGGTGCGGTCGGCGGCCAGGCGGTACTGCGCGATGGCGGCGGCCTTGTCACCCAGCTTCTCGTACAGGTGCGCACGTACCGCGGCGAGGCGGTGATGGCTGGCGAGCCTTGCGTCGCGCTCCAGAGGCTGGAGCAGCTCGAGCCCGTGCGCCGGCCCGTGCACCATGGCCGCGGCCACGGCCCGGTTGAGCGTGACCATGGGATTGTCCGACATGCGCTCCAGCAGCCCATAGAGCGCGAGGATCTGCGGCCAGTCCGTGTCTTCGGGGCGGGCCGCCTCATCGTGCAGCGCCGCGATCGCCGCCTGGAGCTGATAGGGGCCGACCGCGCCGCGCGCCAGCGCCGCGCTGACCAACGACACCCCCTCGCTGATCGCCTCGCGCTCCCAGAGCGTGCGATCCTGCTCGTCGAGCGGGATGAGCTCGCCATCGGGTCCCGTTCGCGCGTGGCGCCGCGCGTCCGTGAGCAGCATCAGCGCCAGCAGCCCGGCGACCTCGCCGTCTTCCGGCAACAGCTGCCGGACCGCGCGCGCCAGGCGGATCGCCTCGCTCGCCAGATCCACCCGTTGCAGAGTCGCGCCGCTGCTACTCGCGTAACCCTCGTTGAAGATCAGGTACAGCACGTGCAACACCGTCTCCAGCCGCTCGTCGCGCTCCTCCGCGCCGGGCATGCGAAAGCTGACGCCCGACTTCTTGATCAGCTGCTTGGCGCGGCTGATGCGCTGGGCCATGGTCGGCTCGGGTACCAGGAAGGCGTGCGCGATCTCCCCTGTCGTGAGGCCGCCCACCGCGCGCAGCGTCAGCGCGATCGCGGAAGAGCGCGTGAGCGCCGGATGGCAGCACATGAACAGCAGCAGCAAGGTGTCCTCCCGTTCTGGTTCCTGATCCGCGTCCGGAGCCGGAACCGCCGGCTCGTCGCTGCCTTCGTACAGCGCGGCTTCGTTCCACACGCTGAGCTCGCGCCGGCGCCGCGCGAGCTCGGCGCGCACCTGGTCCGCCATGCGCCGCGCCGCGACCTGGATCAGCCAGGCGCGCGGGTTGTCGGGTACACCTTCGCTCGGCCACTTGTGAGCGGCCACCAGCAGCGCCTCTTGCACCGCGTCCTCCGACGCGCCGAAGTCGCCGTAGCGCCGCACCACGGCGGCGAGCACCTGCGGCGCCAGATCGCGCAGCAGGTGCTCGGCCACGGGCTGCCCGCCAGCGCTCACGGCTCCACGGGAGGTCCGCTCATCACCTCGCGCACCTCGATCGGCATGTTCAAGGGCGCGCCGCCCGGCCCCGGAGCGGCGGAGGCGCGCGCCGCGATGCCATAGGCCTGCTGCGCGGATTCGACATCCACGATCCAGTAGCCCGCGAGAAACTCCTTCGATTCGGCGAACGGTCCATCCGTCACCTCGGGCGCGCCCGCCTTGCCAGCGCGCACGATGCGCGCCTCCCGCGGCGAGGCGAGCCCTTCGGCGCCGACCAGCACCCCCTCGGCGCGCAGCTCCTTGTTGAACCGCACCATGAAACCGACGTGCGCCTTCAGCTCGTCGTGCGTCCAGTTCACCACGGACCAGTCCCCGCTCTTCCCTCGTGGTGCGTTCATCATCAGCATGAATTTCATGTCTCGGCTCCTTGCTTCTTCGTTGGAGGTCCGCGAAGACCCCGAGCGGCATCCGACCGGCACGCTCGAGGAGACGTCGGAGCCAACCTACCGCCCTCGACATTTTTTTCGCCGGTCCAGCTCGAAGAACCCGTGGGCCGAACCAACGTTCTCACTGCCGGCTGGCGTTCTCGGCGAGCTGGTTCAGGCCCCGCGCGCCGCGACCAGCACCACATTGCGCAACGCGCCCGGCGCGTAGGCTTCTGCCGCATGCAGGACCGGCACGATGCGCAGCGCCTCGAAGCTGGGGCTCAACGCCTCAGCCAGCTGCTGAACTGGACCGCCGCCAGCGAGCGCGCCGATCACGTTGATGGCCACGGCTCCGCCCGGACAGAGTGCGCGGCGCAGCGAGGCGACCAGCTCGGGGGCGCTCCACGCGCACGACTGCTCCGAGCTATCGAAGGCATCGACCACCACCACATCCCAGCGGCTCGCGGGCGCGCGCTGCAGGAACGTGCCGCCGTCCGCCACGTGCACTGACAGGCCCGGGATGGCGTCGAGCTCATACCAGCGGCGCGCCAGCTCGATGACCGCGGGCTCGCGCTCGACCAGATCGAGCCGAATGCCGGGATACACGCGCGCAAACTGGCGCAGGGCCACCGCCCCGCCACAGCCGATGAAGAGCGCCCGTGCGCGCGCACGGGCTTGAATGGCCGCCAGATGCAGCAGCTCCACGTACGGCCAGCCCGACTCGGCTGGATCGCGCACTGCCGCGCGCGTCCACACCAGCTCCTCGCTGCCGTGCGCTGCCACCATCTCGCGATAGCCGGCGCGGTCGCGCACGCACACGATCATGCCGCCGAGCTGGATCTGCTCGTGCAGCGTGTAGCCGCGCAGGGCGGCGACCCCGCGCGCCAGCGCCGACTGCGCGGGGACGCGCAGCGGCTCGAACAGCACCGGTAGCCCGTACGAGCCGCGCGCCACGCCCAGCTCGGGCAAGAGCGCCTCCACGGCACGGACGTCGCCCTCGGAGAACCCGCCGCTGGCTCGACCCAGCATCAGCGCGGCCACGATCTGCCCGCGCAGCGGCACATAGGCCATGAGCTGTGCATGCTTCGGCCCCACCGAACGCGCCAGCTCGTTGAAATACGCCGTGCGCCGAACCCGCTGCTCGCCGAGCACGTGCGTGTCCACCGCGACACCGCGCGCGGCCAGAGCCGCGCGCTTGACCGGCAGCAGCTCGTCGAAATACAGCGCTCCGCGCTGCACGGCGCGCGCGCTGATCTCCTCGCTCAACCCCAGCGTCGTGGGCCGCTCCTGCGCGCCGCGCGTGGAGAAGAAGGCGACGTCACAGCCCACCCTGTGTTGCAGGCGCTCGAGCACACGGGCCTCGAAGCAGGCGGCATCCGCGCTCGACTGCGCCAGCTCGACGAACTCACCCATATCGGCGTTGTAGCACGCCTGACCGGACGAGCAGGGGGCCGACTGCAACCCGGCAGCTCGAGCGCCTCGCGCAGCTGGCGCCGCCTCGCACGCTCCAGTATGGCATGTGACTCGAGCTCATCGTTGTCCAGAGGAAAGCTCCATGACCATCTCGCAAGCACGCTCGGGCGCCGCGCGCGCCATCCGCGTGGCGATCCTTGACGACTATCAGCGCGTCGCGCGCCACTTCGCCGACTGGGGCTCCTTGCCCGAGGGCAGCGAGGTGAGCGTATTCCACGATCACCTGCAGGACGAGGCAGCGCTCGCCGAACGGCTGGAGCCCTTCGAGGCGATCGTGGCCATGCGCGAACGCACCCCGTTCCCGCGCTCCTTGCTCGCCCGCCTGCCCCGACTGCGCTTGCTGGTGACGGCCGGTATGCGCAACGCCGCGATCGACCTGCGCGCTGCGGCGCAGGCCGGCGTCACCGTCTCCGGCACGGAAGGCCTGTCCTATCCGACCGCGGAGCTCACCTGGGGACTGATCCTGGCGCTGGCCCGCCACATCCCGCTCGAGGACCATGCGCTGCGCTCCGGCAGCTGGCAGACGTCGGTCGGCTGGGGCCTGCAGGGGAAGACGCTGGGCGTGCTCGGCGTGGGCCGGCTGGGCACGCAGGTCGCGCGCATCGGCGCCGCCTTCGGCATGGACGTGCTGGCGTGGAGCCCCCATTGCACGCCGGCGCGCGCCACCGCCGCGGGCGCTGCGCTGGTCGATCGCGACGAGCTGTTCCAGCGCTCGGACGTGCTCAGCCTGCACTTGGTGCTCTCCGAGCGCACGCAGGGCATCGTCGGCGCGCGCGAGCTCGCGCTGATGAAGAAGACGGCGCTGTTCATCAATACGTCGCGCGGCCCGCTCGTCGACGAGAGCGCGCTGGTCAGCGTGCTGCGCGCACGCGCCATCGGCGGCGCCGGCCTGGACGTGTTCGACAGCGAGCCCCTGCCCTCCGGGCATCCCCTGCTCGAGCTGCCGAACACGGTGCTCACGCCGCACCTCGGCTATGTGACGGAAGAGACCTACCGCGTCTTCTACACGCACGCCCTCGCGGACGTGCAGGCGTACCTGGCGGGGCAACCGCTGCGCGTGCTCTCAGCGTAGCTCTTCAGCACAATCGTCTTGCTGGGCTCGGGCCGCGCGGCGCCGTCGCGCGCCAGGATGGCCCTCCTGGCGACGCGCGGTGCGCGGCAGATCGAGCCCACTCTCGCCGCCGCGAGTACTCACTGCAGGCGGCCGAGCAAGTTCTCGAGCTGGTCGTAGCTGGTGGCGGCACCGCGTTCCATGCCGCTGCTCATCACGATATCGCGCACCTCGCGCGAGGGATACTTCACCGTGGCGATGAGCCGCGTCTTGTTGCCCTCCGGCTTCAGCTCCGTCGTCACCACCGACACCGTGTCCGGATACTGCTCGAAGATCTCCGTGAACACCAGCCTGCCGGGCGGGTTGATCTCGCGGTACTCGCCGTAGAAACACACCTCGCCCTGCGGGTGGCGGTTCACGAAGCGCCACTTCCCGCCGACGCGCAGATCGATCTCGCACACCGGCACCGAGTAGCCCTCGCCCAGCTGCCCCCACCACTGCTTCACGTGCTCGGGCTTGCTCATCACCTCGAACACCAGCTCCGGAGGCGCGTTGAACAGCCGCGTCATGCGGATCTCCTCGTCGGACGGCGTGCTGACCTGAAAACTATCGCGGTTTACTGCGTTGCTGACGACCATGGCTCTTCTCCTTTTTTGTGAGTTGCTCGAGGTACGCGTCCAGGCGATCGAAGCGCTCCTCCCAGATGTGCCGGTAGTGCTCCGCCCACTCGGACACCTCCTTCAGCGGCGCCGCCTCGATCCGGCAGGGCCGGCGCTGCGCATCGCGCCGCTGCACGATCAGCCCGGCGCGCTCCAGCACGCGCAGGTGCTTCGACACCGCGGGCAGGCTCATGCTGAACGGCTCCGCGAGCTCGCTGACCGAGCACTCGCCGCTGGCGAGCCGCGCCAGGATCGCCCGCCGCGTGGGATCCGCCAGCGCCGCAAACGTGGCGCTCAAGGCATCCGCGGAAGTGTGCATCTGAGCCGGCATCGTATTGAACCTTCCGGTTAATTAACCTTATGGTTTAATACAACGCGCGCGCTCGTTCGTCAAGGGTGCGAAGAACCTGTCGGCCGCGACCGCCCCAAAACGCTGCAGTTCAGCCGGGCTCGCCCCCGCCCGGCCCTGCTGCGGCTCCAGCATGTGCCCACTGCCGTCGCACAACGACTCAGGTCGCCAGCCAGCCGCGCTGGCTCAGCCAGGCGGCGAGCTCGCGCTGCAGCGGGCCGTGCGCCGTCTCGTCGAAGCGCTGCGCGTTGCGCTCTGCCGCTGGATACATCCAGACCGGGCCTCCGCGCCGCTCCGCAGCCTCCGCCAGATAGCGCGCGAAGATGTGCGCGTGCAGCGCCGGATCGCTGTTGCCCTGGATCTCATAGTTGATGCGGTACGCGCCCGTCAGCGCGAGCAGCCCGTCCCCGATCGCGACCATGTCTGCGAGAAATTGCGCGCGCGCGGAGCCCGCCAGCTCGTTGATGCTGCCCACCACCGGATCGGGCAAGAGCAAGCAGTAGCCACGCGGAGACTGCGCGTCCCCCAGCACCGCCCAGCCCGATGCCATGCGACCGATCACGGTCGGATTCTGCCCGCGCTGGGCGAGGGAGACGCGTTCGTGGATCAAGGTCGTCATGCCCCGTACCATTCCACGAGAGAGCACCAACCAGGCAGCGGGAAGTCAGGGTAGCGACCCGGGCAGGCGCGGACGAGGGCTGATTCTCGGCTCGCGCTGAGGAGCGCCGATCCCGGCTCGCGAGTGGGATTTGGCCCGAGAATGGCCCGAGCGCTCTCCGCCGAGCTCGCATTGCGCCTCCCGGTCTCGCGGAACAGTCCACACCTACAACCCACCACGCGAAGCGCTCCCGCCCGGCTTCGGGGCCTCACTCCGAAAGTCCAGGTCGAACCGCTTCATCAACTCGAGGTCGGCGAGCGTGATGTCGTCGTGACTCCGCACCTCCGAGTCCTCCTCCACGACGATGCCGGGGCAGCTCTCCAGAGCATGACTGAAGGCGTTCGCGAATTGGTTCGCCTCCACCCCCGCGTCTGAGTCCAGGACGTCGCGTTGGCACGCAAACCAGAGGACCACATGGTAGTCCACGCCGTCTTCGAGTTCGTCGTCCTTGGGGTCAAGCATGACGAAGATGGTCGTGATGTGCCGCCCCGCAGCGGACTTGGAGATCTTCTCCAGCTCCTTCTGCGCTGGGCGCAGGCGCGCGTTGAAAGCGTCTGGAAAGGCGTCGCGCGTGTAGCGCTTGCCGAGCCAGCGGGCCAACACTCGTACGTCGTTCTCGGACAGGATCAAGTCCGCCCGCGGAGTGTGACCCGCGAGCGCGTGCTTACCGATCGGGTAGCGGTGCCGCACGTCGAGCATGAGGTAGCCGGCGGCCGACGACAGAGGGAGGCAGAGGCGGCGTGGGTTCTTGCCATAGAGCAGCGCGGTGTCGGGCTGCTCTGCGAACTCGGCAACTATGATTTCTACCGCTGGCTCGATCGTCGAGTCGGCAACGACGTCACAGTCCTGGGATATGACGACAGCGAGCTCGCTGGAAGGGGCTCCTACTTTGGCGAGCTCTCCGGCAACCGCGCTAGCGTCGAGGAGCGAGCCCTGGCGCCAGTTGCCAGTTCGCAGCGAGTTCGGCGGCTCCACCCCGGTCGCCTTCAGCCGTCGACGAAGCTATCGAGATTGGACGTGAGCGTCTCCGCCCGCGACTCGTCGTCAGCGTCCTTCCACCCGAGCCGGCGGCGCAGCGCAGCCGCACCGCGTTCACGCTGTTCGATCGTTGCGGCACCCAGTTGATCGCAGAGTCGTTCCACGGCTGACTCGTCGAGCTGCTCTGCGGAAAGAAGCGCCCCAAGGGTGCTGCCGTCATGCCGCTTGCGTTGAACCATGGTGGAGGGCACGGACTGCAAGCCCTTCGCGCTCAGACGCTCGGTGAGCCGCCACAGTTGCTGCAGACGCTCCGCGTTCTCGCCCTCGGCCTCAAAGTTCCCAGCGTACCAGTCGTAGATGGTCTGGCGCTGGACACGACACGCCTTGGCGAGCAGAGACTTGGACAGCCCGAAGAATGCTTGCACTCTCCCCAGCTGCTCGGCGGTCGTGGGCAGCAGCGAGGGTTCCCGCGCATGTCCAGCGAGGATGACCTCTGCCCCCAGCGGATCAGAGTGCAAGCTCGACGATTGAGGAAACAGGATGGCCCAGTGCAATTCAGCGCATACGTCCGGAGACGTGAGCGAATTCCCGATCATCACCGATGCCAGGGAGACTCTCGGCGGCACAGACCGTGCCGCGGGTTCGACGTCGGTCGTCGAACTCTGAGCGCCGGTCAACCTCGAACGAACTACACGAGTGCCCGAGACGCCGACATCCACGGGTGCTGGCATCGTCACCTCCATACCTCCAGAGCGTGTTTCGTCACGGCATGGTCGGCAAACACTACGTACGAGTCATTCTTGAGGCGCCAGGCCATCTCGACGAACGCCTTCTCGTCGAATTCGTCGGAGTCTTGCTGACGGAAATGATCGATGTCCAGAAGCGTGACAAGGCCTCCCGGCTTTGCCGGCGGGATATTGGGTTGGGCCAAGGACGTGGTCACGAGGTCTGGAGGTAGTAGGGCGCCATCGCGGTTCTGCATGAGCCGGACGATCATCGTGCCATCGCGTGTACTGGCCACCGTCTGATGGAGGTTCAGCACCGACGCAGCGTCGAAGACCTGGCCTTCGAACCCATGCAGTCCGGGCTGCACGTAGTCTTTCCAGAGTTCGCCCTCACCCGCCTGTATCGCGTCCACATACCTGAGCCCGAGACGCTGCAGATAGAGCCCTTGGACTTCCTCGCTGACCGTACGGGTCACTTGCACGAACGCATCGAGGAACTGTTCAAAACCTTCGTATCGCGTGGTCTGCAGGACGACGAAGCCTTCGTTCAGCACGACTCCGGTGTGTCGATCCTTGGATAGGAATTCCCAGTGAGGACGCTCGGACTGCCGCGCCCCCTGCGCCGTCACTTGAAACTCTTTGACCCTCCCGCTCTTGTTGATCGGATAGCCGCTGCGCCGGAGCCTGTCCTGGATCGCCGGCATGTAGCTGGCCATCGCCTCCAGCCGCTCGAAGCGCACCTGCGCGAGCACCAGCGAAAGCGGCGAGCGAGCGAGCTTCAATTGCGGCCGAGTTCTCCCCATTTCGGTTACCTGACATCTTACCTGACACCTGTGTCGAGCGCCAACCGACTGGTGTTCAGAGTCCATGGAACTGGCCAGCGGACCTAGGGCACCGGGCAACGTGCTTGCCGCCGAGCCGGCGCGGTCGCGGCACGGGTTGCCCGCGCTGCGCGGATTGGCTCATGGTCTCCGGCGGTTCGATCCGCTGGCGCGCTGCCATGGAGCGGGCACATTCTGGGGTCGCGCTCTGTCTCGTAGGACCGAGTCCTCCAGACCTGCTGGCAAAAGACGTCGCGCTCCGGCCGCTCACGGCGGGCGGCGGCGCGCCGGGAGCGAGCCTGACTCCGCGCATGGCTCAACCGCACAGCGGCAGCGACTACCAGCGCTTCCACGGCGCTTTCCCCTTCGCCCACAGCTCCTCAAGGTAGTTCTTGTCGCGCAGCGTGTCCATGGCCTGCCAGAAGCCGTCGTGCCGGTACGCCGAGAGCTTGCCGTCGCGCGCCAGATCGCGCAGCGGCTCCTGCTCCCAGGACGTGCTGTCCCCCGCGATGTAGTCGAGCGCCTCGGGCTCCACCACGAAGAACCCGCCGTTCACCCAGGCGCCGTCGCCGCGCGGCTTCTCCCGGAACGAGGCCACCTTGTGACTGCCCTCGTGCAGCATCAAGGCGCCGAAGCGCCCCGGCGGCGAGACCGCGGTCAGCGTCACCAGCGCGCCCTCTCGCTCGTGGAAGGCGTTCAGCGCGTTGATGTCGAGATCGGCGACCCCGTCGCCGTAGGTCAGGTGGAAGCGTTCGCCGCCGATGTGCTCGCGCACCCGGCGCACGCGCCCGCCGGTCATGGTGTCCTGGCCCGTGTCGACCACCGTCACCCGCCACGGCTCGCGGTGCGCCGAGTGCACCTCGATGGTGTCGTTGCGCATGTCAAAGGTGACGTCCGAATTGCGGATGAAGTAGCCGTGAAAGAAGTCCTTGATCACATCCGCGCGGTACCCGCCGCAGATGATCACCTCGTTGATCCCGAACGAGGAATAGATCTTCAGGATGTGCCAGAGGATGGGGCGCCCGCCGACCTCCACCATGGGCTTGGGTTTGATCGCCGTCTCCTCCGAGAGCCGGGTACCGAGGCCGCCGGCCAGGATCACCAATTTCATACTCGCTCCCTACTCCTCGAACACGGTCACGCTCGGGATCGGCACCACGAACCTGGCACCCCAGCTGCGCACGGCGGCCATCTGCTGCATGATTTCCTCGCGTAGGTTCCAGGGCAGGATCAGGATGTAGTCGGGCCGCGTCTCGAAGATCTTCTCCGGCGCGTGGATGGGGATGCGGCTGCCCGGCAACAGATTGTTCTGCTTGTGCGGGCTGCGGTCCACCGTGTAGTCGATGAAATCGCGCCGGATGCCGCAGTAGTTGAGCAGGGTATTGCCCTTGCCCGGCGCTCCGTAGCCCACCACGCTCTTGCCGGCGCGCTTCACGCCGATCAAAAATTCCAGTAGCCGCCGCTTCGTCTCGCGCACCCGCTCCGCGAACGAGGAATAGTAGTCCGGCGTCTCGACGCCGAGGGCCGCCTCTTCCGCGAGCAGCGCCGCGACGCGAGGACTGTCCAGATGTGCGGCGCCGGCGTGGCAACCGTAGATGCGCAGCGAGCCTCCGTGCGTGCCGAGCTGCTCCACGTCGAACAGGCGCAGGCCGTGCCGGGCAAAGATGCGACGCACCGTCGTGAACGAGAAGTAGGAAAAATGCTCGTGATAGATGGTGTCGAACTGGTTCTGCGCGATCAGCTGCAGCAGATGTGGAAACTCCAGCGTGAGCACCCCGCCCTCCTTCAACAGCAGCCGTAGCCCGGCGACGAAGTCGTTCAGGTCCGGGACGTGCGCGAGCACGTTGTTGCCGAGCAGCAAGTCCGGGCGCAGGCCTTCGGCGAGCAGCTGCCGCGCCGTCTGCTCACCGAAGAAACAGACGCGGCTCTCCACGCCGCGCGCGCGCGCCGCCGCGGCGCAGTTGGCAGCGGGCTCGATACCCAGCGCCGGCACGCCCCGCTGCACGAAGTTCTGCAGTAAGTACCCGTCGTTGCTGGCGATTTCGATAACGAAGCTGTGCTGCCCGAGCGCGAAGCGGCGGCTCACGCTGTCGACGTAGCTCCGGGCGTGGGCCAGCCAGGAGTCCGAAAAGGACGCGAAATACGCGTACGCGCCGTCCCCGAAGATCTCCGCCGGCGCCACCAGCTGCTCGAGTTGCACCAGCCAGCACCCGTTGCACACGAAGGCGTGCAGCGGGAAAAACGCCTCCGCCTCCTGCGCCCGGGCGAGCGGGACATGCTTCTGGCACAGCGGCGAGCTGCCCAGATCGACGAAGCTCTGGCTCAGAGGCGCCCCGCAGAAACGGCAGGCTCGAACCGGGGGCTGGCTCTCCGGATGAGGTCCGGTCATAGTCTCCAGATTACTCGCCGCGAGCAGCCCCGACCGCGTGATTTTCAAGGAAACCCGCCTACCCGGCGCCTTCGTGATCGACATCGAGCTCAAGCAAGATGCTCGCGGCTACTTCGCGCGCACCTTCTGCGAGCGCGAGTTCAGCGAGCACGGCCTGATCGCGCGCTACCCGCAGTGCAACGTTTCATACAACCGCGATCGCGGCACGCTGCGCGGCCTGCACTACAACCGTGTCCCGTATGAAGAGGCCAAGCTGGTGCGCTGCCAGAGCGGCGTCATCTACGACGTGATCGTGGATCTGCGCACCGGTTCACCCACGCTCGGTCAGTGGGAGGGGCATGAGCTGAGCGCTGACAACCACCGCATGCTCTACATCCCCAAGGGCTTTGCGCACGGCTTCCTGACGCTCACCCCGCACGTGGAGCTCTTTTATCAGATGAGCGAGTTCTATGTGCCCTCGGTCGGGCTGGGCGTGCGCTACGATGACCCCGGCATCGCCATCCACTGGCCCGAGACGCCCCGGGTGCTATCGCAGCGGGACCGCAACTTTCCGGATTGGCATCCGGAGGGCGAAGACGACTGAGCGCGCCGCCGATGTCCTGCAATCCCGCACGAGAAATGTACGAGCTGATCCGGGAGCTCTACCCGATCTGCCGCAGCATCAGCGGCGACGGCGTGCGCCAGACCCTGGAGCTGATCGGCCGGCGCCTGCCGCTGCAGATCAGCGAGCTGCCCACGGGGACCGAGGTGCTGGACTGGATCGTGCCCAACGAGTGGAACATCCGTGGCGCCTGGATCGAGCGGCTGTCGGGCGAGCGCGTGATCGATTTCGCCCACTCCAACCTGCACGTGCTCAACTACAGCACGCCGGTGCGCCGGCGCATCCGCCGCAGCGAGCTCGAGCCCCATCTGCACTCGCTGCCCGAGCACCCCGACTGGATCCCGTACCGCACCTCCTATTACGCCGAGGACTGGGGCTTTTGCCTCTCCCAGCGCCAGCGGGACACGCTGACCGACCCCGAGTATGAGATCTGCATCGACTCCACGCTGGAGCCCGGGCACCTCACCTACGCCGAGTGCGTGGTGCCGGGCCGCAGCTCGGAAGAGATCGTGCTGACGACGCACGTCTGCCATCCTTCGCTCTGCAACGACAACCTGAGCGGCATCGCGGTCGCCACGGCGCTGCTCGAAGAGCAGTTGCGCACTGCGCAGCACGCTCCGCCGCACTACACGCTGCGCGCCTTGTTCGTGCCCGGGACCATCGGCGCCATCGCCTGGCTGGCGCAGAATCGCCAGCGTGTGCAGCACATGAGGCACGGCTTGTCGCTGGTCTGTCTCGGTGACGCCAGCCCGTTCACCTACAAGCGCACCTTGCACGGCGACCGGGAGATCGATCGCGTCATGGCTCATGCGCTGCGCGCCTCGGGGCTGCCCCACCAGGTGATCGACTACTTCCCCTACGGTTACGACGAGCGCCAGTTCAACTCTCCGGGCTTCAACTTGCCCATGGGCTCGCTGATGCGCGGCCAGCACGGCAAGTTCCCCGAGTATCACACCTCGGCCGACGACCTGAGCTTCGTCAGCCCCGACCGGCTCGAGGAGTCGCTCTCGCTCGTGCGGCTCATGCTGGGCATGCTGAATGACAACCGGCGCTACCGCAACACCAAGCCGTACGGCGAACCCCAGCTCGGGCGGCGCGGCGTCTACCGTGCGCTGGGCGGAGGCAACATCCCCGAGGCGCAGCTGGCGCTGTTCTGGGTGCTGGCGCTGAGCGACGGCAGTCGCGACCTGCTGCAGATCGCCGAGCGCGCCGCCTTGCCGTTCCAGGTGGTGCGCGAGGCGGCGGCGCTGCTGCAACGACATGAGCTGCTGGCGCCGGCTCAGGAGGGCAGCCCGCGCCCCGAGTCCAGCGAGCCTGGCACCTGAGAGCGGAGAGCATGCCATGCGCATCCTGATGACAGGCTACGACGGCTACGTGGGCGCGGTGATGGCACCGCTGCTGCAGGCGGCGGGCCACCAGGTGGTGGGGCTGGACAACCATTACTTCGAGGGCTGCGACTTCGGCAGCTACGCTCCGCAGCTGCCGGTGGTGCGCTGCGACCTGCGCGACCTCACGCCCGCGCACCTGGAGGGCTTCGACGGTGTCGCGCACCTGGCCGCCATCTCCAACGACCCGCTCGGCAACCTGAACCCCGAGTCCACGTACGCGATCAACCATCGCGCTTCGCTGCGGCTCGCCCAGCTGGCCAAGGCGGCCGGCGCCAACCGCTTCCTGTACTCCTCCTCCTGCAGCGTGTACGGCGCGGCCAGCCCGGACGACGTGCTGGATGAGAGCGCAGCCTTCCACCCCGTCACCCCGTACGCCCGGAGCAAGGTGCTGGTGGAGCGCGATCTGGCGGCGCTCGCCGATGCGCGCTTCTGCCCCGTCTACATGCGCAACGCGACGGTCTACGGCGCATCGCCGCGGCTGCGCGGCGATCTGGTGGTCAACAACCTCGCGGGCTGGGCCTTCACCAGCGGCAGGGTGCTGCTCAAGAGCGACGGCACGCCCTGGCGGCCGCTGTTGCACGTGATCGACATGGCGCGCGCCTTTCTGGCCGCGTTCGAGGCGCCCAGCGAGCGCGTGCACAACCAGGCCTTCAACGTGGGCCGCCCCGGCGAAAATTACCGCATCCTGCAGGTGGCCGAGATCGTGCGCGCCCAGGTCCCGGGCAGCGAGCTCGAGTTCGCGCAAGGCGCCGGCCCGGATCCGCGCTGCTACCGCGTCAGCTTTGGCAAGCTGGCCCGCGCTCTGCCCGAGCTGCGCATGACCTGGGACGTGGCGCAGGGTGTGGCGGAGCTGCTCGAGGCCTATCGCCGGCTACAGCTCACCCAGCGCGATCTGGAGGGCGACCGCTACCTGCGCATCCAGACCATCTCGCGGCACATCTCGGCGGGGCGCCTGGACGACGACCTGCGCTGGACCGCGGCCGCTGGAGGCCGCGACGGGCGTCCGCGATGAGCGCGCCGCGCCTCAGCTTCGGCCTGCCCGTGTACAACGGCGCGCGCTCGATCGGCAGGGCGATCCGCTCGATCCTGGAGCAGAGCTTCGGAGACTTCGAGCTGGTCATCTCTGACAACTGCTCCAGTGATGCGACGGCGGCCATCGTGCGCGAGCTGGCGCTCGCTGATCCGCGCGTGCGCTTTTTCCCGCGCGAGTTCAACGCCGGCATCGTCGCCAACTTCAACCGCGCCTTCCGCCTGGCGCGCGGCGAATACTTCCGCTGGATCGGCGCCGACGACTGGCTCGAGCCCCGCTACGCGGAAAAGTGCGTGGCCGAGCTGGATCGCCACCCGGAAGCCATCGGCGTCACCACCTATCAAGCCCACTGGAACGAGCGCGGCCAGAAGCGCTACCTCGAGCACGAGGGCCCGCGTGTCGATTCGCCCCACGCTCATCGGCGCTTTCACGTGTGCCTGTGGCTGCTCAACGAGGACTATCGCCGCTTCGATCCGATGTATTCGCTGCACCGCCGCCGCGCGCTCGAGCGCACGCGCGGGCTGCGCCCGGTCTTCAACGGCGACCAGATGCTCGCCGCCGAGCTCAGCCTGCTCGGTCCGTACGTTCACATCCCCGAGTGCCTCGCCAACCGGGGAATTCCCCGCGCCAACGAGCTGGGCGTGCTCGAGCTCCTGCGCCCGCCGGGCCATCCCCCGCTCACCCGCCGCCCCGAACAATACCTGAAGACCCTGCACCAGCTGATCCAGGCAGCCCCGCTCGAGCCCCGCGAGCGGCTCGCCTGCTACGGCTCCGTGCTGCTCTACTACCTCGACAAGTTCGAGTGGGTGCGCATCCGTCCGCTGCGCGCGGCCCTCGGCGAACAGCTCCGGCGCATCGGCGTCCCGATGGACCGACTGTTCCCCAAGATTGAGGACCTGTGACGCACTGGCTAGCCTGCCGCGATGGCGCCGCCCCGCTGGTGCGGCTACCTGGACATTTCCCGGCGCAGCATGACAAGCTTCCGTGGTGTGGCAGGGCACGTTGCTTGCCGATCGGTTCGCGATCGATAGAGCCATCGGCAGCGGTGGCATGGGCTCGGTATTTCTCGCGCGGGATCGCCGCGACGGGCGGCCGGTGGCGATCAAGCTCATGTCCGCCGCGGGCGAGGACCTCACGCGCTTTCGCCGCGAGGCCCGGGTCCTGGCCGAGCTGTCACACCCGGGCATCGTGCGCTACGTCGCGCACGGCGAGGCCGGTCCGGAGCGGCAACCGTTTCTGGCGATGGAGCTGCTGGAGGGGGAGGATCTGCGGCAGCGGCTCAAGCGCCAGGGGCTGACCATCCCGGAGGCGTTTCAGCTGATCCAGAAGGTGGCGGAGGCGCTGGCGTTCGCGCACGGGCGCGGGGTGATCCACCGCGACATCAAGCCGAGCAACATCTTCCTCGTGGGCGGCGATCCCGGGCGCGTCAAGCTGTTGGACTTCGGCGTCGCCCGCGCCCCGCTGCGCTCGGAGCAGTCCACCGCGACGGGCGTCGTGCTCGGCACGGCGGGCTACATGGCACCCGAGCAGGTGCTCGGCTCGCGCGACACCAGCCCCGCAGCGGACGTGTTCAGCCTGGGCTGCGTCCTGTTCGAGTGCCTGGCGGGTCGCCCCCTGTTCGGGGGGAGCAACAGCCCCGCTCTGTTCGCTCAGGCCGTGCTCGAGCAGCTGCCACGGCCGAGCAGTCTCCGGCGCGAGGTGACGGCGGCGATGGACCAGCTCGTCGCGCGACTGCTGGCCTGGAACCTGGAAGCGCGGCCCGCGGACGCGCGGCGGGTGCTCGAGCTGTTGAGCTCGCTGGGGCCCGTGCCCGCTGACTCCACACCTCCGCCACGCATCAGCGTGTCCGACACGGAGCGCCGGGTGGTGAGCGTGATCTTTGCGCGCCAGCTCGCGCACGAGCCGCGCTCGGCCCAGCTCCCGGCCGACGCCACGCAGTATTCCGGCGGCGATCGTCGAGCTGCCGAGGGCGAGCGCGAGCTCGCGTCGATCCGCGAGCTGGCGCGCCGCTTCGACGCGCGAGTGTCCCTGCTGCGCGAGGCGGCGGCGGTCTCGCTGGTGCTCTCCGAGCGGGAGACGGCGATGGACCACGCCGCGCAGACCGCGGCCTGCGCGCTCGCCCTGCGTCGGGCACACCCCGGCTGGTTCGTCGCCGTGGGCTCGGAGCGAAAAGAGATCACGAGCGTCGGACCGACGGAGCGCCTGTCGAGCTGGGCCGCCAGCGTGCTGGAGTCCTCGCGAGAGCGGCTGGCGGCCGGGCAAGTGCCCATCGACGAAATGACCGCGGGCCTGCTGGGGTCTCGTTTCGTGGTCCTGGAGCGGGCCGGGCGTTTCCTGCTCGAGGCAGAGCCGGACGGCATCGAGATTCCTCGCTTGCTGCTGGGCAAGCCCACGCAGTGCGTCGGCAGAGAAGCGGAGCTGGCGCACCTGGGCGCGATCCTCCAGTCCTGCATCGAACATGCAGAACCGCGCGCGGTCCTGGTGACCGCGCCGCCCGGCCTGGGCAAGTCACGGCTCGCGGCAGAGTTCGTGAGCCGCCTGCGCGGCCGTGACGTGCGCTGCTGGGTGGCGCGCGCCGATGCCTTCTCGGCAGGCTCCGAGCTGACCCTGGCCCAGAAGCTCGTGCGCCACGCCAGCGGTTGCCGCGATACCGACGAGCGCCAGCTGCAACGGTCGAAGCTGCGGCAGCAGCTCGCGGGCAAGGTGCCGGACAACGATCTGGAGAGGCTCGTGGACGGGCTGCTGGAGATCGTCGGGCTGAGCGCCGATGGTCGCACGACGGGCAGCGAGAAGGCGCTGCCGATGATCCGCTCACAGCTCGACGCGGGGCCGGAGCCAGCCCAGAAGCTGGCCTTCAAGGCCTGGCTGGACGCCCTGTGCCGGGAGCCGCTGGTGATCGTGCTGGAAGACCTGCACTGGGGTGATCAGGTCACGCTCAGCTACCTGGGCGAGGCGTTGCGGGCGCGCACGGCGCGTCCGCTGATGGTGCTCGCGCTCTCCCGCCCGGAAGTGCGCGAGCGCTTTCCGGGGCTCTGGACCCGCGGCGATCTCGGCAGCTCGCTGCACGAGCTGCCTCTGGGCGGCCTGGCGCGAACGGCTTGCCGGCGCCTGGTGCGCAGCGTGCTCGGTGACGAGCTGAGCCCAGAGCTGCTGGAGCGCATGGTGGAGCGCTCGGACGGCAACGCGTTCTACCTGGAGGAGCTGATCCGGCATGTTTCGGAGGGCGAGCTGCAGCTGCCCGAGACCGTGCTGGCCATGGCCGAGGTGCGGCTCGGAGCGCTGGACGCAGACGCGCGCCGGGTGCTGCGCGCCGCCAGCGTGTTCGGGCAGTCCTGCTCCCGCGGCGGCGTCGCGGCGCTGCTGGGCGGCGCGATCGACGCCGGCTCGTGGCTGGAGGCGCTGGCCGATCGGGAGCTCCTGGTGCGCCAGGCGCAGGCGCTCCGTCCGGAGCACGTGCAATACACGTTTCGTCACGCCCTGCTCCGGGATGCTGCCTACGCGACCCTACCGCAGCACGATCGCAGGGATGCCCACCGGCGCGCCGGCGAGTGGCTGGAGTCGATCGGCGACAAGAACGCCAGCGTGCTCGCGCACCATTTCCGCGAAGCCGGCGATTTCGCCGCCTGCGCGCGCCATGAGCTGCGCGCGGGGGACGTCGCCACACGGCTCTGCTCCTACCCGGAGGCGCGCCCGCACTACGAGGCCTGTCTCGAGGCCCTGTCCGGCGTTCCAGAGGCGAGCGCCACGCTGCGCCAGCAGGTCGATGCGCTGCTGCGGCTGATCTACACGACGCTGGTCGCGGACAAGGCCGAGCAGAATTTCGAGCGCGCGGGGCGCGCCCTCAACTTGCTGGAGGCGATCGCCGCGCGCGGGGAGACGACGCAAGAAGACGAGCTCCGCCGCGCCCACGTCAACTACTTCTTCGGACGCATTCACTTCTATCGCGCGGACACCGCCCGCGCGATCGAATACTACGAGCGGGCCATCGCCGCCGGCAAGGCCACGGGGGATGAGCAGTTCAGCGGGCTGCCCTCCTGCTTGCTGGGGACCGCGCTCTTGATCCAGGGCAACGCCGCCGCCGCCGAGCCGCTGCTGGCGCAGGCCATCGATCCCGTGGAGCGCATGGACGAGCCCTTCGAGTGGTTCCGTGCCGTCGGCTATCACGGCCTGTGCCTGGTGCTGATGGGCCGCTACGCGCATGGCCGCCGCGAGCTCCAGCGCATCCTCGACAAAGCCGGGCAGGTCAAGCAAGCATCGCTGTCCTGTGCCACGCACATCATGACCGGCACCACCTACCTGCTCGCCGGCGATTTTTCACAGGCGCACTCCCACCTCGTACAAGCCTGCGCGCTCGCCTCCGCGACCCGCGATCGACTGCACCTCAACCTGGCCTGGAACGGGGCCGCGTGGGTCAACGGCCTGCTGGGCCAGCACCAGGCGGCCCGCGCGGCGCGGCAGCAGGCCATGGAGATCGCGCGCGCGATGGGCGGCCGCTTGCTGCTCGACGACTGGTACGGCGCCGCCGAGGCGGAGACGGAGCTGGAGGCCGGCGCCGTGGAGCACGCGCTCGAGCTGGCGCGCAACGCCGCCCAGGCGAGCGCCCGGCAAGGGCTGCTGCTCTCGCAGGGCATCGCCGAACGCGTCTGGGGTGTCGCGCTCTCGCGGCTGGGCCAGGATGGGCCCGCGCTCGAGCACCTGGAGCGGAGCATCGCTGTCCTGCAGAGCGGTGGCCTGGCGATCCAGTCGACGCGCACCCAGCTCCAGCAGGCCTTGCTCTGGAAGCGCCAGCGCCAGCTGACGCGGGCCGAGCAGTGCTACGAACGCACCTGCAACGAGCTCGAACACTACGGGTGCATCTACGCGCTGGCGGATGCCATCAAGCGCTGGGACAGCGCGTGAAGGCGCCCGGCAGCGCTCAATAGATCCGACAGGGGGGCTGCTCCCGCCCCACCCTGGTCAGCACCAGCTGCCAGTTCTGGATCGCCCGGGCGCGGAAATACCCCGCACAGACCTGGAAGTAGTACTCGAAGATGCGGCGCACGCGATCGTCATAGCGCGCGGAGAGCTCGGGCCAGCTCGCCTCCAGATTGCGGTGCCAGGCGCGCAGCGTCTCCACGTAGCAGGGACCGAAGTTGTGCAGGTCCTCGACCACGAACAGCCCCTCCAGCGCCTCGAACGTCTGCTTTCCCGAGGGCAGCTGCCCGCCGGGAAAGATGTATTTGTCCATCCAGGCGTCGATGTGCACGGTGGACACGTTCCCCCAGATGCCCTCCATGACGAAGATCCCGTCCGGCTCCAGCAGCTCGTGCATCTTTTGCATGAACGTCCGGTAATTGCGGAACCCCACGTGGGTAAACATGGCGATCGCGGCGACGCGATCGAAGCGCCCGCGCACGTCCCGATAGTCGCAGTGCAAGACCTCGACGTCGGTGCCCTTGCAGTACTCGCGCGCGAACTCCACCTGCTCCTTCGAGATGCTGATGCAGGTCACGCGCGCGCCAAAGTGCTGCGCCGCATGGCGCGCGAATTCCCCCCAGCCACAGCCTACATCGAGCAACCGCTGCCCTGGTTTGATGTCCAGCTTTCTACAGAGCAGATCGAGCTTGTTCAGCTGGGCGCTATCCAGGTCGGTCGCACTTCGAAAGTAGGCGCAGCTGTAGATCTTCTTGGCTCCCAGGAAGGCAAAGAACAGGTCGTTGCCCAGGTCATAGTGTTGCCGCGCGACGCGCCGCGAGCGCTGCCGTGACTGTTGATTTCCGAGCGCCCACAGCGCTCGCCGGGCGAGGCCAGCGGGCAAGAGCGCCGCCGTCTCCTCCAGGCGAGCGGTCGCAAAGCGATAGGCCGTCTCCTCCAGATCCTGGGACCACCACTGGCCGTCCAGGTAGGCCTCACCGAGCCCGATCGAGCCGCCCAGGAGAGCGCGCTGGAACACCTCCGGGTCACGAACGCGAATGTCCCAGGGCCGATCTCCATCGATGCGCACGTCCGCCGTCGCAGCGAGGACTCCCGCGAGCCGTCGATACACGCAACCAACCTCCGCGTATTACTTTCAAAGTTAGCACGCTTCTCTGCGGGCGGCAGGCGATTCATGACATGAAACACATGGCGCAGCGAGCCGGCGCGCCGAGTCAAGCGCAGGAAAGTCCGCTAAATCGGCCCACCCAGCACGGCGGCGCCGAGCTCAGCAGCCGCGAGCTACCGGGAGCACGATGCAACAAGCCGGTGTCATTTTCCGTTCGAACGAAGCGTGCGACAGGTGCACTCGACGCTCGTCTGCGCGCGTTCTTCCGCCAGGAGCTGCTCAGATGCCGTGGCTCGGTTGCCGGAGCAGGCGCAGCTTGCGGCTCAGCCCGCGGCTGACGTGCAGCTGATTCTTCGCGTCCACGATCACGGCTTCGACGCCGGGCAGGCTCTCGATCAGCTTCATCCCCTGCTCCCAGCCCATGACGAACACCGCCGTGTCCAGCGTGTCGGCCAGGAACGAGGTCGGGGCCAGCACCGTCACCGAGCGCGTGTGCGTCACCGGGTAACCCGTGCGCGGATCGAGGATGTGATGGTAGCGCTTGCCATCCTTCAGAACGAAGCGCTCATAGTCGCCGGAGGTGTTGAAGGCCGACTCGCTGAGCGACAGCAGCGCGAAGCTCGTGTCCACCGAGCGCCCGTCGTGTGCGGCGGCGCGCGGGTCCTGAATGCCCACCTTCCACTCCCGGTCGCCGTGCTTGCCGGCCGCGAACAGATCGCCGCCCGCTTGCATCACGAAGTCGCGCAGCCCCGCGCCGCGCAGCTGCGCCACCGCGTGGTCCACGATCAGCCCCTTGGCGATGCCGCCGAGCGTGATGCTCTGCCCGGCGCGCGCCAGCCGGGCGCGCGACTGCGCCGCGTCCAGAAGCAGCCCGCGATAGTCGACGAGCTTCAGCCGGGCCAGCACGTCCGCGCGCTGCGGCAAGCTGCCGTCATTGTCCTCGTCAAACTTCCACAGCCCCTTGAACGCGCCCACGGTGATGTCGAACGCGCCGTGCGATTGCCGGGCGATCCAGAGCGACTGCTCCAGCACCTGGCACGTCTCCGGGGAGACCGTGATCCACTCGCCGTTGCCCGCAGCCGCGTTGATGCGCGACACATCCGAGCTCGGCACCCAGGTGCTCATCATCGCGTCCAGCCGATCGATCTCCGCCGTCGCGGCCTGCGCCGCGCGCTCGAACAGCGCGGGGTCGCGCTCGAACGCCTGGATGGTGCAGCGCGTGCCCATGCACACGCGCTCGTAGCTGAGCATGCGGGGCTCGGCAGCGAGCGGACGCTCGGCGACCCCAGGACTGCCCGCTGCACCGCCCGCGGCGTTGCTCGCTGCACCGGCGCCGGCGTTGCCCGCCGCACCGCCCGCCGCACCGCTCGCGCCCGGCGCCACGGAGGCGGGCTGCACCGCGCCTTGCTTCGTGCTCAGCTCTGTCCTCCGATCGGGGCTCGCCGGGCGGTCGCAGGCCAGCGAGGCACACAACGCCGCCGCAGCTCCTACCCGCCATCGACCCTGAAAATTCAGCGCCCGCTCGCGCGGGCTCACCCGGGAGCGACGCCGCTCAACGGGCAAGCCGACGCCCCAGACGCCCGAGCGCGTCCTTCAGGTAGGGCCACAACCAGGGCAGCCAGACCAGCGTGGTGACCACGAACACGATCACGGCTTCCAGCACCACGTGGGCGCCGCGCCGCTGCGCCTCGTGCAGGGCGAGCAGCGAGCACGCCGACGACGTGATCACCACCAGCGTGAAGCCCAGGTCCTGCTGCACCGTGCGCAGGCCGCGCCGGTACACGCCCGCCGTGGACGCGGCGTAGCGGAAGATCTCGGCCGCCGAATAGGCGACCAGCGCGCCGGGGAAGCCCTGCCAGTGGTAGCCGAGCGGGATCAGCGTCAGCATGCCGATCAGCTTGGCGAAGTTGCCGGCCGCGACCCAGCGCGGCTGCCCCGCGGCCAGCGATGCGGAGCTGTTGGTGGCTTCGGGCGTCGCGAGCCAGGCGCCCACGGCCAGCAGCTGCAACATCCAGCCGCCGCTCGAGTAGCGGTCGTCGTAGATCAGGCCGATCGCCGCGGGTCCACCGCCGATGAACCCGGACAGCGCCCAGCCGCTGATCACCAGGTGCAAGCGCCGCGCTTGCCGGAACACCTTCGCCAGCTGCTCTCCCTGCTGCACCCGGCTGAACAGCGGAAAGATCACCTTCTGCGCCAGCGAGTGCATGGCCGCGACCGGGATGCTCGCGATGGTGAGCGCCACGTTGTACACGCCGAGCTCGGCGAGCGAGACCATCTTGCCGAAGACCAGGCGGTCCGCCTCGTTCACGGCGAAGGTCAGCACCGTGCTCAGGAACACCCACTTGCCAAAGTGGGCGAGCGCCCGCAGCGCGGCCTTCTCGATGCCGAACTTGCCGTTGTAGCCGCGCATCAGGGCGTGGCCGAGCCCCACGTCGACGAGCGCGCCGACCAGCCCGCCCGCGACCAGCGCCCAGACCGTCGGCGACCACAACGCCCAGACGATCATCATGCCGAGCGCGCCGATCTGCGCCAGCACCTCGATCAGCGTCAGACGGCCCAGGTCCAGGTGGCGCTCCGCGAGGTACGCCTTGGTCGAGCGCGAGCCGGCGATCACGGCCGAGAACGAGGCCACCGGGATCAGCACCGCCAGCTCTCGGTGGCCGTAGAACGCCGCCATGGGCAGCGCGCAGGCGCACGTGAACAGCCACAGCCCGATGCCGCGCCCGAACTGGATGGTGAAGGCGGTGTCCAGGAAGCGCGGATCGTCGCCGCGCGGATTCTGGATGATGCTCGGACCGACGCCGATGTCGCTGAACAGATCGATCGCGCCACGGAACGTGTACACGATCGCCATCAGGCCGAACGCCTCCTGCGGGATCAGGCGCGTCAGCACGATCTGACCCCCCATGCGCATGCCCTGCACGGTCATATGACCGGCGAGCGCCAGGGCGCCGCCGCGCACCGCGCGCGCTTCCGAGCTATCGGCGGCGCCGTCCTCGATCGGAACGGGTGGGATGGGCGGCGGGAGATCGGGAACCAGATCCCGCTCCGACAGGGAAGGCGGAGGAGTCGGGCGAGACCCCGCCTCGATCGTCACCTACTGCACCGATCCCGTGCGCGCCGCGAGCGGCGTGACCGCGCGGTATCGTCGAGTGCCCATCCGCTTCGCTGCCATGCCCTGCGTCCCGCGCGCCACCGCCGAGCTCACCCGGGAGCTCAGGGTTTGGCGCCTTCCAAGATCCACTGCCGTACGGTATCGACCTGGTTGCGCGACAGGGGGTCGAAGGAATACGGCATCTGCGCGCCATAGTCGCTGCGCGCCACACCCGCCGTGGCGAAGTTCTCGTAGTGGATCTTCTGGATCAGCAAGCTGTTCTCGGGATGGCCGGGATCCACTCGCTTCATGTCGGCGCGACCGCGCGCCGGCGCGTTCACCAGGCCCTTGACCGGATCGAACACGGCGGTCAGATCGGGCAAGTTGGGGCCGTTTTCGTAGTGACAGTAAATACAGCGAGGGCACGGCTTGTTGGCGCTGGGCGTGCACACACCGCCGGTC
The DNA here is from genome assembly GCA_035760985.1 of Polyangiaceae bacterium. Lineage (GTDB taxonomy): Bacteria > Myxococcota_A > Polyangia > Polyangiales > Polyangiaceae > SZUA-265. The sequence continues at coordinate 74,161 of DASTRX010000219.1, forward strand.
TGGGAGAGCGCGGCGTCGAGGTCCGCTTCGGTGCCGATGATCGGCTGGATGTCCTTGCCGAAGGTGCGCGTCGCGGCGGGAATGGCATCGCGCGCCTCGATCGCGCCCTTGTCACCCATGGCCGGCACCGGCGGGGTCGCGGGCGCGCCGGGATCCTCGAAGGGCGTATCCGGCGCTGGCGCCCCCGCTTTCACCCACTCCTCGATGATGTGCACCTGCACGTAGTCGAGCGGCTCGATCTGCAGCGGCATGTGCGCGCCGGCGGGCGGCTCACCACCGGGAGGAGCGGCGGGCAGCTTCGCGTCGGGATCGATCTTGTACATCAGGAAGCTGTTGTCGGGATCGCCCTCGACCACGTTGTATTCGGGCAGGTTCAGCTCGGGATGCAGGGCAGCGAAGCGGTTCCTGGAGTTCTTCAGGCCCTCGTCCGGCGAAAATGGATTCTGAATGTCCACGCCGCTCGGGCCCCCAGGCCGATGGCAGATCGTGCAGCGGTTGTTGAAGATCGGGGCCACCTTCTTCTTGTAGGTGAAGCCCTCTTCCGGCTCCCCGCAGCCCGTGAGGTTCAGGCCCGCGAGCGAGACCGCGGCAAACGAGAGGGCACTGACGAGCAACGACCGCGGCAGGCTTCGAGAGCGCAGAAAATCACTTGGCATTTAAGAAAAGATCTCCAGGGGTCCCGGAGCTTACCTCGAGACTCTCGGAAATCCTACGGCGCTACGGCCGAGCATTTTGCGCGCGGCGCGCCGGGATGGACCGCGAGCCCGGCACGCGCATTGGCCACCGCTTCAAGGCTTGGAGTCACGCTGGGGCGCGGCTGCCTTGGCCCCGCCACCGAACAGCCGCACGACCCATTGCCAGAGCAGCGCGAGGCTCGCGATCAGGGCCGCGGTGAGGCCCTGCCCGGCCCGGTTCCAGCTCTGCCGCACCTCGTTCGGCTGGCGATGGCGATGGAGGGCCATGGCCAGCTCGCGATCGAGCGCGGAAATCTTGATCGTGGCCTGGTCCACCGACACGCGCGGCGGCCTGCGGATCACCGTCGGCGCCGCCGCGTGGGGCCCGCGCGGGGGCGCCGTCGCGGGCTTGCGCGCCGCCGCTGCGGGAGCGCCCGGGGTGGCCCCCGGAGAGGAGGCGCGCGCCTCCCCCGGGCTGTCGCCCGCCTCCGCGTCCGGCGTGTCCTCCGGCGCGTGCACAATCACCTTCTGCTCCTGAGCCCCATGGCTGCTGTCCGCGCGCGGCGGCGGGCTGTGGATCGTGGTGGTGGGCCGCGCGATCTCCGGCATGGGCCGGCGCTTGTTGCGGGCGGCGGCCGCCTCCAGGCGGATCAGGTCCTCCGCGAGCTCCGCCGCCGTCTGATAGCGCTGCTCGGGCTCCTTGCGCAGACAGCGCTCGATGATCGCGTCCATGGCCTTGGCCAGCGCTCCCGGCGAGGGCAGGCGCGCCGAGGGCGGCTCGGGGTCGTCGTCGAGGTGCTGGCAGAGCACGGCCGCGAAGTCGCCCTCGACGAACGGTGGCGCGCCCGTCATCAGCTCGTACAGCAAGACGCCAAGGGAGTAGATGTCGGAGCGCGCGTCGAGCTCGCGGCAGGCGGCCTGCTCCGGTGAGACGTAAGACGGCACACCGAACACCCCGCTGCGCGGGGGGGTCGGCGCGGCTCCCCGCGCCGCGTTCACGCCAAAGCCGATGATGGTGGCGATCTCGGCCGAAGTCCCTGGTTCGATCACCAGCACCTTGTCGGGGTTCAGCAAGCCGTGCACCAGCCCGGCCTGGTGCGCTGCGCTCAGCCCCGCTGCCAGCTGCTTGCCGATGTGCAGCACCCGGCGCAGCACGAACTTCCCCTCCTCCGCCAGCAAACCCGCGAGCGAACGGCCCTGCAGATTCTCCGTCACCAGGAAAGGCCAACCGTCCGTGGTCACGCCAAAGTCGAGCGTGGCCGCCAGGTTGGGGTGCTCCAGCTGCGTTGCCACGCGCGCCGCGCTGCGCACCTCCTGGCAGAGCTCATCCGAGCAGGCGAGGCCGCGCGGCAGAATCCGCACCGTCACCGCGCTATCGAGCGCGAGATGGTAGGAGCGATAACTGAGGCTGGCAGAGGACTGCTCCGCCAGCTCCTCTGCCAGGTAACGATTGGCGAGCACGCGCCCGCGCACCTGCTCGACCGGCGGCAGGTCAGCGACGCGCACCAGCTCCGATACCCGCTGCTCGTACGGGGTGACCGGATCCGCGACCTGATCGACCCACGGGCGCTCGGAGCCCGCGCGGATCGGCTGGTAGGGCCCGGATGGCGCGCTCTCGATCGGGACCGGCGGTGCCTCACCATCCTGGATCAGCTGGTCGGAGGTGACCTCTTCGCTCTCCGAGATCGGCGCCGGCTCGCCCACGGAAGACGCCGCGAGCCCCTCCAGGGCATCCAGCTGCTCGGAAGAGGCGAGCTCGGCCCCCGTGAGCTCTCGAGACGAGGGCTCCTCGGGCGTGGGCTCGGCGCCGGCGCGGGGCTCCAGCTCGAGCTCTGCGTCCGGCTGCAGCTCGATCGGCGAGTGTTCCTCGACCCCCAGCTGGAGCTCGCGGGACACGATCTCGACCGGAGCCGCTTCGTCCGCCTCTGCCGGCGGCTCGGACGCCGCCACTGCCGCGACCAGACTGGGGGCCACCCCGGAGACACTCCGCTCGGGCGACGCCTCCGCGGACAGCGTGTCGACCAACTCCTCCTCGGTCGAGCGAGGCGCTCGATGGGTCAAGCAACCCTCCCGGCCAGCACCCGGCTCAGGGCCACAGTGCGCTCCTCCACGATCATCGAGCCCTCCACGGTCGCGCCGCGTGACCGCTCGGCATCAGCGCGCTGCTCGCGCATCCGCGACGCCGGAACGAAAGCGCTCCAGGCTGCATTGAAAAACTCTGCGGGTGCCATGATCGTGCACAATCCCCCCTGTGGACTCCGGATCCGATGAGCACCACCGCGGGGTGCCCCCGCGGCAAACGCGGCAGCTGGTGTCACTTGGACCCACACCGAAGAGGCTAGCATACAGCACTCTCACGGCAATCGCGACCACCTAGCCGCCGGCCGGCTCTCGCCGCCGCCCACTTCTTTGCTGGTGTTGCGCTCTTGCTCCTGCTCCGGGCAGTAGCGCGCCGCGTGGGAACACCTGCTCTGATCTGGCGCGCTTCTCATTTCTTTCAAACCAGCGGCACTCCTGGTTCGAGCGCCACGAGCAGGGCCACCCGCTCGCCGGCGGGAGGGCGCTCACCCTCTCTCAATGGACGCACCACGTACTGTCCTGGAGCGCGCGAGTCCGGCGCGAAGGAGACGCGCACCGCCTGATGGTGGACGCGCGCGGTGAGCTTCGCGGGCACGGCGTCCGTTGCTTGCGGAGCTGGTTCCGCAACGGAAGGGGACGCGCTGGAGCCCGCCCAGGCCGCAGCTCGGCCCTCGCCGGCCCAGCCGTGGACTCCCGAGTCCCAGCTGGCGGCGCGCCCGTTCGCTTCCCACGCGGCGTCTGCGCGCGCACCCGGAGGGCGCGGGCCTTCCGCGGAAGAATTGGGCAGCGACATCGCGGCGAGCATCTGCTCCGCATCGCTGGTGCGCTCCTCGCGAGGAGGAATCACCTGCGTGGGCTGCTCCGCACGCATCGCATCGTGCTCATCCTCGAAGGCGCTCAGCTCGGGCAAGGGAGGCGGGTTGGACGAGAGGGACGGCTGAAAGCTCGGTGGCGGCAAGGTGGCGATGCGCGGCGACGAGTCCTCCCGGCGCCGGTCTTCCCACTGCCGCCGCTCCTCCCACTGCGCTGCGTCGCGCTCGGCTGCCTGACGATCCGCGGGGCGCCAGGTGGGCGCCGCGGTGGCCGCCCAGGCCCGGGCGTGCGTATCGGAATCCTCCACGGGCTCCGCGTCGAGCTCCTCGTAATCGTCCAGCGAGCGCGGGGGCAGCGGAGGCGGAGAGGAGGTGCGGCGCTCCGAGCCCGCGCTCCACGAGGGCACACTCGGATAGCTCGCACCGTTGTGCTGGCGCGCCGTCTCCAGCGTCGACGAGGAGAGCCCCATCAACTGCCGCTGCGCTTCCCGCGGCCGATGCACGACGTACTGCGGTGAGCTGGACGGCGAGCGGGAAGAAGGTGGGCTGTCCTCGAGCCGCCCGCGGCCTTCGAGCTCCGAGCCCACACTCCGGGCTCCGCCCGAGACCGCGGCGACCTCCGCTTCGCGCGCCAGCGCCTCCGCGGCGGGGCGAATACCGCTCAGGTCGCGCTCCGGAAGAAATTGCGTCGGGACGCGCGCTGGCAGGGAGGGCGGAGCATCCGAGGGGGTGGGGAACAGCTTCGCGCGCAGCTCGGCGGCCGCCTTGGCCAGCTGCAGCGAACGGAGATCTGCACCCTCGTCGGACGCGCTCTCCGCGGCGCGCTTGAGCCAGCGCAGACTCTCGGTCGTATCGCCCCTCGACCACAGCGTATGCGCAGCCTGCAGCGCCATCTGTACGGCGTCGGTGTCTGCGGAATCGGCCTGCGGCAGCTCGCTCATGCAGTGGCTCCTCTCGAGTAGCGCATATTTTCCCCAGTCAAAGTGGGCGGGTCGGGCAGGTGGATCAAGTCAAATCCCCCGACCGTTCAGCACGTGGTCAGGGCCGGTACGGGGGGTTTTGCCGGAACCTCGCATTTTCTCGAGGACGTGAGAATTTTGCAGTTTAAATTCGCGCGACCCAGCCTGTGCCGGAGGCTGTCGCCGGGCCCGGCACCGGCTCATTCAGGGTCGATTTCGCGGGCTTGCGTCACATTGCCCGCTCGCCGCGCCGGCCCCCGGCGGGATGCGCCCGGCGGCGGGCCAGGGCGACTCTTTCGCGGCGCCCGCGGGGAGCCCCTGCTGCGGGGAGCACGCGCACGACACAGGAGGCGGGGTATGCTGGCTCGTCGACTTGAACCCCGTACTGCCGAAAGTTCCCCTGGTTTCGCCGACGGTGACCGAGCTTCCGCTCGGCGGCGCGAGCGATGCGACCGCTGCCGACGTTGCCGGCAAGGCGGCCACGGGCCAGCTCGTCGCCACGAGCGCCGGGGCCCCGCCCGATCGGCGCCTGCTCGACGTCACCATGGGGCCCGGCAAGGCCACGCTGGAGAGCACCTCGCGGGGCGAGCTGCCCGCGGACGTCCTCGAAGCGGGGGTCAAGCGGCTGGGCATGCTGGCGCTGGTGTGCGCGGCGAGCCTGATCGCCGTGCTCGGCCTGCTGACGCTGGTCGCGCGCCACGACGCCCAGTTTCGCAGCGACGTGCTGCCGCGCGCGCTCGGCTGCCTGATCCCGGCGATCGTGCTCAACCTGGGCATGCTCTGGCTCTCGCGCGCCCGCCGGATTCGAGCGCAGGTGGTGCTGGAGCTGAGCCAGTTTTACGTGGTGCTCTTCGCGCTGGCGCTGAGCGCGCTGCGCCACGGCTTCGTCTGGCCCACGAGCGAGCCGCTGCGCAGCTGGTCGCCGGTGGCCGTGCTGCTGGTGATGTTCGGCGCGCTGGTGCCGGCGCGCCCGGCGCGCGTGCTCACCACCTGCGTGCTCGCGGCGCTGACGGATCCGCTCGCGCTCTACCTGGCGCAGACCGCCAGCGAGCGGCCCGAGCCGCAGTACGTCGCGCTGCTGCTGCTCTCGCCGGCGGCGGGCGTGGGCCTGGCCTACCTCTCTTCCAAGCTGCTGTATGGCCTCACCGAGCACATCACGCGCGCGCGCGAGGTGGGCAGCTACCGGCTGGAGAAGCGCCTGGGCATCGGCGGCATGGGCGAGGTCTGGAAGGCCAAGCACCACATGCTGGCGCGCCCGGCCGCCATCAAGCTGATCCGCCCGCGCATTCTGTCCTCGCAAGGCCCGGAGGAAGCCAAGCGCCTGCTCAAGCTGTTCGAGCGCGAGGCGCAGATCACGGCCAGCCTCTATTCCCCGCACACGATCCAGCTGTTCGACTACGGCGTCACGCAGGACGGCACCTTCTATTACGTGATGGAGCTGCTCGACGGCTTCGACCTGCAGACGCTGGTGGAGAAGTTCGGCAAGCAACCGCCCGAGCGCGCCGCTTACCTGCTGATCCAGGCCTGCGACTCGCTGCACGAAGCGCACATGCACCAGCTGGTGCACCGCGACCTCAAGCCCGCCAACATCTTCTCCTGCCGCTATGGCGGCGAGCTCGATTTCGTCAAGGTGCTCGACTTCGGCCTGGTGATGGACCGCCGCCCCACCGAGGAAGAGCTGGATGACCCCGGGCTGATCGGCACGCCGGCGATCATGGCGCCGGAGATGGTGCGCTTCAACGCGCCGGTGGATCAGCGCGCGGACATCTACGCGCTCGGCTGCGTCGCGTACTGGCTGCTCACGCGCCTGCGCGTGTTCGAGGCGCAGAACCGCGCCGACATGCTGATCATGCACGCCCACCAGCGCCCGGTGCCGCCCTCGAAGCGCGTGGGCATCTCGGTGCCCAAGGAGTTCGAAGAGCTGATCCTGCAGTGCCTGGCCAAGAACCCCGACAAGCGCCCGCAGAGCGCGCGCGAGCTGGGCGACCGCCTGCGCGAGCTCGGCCTGCACCACGGCTGGAGCCGGCCCCGGCGCGAGGACTGGTGGCGCGAGCACTCCCCTGCCCCGGAGCCGCCGCCGGCCCGCACGCCTTCGAAGCGGCCCGCCACCGCGGGACGCGAGGCTGCCCCCGCTGAAGCGCCGCCGCCCGCCACTCCGGCTACCGCGGGCGCGGGAGGTGCCGTACCTTCCGGGCGAGGTCCATGGGTCTGAATCCACAGCGCTCGCTCGCGGGCAAGGTACTCTTCATCACCGGCGCCAGCCGCGGCATCGGGCTGGCCATCGCGCTGCGCGCGGCGCGCGACGGCGCCTCGATCGCGGTGATCGGCAAGACGGACACACCGCACCCCAAGCTCGAGGGCACCGTGCACAGCGCCTGCGCGGCGATCGAAGCCGCGGGCGGGCGCGCCCTGCCCTGCGTGGCCGACATCCGCGACGAGGCCGCCGTGGAGAGCGCCGTGCGCGCCACCGCCGAGCGCTTCGGCGGCATCGACATCCTGGTCAACAACGCCAGCGCCATCTCGCTCACGCCCACGGCCAGCACGCCCATGAAGCGCTTCGACCTGATGCACTCGGTCAATGCGCGCGGCACCTTCCTGTGCAGCCAGAAGTGCCTGCCCTTCCTGGAGAAGAGCCAGAACCCGCACATCCTCACGCTCTCCCCGCCGCTAGAGCTGCGCCCGGAGTGGTTCGCTGGCCACCTCGCTTACACCATGGCCAAGTACGGCATGAGCCTGTGCACGCTCGGCCTCGCGCGCGAGCTCGCCTCGCGCGGCATCGCCGCCAATAGCCTGTGGCCGCGCACCATGATCGCGACGGCCGCCGTGGCCAACCTGCTGGGCGGCGCCGCGGCCATCCGTCACTGCCGCAAGCCGGAGATCGTCGCGGAAGCGGCGCACGCCATCCTCACCGAGCCCAGCCGCGAGTTCACGGGCCGCTTCTGCATCGACGAAGACGTCCTGCGCGCGCAGGGCGTGAGCGATTTCAAGCCGTACGCGGTCGACCCGAGCGTGGAGCCCGGCCTCGACCTGTTCGTGAGTGAGAGGGAGAGCGGGCGCTCTACGGCCCCGCGCGTCGCGTAGCCCGCTGCGCGGCCCGGGGACTCAGCCCGTCGGGGCGAGCGCTGGAGCTCCCGGGTCTGCCGGTTGCTCCGGGTCCTCGCTCTGCGACGGCTGGGGCGGCAACACGAACAGCTCGCGAGTCGTGAAGCGCGAGCCCTCCAGGAACACCTGCGCCCCCTGGCGCGTCGCAGAGTTGATCAGGAGCGGCGCCAGCAAGTTGACGGTCGCGGGCTGCAGCTGATTCGCGCACAACACGGCGAGCACAGCGTAGTCGTCCGCCGAGCCACCGAGGCCCGCCTTCTCGGCGACGGGCTCCAGCGGCACATCCGGATAGTCGAGCACCAAGCCGTGCGCGGAGACGACCGGGAAAGCGAGACCCGGGGTCTGAACCGATTGCAGCCATGCGATCAGCGTCGATTGCCCGTGCGGGATCAGTGCGAAGCGCGTCTCGCGCGGAAAGCCGATGATGCCGCTCTTGAAGTGGATCAGATTCTCCTCGGGAACTTCCACTGAGCCAAACCGGGTCGTCGCTATATCCATCTCGTGTTTCGCCTCCGTAGCGGCATTCCCAGCTGGTGCAGAGTTCGTGCCAGAACCCCCGGAGCCTCGCAGGCGCCCGCTCGGAGCTCACGCCGCGCGCCCACGTGGTGAATTTGATCCCAGCTGCTGGGCGAGAAGTTGTCCGGGTGTGGCAGCCAGCGCGTCATGCAGCTCATCAACGCGCGCGCACGATGTCGGAGGCTGCACGACGCTCCAGGTCGCTGTACGCCTCGACGGCCTTCTCGAGCGCTTCGAAAGCTCGGGTTGCCGACACGAGATCCGTCATTCCTTTGACGATCGAAACGTTGGGTAACTCGAGCGCGCCGGTCTGAAGCTGCACGACCTCGCTCGGTTCGGGCGGTCCCGCTGCCGGCAGGGCGCGAAAGAGCGTGTCTCCGTCCTTGGCCAGCGCCTCCGGCGCCTGAAAATTCACGACGCCGAGCCTGCCGACCTCCTCGCCGTCCACGCGGATGGCGCCATCCTGCGCGATCTCCGCCTTGCCTCCGTCGAGCGGCAAGCGGATCGGGCTGCCGCCGGCGCCGTCGAGCACGGCGTAGCCTTGCGCCGTCACCAGCGTGCCCCCGGGCCCGACCTGAAACGCGCCCGCGCGGGTGTAGCGCTCGCCGCGCGGCGTCTGAATGCTGAAGTAGCCGTCGCCGTCGATGGCCACGTCCAGCGGCCGCTGCGTGACCTGCAGCGGACCCGCGCGCAGATCGGGCGTGACGGCCGCGACGCTGGCGTAGCGCATCTCGGGCTGCGCTTTGCCCACGAACATGGCCGCGGCCAGGTGCTCGCGAAAGATCGCCTGCTCCGCCTTGTAGCCCGGCGTGGTGGCGTTCGCGAGATTGTTGGCGGTGGCATCCAGCGCGGTCATCTGGGCGGAAGCGCCCGACGCCGCCATCCAGATCCCCGAGCTCACGCGCGCATCCCGTTGCGGCTATTGGGGCCCGCGCTGCCGCGGCGCCGGCGCGAGATGGGCCGCCCTTCGACCATCGCGCGGATCAGGTGCATGGCCTCGGAGTGCAGCTGACAGACGCGCGACTCCGTCACTCCCAGCACTTCGCCGATCTCGCGGAAGCTGCACTCCTCCTGGTAGTACAGGCCCACGATCAAGTTCAGGCGCTCGGGCAAGCCGTCGATCGCCTTGGCCACCGTGCCCACCAGCTGGCGGCGCGTGGCGATCGACTCCGGCGAAGACTCGAGCGACGAGGGCTCCCCCAGATCGTTCAGCTCCAGGCGCGCGTAGCCGGCTTCGCTGATCTCGGTCAGCAGCTTGTGGTAGTCGGGCAGCGGCATGCCCAGCTCGGCCGCGATCTCCTCCTGCTCCGGCGCGCGGCCGAGGCGACCGACCAGCTCGCTCGCCACCTGCGTGATGCGCCGGGAAGCGCCGCGCAGCTTGCGAGACATGGGATCGAGCATGCGCAGATGATCGAGGATCGCCCCGCGCACGCGGTACGAGGCGAAGGCCTCGAAGTGATCATCGGTCATGTCCGGCGTGCGCCGCCCGAGCGCCTCCACCATGCCGAGCCAGCCCGCCGAGATGACGTCGTCGATGGTCACCGAGGGCGGCAACGATCGCACGGTGCGCATGGCGATGCGCCGTACGATCGGCAGGTACTTCTCGTAGATCTCGCGCTGCCCGCGGTAGTCGTTGGCCGGCTTGGGAATGGCGGCTTCGGCGCCCTCCTCGGCGGCGACGACTTCCATGGCCTGCGGTTCACTTACGCTCATGCTTGCTCCGGAAAGATGGCATCGAGGACTCGGTCGATCGCGGCGTCGTGTATATCTTCAGGAACGCGGGCGCCGTCACAAAGATAAGTGAGGGGAAGGTGGCTACCCAGCGGTGCGTGCATGACGCCTCCCACCTGGTCGGTCTCGTCCAGCTTGGTGATCACAATGCCCGTGGGAGAAGACTCCGAGTACTGTTGCAAGGCTCGCTCCGCGTCGCGCGCGCGCAACCATGCGGGCAGCACCAGCAGCACCTCCGAGTGGAGGTTGCGCAGGCCCTGGAGGCAGGCAGGCAAGCTCGTCTTCTGGTCGCCGGCGCCGCGCCCGGCCGTGTCGACCAGCAGCAGCTCATCTGAGTTATTGTGTACCACCCGGTGGAACGCGCCCGCGTTGGGCGCGACATCGAACGGAAAGCCGATCAGTTCCGCATAGCGGCGCCACTGCTCCACCGCTCCCACCCGGAAATTGTCCAAGCTAATCACGCGCACGCGCCGCTTGCTGGAGAACGTGGCGCGCGCCGCCAGCTTGGCCAGCGTGGTCGTTTTCCCTACACCGCTCGGTCCCACGCAGGCGATCACGCGCCGCCCCGGCGCCTCTACCAGCCCGGATCGGCACGACAGCTTCTGCCCCACGCGCTCGCGCAGCCAGTGGCGCAACTCGCGACCGCTGCCCTTCACTCCGCGGGCAGCCCCGCTGCCGAGCGTGCGCGCCAGCGAGCCCTCGAAGCCCGCGGCGTGCAGCAGCGCGCGCAGACGGTCGCGCGGAGGGCGCCCCTGGCTCAGCTCGTCCAGCATCAAGCGCAGCTGCGCGATCTCCCGACCCAGCGCCGTCTCTGCCAGCTCCTCGCTCGGGGCCTGAGCGCGGGCGCGCGCCGCCTGCTGAGCGCGCGCGCGCTCCGCCAGCCGCGATGCGCGAGCGATCGCCGCGGCGCTCGGCCGCGCGCCGGGCACCTCCCGATGCGGAGCCGCGGGCGCGTGGCTCGGGGCGGCCACGATCTCGACCATCAGCCGCCCCTTCGCGCCGGCCTGCACGTGGCGAGTGGACTCGATCAAGGCATCGGCCCCGAGCGCTTCGCGCACATTGAACAGGGCCTCTTGCACGTCGGCGCCGCGGAACGTCTGATATTGCATGCGTCAAAGAACCGGCGGCCAGCTCAGGCCGCTTGCGCTCCAAAAGAGATCGATTCCACCGGCCGGATGCCGACACTCGGCTCCATCTCGCGGAAGGAAAGCACACCGAGCTGCGGGCAGCGCCGCTCGGCAAACGCGCGGATGTAGCGCCGCAGCTCGGGGCTCGTGATCAGGCACGGCATCAGCCCCTGCGCTTGCATGCGGGCGACGCCGGCCTCCAGCTTGTCGCCCAGCTCCTGCGCCTTGCGCGGATCGAGCGCGCCGCCGGTGCCCGCGGCGATCTCCGAGAGCGAGCGCCGGAACATCGCCTCCACGGTGGGGTCGAGGATCAGCGTGGCCACGGTACCGTCGGGACCGCGGTAGGCGGACGTGAGCTGGCGGCAGAGCTTCTGACGCACCAGCTCCGTCAGCTGCTCCGGGTCGCGCGTGCTGGGCGCCGCTTCGAGCAGCGCTTCCAACAGGGTGCGCAGGTCCCGAATCGAGACGCTCTCGCGCAGCAGATTCCGCATGACCTTCAGCACCTCGCCAAAGGAGAGCAAGTTTGGGACCAAGTCGTCGGCGAGCTTGGGAGTGGTCTTCGAGAACACGTCCAGCAGCGCCTGCAGCTCGGCGCGCCCCAGGATCTGGTCGGCGTTGGCGCGCGCCACCTCTGCGAGGTGCGTGGCGATGATGGTCGCGTGATCGACCACCGTGTAGCCGAGCGCCTCCGCGAGCTCACGGTCCCTGCTGGCGATCCAGCGCGCCGGCGTGCCGAAGGTCGGGTCCTTGGTGGCCTCGCCGGCGATGCTGGGCGCGTTGCCGGTCGGATCCATCGCCAGCAGCTTGCCGGCCCGAGTCATGCCAAAAGCGATCTCGGTGCCCAGCAGCAGGAAGCGGTACTTGCCCGGCTCCAGGCGCAGATTGTCCCGAATGTGAACCGGCGGGATGACGATGCCGAGCTCGGAGGCGATCTGCTTGCGCAGCCCCGTGATGCGCTCGACCAGCGTGCCGCCCATGCTGGGATCTACCGCTCGGATCAGCTCGTAACCCACTTCCAGGCTGAGTACGTCGAGCGGCAGCGCGGATTCCACGCCGTCGGCCTCTTCGGTGGGCTTGCGTTCCTCTTTGACCGCGCTCGCCTGGATGGCAGCGGCCTTCTGAGCCGACTTGCGCACCGCGTACGCCAGGCTGCCGCCCAGGGCCAGGAACGGCAGCGCCGGCATGCCCGGCACCAGGGCCATGAGTGTCATCACGCCAGCAGTCAGGGCGACAGCGCGTCGACTGCCGAGCAGCTGATTGCGCAGGGCATGTCCCAACTGTTCACCGGTCGCCGAGCGCGTGACCACCACACCGGCGGCGGTGGACATCAACAGTGCGGGCATCTGCGACACCAGCGCGTCGCCGACCGACAGGATGGAGAACGTCTCGGCCGCGTTGCCGATGTCCAACCCCGCCGCGACCCCCAGGAGCAGCCCGCCGATCAGGTTGATACCGGTGATCAGCAAGCCAGCGACGGCGTCGCCTTTGACGAACTTGCTGGCGCCGTCCATCGCGCCGAAGAAGTCCGCTTCGCGCTCCAGGTTGCGGCGGCGCTCACGGGCCTGTTCGGCGTTGAGCAGGCCGGCGTTGAGGTCCGCGTCGATCGCCATCTGCTTGCCGGGCATGCCGTCCAGGGCGAAGCGGGCGGCCACTTCCGCGACGCGGCCGGCACCTTTGGTGATCACCACGAAGTTGATCACCACCAGGATCAGGAACACCACCAGACCCACGACGACATTGCCGCCCACCACGAAGCGGCCGAAGGTCTCGATCACCTGCCCCGCCGCGCCGTGTCCCTCGGCGCCGTGCAGCAGAATCAGGCGCGTGCTGGCCACGTTCACGCTCAAGCGCAGCAAGGTGGCGACCAGTACCACCGCGGGAAACGCGCTGAACTCCAGCGGCTGCTCCATGAACAGCCCGATCAGGAACACTCCGATCGCGACCGCCAGGCTGATCGCGAGCAGCATGTCGATCAGCATCGCGGGGATCGGCAGCACCATCATCAGCACGATGGCGACGATGCCGACCGGCACCGCGAGATCGGTCAGCCAATGCGTTGACGGATTCTTGGCTGCTGTGGCGTCCACCCGCGCGCCACTGGAGCGAAGGCCGTGCCAACCTCCGAGCGCGAGCCGCGCTCGCGCCCTCTGCTACCAGAACGTCAACGGATTGGCGCTGGCAACGCAACCTTTGCGATGTGCGAAGAGGTGCGATCGCCCCCGCAGGTCCCCACGCGCCGCCCCGCCTGCTCTCCTGATCGGCGGCCAAACCCCTCGACACAAAAAAAAAGAGCGCGTCCAAGTCGGTACAAAACGCAGGAGCCCCGGCAATCGGCATGAGGGCCCGAGGAGTCTTCCCTCGGGACCCCTGCGGCCTTTGGCCCCGCTCGCCCCCCACTCGGCGACGCCTCCGATCCGGTTCTTGTACATCGGCCCGCGGTTTCGTTCCCCGCTTCTTTCCCACGGTCGGTCACCCTCCCGCAGTTGCGGTTCCCTTCGATGAGGATGGTCTCCTTTCGGCGGGACTTGCACCCGCAAAACAGCGCCCGTGCTGGGCGCACCAAAACGAAAGAGCCAACCCGAAGGCTGGCTCTCTCATTCCGTCATCTCTTCCACAGCTGGGAAGACGCAAGT
>DASTRX010000220.1:0-17863 GCA_035760985.1 Polyangiaceae bacterium
GTCGACTTCCCGCTCGAAGATGTGCACTTCCTACATGTAGCACGAGCGCAAGCGAACATTCACGCCGCAGCCTACAATTTCCGACCGTCAATGGCTACTCGCCACGAGCCACCATGGCCGACGTGCGAAGGTCGGGCTAGCTATCAAAGATTCTTTGCGCAGCGCACGCCGAGCTTGGGACTTGCATCGTCGCCTGAGAAGCTCTCCCATTGGTCGGCCCGGATCATCAACGTGTTCTTCGAGGCAAGATCGATCGGTTCGAGTGGATAGCCACCACCGCGCGTGCGAAAGGCGCCTTCGCCCTCGGTTTCGGTTTCCGGGGTCGACGTCCACTCTGCGACGTTTCCGGCCATGTCCAAGGCTCCGAACGGACTCGCGCCATTCGGAAACGACCCGACGGGACATGTCGCCTCAAAGGTCGCGCCAGCGCGCCCTTGCCAACAGAGTTGCTCAGTTGCCGCTTCGTTGCCCCAGGGATAGATGCGCCCATCCGTACCGCGTGCGGCGAACTCCCACTCAGCCGCGGTCGGTAGGCGCTTGCCCTGCGCTGCACAATACTGTTCCGCTTGCGTCTTGGTAATGCAGTTCATCGGATGCTGTAAACGCGGCTTCTTCGCGGTGAAGTTGCACCCCTCCTGATGTTCGGAGACCGCGCAAGTTCCACCTTTGACACACGCGCGATATGCCTCGACAGTGACTTCCGTGCGATCCAGAAAGAATGGGCTGACCCGCGTGCGCTCAGGAGCTTTACCCAAGGTCACACTGCGAGGCGGCCCCATCTCAAAGTAGCCGCCAGGGACGAACACCATGCCTTTGGGAGGTTGTGTCGGCTGCGTTGCGGGTGGCTGGGACTCCGCCTCGGTAGGCACAGCGGTGACGGCCCGGGTCGGAGCAGGCTGAATTGCGAGCTGAGGTGCGGGCGCCTGTAGAGGAGCACGCTGCGTTGCTTCACGGGGCTGCTTACAGCCGAACAGCAGCTGCGCGGAGAACGCGGTCAGCAGTGTAATGCGCGCGATTGACATTCATCTTCTCAGCCCGGCCAGCGTCGCCAGATGTTGCCCGGTTCGATACCAACGAACCACTTTCGGCACACAGAGTTGTTCTGATTGCCACCGAGCAAGGCAACATAGCCTTCTTTGGGTTCGCCCCCGATGAAAAAGCCCACGTGCGAACCGCTCGACGAGTCGTTGAATGGTTCGCGCCTGATGACGCAAATCGCACCCGTGTGTGGATTCATTTTTCCATACGAGGAATAGGTCTGCGCGCCTGCTCCCTCCTGCGGGGTTTCACCCGCTTGCACGAGGCACCAGTTGACGAAGCACGCGCACCAGGCCGTTTCGTCGACTTGGCTCAGCATGTAGCCAGTAGGTTTCGCCTCCTTGGTGCCATCCGCCTTCTTGATCTTCAGGACGTCCTTGATCGTCGATAATCCTTTTACCGTAGCCAGGTATTCGAGAATGCGCGGATTGTTCGAGGGCCTGCCCGAAAGCTCCTTGACGCCTGACGCCTCTTCATCGCAAGCGATCTTCAGCCACAATGGGCGCGAGAATGAACCGGCCGGCATTGGAGGTAGAGCCTGCTCGAGTCGTCGGATCGTCCCGCCGTGCGAGTCGACCCGTCCGTCCGGCTTCGGCGTCTTCATGACGATGCGCTGATACGTATCGATGGCATCCTGTGTCGCCGTATCAAGCAATCCAGTCATCGCAAGCTTTTGCTTCACACCAGAGCGCGCCATGTTCAGCTTCAGATTCAGCAGACACTGCACCGCACGTACGTCCGGCTTCCTATTCGTGCCGCCTTTGCCCACACTCCCCGAAATCACGCTCATGTATCGACCCTCCGCAGCATCTCTATGCGCGCTGGCGGTCATTGACAAGCGTGCGGACTCAACGGCGTCCGGCTGGCTCCAGAAGAGTCGTGGGATCGCGTGCGTTTTCGTGAACGCGCTCGACGAAGTCCACCAATCCCGATCAACAATGATAGGTAACTTTCCGACAACCGCGCTCTCGTAGGTCAGAACGAAGGGCTCGAGGGCTCGGAACTCGAGCCCACCTGACCACGCCAGGATATGCCCATTGGGCATATCCTGGCGTCGTTCATTTTGGCCCGGCGGCGAGCCCAACCAAATCAGCGCACGGCGAGGCTGGCGGCGATGCGCGGCTCGATGTCAGGCCAGAGGTCATCGCGCCAGCCGTCGAAGCGCGCGATCGCGACCACCACCGGGTAGGGCCCGACGTACTGGAAGTAGCGCACCACCCGCCGATCGCTGCCCTTGTATTCATCGCGCAGCGCGCGGCGCCCGGCGAGCGTGACGAACTCCAGGGACGTGCGCGGCAGGTCGGCGTCGGTGGGCTCGCGCTCGATCTCGGCGCGCACGCCGCTCAGCCAGCGATCGGCGCGCGCCTCGGGGCCGAGCTCATCCTCGCTGACGGCGTCCAGCGCCACCTTCACCGACAGCGGAGAGCGTCCGGGCACGCCGAAGTGGAAGCCGTCGGGCTTGCCGGGGGCAATCGCCAGGGGCTCGGAAGCGATCGGCTCGGGCAGCTCCAGGCTGAGCGGGGTCGAGCCGAGCGCGACCCGGTGCATGACGGGTGGGCTCGCGAAGCGCCAGGGCCGCCCGTCCAGCAACGCCCACGTCAGCGCGCCGGCGAAGGCCAGCAGCGCCAGCCCGCCGGCGAGCGTGTACAGGTGGTCGCGGCGGCGCGTGCGCTCGCGCTCGTAGCGCGGATAGATGGCGACCGCGCCGAGCACGAAGCCCACGATGCCCCCGCCGAGGTGCGCCGTGAGATCGACGCCCGGGACGAAGCTGATACCGAGGTTCAAGGCCAGCACCTGCCAGCCCGCGCTGAGCCGCATGCCGCGCGCCCGGAGCACGTGCCGCGTCGGGATGCGCATGCCGAAGGCCGCGCCCATCAGCCCCCAGATCGCGCCCGAGGCGCCGACGCTGAATACGTCGGGGCGCAGCAGCGCGGTCGAGAGCGAGCCGCCCAGGCCCGAGCAGAAATAGAGAAACAGATAGCGCCGGCGACCGAGCAAGGGCTCGAGCGCGGAGAGCGCGCGCAGCGCCACCATGTTCAACAGCAGGTGCACGGCTCCCAGGTGCAGGAACACGCAGGAGAGCAGGCGGTAGTAGTCGCCGGCGCGCACCGCGCGGCCCTGGTTCGCGCCCAGGTACCAGAGGATCGAGTCCGAGTCGCGACCCCACAAATGGCCGAGGCCCCAGAACAGCACACAGACCGCAATCAGCCCGAAGGAGACGGGCTTCTGTTTCGCTGCCGCCCACCACATCTCCAGCAGTGAAGGCGGTGCCGGCTCCTCCGGGTACGGGGTGTGGGGTGCTGCTTCCATGGCCGGCCCGATGTCTTGTAGCTCGAGACGCCGGAAGGCATCGCCACGAAACCGGCGGCCGCGTATACCCGGGCCCCATCATGGCGCCCAGCGGGACACCCGGCTGCCTGGACGAAGACGCCGTCCTGGAGTTCGTGAACGGCTCTCTGGATGCCGACACGCTGGGTCGCGTCGAGCAGCATCTCGCGCACTGCCGTGACTGCAGCTGGCTGGTCACGGCGGCGGTGCTGGTGCGCGAGGAAGACGCGCCGATGGCGCCGCGGGCCGACGCGCGCAGCCTCCTGGACTCCACGGGCAGGCGCTTCGAGCAGCTGGAGCTGATCGCCGAGGGCGCGATGGGCTCGGTGTATCGCGCCCTCGATGCCCAGACGGGCGCGACCGTGGCGCTCAAGCGGTTGAAGCGCGCGCTCGCCGCGTCGAACCCCGAGCTGATCGAGCGCTTCCTGCGCGAGAGCGAGATCCTGCGCCGGCTCGATCATCCCAACATCGTCAAAATCATCGCCAGCATCGACGGCCCCGAGGGCCATCAGATCGCGATGGAGTACATGCCGGGCGGCTCGCTGCGCAGCTTGCTCCAGGCGCAGCAGCGGCTCGCTCCGCGTTGCGCGATCCAGCTGTTGCTGGAGCTGACGGACGCGCTGGCGCGCGCGCACCACCTCGGGGTCACGCACCGGGACATCAAGCCGGAGAACGTGTTGCTGGCCGCCGATGGCACCCCGCGGCTGAGCGACTTCGGGCTGTCGCGCCTGGCCGATCAGGAGCTGAGCCAGGCGCAGCTGCTGGTCGGCACTCTGCCCTATCTGAGCCCCGAGGCGCTCGCGGGAGGGCCGCTGGATGCACGCGTGGACCTGTGGGCGATCGGTGTGATGCTGTTCGAGATGCTGGCGGGGCAGCGCCCGTTTCGCGGCAGCTCGCCCGCGGCGCTGATGCGTTCCATCTTGCAGCAGGCCGTGCCCGATCTGCGCGCGCTGTGCCCGGAGGCGCCGCCGGCGCTGCTCGAGATCAGCCAGCGGCTCCTGGAGCGCCAGCCCGAGCAGCGCATCGACAGCGCGCGCCAGCTGGGCGCGCTGCTGGAGGCGGCCTACAAGCAGAGCCTCGCGCCGGAGAGCGCCGTCTCGGGCGTGGCGCTGCAGACCGGCGCGGAGAGCGCTCCCCGCCCGCTCGAGCTGGCGAGCCTGCCGCGCGCGATGACGCCCTTCATCGGCCGTGAGCGCGAGGTGGCGAGCGTGCTGCGGCTGCTCAGAGACCCGAACGTGCAGCTCGTGACGTTGACGGGCCCGGGAGGCATGGGCAAGAGCCGCGTGGCGCTGGAGGTGGCGCGCCGGTTGGGCTTGGCGATCGGCGCGGGCCAGGGCTCGCCGCGCGTGTGCTTCGTCGATCTGACGCGCATCAGCGATCCGCAGCAGATCGTCTCGGCGATCGGCTCAGCGCTAGGCTTCGCCTTTCCCACCGGCGCGGGCGACGCCAGCGCGCAGCTCTGCGCCTACCTGCGCGAGAAAGAGCTGCTGCTCTTGCTCGACAACTTCGAGCACGTGCTGCCGGCGGCGGGCTTCATCGCGCGGCTGCTGGAGGGCGCGCCCGCCGTGCAGGTGCTGGCCACCTCGCGCGAGCCCCTGCGCCTGGCGGGTGAGACGCAGTTCGCGCTCTCGGGCATGGAGCTGGACGTGAGCGCGGAGGCCGGCGCCGTGGAGCTGTTCGTGTCCAGCGCGAGGCGCGTGCGCGCCGACTTCGATCCCCAGCTCGACATGCCGGCGGTGCTGGAGATCTGTCGGGCGCTGCATGGCATGCCGCTCGGCATCGTGCTCGCGTCCTCCTGGGTGGCCGTGCTCGGGCCGGGCGAGATCGCTGCCGAGATCGGGCGCAACCCGGATTTTCTGCGCGATCAGCGCGGCGATCTGCCCAGCCGCCAGCGCAGCCTGCGCGCGGTCTTCGATCACTCCTGGGCGCTGCTCACGCCCGAGGAGCGCGGCATCTTCGCGCGCCTGAGCGCCTTCCGCGGCGGCTTCACGCGCGCCGCCGCGGAGGCCGTGGCGGACGCGAAGCTCGCCCACCTGGCCACCCTGGTCGCCAAGTCGCTGGTCGGATGGCAGCCGTCCGCGTCTCGCTACGTGATCCACGAGCTGCTGCGCCAGTACGCGGAGGAGAAGCTGGCGGAGCTGCCGGACCGGCAGCTCACCGAGGAGCGAATGGGCGCCTACTTCTCGCAGTTTCTGGCGGAGCGCGAGCCGGTGCTGCAGAAGCTGCGGCAACGGCGCGTGATGCACGAGGTCGCCGCGGAGCTCGGCAATATCGGTGCCGCCTGGCAGGGCTTGCTGGAGCGCCGCGAAGTCGCGCGCGTGGCGCCCGCACTCTGGGCGCTCTGTGTGTACCACCGCCGCCGTGGCTCGCGCGCCGACGTCGAGCGCGCCTGCGCGGAGGTCGCGCAGGCGTTTTTTCCCGAAGGGTTGCCCGCCGGGCAGCGCCCGTCTGCGGAGTGGCGGCGCCTGGCCGGCATGGCGCTGGCGATGCAGGCCCTGCACGGCAAGGATCAAGGCAAACGCGCGCAGGCCATCGCGCTGATGACCCGCGCGCTGGCCGCGCTGGAGGACGTGGGCGAGTGCCGGGAGCGCGCGCTCGCGTGGATCGTGGCCGGCTGGGTCATGAACGAAGTCTGGAGCGCGGAGCGCTGCATCGACAGCGCCGAGCGCGGGCTGCGCTTCTATCGCGAGTGGGGCTGCAACTGGCCGCTGGCGGAGGCGCTGGCCTTCACGGCCCAGGTCCACCTGGAGACCAAGGGCGATCCGCTCGTCGCCGAGGCGCTGCTGCGCGAGAACCTGGAGATCCAGCGCCGGCTCAACGACGGCTACATCGCCATGCCGACCAGCTTGTGCCTGCTGGGGCTGGTGCGCGGCCGCATGGGCGACTGGAGAGAGGGCTGCGAGCTGATCCTGCAGGCGCTGGAGCTCGGTGAGCAGCTCAACGACGTGTGGGCGATCGAGGGCGCGCTGCGGCTCGCGGCGCGCGCCAAGGTCAACCTGGGCGAGTTCGAGGCTGCCGCCGGGTACGCGCGGCGCTGCATGAAGCTGTGCCGCGAGACGGGAGCGCTGGAGTCGGTCGCCTGGTGCAAGTTCACGCTGGCCGAGATCGCCAAGCAGTGGGGCGAGCTCGAAGAGTCTGCCGGGCTCTATCGCGAAGCGCTCGCGCTCAGCCCGCCCGACACGCCCCAGCTCGCCAACGCCATGTTGAACCTGGGCGACATCGCGCTGCTGCGCGGCCGCTACCACGACGCCCAGCGCCATTTTCAGGAGAGCCTGGCCGCGTTCGAGGCCCGGCGGGTCGACTGGGGCGTGATCAACGCCCTGGAGAGCCTGGGGCACCTCGCCTGCCAGGAGCAACGCCGGCGCGAAGCGGCGCAACACTTCGAGCGCGCGCTGGCGCTGAGCCACGCCGCGCGCCGCTGGCCGCTGGTGGCGAACGCGATCGTCGGGCTGGCTCGCGTGCACGCCGAGCAGGGCGACACCGAACGCGCCATCGAGCTCTTGGGCTGGGCGTCCGCCAACCCGGCCCTGCACTTCCAGACCTGGACGCGCCACGTCGATCCGTTGCTGCGCCAGCTGGGCGCCCGCTTGCCGGAGCGGATCCGGGACGCAGCGCACGCGCGCGGCCGCGAGCTGAGCCTCGACGCGGCGCTCCAGTCGGCGCGCACGGCCGTGCAGCTTCCGCACGAGCTGGCAGCCCGAGCCAGCTAGCGCGGGCGCAGCGGGCAAGCCCCAACGATCTCCGCGTCTGGAGAACTACGAGCTGCTCATAGGTAGGATCTTTGCGGGCAGGCTTTCGTAGCGCCGGCGAGCGCCGCGCGTCTGCCGTGGGCGGCGCCCCTCTGCGAGTGAATCGAGTTGAGGTTTCCTGGGGAACCTGTCGTCCCGGCGCGCGCCCCCCCGCGTGGCGAGCGCCGCGGGTCTGCCGTGGGCGGCGCCCCTCTGCGAGCGAATCGAGTTGAGGTTTCCCGGGGAACCTGTCGTCCCGGCGCGCGCCCCTCCCGTGCCGAGCGCCGCCCGCGGGCGCTTTTTGCTCGCTTTCGCTTCCTGTCCCCCAATGTGCGACGCTCCCATCTCCGCCGCGAGCGTCGCCGCGGTTTCCTCGGGGTTCAGCGCTTGCCGATCGTGAGCACCTCGACCTTCACCGGCACGACACCGCGGCGCACCATCTTCAGCCAGTCGGCGCCGCGGCGGGAGAGGTCGAGGATGTAGCTCTTGTGGCCGAAGGGGCCGCGATCGTTGATCACGACGCACACCACGGGGGACGATTTCAGGTCGGTGCGCGTGACGCGCACGCGCGTGCCGAAGGGCAGGCTGCGGTGCGCCGCGGTCAGTTTCCTGGGATCGTAGCGCTCGCCGGTGGAGGTGCGGCTGCCGCGCAGGCTGTTCGCGTAATAGGTGGCCTTGCCCTTCAGCACCTGCAGCGGCTGCTGGCGCAGCTCGCCCGGCGTGCAGCCGTCCGCCTGCGCCGGCTCGAGCGGCAGGGTGTGCGTCTGCACATCGGCGGGCGTCTGCGGCGGTGGGAGCGCTCCCGCGCCGGGCTCATCCGCGCACGCGGCCAGGCCGAGCGCCAGCCAGAGCAGGCAGGAAAACGGGCGAAGGGATGGGGCCAAGCCAGAGCTCCGTGCGCCAGGGGTCAACGGAAGGAGTAACCGATGCCGATCGAAATCACGATCCCGCTCTTGAACAGGGCATCGAGAGCGCGCTGCTCGTCCGCGGTGGGCGTGCCGGTCACGATCTCGACGTTGTCGTGGCTGAGCAGCACGGCGTAGCCGAGCGCGCCCACGAACGTGAAGCCGTCCGAGTCGGTGTAATCGAGGCCGATGGTGCCCTGGAAGAAGGCGGAAGGGCGCAGCTTGATGTTCAGCTCGCGGTTGTCGTCATCCGCGCTGATGTCCTGCGAGGGCGCGTCGAAGCCGCTCGCGGCCATGAAGCCCGCGCCGACGAACGGCGTCACCTCCGAGGTCAGGAAGTTGTAGCGCGTGCGCACGCCGAGCTTCCAGCCCACGAACGCGAGCCCCGCGCCCAGATCCACCGACAGCTGCGGGTAGGCGTGGAAGGTCAGGATCGGACCGAAGCCGGCGAGCCCGTTCCAGCTCAGCTCACCGAGCAGGGCCAGGCGCCGCTCCGCGCGCACGGGCTGGGCCGCGCGCGTCTGCCCGACCGCGACCACCGTGACGGTCGGGCGTGGGGCCACCACGACGCCGCTCGGGGTCTCCAGCGGCGGTAGCGTGTCCGGGCCCTGGTCCGTGGGGGCCGGCGCCGCGGGCCCGGGCTCCGCCGGAGCATCCGGCGGCGGAGCGACGGGAGCCGGCGGCTCCGGCGGCGACGGAGGAGCGGCGGGAGGCGGTGGAGGCGGGAGCTGCGCTCGCGCTGGTGCCGCGTAGAGCAGCGGCGCCGCACAGAGCAGCGTGGCCGAGCGCAGCAGGCCCGTCCTCGCGTGAGTCGCGCGCCGGAGCGCCGTTGTTGCATCAGAGCTCATGGCTTTCCTGTTCGCGCCGCGCGCCGGGCTGCGCTGGCTCAAAATTCCCCCTGCAGGCTCGCGCCGAGCTGGCCCGGCACGATCCAGGCGCCCAGCTCCAGGCGCCGCGGCGCTCGGGCCGCGAGCGGACGCGCTTCTCCCGGTTGCGGCAGGGAGCGGTACAGATCGTCGGCGCTGGGCGTGTCCAGCTCGTGCAGGAACAGCCCGGTCACGAGCAGGCCCAGCGACGCGGCGAAGGACGCGCCCGCCAGCAGCCGGTAGCGGTTGCGGCGCGTGACGTCCGCGTCGTAGCGCACCAGCTCGCCCATCGTCTGGTTCTGTTGCTTCTGCCGCTGGACGAACTCCTTGGCGTCGTTCTCGGAGTTCAGCGCCAGGTAGCTGAAGGCGCCGCCGGCGGCGAGCGCGACAGCCCCGCCTGCGAACAGCACGTGCGAGGCCACGCGCTGGCGCGTGGGCGTGAGCTCGAAGCTGGTGGTGGCCAGCTCTCCGCGGTTCAGTTGCAGCGACTGTGTGGCCACGCGATGGCCCTTCTGGGCCACGCTGACGCGGTGGCGCCCGCTCGGCAGCTCCAGCTGCAACAGGCTCGCGCCCTGGCTGACCAGCACGCCATCGACGTACACCTCCGCGTCCTCCGGCGCCGAGAACTGCAGCCGGCTCGGCTGCTCCTGCAGCGTCACCGTCACGGGCACCAGCTCGCCCTGCACCGCCACGACCTGGCGCTGGCCGTCGCGAAAGCCCGGCGCGCGCACCTGCACCTCGTGCTTGCCCGGCGTGACCTCGCGGATCAACGGGGAGGGGCCGGGCTCACCGCCATCGACCGAGATGCGGGCCGCGGGGACCTCGCACAGCACCATGACGCGCGTGCTGCGTGCCGGCGCGAGCGCCGCGGGCGCGCTGCTGCTCTGGGCCTTGGCCAGCAGCGGCTCCAGCTGGGAGAGCGCGTCGATCGCGTCCGCGCGCCGCCCGCCGTCCGGCGCTTGCTCCAGGTAGCGGCGGAAGAGCGCCACGGAGCGGGACAGGTGCTCGGTGCGCCGATCCACGAAGTATTGCCGGCGCTCCGCCTGCGCGATCGAGAACTCGATCTGCGGCACCGGCCGCAGCGCGTAGGCGGCCTCCAGCGCCTGGATCGCGGCCAGATAGTCGCCCGCCGCGTACGCGGCCGCGCCGGCGTTGAAGGACTCCTCGGCGCGCTGGATCGCGGACTTGGCGTCGCTCTCCGCTTCCGGGCTGCGCGGCGCCGCGCTCGACGGCTCGTCCGCCGCTGGCTCCTGAGCGCGCGCGGGCAGCGCCAGCGCGAGCGCGAGCACGCAGCCGAGCAGCGCTCGGGCAGCCCCGAGCCAGGGCGTTGCGCAGGCGGAGGTGGCACATCGCTTCATCGGGACTCCAGGATCGCCTTGCGCACGTCGAGGTTGCCGCCCGCCGCGTAGACCAGATCGGTGGCGCCGTCTCCGTTCACGTCCGCGGCCACGACCCCCGTGCAGTCGGGGCGGGCCACCTGCAGCTCGGGCGGGTCGAACTCGCGCGCTTGCTCGGTCGCGGCCACCAGGTTCAAGCCGCTCGGGTTCACATAGGCGACGCTCAGATGCCGCGCGGTCGTGGCCTTCAGCACGGCGAAGGACTGCGGCGCGTCGTTCGTCAGCACGGTGCGGCGCTCGGACGCGAACTGGCCCGCCTCGTTCCAGAACACCGACAGCGTGCCGCTGCTGGCGTCGCTCGGACCCGCCAGCAGCAGCAGATCGGGCGCGCCGTCGGAGTCCGCGTCCAGCCCGCGCACCTCGACGCGCTGGCAGGGCTCCTCCAAGATCCAGTCGCCGCGCGCCACGAGCCGATCGGGCTCGACCCCGTACAGCAGCAGCGAGCAGCGCCCGCCGTCGTTGCGCGGCATGGCCAGCACGACCTCGTCGCGCCCGTCGCCGTCGCCGTCGATCTCGGCGACGCTCAGGCTCAGGGGCGCCGCCAGCTCCGAGCCCGCGATCGGGGCGAGCTCCGGCGGAAAGTCAGTGTTCAACAGCGTGGGCGTACCGTCCGAGGCCAGCGCTGGCATCAGCCAGGCCTGCATGCCCGCGGCCAGGTTCAGGTCAAACGCATTGCGCTCGAAGGAGAGCGCCAGCACGTCGGCATGCGCCGGCTCCAGGAAGCCACCCGCCGCCATGCGCAGCGGGGCGGACGAGTTGGTGGAGCCATCCGCGGCGAAGGTCGTCAGATCGAGAGAGGCGACCGGGATCCGGTCGCCGTTACCGGCCAGCAGCGCGAGCGAGGCGCGCTGCGGATCGCCGGGAGTCTCGCGCGAGCTGACCAGGATGTGCTCGATCGCGCCCTCGCGAAACTTGGCCAGCTGCTGGATGTTGTTGACCCGCGCCACCGCGCGCGGCGGCAGCGGCGCGCCCGAGCCGGCGCCGAAGGCGATGAACACGGAGTCGGCGAGCCCGCTGGTCGCGCTCAGCTCGGTGAATGCCACGTCCGTGATCTGATCGCCGTCGAAATCGCCCGTCAGCAGATGTTGCACCGGGCGATTCGTGGGGATGCTGAAGCTGGTCACGTTGACCGTCCCGGTGCCGTTGAAGAAGTCGATGCCGGGGTGGTTCCTGGAGGCGGCGATGAAATCGGGGTGATCGTTGTCGTTCAGGTTCGCGGACAGGGCGCTGGTCCAGTAGCCCGCGGGGTGCTGGGCGTAGTTGCTGTAGTTGAAGCCGCTGCCGGCGCTGGAGGGAGCGGACAGGGCGATCGTGCGATCGTCGAGGAAATCCGGCGCGCCGTCGCCGGTTACGTCCTGCACGGCCAGCGGCATCGGCAGGTTGCTGAGCGACTGCGGCAGGTTGGCGGGAGCGATCACGAAGGGCACTGCCGGGGCCAGCTGCTGCCCGTCCCCGTAGGATGCGAACGCGATGCCGCCCGCGCCGATCAGCACATCGAGGTGGCCGTCGCCGTTCAGGTCTGCCGCGAGCGGGGCCACGTCGATCGGGGTGGGCGGAGCCAGCTCGATCAGCCGCGCCTCGGCCTGTTCACGCCACACGGGGCCCACGCTGCCGGGGCGCGTGGTGCAAACGTCGTACATCGAAAAGCGCGTCTGCCCGCGCGCCGCGACCAGCACCTGCGAGCAGGGATAGTCCGCGCTCTCCACGAAACGGCCCGCCACCGGCGCGCCCACGAAATCCTCCACCGGGCTGGGCAGCGCGCCGATGCTGTGGGGAATGCCGTTGGCGTTGCCGCCCACGATGTACAGCCCGTCCATGCCATCAGGGCCGTCCAGGCGCGCGAACACCACGAAGGACGACGAGTCCTCGATCAGCCCCGGGTAGATGTTCATGGTCAGCAGGCTGCTGTCATACACGCGATACGAGCTAAACGCGTCGGGCACCCAGCTGCGGTCGCTGCGGCCGCGCAGCAGCGCGATCCGCCCGTCGCTGAACAGGATGTCGCTGCGCCCATCCCCGGACAGGTCGCTGGCGACCGGCGCGATCAGCTGCAGCGGAAAGGCGCTCGTGCTCGCCAGCTGCGCGCTCTCGTCGAAGTAGTGCACGCGCATGCGCGTGATGCCCACGCCTTCCGAGGGCTCCAGGCTGACGACATCGGCGCGGCCGTCGCCGTCGAAGTCACCGGTCAGCAGCGTGGTCGCGCTGCCGACCTCGACCTCGGGCACGGTCTCGAAGCCGCCGGTGGGGCGCCGGCACAGGCCGCTCTCGTCACAGCCCCAGCCTGCCGGGCAATCCGCTGCCGTGCCGTCGCTCTGGCGCGAACAATCCAGGTGACACTGCCCGAACGTGGCCGGTGCCCGGCACTGCGCCGGGTGCTCGCTCGCCACCTGCGCCGGAAAGCCGTCGCAGTCTTCGCCCTCCTCGATCACTCCGTTGCCGCACTGCCCGAGCCCGATCTCCGGCAGACGAGCACAGGCGACGAGTGCGAGCAGCGCTGCCCAGGCCGCGCCCCGCTTGCCCATCAGAAGGGGTTCTCCAGGTCGCTGGGGATCGCGCCGGGAGCCTTGGGGCGCGGCGGCTTCTTCTCCGGGCGGGGCAGCTTGTCGAGCTTGACGTCCAGGCTCTGATCGTGCCCGGGGGTGACGGTGAGCGTCTGCGGGGCGTGGCCCGGCGCGCTCACGCGCAGCTCGACGGGCTCATCGCCGGCGGGCAGCGAGAGGGGGCTGGAGGCGTCGCCGATCTGGGTGCCGTTGAGGGAGACGCGCGTGTTCGGAGGGGCGCCGCGCAGGGTGAGGTGGATGGTCCGAGGGGTGGGGGCCGCGTCGGGGGCAGGGGTGGAGGCGGCGGGTGGGGTTGCGGCAGCGGGAGCGGTTGCGGGGGCTGGGGCGGCTGCGGGGACCTGGGCGGCGGGCGCGGGGGCCTGGGCGGCGGCGACCGGTGGAGGCGCCGCGGGGCTGGGGTTGGAGGCTCGCAAGGCGCTCGAGCCGAGGTAGAGCGCGCCGCCGGCGAGCGCGATCAGCAGCGCCACGAAGGACCAGTTGCGCGGGGGGTGCTCGGTGGCGCGATCGGTGCGCGCGAGCAGCGCGGCGGGGTCGCTCGGGTCGGGCCGGCGCGGGCTGCGCGAGGCATCGGCTGCCTTCGGCGAGGCCTCGGTGTCGAACAGCTCTCCACCCGGGTAGGCGACCACCGTGACCGGCGGACGCGGTAGATGCGGCATGCCCGCCGGGACCTCGATGCTGGCGCGCTTGGCGGCGCGGATCAGCTCCTCGATGGCTTCGCCCGCGGTCGCGGGCCTGCCGTCGACCTCCTTGGCCAGCATGTGCAACACCGGCTCGTCGAGCTCCGGCGGCAGCTCCGGGCACACCTGCGACATGCGTGGCGGCGTCAGCGTGAGGTGAGCCATCAACACGGCCAGCGGCGACTCGCCCGTGAACGGCACCGTGCCCGACAGCATCTCGTGGCAGACCACGCCCAGCGCGTACACGTCCGAGCGCCCGTCGACCTTCTCGCCGCGCGCCTGCTCGGGCGACATGTACAGGGGGGTGCCGATCGGCACACCGCTCACCGTGTGCACGCTCGACTCGCCGAGCAGCTTGGCCATACCGAAATCCAGCAGCTTGGGCACCGTCTCGCCGCTCTGCTCCCAGGCCAGGAAGATATTTTGAGGCTTGAGATCCCGGTGCACGACGCCGGCGGCATGCGCGGCGTCGAGCGCCTCGGCGATCGGGCGCAACAGCTGCAGGGCGGTCACCACCTCGCAGCGCTTGATGTGCCGGAGGTAGCGATCCAGCGGATGCCCATCCAGCAGGTCCATCACATAGAAGTGGCGCCCGTTCGGCAGCTTGCCGAAGGAGAAGATGTCGACGATGTGCCGGCTGCGGATCTGGCTGGCGGCCTGCGCCTCCGACACGAAGCGCAGCACGGCGTCCGAGTCGACGCCCGCCACCTGGTGCAACACCTTCACGGCCGCGCGGCGCCGCAGCACGGGATGCTCCGCTTCGTACACGGCACCGAAGCCGCCTTCCCCGAGCTTGCGGCCCAGGCGATATTCGCCTGCCATCCGGCCGGCGATGTCGGGGGTCGAGTCCGAAGAAGAGGGCGGCAACGACATGAGGCCTCGGCGGGGGGCGAGGCTAGCACGGCCCGAGCCGGCCAGTGTGTGTTATGCTCGCCGGCCAAACTCGCGGCCTGTAGAGCTCTGGTGTGCCAACGACTCCTCGCGTGCCGGTCGCCGTGGTCGGGCCCGCGATCTTCGGTTCCGCCGTCCTCAGCGCGCTGATCGTCACCGGCAAGACGGTGCGCGACGCGCTGTTCTGCGCGTATTTCCCGTCGACCGAGCTGCCGAAGGCCATGGTCGCGGGCGCGGCGCTCTCGGCGCTGATCGCCCTGCTGGTCACGCGGGCCTTCCGGCGCAGCAGCCCGGGCTCGATCCTGCCGCCGCTGCTCCTGCTCAACGCGGTGGGTTTCATCGTGGAGCACCTGGTCTTCGAGAACGCGCCGCGAGCCGTGGCCATGGTGCTCTACCTGCACGTGTCGGGGGTCACGGGCCTGATCGCGAGCGGCTTCTGGTCGGTGGTCAACGAACGCTTCGACCCGCACGCGTTGCGCCGCGCGATCTCGCGCATCGGCCTCGGCGGCACGATCGGCGGCTTCGTCGGCGGCCTCACCGCGGAGCGCCTCGCGGCCTGGGCCGGCGCCAGCTGGAGCCTGGTCGCGCTCGCGGCCTTGAACGTGATCGGTGCGATCACGCTGCACAGCTTGCGCTCGCCGCAGCCTCCGGCGGGGCCGGCCTCCAGCTCCGCGCCGGCCTCGCTCGGCTCCAGCTACCTGCGGGAGATCGCCTTGTTCGTGGGGCTCACGGCGCTCACCTCCAGCGTGGTCGACTTCGCGTTCAAGGCCAACGCGATGAACCGCTACACCACGCCCGAGACGTTGCTGCAGTTCTTCGCGCTGTTCTACACGGGCACCAACCTGCTCAGCTTCCTGGTGCAGGGCCTGGTCACGCCGCGGCTCCTGGATCGAGCCGGGCTGGGGGTGGGCCTGAGCGTCCTGCCGGCGTCGCTCAGCCTGACGGGCGTCCTGGCGCTGGCGGTGCCGGGGCTCTGGGCGCAAGCGCTCACGCGAGCGGCAGACGGAGCGCTCGTCAACTCGCTGTACCGCTCCGCGTACGAGCCGCTGTACACGCCGATCGCCCCGGCGCGCAAACGCTCGCTCAAGGCGCTGATCGACGTGCTCGTGAACCGCGCGGGCGACGCGCTCGGCAGCTTGTTCTCCTGGGGCCTCGTGCTCACCTGGCCCACCAGCGCCTCCGCCGGCGCCAATGTGATCGTGGCCCTCGCCGCGCTTGCCACGCTGCTGCTCACGCGCCGCCTGCGCCGCGGCTACATCGCCGAGCTGGCGGCGAGCCTGCGCTCCGGCGCCGTGGTGCTGGACGAAGAGGTCGTGCAAGACCAGACCACGCGCCTCACCCTCTCCCAGACGCTCACCGATCTCAACCGCGAGCGCCTGCTGCGCGAGATCGCGGCCCTGCGCGCGGCCGCGCCCGGCGCGAGCCCGCCCGACGCGAGCCCGCCCGACAGCTCAGTGCCGCTGCCCAGCTCCCGCCCGCCCCCGGCGCCCAGCGTCGACCCCGAGCGCGGAGCGCGCGCCAGCGCGGCCGTCGCGGACCTGTGCTCCGGCGACCCGCGGCGCTTGCAGCGCGCGCTCGAGGCCCCGGATCCGGAGCTCAGCGCCTTCGTGATCCCCCTGCTCGCGCGCGACGACCTGGGCGCGCAGGCGATGAAAGTGCTGAGCGGATTTGGCGAGCGCGTGGTGGGACAGCTCGCCGATGCCTTACACGACAGCGAGCGCCACTCGCCGGCGGTCCGCCGCCGCCTGGTGCGCGTGATCGCGACCACCCAGAGCGCCTGGTCGGCGGCGGCGCTGGCGGCGGCGCTCGACGACCCCGACTTCGACGTACGCCGCCACGTCGTGCGCGGCCTCGAGGAGATCGCCGCCCATGGCGTCAACCTACCGATCGACAAACCCGTGGCGCTGACCGCGGCTGCGCGCGAGCTGGCGGCCAAGACCGAGGCGACGAGCGCAGACCGCATCGAACACGCCCTACGCCTGCTCGGCCTGGTCTTCGACCGCGAAGACTTCCGCCTGGCGCGCGCAGCGCTCGACAGCGCCGACCCCAAGCTCCGCGGCACCGCCCTCGAGTACCTCGACAACGTGCTACCGGCCAGCATCAAATCCACCCTCTTCGCCCTCATCCCCGACCAACGCGCGCCCAAATCCGAGCGCGTCACCCAAGAACTGCTCGACGAGCTCCGCCGCAGCGGCCTGTTCGACGTCTCCGTGCGAGCGGCGCTGCGCGCGAGGGATGTGCGCTGAGGGAGGGCATGCGAGTCGGTTGAGGTGAAGGTTGGCCGGACCTCCGTTGCACGTCGAAGACGAAACCTCGGGGCGCGGAATGCTCACGAGCGGTGTCGTATCGGCGCGGTGCGGATCCGGGCGGTGCGCGGGTACGGGCGGTGGTGTATCGGCGCAGCGCGGATCCGGGCGGTGCGGTTACGGGCGGTGGTATCCGCGCAGCGCAGATCCGGGCGGTGCGGTTACGAGCGGTGGTATCCGCGCAGCGCGGATCCGGGCGGTGTCGCGGATACGCAACGCGGGAACGAACGGTGCGCGGGAGCGAACGGTGCGCGGATCCGCGCAGCGCGGGAACGAACGGTGCGCGGGTCCGAACGGTGCGCGGGAACGAACGGTGCGCGGGAACGAACGGTGCGCGGGAACGAACGGTGCGCGGGATCGAACGGTGCGCGGGAACGAACGGTGCGCGGGAACGAACGGTGCGCGGGTACGAGCGGTGTCGCGGGAACGAACGGTGCGCGGGAACGAACGGTGGTGTATCCGCGCGCGCGGCAACGGCCGGTGTCGCGGCAGCGGCGCGCGCGGCGGTTACGAAAGGTGTCGTATCCACGCAGCGCGGCTACTGGAGGTGTCGGGTAACAAGAGCTGTCGCATCCGCGCAGCGCGGGTACGGGCGGTCGCGGGGCAGCGAGCGGTGGAGCCGCGCAGCGCGGATCCGGGCGGTGAGCGGCAGCGCGTGGTTCCGTCGATCCGTGCACAACGTTAAGATCGATGAGCCGGTGCGATCTCGCTTGACCACGATCCGGTAGCGCAGCGGCTCGAGAGCGCCGAGTGCCTGCAAGAACGGCTGCGCTGGCGGCTCGCAGGCACCACCTTCGCCGGACCTCGAACGAAACGACTTCAAAGACGTTCACGTTGCGACTCGGCTGCTCTGGAGCCATTCTGAAGCCACAAAATCCGGGGTGTATG
Source organism: Polyangiaceae bacterium (assembly GCA_035760985.1). Lineage (GTDB taxonomy): Bacteria > Myxococcota_A > Polyangia > Polyangiales > Polyangiaceae > SZUA-265. Next base: position 17,586 of record DASTRX010000220.1, read on the forward strand.
TTGCCAGCATGTCCTCCGAAACCGAGTTCTGGCAGCTTCAACGGCTCTCGAATCAGCAACTGCTCGACAGCCTGGGCCAGGTTCTGCGCAAGCAACGCTCCAGCCTGGCCGAGCTCGTCGCTCATCTGGTGGAGCTCGAAGAGCGGCGCCTCCACCTCGAGGCGGCGCATGGCTCGCTGTTCGATTACTGCGTCCGGCAGCTCCAGATGAGCGAGGACGAAGCTTGCCGCCGCATCGACCTCGCGCGCCTCGCGCGCAGATTCCCTGCGCTCTTCCCG
>DASTRX010000221.1:0-18210 GCA_035760985.1 Polyangiaceae bacterium
GTCGACTTCCCGCTCGAAGATGTGCACTTCCTACATGTAGCACGAGCGCAAGCGAACATTCACGCCGCAGCCTACAATTTCCGACCGTCAATGGCTACTCGCCACGAGCCACCATGGCCGACGTGCGAAGGTCGGGCTAGCCCTGCCTCTAGCCCTGCCTCTAGCCCTGCCTCTCCCGCCGTCTCTAAAGAGCCGGCGAATTTCCCGCAGTTGGGCTGAGGCGGAGCGAGACCACCCGTTTGCAGGTGGTCGAGTTCGGCTCGCCTTGGCGCGGGGTTCTCCAACATCGCCCCCGACTGCCACGTCAGCCCCAGCTGCAACCTCGACCCCGGTGCGCTCGGCGGTCGCGGCGGAAACTCGTGCCGGCTTCGAGTTGCCCGCTTCCCGTCCCTGCTCGGCACGCGCGCCGGGGGCAGTGCCCTTCGTCAGCGCCCGACGCAGAATCAGCCCTCACCCGCGCAGCGGCTGCGCCGCGCCGCCGCGCGCCGCGCCGCCGCGCGCCGCGCGTCAGCGCCCGATCCAGGCGCCGGAAGCCGGCGAGAATTGGCTCGGAGCGCTTCGCGAGCGCGGGCAGCGGGCAGCGGGCAGTCCTGGAGTCGTCCGCGACGTGTGGCGCCGAGCCCTCCTTCCCTCACTTCCTGCCTGCGGCCACCTGCCAGCTCTTCGCGTCGCTCTGTCCGTCCAGGAACGGGAGCACGGTCGTCGCGAGGCGGGGCGTGGTGAAGATGTCGTAGTGCGTGAGGTCGGGCAGGATCGCCAGGCGGTTCTGGGACAGGTGCTCGCGTTGCCAGCCCGCGTCGCGCTGGCCGCCGCCGAGCAGTTGATAGAAGCGGATCTCGTGCTCCGGCAGGAACATGTCGCCGTCGCCGTACACGAGCATCACGGGCAGCTTCAGCTGGCGCAGCTCCGCCGACCAGTCGTAGTGCTGTTTCATGTACGCGCCGAGCGTCTCCAGCAGGCGCGGGAAGTCCGCGGGGTCCGGCGCGATCGCCGCGTAAGTCTGGTACATCGGCGTGTCTCTCAGCAGGGGCGCCGCCTGGGCGGAGAGCTGCGCTTGCTGTGCTCGGATCTCCGGGTAAAAGCCCGCATCGGAGAACGGCGTCGAGACCAGCACCAGGCGCCGCACCGCTTCGGGTTTCTGCAGGGCCAGCCGCAGCGCGACGCCGCCGCCCAGGGAGTAGCCCATCACGTCGACCTTGTCGAAGCCGAGCCGGCGCGTGAGCTCCGCCATGTCATCGCCGATCGACTCGAGCCGGAAGGGGCGGGCGCCGAGCGGCGTGCGGCCGTGTCCTTGCAAGTCGACGGCGATCACTTGACGGCTCTGCGCCAGCTTGCCGAGCACGGGCGCGAGCATGTCGATCGAGCCGAGGCCTCCGTGCAAGAGCAGCAGCGGCTCTCCGGCTCCGTGCAGCTCGTAGTAGTAGTCGATGCCGTCGATCTGCTCGCGGCCGCTGCGGGTGGGCAACGGCGCCCTCGGTGCGGCGGCGGTGGCGCCGGGCGCGTTCGTGCCGGCGAGCAGTCCAGGGCCGGCCGAAGCGGCCAGCAGAGCAGCGGAGCAGACCAAAGCGATGCGTGTGGACATGTTTTCTCCAGGGGTTCGTGCGTCATCGAGACGACGTTCGGCGCGGCCGCGGATCGACACCGCTCGGGCGTTTTTGGGGATGGCTGCTCATTAGTTCAGTGGTAGGGTACGGTCAACGAGATGCACCGTCATGGCGCTCGCGGCCCCCCGCATCTGCTGTCTGGACCTGGATACGTTCTTCGTGTCGGTGGAGCGGCTGCTCGATCCGAGCTTGCGGGGCAAGCCCGTGATCGTGGGTGGGCTGCCGGGGCAGCGCGGTGTGGTGACCTCGTGCAGCTATGAGGTGCGCGCGCTGGGAGTGCGCTCGGGCATGTCGCTGACCGAGGCCTGCAAGCTGGCGCCGCATGCGGTGTATCTGCCGACGCGGCACGGGCTGTACAGTGAGTACGCCGACCGGGTGTGGCGCGTCACGGAGCGCTATACGCCGCTGACGCGCATCGCGAGCATCGACGAGATGTTTCTCGACTTCTCGGGCTGCGAGCGGCTGCACGCCGCGCCTCTGGACGTCGATGGCGACGCGACCATCGAGCGCGTCGTGCGCGCGCTGACGGACGAGATCGAGGCGAAGGTGGGCTTGCCGTCGAGCGCCGGCATCGCCACGAGCCGCTCGATCGCGAAGGTGGCGAGCGGGGTGGCCAAGCCGCGCGGAGTGCGCATGGTCGCCGCCGGGCAGGAGCGGGCGTTTCTCGCGCCGTTGCCCGTGCGCAAGCTGCCGGGGATCGGGCCCGTGGCGCAGCAGAAGCTGGTGGCGCTGGGCCTGAACACGCTGGGGGACGTGCTGGCCGCGCCGATCGCGACCTTGCGCCCGATCTTCGGCGCCTGGGCGGAGTCGCTGCAGCGCGCCTGCCGCGGCGAGGGTGGGCATGAGCTGGGGCGCGATCGGCCGGCGTTCCTCGAGCATGATCCCGAGGGCGAGGCCGCCGGCACCATCTCCAACGAGCGGACGTTCCGCGAGGACGTGCGCGATCCTTCGCGCCTGGAGTCGATGTTGTGCTCGCTGTGCGAGCGCGTGTGCTGGCGCGCGCGCAAGCGCAATGTGCTGGCCGCCACGGTCACGCTGAAGCTGCGCTACGCCGACTTTCAGACGTTGCAGCGTTCGCGCACCCTCACTCCCACCTGCTCGGAGCTGGAGCTGTATCCGGTGGTGCAGGAGCTGTTCGCGCGTGCACGCAAGCGCCGCACGCCGGTGCGCCTGCTCGGTCTGCGCCTGTCCAACCTGCGCCCCGCCGCCGTGCAACTGTCGCTGTTCGACGGCCACGAGAGCCTGCACCGCGCCGTGGACGGGATCCGCGAGCGCTATGGCTACGAGGCGCTGCGGGTAGCGCTGGCGGAGGGGCGCGCGTTCGTTGCTCCCGCAGAGCCACAGTCCAGGTCCTGAGCACTTCGGCCCGCGCTCCGTCGCGAAGGTGCTTCCGTTCAGAGTGCCACGATGCGAGCATCCGCGCCCGCTCGAGCCAGCCTCTCGCGTCGTCTGAATCCGGTTCCTTTTGAAATCCTTCCTGCACTATCTCACGCTGCTCGCGCCCATGTTCGCCCTGGCCGCGCTGGGCTTCGCGCTCGGGCGCTCACCCTTCTGGCGTTCAGGCTGGACGCGCGGCGTCACCCGCTTCGTGTTCGCCGTGCCGCTGCCGGCTCTGCTCGTGCACCTGATGAGCGATCTGTCCAACCTGCCGCCGGTCGATGCGCGGCTCCTGATCGCGTTCTTCGGCAGCTGCTTCCTGGTGTTCGGGATCGGGCGCGTGGTGGGCAAGCTGGCGTTCGGGCTCGACGGCGTGGGCCAGTCGGTGTTTGCGCTGGGCGGCGTGTTCTCGAACAACGTGCTGCTGGGCGTGCCGATCGCCAAGCTGGCGCTTGGGCCCGAGGCCATGCCGAGCGTGGCGCTGGTGCTGGTGTTCAACGCGCTCACGCTCTGGACCCTGGTCACGGTGTCGATCGAGTGGGCGCGTCATGGGGCGCTCAGCTTCGCCGGCATCCGGCAAACCTTGCGCGGGCTGCTGCGCAACCCGATCATCCTCGGCATCCTGGTCGGGGCCGCGCTCGGGCTCTCGCGGCTGCCGTTGCCCGGGCTCGTCACGCAGGCGCTGGCCGCGCTCAGCGCTATCGCGGGGCCGCTGGCGTTGGTGGTCGTGGGGCTCGGTCTGTCGCAGTACGGCGTGCGCCGCGGACTCGCTCCCGGGCTGGCCATCACGGCCCTCAAGCTGCTGGTGCAGCCGGCGGTGGTGTGGCTGCTGGCGCTGGCGCTCGGGCTGCCGCCGATCGAGCGGCACGCCGTGGTGCTGCTCGGCTCGCTCTCGGTCGGCGTGAACGTGTACCTGGTCGCCGCGCAGTTCGAGACCTTGCAGGGCGCGGTCGCCGCGAGCATGGTGCTGTCGACGGCGCTCGCCGCGCTGACCACGCCCCTGGTGCTGGCGCTGCAGGGCCTCTTGGGTTGAGGCTTGCTGGGCTGAGGCCTGCTGGGGCGTAGCAGGGGGACTACGGCATCAGGTCGATGTAGCCGCCGAGGCGCGCCAGATCATGGTTGGAGACCTGCGGCACGTCCGAGCCCTGCGGGGGCATTTCACTGTCGAGCACCAGCGAATAGACGCGCGATCGATCGCGATCGCCGGGAACGATCAGTCCTGCCGCCACCAGCACGTCGACGTTCAGGATGTCGTTGATCGGAACCACGACCTCGCCACCTTTACTGTTGTGGCAGCGGCTGCAATTGCGGTCGAGGATGCGCAGGAACTCGTCGCGCGTAGGCGGATCCAGGCGCACGATGAACTTTTCCAGGCGGCGCAGCTCCTCGCCGCTCAGCGGCGGCACCCCGGAGGCCGTGGGCGGCATCTGCCCGCTCGCCACCAGGAACAGCAGCGGCGACTCCTCGGGCAGCCCCGGCTTGATCAGCCCCGACGCCACCAGCTCATCGAAATCGCCGATGTCCTGGATCGGGTCGTTGCCGGAGCGCGGCGGTGTCCCACCCAGACTGTGCGGCGGGCGCGTCGCGGACTGGCCGTGGCAGCTCCCGCAGCTGCTCTGCAGCAGACTGCGGACGGCGGCCTTCTCCAGCTCCGTCTGCTCGGCAGCGGTGAGCGCCGGCTGTTGGGCCATCGCATCCGGCGCCGCTGAGGGCGGCGGAATTTCCTCAGCAATGACCATGCCATCGTCCTGGCACGCCGAGCTGAAACAGCAGCAGGCCGTCAATGCGCTCACCAGCGTGAACCGGGTCATGCAGGTGAGCGATTTTCGCATAACAGCCAGTACCCCTCGAGCAAAAAAGAGGTTTGATAGCACCACTGACCCGTTCTCGCGGCCCGCGCTACTGGTTTTTGTTCCTTCATCACGACAACCTCATGTGGAAGAGGCTCTCCCGCTCCCGGACGTCCCCGTCTATCGCGAGGAGCTCTTTGTCCGCGGCGCGCACTGATCAGCTGGCGACCGCCCGCGTGATGAGCGAACCCACCCTCGAGGCGGGCTGCCCCCGCCGTCTGGGCTCGGAGGACCCGGCCGTGATGGATCCGCTCGCCGAGCTGGCACGCCAGGCCGCTGCGGGCGACCCCGCCGCGGCCAACACCTTGCTCACCAAGCTCGCCCCCGCGCTGCTGCGCGTGGCCCGGCAGGTGCTGGGCCCGCAACATCCGGAGGTCAGTGACGTCGCGCAGGAAGCCGCCTGCGGGCTGCTGCAAGCGCTGCCGCGCTTCCGGGGCGAATGCACGCTGGTGCACTTCGCGTGCCGGGTGGCGATGCTGGTGTCGATGAACGTGCGGCGCCGCGAGGCATCGCACTCGCGCAAGACGGAGACGCTGTCGGAGCTGCAGGAGGTCTACCCGACGAGCACGCTGCCGCCCACGCCGGAGGATCGCCTGCTCGGCGAGCGCGCCGCCGGCGCCATCCGCCAGCTGCTGAGCAGCTTGCCCGAAGCGCAGGCGGAGGTGCTCGGCCTGCATCATGTAGTGGGCTTGACCATGCCGGAGATCGCGGCGGTCACCGGCGCGCCGCTGGAGACGGTGCGCAGCCGGCTGCGCCTGGGGCGGAACGCGCTGCGCCTGCGGGTGCTCGAGGATCGGCGCTTGTTCGAAGTGGTTGGTGGGAGCGATGACCTCGATCGATGAGCTCCTGAGCCAACGCCGGCGCGGCGCGCTGAGCGACGCCGATGAGCGGCGGCTGCAGATGGCCGTGCAGACGTCGAGCGAGCACCGGCTCACGTTGCTGGCGGGCGAGGCCTTCGACCGCGCGGGTGTTCCACAGAGCGATGATGCGGCGCTGATCAAGCACATCGTGCGCCAGGTGGGGGGCGAATGGTCCGGGACGTTTCAGCGTGTTGCAGCGCGGCGTCGTCTGTCGCGCTGGATCTCGGTGCCGGTGTTGATCGCCGGGGTGGCAGCGGCCAGCTTCGGCGGTTATCGCGCGATATCGTCGCCGGCCGCGCCCTCGCAGGCCGTATCCTTTCCGGCCCTGCCCACTCCGGCCCTGCCCACTCCGGCCCTGCCCGCCGACGGCGCGCTGACGTCGAATGCGCCGGCGCGAACGGCGCCGGAAACGCCCGCGCCGATCCAGCCGGCAGCTCGCTCGCCGCTGGCTGCTGTGCCGGAGGCCGCGCCCGCAGCCCTGCCGTCGGCGCGCTCGGACGAGCCCCCGGCTCCGATCGTCGAGGGTGCGCCAGCGCAGCCGCCTCCGCCTCCGCCCGCAGCGCCATCGAGCGTCGCCGCAGCGCCGATCCGCGCCACCGCTGCCGTGCCCGCCGCTGCAGCGCGAGCTCCCGGCGCGGGCTGGCGCTTGCCGAAGCCGAAGCCCCGTGCCGCGCAACGCACCGGCTTGGACACGGAGGTGGCCGCGGTGTTGCCCCTGCCCTCCGCCGCGGTAGCAGGCAGCGCAGGCGGACCCGCAGCCCCGCAGCGCGAGCCGGATCTGGAGTCGGCGTCCGCCCTGTTCCGGCGCGCCAACGAGCTGCGTCAGAACGACTGGGCCGCGGCGGCGGCTCTGTACGAGCGGCTCGCGCTGCGCCACACCGAGTCGCGCGAGGCGGGGGTGGCCGAGATGGCGCTGGGCAAGCACGCGCTCGCCGAGGGCCGCGCGCTGAGTGCGGTGCAGTGGTTCGAGGCCTACCAGCGCCGCGCCGGCGGTGAGCTGGCGGCCGAAGCCATCTGGGGCGAAGCGCGCGCGCTGCAGAGCCTGGGCGAAACGGTACGCGCGCGCGAGCTCTGGACCCGCCTGATCGAACGATACCCGGCCTCCGCCTATGCCGCAGCCGCGCGGGAGCAGCTGGGCCCCTGAGCAGCCCGCGCAGCGCGCTGCCTCTGGCGTGTGCTGCGTCGCGCGCGCGTCCGCGCGGCGCTCCTGGCGCGCGCTCGGGCTGTGCCTCGCGCTGGCCGCGCCGCCCGGGCTCGGCTGCGCGCGCGCTCCGGTGCCGGCCGCCCAGGCCCCGCGCGCGACGCTGCGGCCAGCGCCGCAGGTCGAGGTCGGCAGTGAGCTGGCGAGCTGCGGCGGCTCCGGTCCCGACACGCTGGTCGTGACGCTGAGCCGCATCCCCGAAGAGGCCGAGCTGCGCCGCGCGATCTGCGACTGGTTCAGCGATGAACCGTGGCACGTGCGGCTGCGCAGCGTGGGCAGCGCCCTGCCGCGCGCAGAGCGTCCGTCGCCCGGAGAGCTGCGCGTGACCATCCTGCGCGCCTCCGAGCTGGCGGCGCAGCTCAACGTGACCGCCCCGGGACGCGAACCGGGGGACTCTCCCTCGCGCTGGCTGGAGCACGTGTCGCTCAGCCAGGGCTTCGACGCCGTCGGCATCGAAGTGATCGCGCAGACGCTGCACTCGACCGCGCAAGCCAGCCTGTCGCGCGCGTTTCCGGCGCCGCCGCCTGCGCCAGCGAGGCCGGCTCCCGCAGCTCCTCCGGCGCCCGCCGCCACGCCGCCAGCGCCCGTCCCCGCGCCAGCGGCGCTCTCCAGCCAGCTCGCAGCAGCGTCCAGCATGCCAGCGGCGCCCGGCAGCGATGGCCCGCGCGCGGAATCAGCTCACGGCTCGCGCGCCTTCCCGCTGCCGGTGCACAGCGCGCTCGGGTATCAGTTTCACGCGCGCGGCGGCGAGCCCATCACCCACGGCCCCGAGCTCCGGCTGGAGCTCGACTGGCTGGTGCGCAGCGTGGTGCTCGCGAGCTTCGTGCGCGGCACCTGGTTCACCTCCACGCCCGCGACGACGAACGGTCTGCAGATCGGCCTCGAGGGCATGGGGCTCGGCGGAGGGCTCGCGGCCAGCCTGCCGTTGCAGCACTGGCTGGGGCGCATCGCCTTCGGCAGCAACGTCGAGCTGGTGAACATTCAGGCGATCGTCGCCGACACCGAGACGCTGCGCTCGGCGGGCTCGGGCGGAGCGCGCCCGCGCGTGTTCTTGACCGGCGAAGCGGGCGTGAGCGCGCGGCTCGGGCGGATCGAGCTCGGCGCCTCCGGCTTGCTGCGCTGGCAGACCTCCGAGAGTCACTATGATGCTCTGGAGGATGGCCGACCGCACGCGCTGGTGCGGGCCTGGAGGCTCCAACCGGGCGCGGCGCTCGAACTCGCTTATGTGTGGTGAATCGCCGCGCGCTCGCTGCGGCCGCCGCGGGTAGTCTTCGAGGCAGCATGACGGCGCCGCATCTGTTTCGCATCATCTTGCAAGTGAGCGATATCGAGGTCGCCGCCGCGTTCTACGCGGCGGTGCTCGGCATGCCGGGCGAACGCGTCTCGGGAGGCCGTCACTACTTCAACTGCGGCGGCACCATTCTGGCGCTGCTCGATCCGAGCGGGGACGGCTCGGGGGCAGCTCCGGTTTCGCTGCCCGACCACATCTACTTCGCGGTCGACGAGCTGGGGCCTGCGCGCGAAGCGGTCGCGGCGCACGGAGGCCGCCTGGCGCCGGGCGATGTGCACGGTGATCCCGCCGGACGCGTCGCGCGCCGGCCCTGGGGCGAAGTCTCCTTCTACGCCTTCGATCCCTCCGGCAATCCGCTCTGTTTCGTGCAACGCGGCAGCGAGTTCCTCGGGCGTCCGCGCGGCTGAGCCGCGCCATTTTGCGTGCAACTCCCCGGCCCGGGCCGGCGCTTCCGGGCAGACAAGCGCAGGCAGAAATGGCAGACCTCTGCAGGCTGTGCCGGTGCCGACCGGCCTCGATTGACTCAGTTGTTCCGCCATGGATGCACCCAAAGGGGAAAAATCCGATATCCAGGGGATCTTGACCCGTTTTGTCGCTGGCACGTCCCCCTCTCAGCTCGTAGGTGAAGAAGCGTGAAGCGGCCTCTTTTTCTGCGGGAGCACCCCGCTCTTGGCGCGGGGACCTTGCGCACCCCGAGCCGGCTTTGTGGATGGGTCATCGCGACGGCCCTCGCGGCTTCGGCCGCCTCCTCGTGCGGCGATCAGCCGGGCGCGCGCATCCAGGTCGCGCCGGGCTCGGCCTCCGATGATGACAGCACCGGTGCCGGCTTTCAGGTGGACGATCCGGGTCTGACCCCCGCCGAGGATCAGGATCGACAATGCCTGAACCAATCGCGCGAGGCGCTGCCGATCGGGCTCGACATCTACGTGATGCTCGACACCTCGCAATCGATGAAGGATCTGCTGCCCCAGGACAGCGCGAATCCCAACCAGGACAAGTGGACGGCGGTGCGCAAGTCCATCGAGGCGTTCGTGGCGGCGCCGGACACCAGGGACATCGGCATCGGTCTGCAATATTTCCCGCAGGTCCTGGCCGACGTGCCCTTTACCTGCAGTGACAACACGGATTGCGGCTCCGCCGGCGGCGCTTGCTCGAACAGCCGCTGTGTGAAGAGCGGCACGGGCACGCTCCCGGGCAACTACGAGGTGTCGATCCTGGTCGACACGGGTGATGACACGCCCTGCGAGGACGATGACGAGTGCTCCGGCGCCGGCCAGACGTGCGTGTCCTTGCTCGGGCAGTGCGTGGTGCGCCCGGGCGACATCGAGTTTCCGGACGGCAGCTTGCTGCCCGCGAAGGTGCCGGCGTTGTGCGCGACCTCGGACGACTGCTCCAGCATCCCGGGCGCCGTGTGCGAGGAGCTGGGCCAGTGCCAGAACGTGGTCGGCGGAACCCGCCCGTCCTGTACGCGCAGCATCCCTTGCCCCACGGGCGGCGGCCAGTGCAACCGCCCCACGCACACCTGCAGCAATCAGACGCTGTGCAAGGTCGAGAACTACGCGGCTCCCGCCGTGCCGATCAGCAGCGCGGCGGGCCGCGCCGACGCGATCCGGGCCTCGCTGGACGCGGTCGATCCGGTCGGGCCGACCCCCACCGGTCCGGCACTGCAGGGCGCGCTGCAACAAGCCCGCGACTGGGCCGCCGAGCACAGCGACCGCCAGGTGGTCACCGTGCTGGTGACGGACGGCTTCCCGACGGACTGCAGCCCGATCGCCAACGCCGAGGTGGCGGCGATCGCCAAGAACGCCAATGCCAGCTCGGACCCGATCCACACCTTCGTGGTCGGCGTGTTCAGCACGCAGGATCTGGGGGCGGACGGGGAAGCGCGGCTCAACGAGCTCGCGCGCGCGGGTGGCTCGGAGAAGGCGTTCGTGATCAACACGGCCGACGATGTGACCCAGGGCCTGCTCGACGCGCTGAACGAGATCCGGGACTCCAGCTCACGCTGCAACTTCCCGCTCGACTCGACCGAGCTGGATCTCAACAAGGTCAACCTCGAAGTCATCGACAGCTCGGGCACCACCACCCCGCTGTTCAACGTCGGTACACCGGCGGACTGCGGCAGCGATCAGCAGGGCTGGTTCTACGAGAACCGGGACGGCGGCGGCCGCCAGATCACGGTCTGCCCGCGTACCTGCCGGGACTTCCTGGCGGGCGTCGTGCAAGCCGACTTGCAGATCGGCTGCGCGACTCGGATTCGCTGAACGCTTCGCCGCCGGCGAAAGCTTTCATGCAGCTGGCAAATGCCTCTGCGCAGAGATCGCACTGCAGCGCGCAGATCGCGGTCCGTGTCGACGGCGATCGCAGTGACGGAGCGGGCCTCGAACGAAGCCGGTTGCCCGGCGGCCCCGCTCCCGCCACTATCGTGGTCGATGATGGCGCTCCGTCCAGTCCCCGGCTCCCTCGGCATCCTCCTCACTTCGCTGGCTGCGGCGAGCTGTAGCGCGCCGCCGGGCGCGGGCGACGACGGTCCGGTCGTGCCCCCTTACATGGGGCCGTCCAACGGGGCGCAGCCCCCGGCGCAAGGCGCGTCCAATACCTCGAACCCGAACCTGAGCGCTCCCACGGGTTCCGTCGGCAGCTCGCTCCCCGAGGGCAACAACAACAACACGCCGATCGCCAACGGCGCGGCGGGCAGCGGCAGCTCGAACGTCGGCGGCGTGAGCGCGAGCAGCGGCGGCGCGGGTGGCGCTGCCTCGACGCCGGCTGCCGGCGGCGCACCCGGCACGGGCGCGGGCGGTGCTCCTCCGGTCGGAGCCGCAGGCTCGGCCGCCACGGGTGCCGCTGGCGGCGCCTCGCTGCCACCCAGCAATCCTCCGCCCAGCGATCCACCGCCCAACAATCCTCCCGCCGGCAATCCACTGCCCGCCGGCAGCGGCTGCGGCGGTTCGGCATTTTTCTGTGAGGACTTCGAGTCCTTCGCCGCGGGCACGCCCGCCGCCAACACCAAGTGGCGCCCGGAAGGCATGGTGCAGATCGACGGCACGATGGCCAAGGGCGGCACGCGCTCGCTGCACCTGACGCCCAACGGCGGGCAAAACGCGCGCATCGTGCTCAGCTCATTCGCGCCGCCCGGGAACAGCTTCTACGGTCGCATGAACGTGTTCGTGCAACAGTTCCCGACCGCGCCCGCCTACTCGCACTTCGTGCTGGTGGAGGTCACCGGCAACGGCGGCGAGCACGTGCGCCCAATCGGCGGCCAGTTCATCCCGGAGGGCAACGGCCCGAGCACGTACTGGGGCGTGGGCTCGGATCAGGGCGCCACGGGCGACTGGACCAAGTGGGAGCCGCGCATCCTCACGCAGAATGCGCGCTGGCTGTGCATGGAGTGGCGCATGAACGCGGCCGACAACAGCGTGCGCGTGCTGATCGACGGCACGGAGCAGACGGCGCTCGCCGTCTCCACCAACGACCACGGCGGCAACGGCACGGCGTTCACCTTCCCCACCTTCAACAGCATCTGGCTGGGCTGGTGGAACTTCCAGGCGGGCACCACGCCGGCTCAGTTCAACATCTGGCTGGACGACATCGTGCTCTCCAGCGACCGCGTCGGCTGCAACTGAAGGCTGACCCCGGCGGCCGAGCCTCAGGCGCGTGCCCAGCGCGACACCACGAGCCCGCCCACGAGCGCGGCCACCGCGATCGGCACGCCGTGGCCCAGCAGCATGTGTCCTTGATTCACGTTGGAGCAATGCAGGTTGATCGCTGCTCCCGAGAGCAGGCCGAGCGCCGCGCCGATCAGTCCGCTGCGCCAGCCCGCTCCCGCCGGAAACGCGCGCCGCAGCACGAGCGCGGCCAGCAGCAGCGGAGCGGCTGCCCAGGCCAGCGTGATGTCGAGACAGACCAGCGCGCCCGGCCAGAACGCGCTGCTCTGCAGCCCCGCATCGAGCGCGGGGTACGGCGTGTTCAACAGCGCCGCGCACAACCAGAACGAGAGCGGGCCCAGCACCGCCAGCCCCCCGATCACGCTCACGGTCAGGCCCAGACCGAGCTTGCCCGGCGCGACCGCGAGCAGCAGCGAGGCCACTCCGATCAGCGCTGGCAAGGCGATCTGCAGCGCCACGTACTCGACCGGCAAGCGCGCGAAATCCGTGCGGATGCCGTAAACGGCCAGGTGCGTGCAGAGCCAGCCGAGGCTGATCCCGAGCGCAGCCAGCCGGCGGCGCCGCGCCTGGGCTCGCACGGGCGACGGCGCAGCGAACCGCGGCACCGGCCCCGCAGCGCCCGGCGCTCCGGCCACCGGATCGGGTATGTCCTTCAAAAACGACAGGTCGTCCAACAGATGTGCCCTTCGGTCACGCTACTCGCGGGGCCTTACCCGACTACGTCGCCGCGCTGGAGCGGTTACCTCTCTCCGCGCCGGAAGCGAGCGGCACCTCCATTTTTGCCAGCGCCGCCCGCAGCGCCTCGTAAGCGTGGAAGGCTCGGATCTTGAGGGCGCCCTCCGAGATGCCGACGATCTGGGCCGCCGCGGCCACGCTCATCCCTTCGTAGCGCAGCAGCACGAAGGCCTCGCGCCGGGCCGGCGTGAGCGACGCCAGCACCTCGCTCACCACCCGCGCGCTCTGACGCGCGATGCTCTCTTCTTCCCCGCTCGCGCCGTGCGCCCCCGGCAGCTCGACCTGATCGGCGTCCACGCTGGCGCGAGACATCTTGGTCTTGGCCGAGCGCGCGTGGCTGATGAAGCAGTTCCGGGCGATCGAATAGGCCCAAGGTGCCACATGCTTGCCGCGCGCGAACGAGCCGCGCGCGTGATGCACGCGCAGGAACGTCTCCTGCACCAGATCCTCCGCGACGTCCGCCGCGCAGCCCATGCGCTGCAAGAACAGGCGGAGGCGTGGGCCGAGCTCGGCAAAGATCACGGGAAAGGCCGACTCATCGCCGTCGGCGTAGCGTTCCATGGCCAGGTCGACCGAGCCCAGCGCTCCGGAATCCGCCTCCTGCCTCGGCTCGGCCGCGCCGGCGCCGCTCTGCCCGGCTGTACCGATCTGCGCCGGTCGAGACAGGAACGCGAGGATGAAGAACATGCCCTGAACCCGATCCGAACCTTTACCGGCGCCTGGACCGGAAGGCTTACCCCCCTGACCTGAAAGAGTAAAGCGAGGAGCTATCGAGCCCGAGCTCGATCTGGGGTAGCGCAGGTAACCGGAGAGGGGCCCTCGCGTAGCAGGAGGGCAAGCTGCCCCGAGCCGGATCTCGGGGGGAACAGGACATTTCATGCACGTCTCATCCAGCACTCACAAGCTCCTGAACATCGCGCGCGGCTGGCTCCAGCGTGCGTCCTTCGTCGGGCCCTTGCTCGCCCGCGGGACCATCGGGGTGGCGTTCATCGAGTCGGGCTGGGGCAAGGTCAACAACCTGGACAAGGTCACGGCCTTCTTCACCGAGCTCGGCATCCCCGCGCCGGCGTTCCAGGCCACCTTCGTCTCCTGGGTGGAGCTGGTCTGCGGCACGCTCGTGTTGATCGGGCTCGCGACGCGCCTGGCTGCGGTGCCGCTGATCTGCACGATGATCGTGGCGCTGATCACGGCCAAGGCGGAGGACATCGGCGGCGTGGGCGATCTGGTCGGCATGATCGAGTTCACCTACATCGCGCTGCTCGCCTGGCTGGTGGTGGCGGGCCCCGGGCTGCTCTCGCTCGATCATGTGATCGCGCGCCGCGCCGCTGCCGACGCGCCGGAGGCGCTCCCCCATTCTTCCTCGAGCGCAGCGCACGGCGCTCGCGCATGATACGGGCCAAACAACACTCATCTCGTTTGCAAAAAAAGGACAGAAAGAACATGAACCAGAAAGCTTTGTTGGCAGCGGCGGTCTCGGGAATCCTGCTCGGCGGCAGCGTCGGGGCGCTGGCGGAAGACGCGCCCAAGGACAGCAAGGAGAAGGCCGGCGCCGGCGCCAAGCACGCCTGTAAGGGCCAGAACGGTTGCAAGGGCCAGGGCGGCTGCAAGACGGACAAGCACTCCTGCAAGGGCCAGAACGCCTGCAAGGGCCAGGGCGGCTGCAAGGGCTGATCGGAACGCGATGGCTGGGCCGGCACGCGGGTGGCGGCCCAGCTGTTCGAGCGCGCAACGCCATGGAAACGGATCGCTTTGGATTGCCCCAGCTGGGGTTCGGCGTCGGGCTGAGGACGGTGCACTACGAGCACATCCTGCGCGAGCGCCCGCGCCTGGGCTGGTTCGAGGTGCTGAGCGACAACTACCTGCACACCAGGGGCAGGCCGCTCGACTTCCTCGACCAGATCGCCGATCGCTACCCCGTGGCCCTGCACGGCGTCGGGCTCTCGATCGGCTCCACCGACCCGCTCAACCTCGACTATCTCGCGCAGCTGAAGGCCCTGCGCGACCGCGTCGGCGCGCACTGGGTCTCGGATCACATCTGCTGGACGGGCGTGAATGGCCGCTACGGCCACGACCTGTACCCGATCCCCTTCACCGAAGAGGCGCTGCGCCACGTCGCGCGCCGGGTGCGCCAGGTCCAGGACTACCTGGAGGCGCCGCTGGTGCTCGAGAACCCGTCCACCTACCTCGACTTTCGCGGCTCGACGCTGCGCGAAGCGGAGTTCATCAGCGCCCTGCTCGACGAGGCCGACGCCGGCTTGCTGCTCGACGTGAACAACGTCTACGTCAACTCCCACAACCACGGCTTCGATCCGCTCGCGTACCTGCAGCAGCTGCCGATGCAGCGCGTGGTGCAGCTGCACGTGGCCGGGCACAGCCAGGCGCGGGGTTACCTGGCCGATACGCATAGCGCGCCCGTGGCCGAGCCGGTCTGGGCCTTGCTGGAGCAAGCGGTGCAGCTCGGGGCGCGCGCGCCCGTGCTGCTCGAGTGGGACGCCGAGATCCCCAGCTTCGACGTGCTGGAGCGCGAGCTCGGGCTCGCCCAGGCCTGCTGCGCGAGGGCATCGTGAGCGGCCCACGAAAGCTCGGCGAGCTGCAGCGCTGGCTGTTCGAGCGCGTGCTCGACCCGGCGCCCGCGGACGCCGAAACGGCCGCCGCGGTCGTCGTCGGCGGGCAGCTGTCTGCCGCCGAGCGCGTCGAAGTCTATCGCCAGGGCTACGCGGCGCGCCTGGTCGAGTGCCTCGAGGACGACTACCCTGCGCTGCAGCACGCGCTGGGCGCGGCCGCGTTCGAGGCCGTGTGCCGCGACTTCATCCAGGCGCATCCCCCGCCGAGCCCGAGCCTGAACCACTACGGCGCGCCGCTCGCGCGCTTCCTCGCGGCGCGCCCGGAGCACTGGAGCCAGCCGGCGGCCGAGCTGGCGCAGCTGGAGTGGGCGCTCGTGGAAGCCATCCATGCCGAAGAGGGCGAGCGGCTCGACAGCGTGGCGCTGGGGCGCCTCTCTCCCGAGGACTGGTCCCGGGCGCGCCTGCTGCCCAGCCCGGCCCTGCGCTTGCTGCGCCTGCGGCACGCCGTCGCCGACCATTACCAGGCATTTCGGGAGGGCTCGGTAGCGAGCGGACGCTGGCCGTCACCAGGAGAGTCCGCTATCGCGGTCTGCCGTCGCGGAGCGGACATCTGGCGCGTGCGCATCTCCCCGGCGCTGGCGCCGCTGCTGGCCTGCCTGATCTCCGGCACCCCCCTCTCGAGCGCGCTCGAACGCTGCACCGCAGGCGACGAAACAGCCGGCAGCGCAGCGATCGCTCCCGAGGAGCTGCAGCGGGCTTTTCACGACTGGGTGGCTTGCGGCATGTTCTCCGGCGTGCGACTGGAGTGAGCCTCGAGCGTCAGGAGCGCACCAGAGCAACTCCAACGAGCAGAAGCAGCCCTCCCAGGACGCGAGACGGGCTCGCCGGGTGCTGAGGAACGCCGAGCCACCCAAACTGATCGACAGCCAGGGCAAACAGCATCTGGCCGGCGACCACGCAGGCGACGAGCGCTGCCGCCCCCAGGCGAGGCAACAAAGTGATGGCGAGCACCAGGTAGAGCGCTCCAAACAACCCGCCGGTCCACAGCGCCGGGTGCATTCCCGAGGTCGCTCCGGATGGCCAGGGCTCCCGGCGCAACGCCAGAACGACCAGCATCGCCAGCGTGCCGCCCACGTAGCTGACGAGCCCGGGCCACGCCCAGGCTCCCAGCGCAGCGCGCAATGATGAACTGATGCCGGCCTGGACGACCAGGCAAGCTCCCGCGCCCAGCGCGAGCAAGATGGGCCCCAGCGAGCTCCTCCATCACATCGACGACGCGGTCGCGATAGGGGGAGTCCTTCATCCGTCCGTCCTCGGTGAACTGCTCGAACGCCTTGGGGACCGAGGACTGGTTCGGGATCGTGAACATGCGCATCCAGCGACCCAAAATTCGCGGCGTGTTCACCGTGTTGAACGATTGCGAGCCGCCGCTCACCTGCATGACGGCGAGCGTCCTGCCCTGGGTGGGCCGCACGGCACCCACCGACAGCGGGATCCAGTCGATCTGGTTCTTCATCACCCCGGTGATGGCGCCATGGCGCTCGGGGCACGACCAGACTTGTCCCTCCGACCACTGGCTGAGCTCGCGCAGCTTGACGACTTTCGGGTGATCGGCGCCGGCTGCGTCCACGAGCGGCAGCCCCGCTGGGTTGAAGAAGCGGACTTCGGCGCCGAAATCGCCGATGATGCGCGCCGCCTCTTCGGCCAGCAGCCGACTGTAGGAGCGCGCGCGCAACGAACCGTAGAGGAACAAGATCCGTGGCTTGTGCGTGGATGGCGTGACC
Source organism: Polyangiaceae bacterium (assembly GCA_035760985.1). Classification (GTDB taxonomy): domain Bacteria; phylum Myxococcota_A; class Polyangia; order Polyangiales; family Polyangiaceae; genus SZUA-265. The sequence goes on from DASTRX010000221.1 coordinate 16,932, forward strand.
GGTGGGCGCGGCTTCATGGCGACTCGTCCGTCGTTCGATCTCGACACCAGCGCAATCACGCTGTCGGCGAAGCCTTCGAGCTGGAAGCCCAGCCCTCCGCCGCCAGCAGGCCCACGACGCGGTCTCGCACCTCGTCGCGGATCTGCCGGACACGAGCCATGTCCTTGCCCTTGGGATCCTCGAGCGGCCAATCGAGACGGCGCAGCCCAGGCACCACGGGACACGTTTCCCCGCACCCCATCGTGACCAGCAGCGTGGCGCTCTCGGCCAGCTCGCTGGATAGAAACTGCGGCGTCGCCTTCGACAAGTCGATGCCGACCTCCCGCATCGCCTCCAGGACCTCCGGATGAACGCGAGTACCGGGTTCCGTGCCGGCCGAGATGCTTCGCGCCCGCTCGGGGTTCGCGAGCGCGTTGAACCATGCAGCCGCCATCTGCGAGCGGCCAGCGTTGTGAATACAGGCGAAGAGCACGGTCTTCATGCGACATCTTCCTGGGTCTGGGGGGCGTTGGTGACGGCGTCCGGCAGGTCGCTGCCGGCGCTGCGCCGTACGGGGATGAGCCAGGCGAACAGCGCGCTCGCGACGGCGGCCCCCGCCAGCTGCGCTGCGAGAAATCCAGCGACGTCAGCGGGGCGAATGCCCGCGCAGGTGTTGCTCGCGGCGCGCGCGAGCGTGACAGACGATCTGCGCCGCCATGTACCCGGGTACCTCGCGCCACGGCTTACCGCCGAGAGCCGCGTCGGCGAGCGTCACCGCCGGATTCAGCTGTGCGCCGGAGATCGGGCCAAACGTGAGGATCAGCGGTACCAGGCCAGCGCCCGTGGCCACCGTATTCGCGAGCAGCGCCAGGGCGGCGTTCCCGCCCGCCAGGCGCTCCGCCATGATGCCCGAGCCGATGACGATGGCGAGCAAGAGCGCCGTTCCGAGCGCCTCGGAGACCAGCTTCCGGCGAAAGTCAGCTTGCATGACGTTCCTCGCATCGAGCTAGTGTTGCGTCTCGAAAGTAACAATCGTCGGCAAGATGTCGCCCAGTGCTGGTGCCAGATTCGTGGAGAGCGGAGACGCAACACGTCGGCGCCGAAGGCGCCGCATGAAAAAAGCTAGTGTCGCGTCTAGCGTGCCGCGCGGCTTGGCCCTACCCGGGCCGCCGCAGGCGAACCGGCCCGGGTCGGGCCACGATTGCTACTAATGAGACGCGACACTAGCAGCTCGCCTTTCCGCGTTTGCAGCAGTCTTCCCACAGGTAATTGGTGAGCGCGCGCAGCGCGGGGTACTCCA
>DASTRX010000222.1:0-89483 GCA_035760985.1 Polyangiaceae bacterium
CGCGCGAACGGCAGCCGGGCGGACCAGCGCGCGCGCCCTGGCGCCTCGATCGAGACCCACTCCGCCCGCGCCGGCAGCTCGAGCCGCGCGCGACCTCCGGCATCGGACTGCGCCCGCTCCAGGGCCGTGGCGGTTCCGGGCGCGCCCTGCCACGACTGCAACAGAGCTCCGGCGATCACGGACGGAGGCTCGTTCCTTTGGCTACATGAGTCCCCGTTTGGGTCATCGCAGGCACCCGCCGCTTCGATCTGGACCTCCAGCACGTCGACCGGCGGCGCAGGGTCGACCGGCCCCGCTCGGCGGGACGCTGCCTGCCGCCACAGCACGAATACTCCCACGACGAGAGCTCCGGCGACGAGTGCCAGAAACCACGGCCAGCGCCGCCGGAGCCATTCGTTGTACACCGGCTCAAACATATCCGGTCTGCTACGCTGATACGAATGGGAGGCGCCCTCCGGCGAATGGCGCCCGCGGCCGGGCGGGTCGCGGGCGGGTTGCTCGGGGCGGTTCTGGGCGGTGCGCTCGCCTCTGGCCTCGCCTGCAACAAGGCGGAGCGCCCCGACCTGGTCAACGACCTGCACAAGCCGAAGCCGGAGCCGGAGCAGCCCTCGCTGGTCGACGACCAGCCGCTGCGCCCCGACCTGCTGAGCCCCTGCGGGGCCTCCACCGTGGAGCTCGAGTTCCTGAGGCCCAACCTGTACTTCGCGATCGACGCCTCGGCGAGCATGCTGGACGAGATCCCGCTGGGCGAGGAGCCGCAGAGCACCGGCGCGGTGTTCTCACCCGGCGATCGCTATGACGCGCTGGCGCTCGCGATCCAGAAGCTGCTGGAGCGCGTGGGGCACCGCGTGAACTACGGCGCGACGCTGTTCCCGACGCAGGACGTGTCTTGCGACTCGGGGCAAGAGATCCTGCCACTGTCCGCGGGAGACGCCGTGAGCTTCGCCGTCAGCGGTAAGATCGGGCCCGTGCTCAACGAGCTGATGTTCGAGATTGAGCGCCGTACGCCGCGCGGCGGGACCCCCGTCGCCGCGACACTCCGCGGGCTGCTGCCCAAGCTGCGCGGGCGCGGCGATCAGACCTACGTCTTTCTGATGACGGACGGCGGCCCCAACTGCAACGGCAGAGCGCAGTGTGGTCCCGAGAGCTGCATTCCCAACCTGGACCATGCCCTGCTCGCCGAGAATGTCTATTGCGAGGCTCCCATCAATTGCTGCGAGCCCCAGCTGTTCGGGCCGGAAAACTGTCTCGATGCAGATGGCAGTCTGCTCGCGGTGAACGCGCTGGCGCAGGCCGGCGTTCGCACTTTCGTGATCGGCATCCCGGGCAGCGACGCCTTCGGCGACCTGCTCGATCAGCTCGCCCTGGCAGGCGGCATGCCCCGCGCCGGCAGCCCCAGCTACTATCGAGTGGGCGACGCCGACGAGCTGGTCGACACCGTGAGCAAGCTCGGGCTGGGCGTGGCATTGAGCTGCAGCCTGCAACTGAAGGAACCAGCGCCGGACCCCTCTCTGGTCAACGTCTTCTTCGACGGTCAGCTCGTGCCCGCCGATCCCGTGAATGGCTGGGGCTTCGTGGACGCGCGGACCGTGCAACTGCTGGGAAGCTCGTGTGACCTGTTGAAGACGGGCGAAGTCCTGCAAGCAGATATCGTAGCCGGTTGCCCCGTCGTGATCCGTTGAGCGTCGACGCAGTGCGCCGGAACGGGAGCGGATCGTGACGTTCGCGCCACGCTGCGGCACGGAGCAGGCGTGGCGCGCGATCACAAAAACAAAACGTCAGCGCGCACCGACGCGCGATTCAGCAAGTATCTCGTAAGCGTGGAAATCGCTGTGCCAAATCGGAGGCGCTCGGCGCGCGCCCCAGAACCCGATGTGGGACATGCGCGCATCCGCTCGAAGGCGCGAGCTCGAGGCGCTGTAGTTCCCAATGCGCGCATGTTAGGAACGTAGCGCTGCGAGGAGCCCTGGAGTTCACGCGATTGCTCATCTCCCCTTGTGGAGCGGAGCGCTCACTCCCTCCCCCTTCGGGTCGGGCGAACGTGGACTGCAACCTCCGGCGCAGTCGCTGCTTCGGGGAGGTTACAGCCAGGATCCGGAGCACGAGTTGGCGGGGACACCCCGCGCCCGAGGCCCGGCCGCCATCCAGCGGGGATATCCCGCATGCCGACCGGTGCTCACCATCAGCAGCCTCATGAGGACGTCATGAACATAGCCACCGATAGTATCGATGGATCGCGAATCCAGAGCGAACCGCCGCTCCCGGGCTCGAGCGCCGAGCTTGCTCCCGACGTGACCTTACGCCGAGTCATCACGGCGTCTTCCGTCGGCACCTTGTTCGAGTGGTACGACTTTTACCTGTACGGCAGCTTGGCCGTGTTCTTCGGGAGGAAGTTCTTTCCCGCCGGCAACGAGACCGCGCAGCTGCTCGCCAGCTTGGCCACCTTCGGCGCCGGCTTCGGCGTGCGCCCGCTCGGGGCGATCGTGTTTGGGTATCTGGGCGACCTGATCGGCCGCAAATATACCTTCCTCGTGACCATGGCCACCATGGGCCTGTCCACGGCGCTGGTCGGCTTGCTGCCGACGTACGACAGCTGGGGGCTGGGCGCCACCGCGCTGCTGGTGAGCCTCCGCCTGCTGCAAGGCCTGGCGCTCGGTGGCGAGTACGGCGGCGCGGCCACCTATGTTGCCGAGCACGTGCCCGATCAGCGGCGCGGCTTCTACACGAGCTTCATCCAGACGACGGCCACCGCCGGCTTCTTCATCAGCATGCTGGTGATCGGCGGCTGCCGCATGCTGCTCGGCGAGCAGACCTTCAGCGAGTACGGCTGGCGCATCCCCTTCCTGCTCTCCTTCGTGCTGCTCGCGGTGTCGCTCTACATCCGCGTGCGCATGCGCGAGTCGCCGCTGTTCTCGAAGCTCAAGGCCGAGGGCAAGACGAGCAAGAACCCGCTGGTCGAGTCGTTCACCAAGCAGCCCAACCTGCGCTACGTGCTGATCGCCTTGTTCGGCGCCACCGCGGGCCAGGGCGTCGTCTGGTACACGGGGCAGTTCTATGCTCTGACGTTCCTGCAGGCGGTCCTCAAGGTGCCGTGGCAGACGGCCTACACGGTGATGTCGATCTCCCTGTTCCTCACCACGCCTCTGTTCTTGTTCTTCGGCCACCTCTCCGATCGCATTGGCCGCAAGAAGATCATGATGGCGGGCTGCGCCCTGGGCGCGCTGACCTACGTGCCGATCTACATGGCCATGCGCTACTTCGCCAATCCGGCCGGTCTGGCCGCGGCGGACCCGGCGAGCATCAATGTGCCCGCGCTCGTGGTCCTCGTCGCCATCCAGATGGTCTACGTGTGCATGGTGTACGGTCCGATTGCAGCGTTTCTCGTGGAGCTGTTCCCGACCCAGATCCGTTACACGTCGATGTCCGTGCCTTACCATCTCGGCAATGGCTGGTTCGGTGGCTTCTTGCCGCTGATTGCGACCTGGGTCACCGCGTCCGACTGGGCCAAGAGCACGTTCGGCTCCGGCGCCATCTACGCCGGCCTCATTTATCCGATCGCGGTGTGCATCCTGACGTTGATCATTGGCGGCCTGTTCATCAGGGAAACCAAGGATCATCACATCGACGCGCAGACGCACGCGCACTGAGGTGCTAAAAAGCTGGCATGCCCAGTGATGCTCGAACCCGCGCCAGCACTCCAGCCGTCGTCTCTCCGACGACGCAGCGAGTGTCGGAGCGAGTTCCCGCGCCGCGGCGTCCAGCTCGCGAGCAGGTGGTGGTCGGGCCCAATGATCCGACCACCACCCCGATCGAAACGGGCGAGCCCCTCGTAGAGCCGCCGGCCCGCGGGGCCGGCGGCGTTCGGGCGGTCGTCTCCTCCACCCGCTACCTGTTGCGCGAGAGCGGGTTGAAGCGCGGGTTGCGCGTGCTCGGCGCGGTGAATCAGCAGCATGGCTTCGACTGTCCGAGCTGTGCCTGGCCCGATCCCAAGCGGCCGTCGACCGCCGAGTTCTGCGAGAACGGCGCGCGCGCCGTGGCGGATGAGGCGACCACGCGCCGCGTCGGGCCGGGGTTCTTTCAGCAGCATGCGATCTCGGAGCTGCTGCAGAAGTCCGATGCCTGGCTCAATGCCCAGGGGCGGCTCACGCACCCGATGGTGCGCAACCTCGGTGACGATCACTACCGCGAGATCTCCTGGGACGAGGCCTTTGCGCTGATCGCGAGCGAGCTGAACGGCTTACAGAGCCCGGACCAGGCCGCCTTCTACACCTCGGGCCGCACCAGCAACGAGGCCGCGTTCCTGTACCAGCTGTTCGCGCGCCAGTTCGGCACCAACAATCTGCCGGATTGCTCGAACATGTGCCACGAGTCGAGCGGGCGCGGCATGGGTGAGGTGATCGGGATCGGCAAGGGCACGGTCCGCCTGGAAGACTTCGATCACGCCGACGCCATCTTCTTGTTCGGCCAGAACCCGGGCACCAACCACCCGCGCATGTTGACCACGCTGCGGGAGGCCAAGCTGCGTGGCGCCAAGATCATCGCCGTCAACCCCTTGCGCGAGGCCGGTCTGCTGCGCTTCGCCCACCCGCAGAAGCCCGGAGACCTGTTCGGCGGCGTGGCGCTCTCGGATCTGTACCTTCAAGTGCGCATCGGCGGCGACATTCCGCTGCTCAAGGCCCTGATGAAGCTGATCCTCGAAGCCGGCGCGCAGGATCAGGAGTTCATCGCCCGCCACACCACCGGCTTCGATGAGCTGCGCGCCAGTCTGGAAGCGCACGAGCTGGCCGAGCTGATCGAGCTCAGCGGTGTGCCGGAAGAGCTGGTCCGAGCAGCGGCTCGGATCGCGATCGAGTCCCGGGCGACGATCTGCTGCTGGGCGATGGGCCTCACGCAGCACAAGCACGGCGTCGCGAACGTGCAGGAAGTGGTCAACTTCCTGCTGCTGCGCGGCATGCTCGGCAAGCCGGGCGCAGGCGCTTGCCCCGTGCGCGGGCACTCCAACGTTCAGGGCGACCGCACCATGGGCATCTGGGAGCAGGTCCCCCCCTGGGCAGCCAAGCTGGCGGAGCGCTTCGGCTTCGTCGTCCCACAGGCCACGGGCCACCACGCCGTCGGCGCCATCCAGGCGATGCGCGAGGGCAAGGTGAAGGTCTTCTTCGCGCTCGGTGGCAACTTCCTGTCCGCCGCGCCGGACACCGAGGTGACCGCGGCGGCCCTGGAACGCACGCGGCTCACCGCGCACGTGTCCACCAAGCTGAATCGCTCGCACCTGATCACGGGCGAGCGCGGCCTGATCTTGCCGTGCATCGGTCGCACCGAGCTGGACCCCGCGGGCTTTGTGACAGTGGAAGACTCGATGAGCGTGGTGCACGCCTCGCGCGGAGTGCTGCCGCCCGCTTCCGATGTGCTGCTCTCGGAGGCGACGATCGTCGCGCGTCTGGCGGAGGCGACGATCGGAGCGCGCAGCCAGGTCCCCTATCGGGAGCTGGCGGCCGACTACGCCCGCGTGCGCGATCTGATCGCCGAGACCATTCCCGGCTTCGCCGACTACAACCAGCGCGTGGCCGTGCCCGGCGGCTTCACGTTGCCGAACAGCGCGCGCGACCTGGATTTCACCAAGCTCGGCGGTCGCGCCAGGCTCACCGTACAAGCGCTGCCCGAGCTCACGCTGGAGCCGGATCAGCTGCTGCTCAGCACGATCCGCGCGCACGACCAGTTCAACACCACGGTCTATGACCTCAACGACCGCTATCGTGGCGTCTACGGCTACCGCCGCGTGCTGCTGATGAACGCAGCCGACCTCGCGGCGCGCGGGCTGCGCAGCGGCGACAAGGTCCACATCACCAGCCACTTTCGTGGCGAGACGCGGCACGCGCGCGGCTTCACGGTGCTCGCGTACGACACCCCCCGGCAGACGGCCGCAGCCTACTTCCCGGAAGCGAACGTGCTGGTGCCCGCGGGGCACTTCGCGGACAAGAGCCACACGCCGGCCTCCAAATCCGTCGTCATTCGCGTCAGCGCAGACAGCGAGGGTTGACGTGGCGCGCCCGGCGCGTCATCCGGCGGCGGCTGCTCCCGCCTACTTGAACGGTTACTTGAACAGAGCCAGCGTCTTTTCGAGCGTCTGAAGGACGCCCCAGAGCAGGGGCAGCCCCACACCGAGCCAGGCCAGCACCAGCGTCACCAGCTGACCGCCGCTGGGAGGGGTGCTGGCCGGCGCCGCCGACTTGGGCGGCATGGTGTCTCCGCCCCGGGAACGAACGTTGGATTGCGGGTTTGCCATGCGAAACTCCTCAGGCCTCGATCCATCTCTGCACGTGATCAGCCTCAGCCCTCGATCAACTCAGCCCTCGATCAAACAGTGACGGGCCTGCCGTCGGGCTGCGGCTCGCGCTCGATGTCCTTCTCGCCCACTGGCCTCACCGCCAGGTTCGCGAAGAAGCCGACCACCAAGAGGCCGGCCATGATGTACATGGTGATGTTGTACGCCTGATACTTCGGAATGCCGTGGTTGATCTGGAACTCGCGCAGGTAGTTCACCAGCACGGGTCCCAGAATACCGGCGACGGACCAGGCAGTGAGCAGGCGGCCGTGCACGGCGCTCACGTATTTGGTACCGAACACATCGGCGAGATACGCGGGGATGGTGGAGAAGCCGCCGCCGTACATGGTCAGGATCACGCAGAAGCAGGCCACGAACAGCGGCACCGAACCGAGCTGCCCGCCCGCGAACGGCACCAGCGCATACATCGCCGGGCCCAGCACGAAAAAGCAGGCGTAGGTCGCCTTGCGCCCGATCTTGTCCGAGAGCGAGGCCCAGAAGAAGCGCCCGCCCATGTTGAAGAGGCTGAGCAGACCGACGAAGCCCGCCGCGGCGCCGGCGGTGATGGTGCCCTTGAACACCTCCTGGATCATCGGTGACGCTTGCAACAGCACGCCGATGCCGGCCGTGACGTTGAAGCACAGCACCACCCACAGGCACCAGAACTGGCGCGTGGTGATGGCACGCCCGGGCGCCACGTCGAACTTCGTCATCAGCGCGCCGGCCCTGACCGGCGGGGGCACCCAGCCCTGCGGCTTCCAGCCGGGCGCGGGCAGGCGGTAGCCGAAGGCGCCGGCGCACATCACGATCAGGTACACGACGCCGAGCACCAGCCAGGTCTGCGCCACACCGGTGGACGTGGGCGACGCGAACTGCTTCATCAGCAAGACAGAGAGCGGCGAGGCCACCAGCGCGCCGCCACCGAAGCCCATGATGGCCATGCCGGTGGCCATGCCGCGCCGATCCGGGAACCAGGTGATCAAGGTGGAGACGGGCGTGATGTACCCGATGCCCAGACCGCAGCCGCCCAGCACGCCGTAGCCGAAGTAGACGACCCACAGGTTGTGCAGCGCGATGCCCAGCGCGCCGATCAAAAAGCCCAGCCCCCAGCAGACCGCAGCCACGAAGCCTGCCTTGCGCGGCCCCTCCGCCTGCACCCATTTGCCGAACACCGCCGCCGAGGCGCCCAGGAAGAAGATCGCGATGGTGAAGATCCAGCCCAGCTCCGTCAGCTTCCAGTCCGCCGGCAGCGACTCCTTGATGCCGAGTTGCTGCGTGAGCGGCAAGTTGAACACGCTGAACGCATAGGCCTGCCCGATACAGAGGTGCGTGGCCAGCGCGCAGGGGGGGATCAACCAGCGGTTGAAGTTCGATTGCGCGATGATGCGTTCCTTGCTCAGCAGTGAGGCCATGCGATAGCTCCTCTGTTCGCTGTCCAAAATACCAGACGCCAGTGCGGCGGGTCGCCTCAGAAGCGCGGTATTTCTCGGCGCCGAGCCGTTCCACGGAAGTCTCGACCCGGGCTGTAGCGAGCGGCACGGCAGATCTGCGAGCTGGTCGCGCAACGCCCGTGCGCGCCAGGCGTTGCTCGCATGAAACACGCGGCGCGCTCTTCGAACGAGCTACGTCAACACAGCCCTAGCGCGGCTGCCCTGACCCGGACACCGGACTCAGAAATTCGCCGAGCCCGGCGTGCGCGGGAACGGGATCACGTCGCGCACGTTGCCGAGCCCCGTCGCGTAGATCAGCGTGCGCTCCAGGCCCAGGCCGAAGCCGGCGTGCGGAACGGTTCCATAGCGCCGCAGGTCGCGGTACCAGTAATAGTTCTCCGCCTGCATGCCGAGCTCCTGCATGCGCTGATCGAGCACCGACAGACGTTCCTCGCGCTGCGCGCCGCCGATGATCTCGCCGATGCCCGGCGCCAGCACGTCCATGGCGGCGACGGTCCGCCCGTCGTCGTTCTGGCGCATGTAGAAGGCTTTGATCTCCTTCGGGTAGTTCATCACCACCACGGGCCGCCCGAAGATCGTCTCGGTCAGGTAGCGCTCGTGCTCCGACTGCAGATCCATGCCCCAGCGCACCGGATACTCGAACTTCGCGTCACGGCCCTTGGTCTCCAGCAGCCGGATCGCCTCGGTATAGTCCACCCGCTCGAACGCGCTCTGCACGAAGGACTCCAGCCGATCGATCACCTGGGGATCGATCCGCTCCTTGAAGAAGGCCATGTCGCTGCCGCACTGTTCGAGCAACGCGCGGAAGATGTACTTGAGGAACGCTTCCGCCAGATCGACGTTGTCGCTCAGCTGCGCGAACGCGACCTCGGGCTCGATCATCCAGAACTCCGCCAGGTGCCGGCTGGTGTTGGAGTTCTCGGCGCGGAAGGTCGGCCCGAACGTGTACACGCGCGACAGCGCGCAGCAATACGTCTCCAGCGCCAGCTGCCCGGACACCGTGAGGAACGTGGGCTGGCCGAAGAACTCGTGGGGCTTCTCCCGCTCCGCGCCTGCCTGCGCCTGGCCCGCGGCGGCTTGCTCGCTCGCCACGCGATCGAGCGTCGAGACGCGGAACATCTCCCCCGCCCCCTCGCAGTCGCTGCCGGTGATGATCGGCGTGTGGACCCAGAGAAAGCCGCGCTCGTGGAAGAAACGGTGGATCGCCTGGCTCAGCGCGTGACGCACGCGGGCGACCGCACCGAAGGTGTTGGTGCGCGGACGCAGGTGCGCGATCTCGCGCAGGTACTCGTTCGAATGGCGCTTGGGCGCGAGCGGATAGTGCTCGGGGTCCTCGACCCAACCGACCACGTCCAGAGCCTCCACCTCCAGCTCCAGGCTCTGCCCCTTGCCCTGGCTCTCCTTGAGCGTGCCGCGGGCTCGAACGGAACAGCCCGTGGTGAGCTTCAGCACCTCGCTCTGGTAGTTGCCCAGGGCGCTCGGCACCACGAGCTGCAGAGCGTCGAAGCACGAGCCGTCGGACAGGTGCACGAACGACAGCCCCGCCTTGGAGTCGCGCCGGGTGCGAACCCAGCCGGCCACCTCCAGCACGTCCCCGGCCTTCGCCCGCCCCCCGAACACATCGGATATCGACCGTATCGCCACGCAACAGCGATTCGATCACGGCCGCGCGCCCGCGGCAAGCGCGAGATGCGGGGACGCAATTCCTGCCCCGCCTCGGCCCAGAGGTCGTTACGGCACGCGTGCGCGCGAGACCCTCGCGCAGCGTGCTCGAGCGAGTTGAAGCGCGCGCGGATCGCCGGCTAGCATGCCGCCCATGGCCGCTGCACAGCTCCGGGAGCTTCGAGACCAGATCGACGGCATCGATCGCAACATCCTGGAGCTGCTCGCCCAGCGCTTGCGCCTGGTGATTCGCGTGGGCGACTACAAGCGCGCCAACAACCTCCCCATCTACGATGCCGAGCGCGAGCGCGACCTGCTCGCCCGGGTCGCCAACGCGGCCCCGAGCCCGCTCGAACCCGCGATGGCCCAGCGCATCTTCCAGTGCGTGATCCAGGAGTCCAGGGACCTGGAAAAGCGCCACGTCGAGCGCAAGTAGCGCTGCGCGCAGCGGGCACATGCTGGGGTCGCGAGGGGCCGAGCGGCGGCGAGCCCTCCTCCTCCACCCGCTTCCGTCAGCGCCCGTGCGTCAATGCAGGGTGTGCCAGCTGCCTTCGTGCTCGACCTTGGGCACGTCGACCTCAGACCCACCCTTCTTGAACTCGGGTACGAGCGGAGCCTCGGGCGCCGGGGCGGGCTTGGGAGCCAGCACGATGTGCATGCGGCTCGCGAAGGCGGGATCGCGCAGCTTGGGGCGATCCTCGGCGGCCTCTTCGATCGCCCAGCGCTCCAGGGTCAGCCGCTGCTTGCTGCGGTTCTTGAAGTAGCCGACCGTGAACAGGCCGAGCACGCCGATCCAGAGCATGCTGCCGCTGAACAGCACGGGCCAGAAGGTGTATCGCTTGGCCACGTCGCGCCGCCATTCGTCCTCCAGGCTGTTGGCGCCGATGCCGTACACCTGAAAGCCGTAGGCATCGAGCATGGCTGCCTCGAAGGCCTGGCCGCCGCGCACGCGGTGCAACATGGCGACGAAGCGCTGCGTGTAGCGCGTGCGCAGCAGGTGGCGCACCACGTCCGCCGACTCGGCGTAGGCGATCGGCGTTTGCACCAGGTCATCGGGGAAGCGCCACTCGAGCTGCGAGAGCGGCAGCAGCGTGTCGGACAACGTCGCCGTCGACAGCGTCTGCCAGCGCGTCAGCGTGCTCTCGCCCGACAGGTGGATCGCGAAGCCCTCGTTCAACCAGAGCGGCACGTGTTGCCCGTTCAGGGCGTCGTACAGCGCGACGTGCGCGAGCTCGTGCTGGAACACCTCGCCCAGCTCGGAGACGGAGTTGGGGTGCAGGGGCTCGATGGTGAGCAACACCAGGCCGATACCAGGATAGGCCACCCCTTCGGCGTACTTCGGAAAGGGATTGTCCGGCGGCGCGAGCGTGGCCATCTCGCCCGGGGTGCGCGCCACGCGCAGGTAGACCTGCTCCAGCACGGGATGCCCAAACAGCTCGCGCATGCGCTGGCGGAAGGCGTCCGCATCGTGAATCAGCGGCTGGACCCGGTGCCGCACCGAGGGCGGAAAGGCCACCTTCAGCCAGCCGCCATCATAGGTGTTGAAGCCCTCGGGCGCGGGCGGCAAGGGCACGCCGCTCGGCAACTCCAGCGCGTCTTTCGGCTGGCCCACGGCGCCGTCGGCCGCGGCGTGCCGGGGCTGCGACACCCCCGTCCGGACCGCGCCGTCCGTGGCCGCCTTGCGATGCGCCTGCGCTGAAGCAGCCCGCGCTGGCGCAGCCCGCTGGGACGGCTCGTCACTGCCCTCTCCCGACACAGCGCGCTCGTCCCCATCGAGCTGCTGCGCGACCTCGCCCCGGGAGCCGCTCGCGTCGCCCGGCAGTGGCTGCTGCGCCGCGGCTCCGGCCAGGGGCGCCCAGAGCAGCGCGCCGAGCAGGAGCAGCGGAGCGAACAGCAGCCAGCCGAGCCAGTTCCGCCGCCGCGCCGGAGCGCGATCGCCGCGCCGGCCCTGCTCGCCCGCCGTGCCCGGGCGCGCGCACAGCACGCCCCAGCGCCGCGGCGAGGGGCCCGAGCTGGCGGAAGCCGAAAGGCTGCGTGGCACGGACAACTCCTGGTGGACGATCAAGTGAAGCAGGAAAGCTCTCCCGGGGCGACCCCAAGAAAGTAAGATCTGCCGGAGCGCTGTCAATCCGCGCCGCGCGGGTGAGGCCCTGCAAGCGCGCCAGCGCCGATTCCGCCCTAACTCGAACATCAGTGCCAGAGTGGACCGGCCTCTCTCGAGGCTGCTGGTTCGAGGGGTCGATGCACTCGCGCGCGAGCGCGCCCGATGCACTCGCGCGCGGAACGCGATCAGCGCGGAGGCTGGACGACCACGGGCACCGGCGGGATGGAGAAGTCGTCCCAGGCCGGCGTCAGGTTGCTGGTCGGCTCGATGTGACCCTCACCGTTCTCGTCGACTGTCGTGTTCTGGTTCCACAGGTACACCGCCGGATAGGTCGTCACGGCCTGGGTCGCGTCGTCCACGACGATCGCGGCCATGTACAGCTGCGCGCTCTTGTTCGAGATCGCCGGCGTGAGCCGTGCGGGCGGCAGCAGGAACGACTCCGGGTACGAGCGCGCCGACGAGAACATCAGGAAGTAGTACGTCTTGCCATTGGCGGAGACCACGCGCGGCGACCACTTGGGCCAGCTGTTGATGCTGCCCTTCGCCGTCTCACCCGTGCAACTGACGGGATCGTTGGCGATCAGCCGCGTCGGCGTGCCGCCGGCGCGCGGCACGATGTAAATCTCGCCGTTGCGGTTGTAGTAGGGCCCGTCCGGATTTTCGCCCAGGTCCGCCTGCGGGCACCTGGTCACGACGCCGTTCGCGTCCTGAGAGGGCACACAGCGGCTGGCTTGCGTCGGCTTCGGCGCGCGCACGAACGCCACGAAGGCGTCGTCCTGCGAGAAATCCGGATAGTACTCGAGCACGTTCGGATCGGACGCGCCATTCAGAGGCTGCATGGTGCCGCCGGCGTGATCATTGTAGGGCACGACATGGATGTCCGCCTCGTTGGCGGTCCAGTCTGGGTGACCGTCGGTGGACGACTTGTCGGTGGCCACGTAGGCGATGGTCTGCCCGTCGTTGCTCCAGGCCGGGGTGACGGCGCTGCGCGTCTCACCGATCGTGGCGATCAGGCCCCAGGAGACGTTGCGAGCGGCGCCGACCGCTTTGTTCCGCAGGTCGCGCACCTGATAGATGTTCTGCGTCTGACCCGGTTGCTGCGGCTCCGGTGGGATCTCGTCCGGGATCGGATTGGCGGGATCGTCCGCCGCCAGATCGAACCAGGCGAGCTCGTGCTTGGTGGGCGGCGTCGCGTCGTAGGGAGTGGTGGTGGGATTGGCGCGCTGGCCATAGCTGGTGACCAGGATGCGCGGACCGGTGTCGGAGAAGTAGGCGGGGCTCAGCGCCTGCATGCCGAGCCAAGGCTGCTTGAGCAACTCGGAGGCATACGGCGTCACGGTCGCGGGCAGCGCGCCGCGCGTGTCGGGCTCGATCGAAGCCGCGACCTTGTCCCAGGGCCAGTTGTCCGTGAACAGCACGGCCTTGCCGTCGGGAGTGGAGACGTGGCAGCCGATGCAGACCACGTCGCCAAACTGGAACCCGGTCGGATTGCAGCAGTTCGGATCGGTGGGAGCGGTGGCGCACGTCGGCCGCGGGCCGTCGCCGCACGCGTACGTGTCATAGACGCCGCGCCGCTGTGCTCCGTCCTCGCCCGGGATGGACTTGGTCTGGATCTCCTCGGCGCTCAGCGTCGGCGCGATGGCCTCGTCCGTATCGGTGCCCTTGGCTGGATCCGCCAGTGAGAAGCCCTCGAGCCTGCTGGAGGCCTGCGTGTAGTCCGCGATCGAAGAGGTCGTGGCCCAGAACACCAGGCTGCCGCTGGCATCGACCGGAGCGATCTCGAAATCGCCGCTGGTGCCCGTGAACGAGCCGCCGGCGCCGAGCCCGCGAATGGTCACGGTGACGGGGTCGTTGATGTCGCGCATCTTCTTCCACACGTCCTTGGGCACGAGCCACTGCGTGTAGCCCTTGCCCGGCTGGGTGCGGGTGTACGCGCGCAGGTCCTCGGGCTGGCTCGGGGTGTGCAGGCGGATCTCCCAGAGCGTCTCGCCGCCGCTGCTGGTCCAGCGGAAGCGCGGCCGCAGCCAGTTGCGCGGGAACAGCGCACCGGGCTGACCGTTCGCTGAGAGCTGGGGCTCGACCACGCACAGGCTGCCGGCGCTGAACTCCTGAGAGGCGGCGAACGGCGCGATGTCGGCCGCGCTGACGCCTTCATCCAGCAGCGGCTGGGCGGTGAAGGCGCAGCCGTTCTTGCAGGCGAGCTCGCTGTCGTCCCCGAACAGGTCTCCCTGACCATTCGGCGTCGGGATCACATTGCTGTCGCCGGCCGCCCCGCCCTGATTGTTCTGGTTCGGTTTGAACGGGTCGTTCGCGACCACGCTCGTGCTCTTGCCGCTGCCGCCGGGGGAGCAAGCCATGACCAGGAACCAAGCCGCACACAGTAGTCGTCCGTGTCTCATGTCCTCGATGCCTCGCGCTCGAATTGCTCGCTCGCTGCGCGGGGTGCCCCCGCGCACCTTGGAGCAGACCCACGCCTCGCTGCGACTCGGCGTGAATGTAGCAGCTAACATGCCCGGTGGGTGGCTCGCGCACAAAAATGGCAGCATCACGGGCACCGTTCCGACGCGGCTCCCACTGTACAAGCAGGCAGCCGCGCACCATCCCGGCACGGATGCGAGCTGCCCTCGGCGCGCGCCAAACGCTGTCAGCTCGGAGCTGTGCGTCATGCGTAGCGCGGCGGTGACAGTGTCACTCGCGCCTACATCGCGCATCGCCTTACCTACAACGAGTTAGGAACTTTTCACAGCGCGTGGCTCGTTTCGACTCAACGCTGCGCAGCGCTGCCGACGGGGGCGAGCGGGCAGCGGTCGGTCGCCTCCAGGGCGGCGAGCACCAGCGCGCGCAGCGCGGGCTGATTGCTGGCGCGGGCCAGAGGCTCGAGCCGCTGCTGGAGATCCGCCGGATGCAGCCGGCCCAGGGCCGCGATCGAGGCCGTGCCCACCAGCGCTGCGTCCGTCGAGCGCGAGCCGAGCAAGTCGCGCGCGGCGAGCGTGAAGGCGTCGAGCGAACCGCGGTCGCACAGCTGAGCGAGCGCCTGCGCGGCCGAGGCCCGCACCCCGCCCGACTCCTCCGCATCCGCGAAACGCTCGCGGATCGCCGGCAGGAAGGGCTGCGCGCCGCGCTGACCCAGCGCTCGCAGCGCCGCCGAGCGCACCAGCTCGGAAGGGTCCTCCAGGCGTGCCGCGAGCGCGCCGTCGATCTCGGCGGACGGCCCGAGCCCGGCCAGAGCCCGCGCGGAAGCAGCGCGTACCAGCGGCCAGGGGTCATCCGCCAGGCGCTCGCGCAAGGGCGCCAGGGCTGCCGCCGGGCGCAGCTCGCCGAGCCGTGCCACACCGGCTTCGCGCACGCGCACTTCGGGATCGCGGGTGGTGGCCACGAGCGCCGGAGAGAGCTCGCCGGGCAGGTTGCGGGCTGCGGCCAGGCGCAGATAGGGATCGCCGTCGCGCAGCGCGCCCTCGAGGAAGGCGCGCGCGCGGGCGTCGCGCGAGGCGAGCGCGGCCGCGGGCCGCAGCAGCAAGTAGCGCTGCTCGAAGCTGCGCGCCTGCGTCGCCGCACGTTCGAACACCTGAGCGGACTCGGGCAACCACCGGGGCAGCAGCCCGGCGAGCGAGCGCAGCAGCTCGATGTCGCTGCTCACGCCCAGGCTGTTCTCGGCCAGCAGCTTGCGAATGCCCGGGCCTGCCGCTGGGTGCTGCGCTGCCGCCTGCAGCGCGGCGCGATACTGCGGCCGCTGCTCGCGCGGAGCCGCCGTCAGGCGCGGCCCGAGCAGCTCCACCGCCAGCGCGGGGGAGAGCTCCGCGAGCGCCGCCGCGAGCCGGACGCCGCCCTGCCCGCTCGAGCGATCGAAGGCCTGCCGCAGCGGCTCATCGAGCTCACCGGAACAGCCCTGCAAGCGCTGCTCGGCGCGGCGGCGCAGGCGCGCGTCCTCGTCGCTGAGCAGCTCCACGTAGGCGCCCGCCACCGCCTCGCACGGCCCCGCCTCGAGCACATCGAGCGCGCGCACGCGACCGAGCGAGTCGAGCGCGCCGAAGGCGCCGACGACGGCATCGACCCCGGCTGGACCCAGCTGCAGCAGCGCCGGCACGACCGCTGCTCCGGCATCGCCGGGCGTCGACAGGCGCGCGACGAGCGCCGTCGGATCCAGCCCCTGCAGCTCGCTCACGCCGCGCACCTCGGCCAGGGTGACGCTGCTCTGCGCGCTGGCCGCGTAGCTGCTCTCGAGCACGATCGCCAGGCAGTCCTCGCTGATCGGCGCGGGCAGCTCGACGCGGTACCAGGCGCCTGGCTGGCGCCAGCCATCCTCGGGAAAATCGACGCGCAGGACGCTGCTGCGCGTGGCCACCCAGATCGAACGCGGCGCGGCGCCGTCCGCGGGTGCAGCATCCCCGGGGGGATGGAACGAAAACTCGAGCGCGACCAGCGCCGAGCCCGACAGCTGCCGGAAGGTGACGAACTCGCCGCGCCCATCGCCGCCCCGCCCCTCGGACCAGCTGGTATCGGCGCGGCCGTCGCTCGCGAAGGCGGGATTGCCGATGGCGCTGCTCGCGGCCAGCGCGCGCAGCGCGTTGCCGCCGCTCGTGGGCTGCTGCGTGCGCCGCGCGTCGAGCACGGGCGCGCTCCGGCGCTCCTCCAGCGTGAGCTGCTGCACCTTCGCCGGACGCAGCGCGAGATCGCGATCCAGCAAGCGCGGCTCGAGGATCGTCGGGCGCCCGCACAGCTCCACATCCTCGCGCACGCGCCCGAGCAACACGCGCCGGCCTTTCTTGTCGCCCTCGCGGATCCACAGGCGGTCGCCCTCGCGCTGGCCCTCCTCGCCCTGCACCGCGCCGGTCACGCCGGCGAAGAGCAGCAGCGCTTCCTCACCGTGCACGGGCGCCGCGAGCAACGCCTCCCAGGCCGCGCCGGCGCCGGGCAGCGGCACGAGCACGTGCGCGAGGTGGCGGTCGGCTGCGAGCTCCACTGTCTCCAGCACGGCACCGGCGCCGCTCCGCGCCTCAGGCGGCAGCTCGATGGATTTGCCGCTCCTGGCAGAGCAGCCCGCTCGCGCGCACACGGCGAACCAGACGGCGTCGCCCGCGAGCTCGACCTGAAGCGGCTTCTGCTCGGCGCTGCCTGGCACGCTCAGACTGCGATCGGGCGGGGCCGCAGGCGCGGGGGCCGCAGGGGCAACAGCGGCGGGGGCCGCAGGGGCCGCCGGGGACAGCGCGAGCAGCGCGCCGCCGAGCGCGCCCGCCGCGCAGCGCGCGCTCCCAGCGAGCCAGCCAGCGCCGCGCGACATGCCGCTCACCGATAGTCGAGCGCGGCGCCGTCCACGCCGAGCGCGCTCAACAGCTCGGGCAGGCGGCTGCGCGGCACGGCCACTCGCGTGGGCATGCCGCCAGCGAGCCCGAGCAGCTTGACGAAATTGAGGCCGCTGTCGAAGCGCGCGGCGACGCTCACCGTGTCGCGCTCGGCGACGACGCTGACCGGTTCGCGCTCCTGTCCGAGCAACAGCAGCAACGTCTTGTCGAAGCGGCCGTCGCTCTTGTCGACCTCCAGGAACGCCACCCCGGCGGGCAGCCGTTGATAGCGCTTCGCGAGCCGCCGCGTCTCCGTCTCGATCGCGCGCCAGTCCGCGCCAGCGGCATCGATCGGCTCCCACAACGCTGCGTCCGCCAGCCCCGCGGCGAGGTGACGCACCACCAGCCCGAACAGGCCCATGTCGCGCGGACGCGCCCGCAGCGCTTGATCGATGCGCTCCGCGGTGCGGCTGGGCTGACCGAGGCGGGTGTCGATGGCGCGCGCATCAGCGTCACAGCCGGGGTACGGCTCCTCGCCGCCGCGCATCCACTTGGCCGCGCTGGCCAGACCGTCGAAGTCCGTGTGACAGACGATGGTGTCGATCGGACCAATCCGCTCGACCAGCGCTGGATCGATCATTTCGGGACAGGCGCCGTGCTGCGCCTTGGTGGCGAGCACGAAGCGCGGGTCGCTTTCAAAGCGCACGTGCTCGTCGTGGTCGTGGTGATCCACCCACACCCTGAGCCGGGAGCCCAGCGCCTGGATGAAGGGCAGCGTGACCTTGTCGAAGCCGGTGCTGCGCCCCTGGCCGGCGAACGCGATGTCGAGCACCGCGACCTTGCCCGGCACCTCCGAAGGGTGCGGCAGCTTGCGAGGCGTCGAAAACACCACCTGTGGGGCCATACGAGTCACTCGCGAGCGGACCGGAGAAAGGCTGTCATCGCTGGCGATGAGCAAACGACGAAAGCAGGGTGGAGAAAAATGGAGCGGCCACTGGGTCGACCGCCAAACGTTTGGCGGGCCGAAGGGCAGGACGGCGATCCCAACTTGCCCCGAGGCTCTAAATCCATATGCTGCGTCGCTTCGAGATGCAACGCGAGGTATTCGAACAGGCCCTGAAACATCCGCTCGAGCAGACCGACTTCGGTACGCTCGGCAAACTGTACCGTGGCAAGGTGCGGGATAACTACAGCGGCGCGGATGGGGTCCGCACCATCATCGTGAGCGATCGCATCAGCGCGTTCGATCGCAACGTCGGCGTGCTGCCCCTCAAGGGCCAGATGCTGAACTATATCGCGGCGTGGTGGTTCGAGCGCACCCGGCAGCTGGCCGCCAACCACGTGATCTCGGTACCGGATCCCAACGCCATGCGCGTGCACGAGTGCACGCCGCTGCCGGTCGAGATGGTCGTGCGCGGTTACCTGACGGGCACGACCTCGACCAGCATCTGGGTGCACTACGAGCAGGGTGCGCGCACGTTCTGTGGCCACAAGCTCGCCGATGGCATGAAGAAGCACCAGCGCCTGCCGGAGCCGTTGTTGACGCCCAGCACCAAGGCAGCGCACGGCGACCACGACGTGTCGGCCTCGCGCGAGGAGATCTTGAAGCTGACGGGCATGCCGGCGAGCGATTTCGATACGGCCGCGCAGATGGCCATGCAGCTGTTCGCGTTTGGCCAGCGGGTGTGCGCCGAGCGCGGCCTGATCCTGGTCGATACCAAGTACGAGTTCGGCAAGACGAAGGACGGGCGGATCGTCGTGATCGACGAGATCCACACGCCCGACTCCTCGCGCTACTGGCTCAGCAAGTCGTACGACGAGCGTTTCCGCAAAGGGGAGACGCCGGAGAGCTTCGACAAGGACAACGTCCGCCGGTACCTGGGCGAGCACGGCTTCAAGGGAGACGGCCCTGTGCCGCACGTGCCCGACGACGTTCGCATCATGGCGTCCCAGCGCTACCTGGAAGCGATCGAGACCATCACCGGAGAAAAGTTCCAGCCCAACCTGGAGAACGCTCAGGAGCGTTTGCGCCGCAACCTCGGCGTGACGGGCTGAGAGCCGATGGCGGGTCGCGTTCCCGAGGGCCCGCCTACCGTGTTGCCTGGGCTGCCGCCGCCCGAGATGTCAGGGCCCGAGCCGTCGCTGCCGCGCTGCGACGCGCCGCCCTCGGAAGCGCCGCTCTCCGCCCCGCTCAGCGAGGCTCCCGTGTCGCGCGTCCGGCAGCTGCGGGCATTCGTGCGCGCCTTCTGCGCCACCAACTACTTGCTCGGCAAGCGCGGGCGCGCGCTGCTGGAGGGCTTGCCGGGGGACGAGCCGCAGGTTCAGGAGCTCTCGATCGAGGTGATGGAGCAGCTCAGCCACGGCCTGCAGGCTCAGCGCGCCCGTGTGCTGGCGGCGGAGGTGGGACGGCTCATGCGTTCGCTGAGCACCCAAAAGCTGAAGTGAGCGTACGCCCCGCCCGCGTGATCCGGTGCGCGGCTGCCGCGCAGGCGGAGCTGCGCCCGCTGGCGGAGGCCGCCACGCCGCGCTCGCTGCTCGGGCGCGGAACGGTCGTGCCGCAGGTCGTGGCCGACGCGCGAGCTCGGGCCGATGCGCTGCTGCTCCAGGCGCGCGCGGAGGCCCGACAGATCCTGGCGCAGGCGCAGGCAGAGGCGGATGACCTGATCCTGCAGCAGCAGGCGCGCGCGCGCGCGGACGCGCTGTGCCTGGTGGTCGGTGAGGCCCTGGAGCTGCGCAAGCGGCAAGCGGAGCTCTCGCGCAGCGTGCTCGACCGCAGCATTGGTTTCGCCACGCTGCTCGCCGAGCGCTTGCTGGGCGAGGAGCTGCGCCAGAGCCCGGAGCGCGTGCGCGCACTGGCTCGGCAGGCGCTCAAGGAAGCCGCGGGCGCCCGGCAGGCCGTGATCGTGGCTCATCCTGCGGACGCGGCGGAGCTGCGGGCTGGGCTGCTGGGGCTCGGCGAGCTGCTCGACAGCATCGGCATCGAGGAGGATGCGGGGCTCGGTCGTGGGCAGCTGCGGGTCGAGACCGAGCTGGGCGTGATCGAGGCCGACCTGCGAGGCCAGCTGGAACGGCTCGCCGCGCAGCTCAAGAAGTTGCTCGAGTCGCATGGCGCAGAATCGCTCTGACGGGAGCCTGCCGCGACCGCGCGGGCGCGCGCTGTTGATCCCCGTGCTGCTGTTCCTCGCTACCTGTTTCACGGTGCTCTGGACGGGCGCCGCTTACGTCGCCGGGCGCGAGCCCGGGTCGCTGGCCGAACTGCTGCGCGGCTGGGTCTACGCGGTGCCGCTCATGTCGATCCTCACCTGCCACGAGTTCGGTCACTACATCGCAGCCCGGCGCCACGGCGTGGCGGCCTCCCTGCCCTACTTCCTGCCGCTCTGGAAGGTCAGCCCCTTCGGCACGCTCGGCGCCGTGATCACCATGCCGCCGATCCGCGGGCGCAATGCCTTGCTCGACGTCGGCGCGGCGGGGCCGCTGGCGGGGCTGGCGGTGGCGATCCCGGTGCTGTGCGTGGGCCTCTCCCTCTCACCAGTGCAGCCTCAGCTGACCGGCGCCTACGTGCAGGAGGGCCAGAGCCTGCTCTACTGGTTGCTCAAGCGCCTGGTCGCGGGCCACATTCCCGACGGCTACGACGTGGTCTTGCACCCGACGGCGATGGCAGGTTGGGTCGGTCTGTTCGTGACCATGATCAACCTGGTGCCGTGGGGTCAGCTGGACGGTGGCCACATCGCATTTGCGCTGCTCGGCAAGGCCCAACATCGTGTCGCGCGCAGGGTGCACTGGGCGGTGTTTGGTGTTTTCCTCTACAACCTCGTCAGCTTCGTCGGGCCGGTGCTGCTGCGGCGGAGCGCTCTGCCGCTGGACGCAGCGATCGGCAATTCGCTGACCTGGCTGGTGTGGTTCGGGCTGTTGCACCTGATGGGGCGCTTCTCGGGTTACGACCACCCGCCGTGCGAAGGCGCTCCGCTGAGCCCACTCCGGCGGGGTGTGGCGATCGGCTGCCTGGCGTTGTTCGGGCTGCTGTTCATGCCCACGCCCTGGGCGAGCTATCCGGGTGCGGACGGCGGCGCCGCCGTAAGCTCGCAGGCTGGCGCTGAGGCCTCGCCGGCGCAGCGTTGACGCGCTCAGGGCGCGGCGAACTTCGTGCGCAGCGCCTGCGACACCACCGGCGGGACATAGCGGCTCACATCGCCCTGGTGGCGCGCAATTTCGCGCACCAGCGACGCCGACACGAACCCGTAGCGGGTGCGGGTGGGCAAGAACACCGTGTCCAGCTCGGGAGCGAGATCGGCGTTGGCATGGGCGATCTGCAGCTCGTATTCGAAATCCGTCTGCGCGCGCAGCCCGCGCACGATCACGCGCGCCCCCACTCGCCGCGCGTAATCGACCAGTAAACCGTCAAACTGATCCACGCTCACGTTGGCGAAGCCGGCGCACACGCTCTGCAGGAGCGCGAGCCGCTCCTGGATCTCGAACAGCGGCTGGCGCGCGGTGTTGCGACCGATCGCGACGATCACGCGCGGGAAGAGCTCCGCCGCTCGCTCCACCAGATCGAGATGACCGTTCGTCGGCGGGTCGAAGCTACCGGCGTACAGCGCGACACGCGAGATCGTCATGTTGGCCTTCTCGCGCTCAGCGGGCAGCGCGGGGTGGAGCGCTGGGCGCGCTGGAAGCGGCGGGCGCGGACTGTTCTGGCGGCGCCTCGTCGATCGGGGGCGGCATCTCCTCGAGCCACAGGGTGCGCCCCTCGTCGACCAGGCTGGCGCGGAACTCGGCGAGCAGCGCGCCCCCGATCACGCCGTCCAGGCGCACACCGCCGGACTGCTCGAGCTCGTCGAGCGGCAGTCCCGACATCGCGGGCACGCGCGGCAAGTCGAACGACCCGAGCGTCAAGTGCGGCAAGTGGCCTTGCTTCAGCTTGGCATCGCCCTGCAGCGACTCGAACTTGCTCGGGTCCACGCCGGCTTTCTGCCAGCCGCTCGGCGCAACGGCGATCGGGAACAACACCCCCGTGTCCACGAGAAACACGGCGGCGGGCGCGTTGGCCTCGGTACCGAAATGGCCCCTGGTGACCATGCCGCCACCCTTGATGTAGCTGACCTCGAGGGTCGTGCCGCCCGGGGGCGGAGGCGGCTCGAACGTGCGCACCACGAACTGGCTAGCGTAGAAATCGAAGGTGACGTTCAGACGGCGCAGCAGATTCACGCCCAGGAGCAGCTTGATCGGGGCGCCCAGCTGGCGTGACAGAGTGCTCAGGTCGCGGTTCAGCGCCGGCACGTCCTTGACCTCCAGCCGCCGATCGAAGCGCAACGACACCCACGCCGGCTTGCGCTGCGTGGAATCGATCACCACCTCCGGCGTGCCCGTGGCGACCATGGCGAGCACGGGTTCGCCGTTCAGCTCCAGCGGCACGATCAGCGTGGGCAGCGGCATGCGCGGCATGTCGACGACCGCCAGCAACGCGCCCGTGACGTGGAATGGCTCGCGGCCCTCACCGGTGCGGGCCAGCTGCACCACGCCCTCCGCCCAGGGATCCTTGACCTCGGGATCATCGAGCAAGCGATCGAGCTCGTCTGCCGCCTTCGACAGCTGCCCGGAATACCAATAGGCGCGCGCGCGCAGGCCGCGCGCTTCCGCCGAGGTCTGCCCACCGAGTAGGGCCAGCGCTTCGTCATATTTGAGCTGCGACAGCGCGATGCTGGCAGCGAGCGTGTGAGCCGCCGGGCTGTCGCGCTCCTGCTGGAGCACGTTCTGGATGGACAGTTGCGCGTCGTGGATGTCGAGCGACGCGAAGCTGGCGCGCGCGCGCTCGAACCACTTGCGAGTGGCCTCCGGCCACGAGGCTTCTTCCCCGGCTCCCAGCGCGGCGCCGCAAGCGACGCTCAGGCAGGCGAGCAGCACGGCCCAGCCAGTGCGCCTGCGCACGCAGGGCGCGGCGCGCGCGGCGCCGGCGCGGCGATGGAAGCTTCGTGCAAAGGGAACGGTCATGCAGGCGCAGTAATGCATCCCCCGGCCGGGGTCGAGCATTCGAGGCGTAAAAAGCGCGCGCCCCGGCGCCATCCAAGGACCTGGGGAGTCGTGACCGCCCGGAAATGGACCTTCCGCTCGGGCGCGCTTACGATGCTGCGTGATGTCGCCTTTCGAGCTTCATGGTCCGACTCATACCCGCGCCGCCATCGGGGCGCTGAGCGCCGGCTTGCTGCTGTGCGCCCTCGCCTGCGCCCCTGGCCAGCCAGCACGAGCCCCGAGCCCCGAAGCCGAGCCCGCACCGACACAGGCCCCGGTGAGCGAGCCAGCGGCGGCGCCGGCGCCCACGGAGAGCGCCGCGGCGGCTCCTGGGGCAGCGGAGGCGGGGCCCCGGGACGCGCGCGGCAAGGAAGAGATCCAGGCCGTGCTCAGCGCGAACCGCGACAAGGTCCGGGCCTGCTACGACGCGGCGCTGAAGAACAATCCGGGCATCCACGGCGACGTGGTCGTCGCGTTTGTGATCAACCCGGACGGCAGCGTGAAGAGCGCCGAGGTCAACTGGTCAGAGAGCGAGATCCATGTACCGGAGCTCGACTCCTGCGCGGTCGACGTGGTCCGTGGCCTGAAATTCCCCCCGTCTTCTCGCGGTCTGGAGTCGAAGGTGAACTATCCGTTCAACTTCAATCCGCCGCGCCAGCCTTGAGCGCGGGGCCACCGCAGCTCGCTGATTCCCCCACCGAAAACCCAACACCCCCCTTCGTGCGGCCCGAGAGGCCTTGCCGAAGATTGCGCTTCGGCAAGGAGCGCCCCGGTTGGGCTGCTTCAGTTCGAGGGCCCGTCGGACGCTCACCCACTCGAGAGAGGGTGGCGACCCTCGGCGCCAGACGTGTCTGCTGGCGCCGAGGCGCTTGGCCACTCGAACTGAGTGAAGAAGCTCGGATTACATCGCCGGCGGTGCAACCGCGGCGCGCTTCTTCTTGCCAGCGCGCTTCTTCTTGCCAGCACGCTTCTTCTTGCCAGCGCGCTTCTTTCCGCCCTTCTTGGCGGCGCGCTTGCCGGCCTTCTTACCGGCCCGCTTCTTAGCGGTTCTCTTACCAGCTTTCTTACCTGACTTCTTTGCGGCCATGAGCAGTCCTCCTGCGAACCTGGGTTCGGTGAATTCCTCCGAACGAACCGAGGTATGTTGCAAGACGTATATTGCCACCTATTGCGACCTGTCAACGAAAAAAATGCAATGGCCGGCCTCGAAAGGCCTCGTTCGCCGCGATTAAGACTCTGCAACATTTGCGGGCTAGGCAGTTGTCTAGTAAGAGATCACTGGCCCTCAGCCAGGCCGACTGGCAAGCTTGCGAATCAGATGCGCAGACTGAACGCACGCGCCGAAAGCGCGTAAAACATGCGGAACGGGCGTTTTCGGGCAGCGCTGGACGAGGCCTCGAAAACGACCGAAAGCGGTGCTTTCTCGACGGGCTCCACAACAGGCAAAAAATGCGGGAGGCGACAAATGCTAGCGTCAGCGAAAATCAGCACGGCAATCCTCACCGGAGGTCTCTTTCTTCAGCTCGCGGCCTGCGGGTACTCCCAGGAGGAGTGGGATCAGAAGGTTCGCGAGAACAGCGCGC
Source organism: Polyangiaceae bacterium (assembly GCA_035760985.1). Classification (GTDB taxonomy): domain Bacteria; phylum Myxococcota_A; class Polyangia; order Polyangiales; family Polyangiaceae; genus SZUA-265. The sequence continues at coordinate 24,408 of DASTRX010000222.1, forward strand.
TGACCCAGCAGCTCGCCGCGGAGCAGAAGGCGAACGCCAAGTGTGCCGCCGATAACGCGACCGCGAACCAGGAGCTGGAGGGCGTCAAACGGCAGTTTCAAGAGCGCGGCGTGAGCCTCGACAACCTCACGCAGGACCTGGAGCAGCAGAAGCAAGCGAACGCCGAGTACCGGCAGCGCGCCGAGCAGCTGGAGCAGGTGCGGCAACGCTTCGAAACGCTGCGGGAGAAGCTGAAGAAGCTGACCGATCTGGGCCTCAAGGTGCAGGTGCGAGACAACCGCATGCTGATTCAGCTGCCCGGCAGCGTGCTCTTCGACTCCGGAAAGGACTCGCTCAAGTCGTCCGGTATCGAGATTTTGGGTCAAGTGGCGACCGTGTTGCGCAACGACCCGGACCTTTCGCAGCGCGAGTTCCAGGTGGCGGGTCACACCGACAGCAAGCCGCTCACGTCGAGCCCCTACAAGGACAACTGGGGCCTGTCCGCGATGCGCGCGCGCTCGGTGCTCGCCTATCTGACGGCTCCGAGCGACAAGGGCCAGGGCGGCGGCCTCGAACGCACGCACTGGAGCGCGGCGGGCTATGCCGATACCGACCCGGTCGCGAGCAACGAGACCGAGGAAGGTCGCGAGCAGAATCGCCGCGTCGAGCTCGTCGTGCTGCCGAACGTCGAAGAGATGCTCAACCTGAATAGCCTCGCCAAGTGAGCCGTGTGCTGGGGCCGCTCCGCTGCGGCCCCCAGGCGCCTGTTCGTGCGCGAACCAGCGCGAGCGATGCTCCCCCCTGCGCTGCACCAAGGAATGGCCAGTGCGCGAGAGCACTGACCTGCCGTCGCCCTGCGATCCAGCGGATCGTGCACCTTTGCGACTGGCGCGGTAAACGCGCCGAAAAAGTGCTTACTGCGTTAGAAATGAGCGGTTTGTTCCGAGGAAAGCCGACCCTGTCCTCGACCGTTCTCGCGCATCTGCTACCATACAAGACGTGGTTGCGGCGTACCCCATGCCGTAGCGCCTTTTGAACACGAAAACTTGCCCATCCGTGCCGATGGTGAGGGGGCGCCTCAGCGGCGCCTCTCAGGGGTGAATCCCTCGCTCCGGCTCTTTACCGAGCCCGCGGCGTCGATTGCCAACGGCCGATTTTGACCGCGGACCATCACCCGCGGCCAGGTCGCCCTGACTCGAGCGTATCGAGTCTCATCGCCCGCCTGGCGTCGCATGCTCTCATCAGGGCTGCGTCAGGGGCCGACCAGCGCAGTTTTCGAGCAGCTGATCCGGAATGATAACCACTTCACAAAGAACGAATCAGGGTCGGCCGCTCCGCCCGAGACCGCTCCCAAATGGGCGCAGAATGGCCCAAACAGGCTTCGTCAGTGGTCTGACATCGATCGTCCACTACGGGACGGCGTTGACATGCCCGTGCCATCTCACTACAGTGCCGCGCCGAGCGGTGACCTGTGCACTACGTACAAATTTCATTTCGTGGTGTGGGGGGAGAGCAGAACGAGCGTGTCGATCATCAATGAAAGACCGCAGCCGCTCCGGCCGACGGGGGCAGATGGTTCGTGGCCCCTCTTCCGCAGCCCGGCGGTACCCCGCCCGGGTTCGCGTCCTGTCTTTTCAGCTGTTTCTCTTGTTTTGACAATGCCCAGCGCGCGCCTAGCCAGGTCTCGGTCCGCTGCAGTCAGCGCGATGGAATTGCGTGCGGCTGCAGCGAGTAGCGCCGGCGCTGCTGCTCGAGCCTCGGATCCGGTCGGGGCGCAAAGCAGCGCAAAGAGTGCTGCGGGCGAACAGATGAAACACGTTGTCGTCGATGCTGAACGACAGCGCGACGGACGAAAAATCTGGGGTGTTCTGCCGGGTTTTGGCGAGCACGCAATTCAATGCTGTCGAGTCGATGCTGGCTGCGCTCCCGTTCGGCGGGGCCTGTCAGCCTGAGGGACGGTCTCCCGAGGAATAGTTTTTTCACCTGGTTCGTTGTGGTGAAGCTCTCGTCCACGGGGGCCCCCCGCACCCCCGAGCGAAAGCACGTTGCCAAAGCGTGCCGAGCAATTGCGAAAAGCGCGCGTTTCCCCGCATCCGCGAGGACCGCGACAAGGAGAAAACATGCAGGCAAGCGCAGAAGTTGAGTTCAAAGTCGGTGACAAAGCAGTCTACCCGGCCCAGGGGGTTGCTGAGGTCATCAGTATCGACGAACGCGACATCGCCGGATCGCGCCAGCGATTTTACGTCCTGCGGATTTTGGACACGGATCGCAAGATCATGGTGCCCGTGTCGAATGCCAATGCGGTCGGCCTGCGCCAGGTGATCAGCGAGCAGGAGATCCGTGAGATCTTCGACATTCTGAAGGAGCGCACCATCGGGTTTGACACCCAGACCTGGAACCGCCGCTACCGCGGCTTCATGGACAAGATCAAGACGGGGTCGATCTACGACGTCGCCGAGGTGCTCCGTGATCTGTATCGGCTCAAGGCCAGCAAGCAGCTCTCGTTCGGTGAGCGCCGCATGCTCGACACCGCTCGTTCCCTGATCGTGAAAGAGATCGCGATCGCCCGCGAGCAGACCGAGCAGCAGGTGCGCGACGAGATCGAAGCGATTTTCTTCTCCAACTGACGATCCGTTCCCGGCGCTGCCTCGCTCCCTCGGGGAACCGTCCATCGAGAACAGACGAGAGCAGACGAGAGCAGAGCCAGCGCAGCTCGCCGGAACGAGGGCGCGCCGCGTCGCGCCGAGCACACCGGGACCAGTAGCCACGAGAGCTGGTCCCGGTTTGTCGTCTAGGGCTTACCGCCCGGGGCTTGCGACGCGCGGCTCATCGACGGACCGCTGCGGATTCAGCCGCGGCCGTCAGCCCGTGGAGCCGCGGCGTTCGAGCGGCGGGAGCTCGGGCAATTCGAGCACGACCTTCCAGCGACCTTGCTCGAGCACACAGCGAATCTGTTTGCGCTCGTTCGCCGAGTCCCCTTCGGCGGTCACCAGCGCCCAGTCGGCTCCTCGTTCCGTGCTCCAGCTGCGCGGCTGAAAGCTGAGATAGAAGCGCGACGGCGCGAGCATTTCTTCCGGCGCAACGTTGCGACCCGAGGTGGCGCTGGCGCGCCGGGCGCGCTCTTCCAGGTTGGCGCGCGCAGGGGCCGCCAGGAGCTCGAATGCCGCCTTCGACTTCGAAGGATCGCCGTGCACTCGTTGCATGCGTTCCATGAATTCCTGCACGGCGCGCTCGGGCGTATCGTCTGCGGCCTGGCGAGCACATGCCTGCAAGGTGCTGAACGAGAGCGCCGCCAGCAATAGCAGCTCACGCGCGCGAGGCGCTCGACAGGCGTCACGCGCGCGAGGCGCTCGAGGGGAAGTCGCGCGAGCCACCTGCTGTATGTAGTGCAAAGCCGCGCCTGGCTCCAGTCGCCCGGGCCGCGGCAGCCCTGGAACTTGGCCATTTCCACTGGCGAGACCTAGGCTTCCCGGAAGATGGCGGTCAGCGATGCTTCGCAGATCCGGCTGAGCTGGCCGGGCAAGCAGGAATCACCGGAGGCCCCCATGGCCGCGCTGGAGCTGACGCGCACCGGGAACGCCCGCTGCGAGCTGATTTGCGGAGAAAACCTGAGCGCCTTGCGCGCACTCGCGCGCGAGCGCGCGGGGCAGGTCACGCTCGCCTATCTGGATCCGCCCTTCTTCACGGGGAAGACGCACGTGCGCGTGACACGCCGGCGCGAAGGGCGCGGCAAGATCTTGCGCTCCACTGCGCCCGCTTTCGACGATCACTGGGAGAGCTTGCCGGCGTTCCTGCAAGCGCTCCGCGATCGCGTGGCGCTGTGCCGGGAGTTGCTCGCGAATCACGGGTCGCTGGTGCTGCACGTCGATCCGAAGACCAGCCACTACGCCAAGGTCGTCTGTGACGAGGTCTTCGGCCCTCGCTGCTTCGCCAGCGAGATCATCTGGCGCTATCGGCGCTGGCCGTCCAAGACCAAGAACTTTCAGCGCGTGCACGACGTGCTGCTGCGCTTCGTCAAGGATCCGCGGGTGGAGCCGCGTTTTTGCCAGATGTACGAGCCGCTCGCGGCGTCCACGGTCGCCACCTGGGGCACGCAGCGGCAACGGGCGGTGGTCGGCTCCTCGGGAGTGCGCACGCACTCCAGCCGTACCGCCGCGGAGAGCCCTGGCGCACCGCTGGGAGACGTCTGGGAGATCGGGATCATCGGCCCGGTCGCGCGCGAGCGGACCGGCTACCCCACGCAGAAGCCCGAGGCGTTGCTGGAGCGGTTGCTCACCAGCTGCTCGGGGCCAGACGATCTGGTGCTCGATCCCTACGCGGGCAGTGGTACCACCCTGGCCGTGGGCGTGCGCCTGGGGCGGCGCGTGATCGGCATCGACAGCAGCGAAGAAGCTCTCGACGTGATCCGACAGCGACTGGCGCCGCTGCAGGTCGAGCCACGCGAGCGACGCGTGCGCGAAGTCCAGGAGCGCGCCGAGGCTCCGGCCCGGCGCGCCCGGGCCAGCTAGCAGCCAGCGTCCTCATCGGTCGCGGTACGCCGCCAGTTGCGCGCTCCCTGCCCGCAACTGTGGGCTGCGCCGACCGATGGAGACCGCGTGAACACGTCCAAAGGAGGCGGCCGACAGGACCGCACGATGCTGCTCGGTGCCCCGACCGTGGCGTGGGACGGGTCGGCACGCCAGCGGAGCGGCGAGCAACCCATCAGCGTGGGTCGCTGCGTGCCGGTGACCGGGGCGCGCGAGCGGCTCTCCGCGCCGGCGCTGGGCACGGTGCTCGGGGGAGCGGCGGCGGCGCTGGCCCCGGCACGCTCCCCCTCCCTTCGGCTGGTGGCGCCCGAAGGCGTGAGCGGTCGAGCGCCGGAGGAGCCCTTGCGGCCTGTCAGTGCGGAGTCGCCGCTGTCGTTCCACCCGATGATCGCCCTGCAACCACCGGCTCGTCCGCTGCCGCTGCCGCCGCGGGCTGCGGCGGAGCTGGAGGATCGGTCGGTGACGCTCCCCTCGCGCCGGCCCGCGTCCGCGGCGCTCTCCTCTCGCCCGCGCAGCCGGGAGGAGTCCGCTCGCGCCGAGGCCCGTCGCGCCGACTCGCGCGCCGAGTCCCACCGCGCCGAGTCCCACCGCGCCGAGTCCCATCGCGCCGACTCGCACGCCGAACCCAGTCCCGTGGAACCAGGGTCAGCTCGCTCGGCGCGGATCTCGCAGGCAGGGCCAGCGCCAGCGGCGTCCGCGGATCAACCCGCCCAGCCAGAAGCTGCCGCGCCGGCGCGCCGCGAGCTGTTCCGCCAGGCCGCGCTGGAGGCGCGCGATGGAGTCGCCGCACCGCTGGTCGACGCAGCCGAGCCCCGGGCGGGCTCCTGGGGCGTGCTCGGGCTGCTGCTCTCGCTGGTGGCCGCGCTGTTCCTCGGCGCTGGCCTGCTCAGCGTCGAGGTGACCGTGCGTGCCCCGGGTGCGCTGCGCGCGCCGAACGGGCTGCGTTCCGTGGAGTCGGTGCTGTCCGGCGCGGTCACGGAAATCCTGGTGCAGGCGGGCGACGAGGTCGCGGCGGAGCAAGTCGTCGCCCGGCTCGAGGAGACGCAGCTGCGCGCCACGCTCACGCTGCGCGAGAAAGAGCTGGCCACGCTGCGCCACGACACGGAGGAGGCCGACGCGGCCGACGCAGCCCTGCTGCGGCAGACCACCCAGGCCGTCGAGCACCAGCGCACCGCGCTCTCGCGCCGGAGCAGCATCCACCAGGCTCAGCTGCGCCAGCGCTCTCAGCAGCTGAGCAATCTGCGCACCATGCGCGAGAGCGGCGTCGCGAGCGGCAATGACGAGCTGTCCGGCGAAGAATCGGTGCAGGCCGCCGCCGAACAGATTGCGCTGGTCGGCTCGCAGCTGGCCGAGCTGAATCTGTCGCTGGCCGATCGCCGGCGCGAGTGGAAGCAGCGCGCGCTGGAGCGCAAGGCTGCGCTCAGCCGCGCCGTGGCCGCCGTGGACGAGGCCAAATCGCTGCTGGCGCTGACCGAGGTGCGCTCTCCGGCGGCAGGTCGCGTCGAGTCCCTGCTGGTCACGCCGGGAGCGGTGGTGCAGCCGGGGCGCGTGATCGCGCAGATCGTGCCCAAGGACGCGCCGCGCTCGATCGTCGCCTTCCTGCCCTCACGCGAGGTTTCGTTCGTGAGCGTCGGCAGCCAGGCCAACGTGGAGATCGAGTCGCTGCCGGTGAACGAGTTCGGCATGGCCAAGGCCCGGGTGCAGCGCATCTCCGCGGACATCGCCAAGGCCGAAGAGATGGCCGCTGTCTTCGGCGAGCCCATGCCGGGTTCCTACGTGCGCGTCGAGCTGGAGCTGCTGGAGGACGCGCAGCAAGAGAAGATGGCGCCGCACCTGCGCTCCGGTGAGCGGGTGCTGGTGCGGCTGCACCGGCGTCATCAGCGGGTGCTGGGCTTGATCTTCGAGTTCACTCGCAAGTGGTTGGGCTGGTGATGGCAAAGAAAATTCGCGCAATTCAACAGCTCGAGGCGGCCGAATGCGGCGTGGCTTGCCTGGCCATGATCCTGGATCTGCACGGGGCATCGATCCCGCTGGATGAGCTGCGCAGCCACTGCGGGACCTCGCGCGACGGCAACTCGGCCCTGCAGCTGCTGCAGGCCGCCAAGAGCCTCGGCATGATCGGGCGCGGCCTGAAGCTGACGCTGGAGCAGCTCAGCGCGGTGAAGACGCCACTGATCCTGCACTGGAACATGAACCACTTCGTGGTGTTCGAACGCTTTTCGAACGGCCACGCCCTGATCGTCGACCCAGCCACCGGCCGCATTCAAGCCGATCTGGATCAGCTCAATCGTTGCTTCTCGGGTGTCGCACTGCAGCTGGCGCCGGGCCCCAACTTCACCAGGCGCGCGCGCAAGTCCGAGAGCATCCGGCGATACTGGGTCAACCTGAGCGAGCGCAAGCGCGCACTGGCCTTCGTGATGTTGGCGGGTGCGTGCAGCGAGCTCCTGGGCATCGTGGCTCCCGCGCTCAACCAGCTGCTGATCGACGAGGTCATCCGGCCCCTGCGCCACGAGTGGCTGTTGCCGGTGCTGGTCGTGCTCCTGGTCGCGACCCTGGCCAGCCTGGTGCTCGGCTGGTTGTTCCAGATCGCGCTCTCCAGCCTGCAGACGCTGCTGCGCTCCACGCTCACCGACCAGCTCGGTCGCCGTCTGCTGCGCCTGCCGCTCGAGTTCGTGGGCGGGCGCAGCCGCTCGGATCTGTTGCAGCGCGTCTACTCGCACGCCGGCCTCGGCGATCTGCTGACCAAGACGGCGCTGGGCCTGTTCCAGGGCCTGTTCGCGCTGGCTCTCGCCGGCTTGATGCTGGCCTACGATCCCCTGCTCGGCGCGCTCGCGCTGGGCATCGATCTGTTGCGCATCTTTGTGCTGCGCCAGGTCCGGGAGGACGCGCGCCAGCGCTCGGCGGGGGAGCTCACGGCGCGCGCCGCGGAGTTTTCGGTGGTGCACCAGGCGACGAGCTGCGCCGAGGTGGTGAAATCGTTCGGCATGGAGCAGCGCCTGGAGCGATGGTACGAGCGCCGGCTCAGCGAGCGGCTCGCCTGGACCCGCAAGGTGGCGCGGCTCAGCGCCGCGGCCGGCGGCTGGCTCAGCATCTTCGACGGCGTGGCGCGCGCGGCCGTGTTCTGGATCGGCGGGCTGCAGGTGATCCAGTTCGAAATGTCGATCGGCGTGTTCGCCGGGTTCCTGGCGATCCGCTCGCTCCTGGGCGGGCCCCTGGCCTCGATCTGGACGACGCTCGAAGGCTGGCTCGAGTTCCGCAGCGTGCTCGCGCGCAGCGACGAGCTGCTGGCACAACCGACCGTCGACCACGGCCAGCGCTCCGCCGAGCCGCTGCGCGGACAGATCACGCTGCGCAATGTGGGCTTCCGCTACTCGACGGGCTCACCCTGGATCGTGCGCGGCGTCTCGCTGACGATCGAGCCGGGCGAGCACGTCGCCTTCATCGGCCCCTCCGGGCAGGGCAAGTCGACGCTGCTGGCGATGGCCGCGGGCATCCTCACGCCCACCGAAGGCGAGGTGCTGATCGACGGCGTGGCGCTGCGCCAGTGCAGCGAGGCCTCCCTGGCCCGGGTCTTCGGCACGGTCGTGGGCGCGCCGCTGGTCACGGCAGGCACGGTGCGCGAGAACCTGGTGGCGCGCCTGCCTGAGGCCGACGACGCCGCGGTCCTGGAAGCCTCGCGCGCCGCTTGCTTTGACGAGGTGGTCGCGCGCCTGCCGCGCGGCTACGAGACGGAGCTCGAGCCGGAGGGCGCGAACCTGTCGGGCGGCGAGCGCCAGCGCCTGGGCATCGCGCAGGCGCTGCTCGGGCGGCCGCGCGTGTTGTTCCTGGACGAAGCGACCTGCTTCCTCGACGCCGCCAACGAGAGCCGCGTGATCGCAAACTTCCTGCGCGCCGGCGTGACGGTGATCTCGGTCGCGCACCGCCCCCAGGTGATCGACGCCTCGCAGCAGGTGTTCCGCGTGGAGGGGGGTAAGGTGACGCGGCTGGAGCGGGAGGTGGTGAGCGCCGGGTCGATGCGGCCGAGGGACAGCCGGCGCTCCGCGGCGCGCTCGGGCCGAGCAGCGGCTAACGCAACCCAGAGTCCGTCCTGCGCGGGCTGAGCGAGACGGGGCGCGCCGGCAGCGGGCTCGGTGGCGCAGGCTGGCCTGGCTCGAGCGCTTCACTCACCCGGGGCTCGAAGCCGGCGAGCAGCCCGGGCTGGTAGTCGTGCAGGGCGTCCTTGCGCAGGCGCTCCGTCAGCGCCTGGAGCTCGCTCACCTGCCGGGCGTGCACCAGCAGGCCCCGGATGTCCGCGGCGACCGCGCCGATCTGGCTCGCCTGCGCGGAGCGGCTCGCTCGCCTCCAGACCACCGCAAAGGCATCGCCTTCGGCCACGGGCTCCGGCACGAGCTCGCCATCCCTCACCCGCTCGGCCGCAGCGAACAGCGCAGGCGAGACCCGCACTTGCGGCAGGTGGGTCTGACCGTCGGCAGCCACGAAGCCCAGGCTGCCCGAGCGCATGTGCGTCGCCGTGTCGATCGAGCGCTCGCGCGCGAGCCGGCTCCAGGTGCTCTCGCTGGGCTGGCCCAGCTCGCGCAACAGCGCCCGGGCATCCGCTTCCTGGCGCACCAGGATGCGCCAGATCGAGATCGACCGCGGCGCCTCGTAGCGCGCGCGATGCTGGCCGTAGTACTCCGCGACCTCCGCGTCGCTCACGCTCGTCAGGGCGGCTTGCTGCTCGAGCCCGCTCTGCAGCGCGCGCGAGAGCGCGAGATCGCGCGGGGAGCCGAGCCGGCGATCGTCGCGCGCCGCCCCCTGCTCCAGCAGCGCCTCGGGGATCAGCTCGCGCTCCAGAAACTGGCGGCGCTGCTCCGGCCAGGAAGCGCCGAAGCGAGCGCGCTGCTCGGGCAGCAAGCGCGCCAGGCGCGCGAGCAGCAGCCCTGCATCCAGCGAGCGCGCGCCCACCCGCGCCAGGCTCGGCGCCTCGCCGCGCGCGAGCCCGAGCAGCCCCGCGCAGAGCAGCCCCACTGCCGTCCACCACGGCCCGCGCCGCACCATCACTGGCTTCCGGAGCCGGCGCCGCGTCGCCCGGCGCGGCTCACCGCGCGCCTTCGGCTTCGGACGAAGGCGGCCGATCGGCTACCTCGGCAGGGGCCGCCCCGCCGCCGGCCTCCAGATCGGCGCGCTCCAGCAACGTCAAGCGCGCCGCCTCGCGCTCGGCGATGCGCTTCGAGCGCCCCTTGCCCTGCGCACCCCAGCGGTCCCCCAGGCGCACCCGCACCACGAACCAGCGGTCGTGCGCGGGGCCGCCCGAATCGATCACGGCGTAGGTCGGCGCAGCTCCTCCCAGCGCCTGAACCCGTTGCTGCAACTCCGTCTTGGGATCGAGCCGCGAGCGCTCCGAGGCCAGCTGCTCCAGACGCGGCTCGACGAAGCGCGCGCACACTGCGCGGGCGTGATCCGGCCCCAGGTCGAGGTAGGTCGCGCCGATCAGAGCCTCCACGAAATCGGCCAGCACGTTGTTGCTCGCGCGCAGATTACTGACCTCCGCGCCCCGACCCAGATGGAGCGCATCGGTGATCTGCTGCTCGCGAGCCCAGTCGGCGAGCGCGTCCGTGTTGACGAGCTGAGCGCGAATGCTCGTCAGCACGCCCTCATCCGCGTTGGGGAAGTGCTGAAACAAGAGCTCGCTCACGCACAGCCCCAGCACCGCGTCGCCGAGAAACTCGAGGCGCTGGTTGTGCCGCGAGAGCCCCTGCTCGTTGGCGTAGCTCGGGTGACTCAGCGCCTCTTGCAGGTGAGGCGACTCCACGGAAAGACCAAAGAGCTCGAAGAGCTTCGAGGACATGTCCCAAAAGCGAGGGCGGGCCCTGCCCGCACCCGTGTGCAGTCTACGCCCGCACTGCGCTGCTGCTCCAGCGCAGTGGACCCGCCACAGCCGCCGGGGACACTGTCTTTGGAACTTTTCGGCCGGCCCAGCAGACAATTGTCCCGAATCCGTGCGCCTGCCCCGCACGTTCGTGCCCGGACGATCCGCTATGTAGCGAGGAACCCGTGTCGCGACTGCTGGCTTGCCCATTCTGCCGCGAGCTGTTCGAGGCCAGCGAGGCACAGCACTGCCCGGAGTGTGATATCCCCTTGAGCCCGCTGGAACGGCTGCCGCCGTCGCTCGAGGTCGTGGAGGAGCAGGCCGCTGAATGGGAGCGCCAGCTGCCGGACGATCAGCGGCGCTCCTGGCTCGACTTCAGCCACGGCCGCGCTTGGCTGCTCGGCATCGGCCTGTGCAGCCTGCTCTGCTTCTGGCTGGCGCCCTGGGTCGACATCACGTCACCGACCACCGCCACGCGCAGCGGGGTTTCGCTCGCCCGGGGCGCCATCGGCTGGCTCTGGGGGGGCGCCGTGGCCTGGCTCGTCAGCATCGCGCTGGTGCTGAGCCGGCGCACGCTGAACCAGATGCGCGGCGTGCGCCCCATCTTGATGCTGTTCGCCGCGATGACCGGCAGCGAGATCGTCATGCTGCTCTGGCTGAGCCCCAAGACCAGCGGCCCCGTGCGCTACGACTACGAGTGGTCCTGGGGCTTGTACGCATCGCTCGCGCTCAGCGTCGCTGGCGTGGTCGCGGCGCTGCGCTTCGGCGGCCGACCCCGGGCGCCAGCGAACCTGCCCGCTCCCGCGCACGCGCCGAGCGGCGCGCTCGGCAGCGAACCGCCCCGCGTGCTGCACTGAGCGACGCGCTGCGCTCAGAAGGCGGCACCGACCTGGATCGCCAGCGTCCATTGCCGCGGGCTCGGCCGGCATTCGCCGGCGCTGTCGCAGCGCAGCGCCCGTGCGACGTTCGCGTCCGACTGCGCCGCATCGGGATGCACGAGATCGGTGATCAGCTCGGCGCCGAGTCGCAGCAGCTCCCGGCGATAGCTCAGGCCGAGCAACACCCGGTGCCGCAACACGTCAGCGTCACCGAACGCGACGCTGTTGGCGAAGTCCGCGGCGCTGCCGTCGCGGCATACGGGAGCGCCGTCGAGCGCTCCGCCGGGCGCAGCGGACGGGCTGGGCGAGACCGACGCGGACGAGCCCGGGGTCCCCGGCAGGTTCGGGCCGACGTAGCCGCACTCGCCCAGCGCGTCTCGACCCGGCGTCAGATCGACCAGGGTCGATTCCGCATCGATGCGCGCGAACTGGTAGCCGAGCCACGGGGTGACGATGAAGCCATCGGCGCCGACCAGCGGCTCCGAGACGCGCGCGTCGAGCGCGAGCACTCCCAGATCCAGATCCGAAAGGCCCGTCGCGCGGCGCAGGCCGATGCCGATCGAGGTATCCGGAAGATAGCGCCAGACACCGTGCCGCAGCCCCTCGAGCAGGGCGATGCGCAGATCCGCGCCCCACTCGATCAGGCTCGTGTTGGGCATGATGCCGAGGCTGCCCGCCGCTTCCACCCCGAAGCCGAAGCCCTTGCGCGCCTCCAGCGAGTAGAGCTGCAGCCAGCCATCGGGCTCGGCGTTTTGCTCGAAGCCCGAGCCGTCGATCGCGGGAGCGCGATCGCTCGCGCCGCGCGTTCCGCGCCGCCAGTAATCCGCGCCGGCGTCGATCGCCGTGAAGGCGCCCAGCAAGGAGAGCTGGAAGCCGGACAGCCCGGTCGTCCGCGCCTCGTGGGGTGCGCTGGGCGCCAGGGCGAAGCCCAGCTGGCTCACCAGCTTGTAGTACAGCGCGCGATCGGGAGCGCACGCGGGAGCATCCAGCGCAGCACAGCTGGGATCGAGCATCAGCCGCGACAGCGCTGGGTCCATGGACCGAGCGCGGCAGGGCGTGGCGAGCGCCAGCGCCAGCGCGCCGCCCGCGACGCCGGCAGCCCAGCGCTGCAGCCGCGCCGGGCCACGGCGTGCCCCCGGCAAACAGTGCGGCGGCTTGCCAGCGCTCCCCTGCAGCAACATCGGGCTGCTCAGCCTAGCCAGCCGTTTCGGCTGAGGCAAGCTGGGCAACAGCGCCGTTGACGGGGTCGAATGAGCAGGATAGCGGCTGTTCATGGGTCAGCCCGCTGGCTACGCCGTTTCTCTGGTACTTCCCGTTTTCAACGAGCAGGCGGTATTGCCCGAGTTGCTGCGGCGCCTGCGCCTGCTGCTGGAAGAACACGACCCAGCGGGCCGATGGGAGGTCATCTTCGTCAATGATGGCTCGATCGACGATACGCGCCAGCAGATCGAGCTCAGCTGCCAGACGGAGCGGCGCTTTCGGCTGATCAACCTCTCGCGCAACTTCGGCCATCAGATCGCGATCACCGCTGGCGTCGACCACGCCGAGGGTGAGGCGGTCGTGGTCATGGACGCCGATCTGCAAGACCCACCCGAGCTGATCGCAGAGATGCTGGAGCGCTACGCGGACGGCTATGATGTAGTCTACGCCGTGCGGCGCCGGCGCCACGGCGAGGGCTTGTTCAAACGAGCCACGGCGGCCCTGTTCTATCGCCTGCTGAAGCGCGTCGTCGGCGTGGAGATACCCACCGACACGGGTGATTTCCGACTCATGAGCCGGCGCGCCGTCCTCGCGCTGCGCGGCCTGCGAGAGGCCAATCGCTTCGTGCGCGGGTTGGTGGCCTGGGTCGGATTTCGCCAGACCGCGGTGTACTACGAGCGCAGCGCGCGCTTCGCCGGAGACACCCACTACCCGCTGCACAAGATGCTGCGCTTCGCCAGCGACGGCATCGTGTCGTTCTCCACGCTGCCCTTGCGCGTCGCGACCGTGCTCGGTCTGCTCTCCGGCTTCGCAGCGCTGGCGGTGGCGCTGTGGGTGCTGGCGGTGGTGCTCACGGGCGTGCAGGCCGTGCCCGGCTGGGCCACGCTGATGTTCGCCGTGAGCCTGGCGTCCAGCGCGCAGCTGTTGATGATCGGGATCCTGGGCGAGTACCTGGGCCGAGTGTACGACGAGGTCAAGCGGCGGCCTCTGTATCTGGTGGATGCGACCCAGAACCTCGAACCGCGCGCGGAGGCACAGCGCGGCGCGGATGCGCAGCGCAGCGCGGGCGCAGAGCGCAGCGCGCGCGCAGAGCTCGGCGCGGTCGAATCAAGCGACGCGCGTCGCAGAGGTTAACGTCTGCGCGCCCACCGGGAGCCAGCGCAGCCAGGGCTCGAGCGGCCGCAGGAGGCGCAGCGCGCGCGGGAAGAACAGCACGAAATCCTGGCGCACAGAGCCGAGGCGCGCCCCGTGCAACAGGCGCCGGAGCTCGCTCGGCGGCAGCAGGATGGCGTCATCATCGAACGGGCAGTCCTGCACCGCCTTGACGGTCAAGGGGTTGTAGGGATTGTGCTCGAAGATCACCACGCGGCCGCCGAGGCGCAGCTTGCTCGCCACCGTCTCCAGCACGCGCGCTCGCTCCGCGGGCGGCACGTGATGCAGCACGCCGGACAGAACCACCAGATCGAAGATCCCCGCAGGGATCTCGCGCTCATCGGCGTAGTAGCTGGCGCCCGCCGCCACCTGGCGCGCCTGCTCCAGAGAGCGCGCCGAAGGATCGTAGCCGCAGACCGAGTCGCAGCGCTCCAGCAACAGCCGCGTCAGGCTGCCCGTGCCGCAGCCGTAGTCCAGCACGCGCTGCCCGCGCGACAGCCCCATGCGCGCCAGGCACTGCAGCTTGTGACGCGCGAAGTACTCCGGCCCCTCCCCGCTCGCCTGGATGCTGGCGGCGTGCGCCTCGCGATAGCTCTGGGCATAGCGATCGAATTTGTCGACCTCCGAAGCGCGCTCGAGAGTCATGCTACAAAGCCTACCACAGCCGGCCAAAGCGCGCGCCGTTGACGCGGCCCGATTCCCCTGCCAAGAACGCGGGCGATGAAGCTGGTCGAGCGCGTTCTGGGGCATCCCTGGGTCTTCGAGTATGTGCGTCCGCTCGCCGTGGGCGGGATCGACATGTCCAGCGCCTACCGGCTGCTGGGCTGCGACGAAAGCTCGGTCGTGCTCGACATCGGTTGCGGCACTGGAGACGCGCTCCGGCACATCCAGCACTTTGCCGACTACCTCGGTGTCGACACCGATCGCGTCGCGGTGGAGCACGCCCGCGCGCGCCACGCCGGCCGCCCCAACGCGCGCTTCGAGTGCCGCGCCAGCGGCGCAGCAGACTTTCAGACGAGGCCCGTCAGCCACGTGAGCATGGTGGGGCTGCTGCATCACCTCTCGGACTCGGAGGCGATCGATCTGCTGCGCCTGCTCGCCCAGTGCCCCACGCTGCTGCGGGCGGTGACGCTCGACATCGTATACCTCGACGGGCGCTGGTACAATAACCTGATGGCCAGCATGGATCGCGGGCGCCACTGCCGAACCCGCGGTGGCTACGTCAGCCTGGCCAGAGCAGCTGGCTTGCAAGTGCTCAGCGAGCGCGTGGTGCGCTCGCATCCCACGCGCGGACTGGTGGACTATTTCATCCTGGAGCTGGCGCGGTGAAGGGCAGCGACGCGCCCGCTCCCCGGCTCCGCTCCGGAGCTGGCCAGCGACCGTTCCACGTGTTGCTCGTGGAGCCCGAAATCCCGCCCAACACCGGCAACATCGCGCGCCTGTGCGCCGCCACGCGCGCGCGCCTGCACCTGATCGAACCGCTCGGCTTTCGCATCGACGAGCACGCCGTACGCCGCGCCGGGCTCGACTACTGGCACCTGGTCGACCTACACACCCACCCGAGCTACGCGGCGGCGCGCGCGACCCTCCTCCGCGACGAGCCCGCCACCCGCTTCTGGCTGTTCACCGGCAAGGCGACGCGCAGCTACCTCCAGGTCGGCTTTCGCCCCGGCGACGCGCTCGTGTTCGGCAAGGAGAGCTGCGGTCTGCCCGACGAGCTGCTCGCCGCGCACCCCGAAGAACTGGTGGGCATCCCCACGCTCGGCGCCGTGCGCTCCCTGAACCTCGCCAACGCCGTCGCCATCGCGCTCTACGAGGGCCTACGCCAGATCGGCGAACTGGACAACGCCACGCTCGGTTGAGCTCGCAAGCGCGCGGCGCGCGACGACCCCAGAATGTGCCCGCCGTGCGCCCGCGCTGAACGGCGCCAAGTCCTCCACGAAACGAGCTGCTGCGCTGCCGAGCAACTCCCGTCTCTCCAGATCTCACCAGCCCCTCTGAGCGCGCGGCGACAGGCCCCCCGCAAACGCAGGAGACCGCTCGAGCGAAATGACGCAACCTCCTTGCACGAGCTAGGATTTATGCCAAATCATGCAGGTGAAGCCTCGTGCCCAGCTCGCCTTTCGGTTCCGGACGTGGGGCGGAGCCCGCAAGGGCGCGGCCGGCCGCCGAAGGGCGCTGTTGCCGGCGTCTCTCATCTGCGCCGCCCGGCCTGTCGCGGCACCATCCGGTGCACGTCACGTTGCGCATCGTCACTGGCGTGCCGTCGCTGCGTGGCGCCACCTTCGGCAAGGTGCGCCGCGCTCTGGCGGATGAGCAGGAGCGCTTTGGCTTTCGGCTCGTGCACTTTTCCGTGCAGTCCAATCATGTGCATCTGATCGCGGAGGCGGCAGATCGCCGGGCGCTATCGCGGGGGATGCAGGGTCTCTCGATCCGGGTGGCGCGCGCCGTGAATCGGGGGCTCTCGCGCACAGGGCGGGTGTTTGCCGATCGTTATCATGCGCGAGCATTGACCATGCCGCGCGCCGTGCACTTCGCCCTGCGCTACGTGCTGCTCAACGCCCGCAAGCACCAGCGATCGCCTCGACCGCGGCGAGCGGCGGTCGACACGGAGCTGCCCTCGGGCTTCGTCGATCCGTGTTCGTCCGCGCCCTGGTTTGACGGCTTCAGTCGCCCCGCCGAGCTGGCGTTTGACGCTGCCAGCGCGCGACGGCGCTGGCGAGCTTCCTCGGAGCGGGACGCGCCGGTCGTGCCTGCGAGGACGTGGCTGCTGCGGCGGGGGGCGCGCCGCTACGCCGCCTTCGACATCGATGATGCTCCCGCGTGATGGTCCTGGCACCGGCGCAACAGCTTGCGGTACGCGTGAAGGAGCGCTCGGGGTCAGCTCGGGTCATCCTGGCATACGAGGTCCACGCGGGTCGCAGGTGGGCAGTCCTGGGGGCGCGCGGTGTCGTGCAGGGCCGAGCCCCGAAACCCTCACGTGTCAAAGAGTGGTATCGGTGCGCGGACCTAAAGTGCCGGGCATGGGGCATATTCTGGTGCCGGCGGGCGGCGCGTGGTTCCGAGCCCTGATTCCTCTGCTGGCGGCTCAGCGCAGGTAGACTTGCGGTGTTGCGCTGGTGAAATCGGCGTGGACGCGCTGTCGGCCACCATCGCGGAGGTTCAGCTGGGTCTCGAGCTTCTCGCCCAGCAGCTCGCTCTTGAACACGAACGAGTGCTGGCCCGGTGTGAGGCTGGAGAGCGAGAGCGGAGTGCGCCCCGCCGCCACGCCGTCGACCAGCACGAGCGCGCGGGGCTCCGCCGTCAGCTGTACCTGCGTGTGCGTGCGAGCGCCGCTGGCGGGGCCGGGCACATCAGCACCCGGCTTGCGCGCCTCCGCGGGCGTCGCCCCCGCGCTGCGTGCGGGCGCTCGCGCGGGCGCCGGGGGCGCGACTACCGTCGCCGCGGGCACAGCCACCGTCGCGGGCGCCGCATTCGCCGGCGCGGTCACGGGCGGAGCCGGCAGCGTGGCGACCGGCACGGGCATCGACTGCCCCGGCGCTGCCGGCGCGGGCTGCTGGGCGGGCGCGCCGTCGCGCGGTCGTTGCAGGCTCGCGCCGGAGAGCGGCGGCGCGTCGTCGCGCTGCACCAACCACAGCGCTCCCAGCGCCAGCGCCGCGGCGCCGCTCAGCGCCGTGAGCCAGCGCCGGCGCGCGAGGTAGAGACCGGGGCCGCGCGCCGCGTTCGCGCGCGAGCGCGGAGGCAGGGAGCCGGATTCGATCACCACGCCCGAGATGGCGGAGGCAGCCGGCGCCGGCGGCTGGCTGTCGATCTTTGCGGTCCACTCCAGCAGCGCGTCGCGCGCGGCAAAGGTCTGTGTCGCGCCCGATCCGCTCGCGCGCAGCGAAGGATCGCGCGCCGGGAGGCGCGCGGCATCGGGCGGACGGGTGAGGCGCGCGCTGACTCGTTCCCCGAGGCGGCGCGCGATGTCGCCGAGGTCGGATGAGCGCAAGAACTCGCGCAGAGGGCGCGCCAGCTCCTCCGCCGTCTGCGGGCGCTCGCCCGGCTCCAGCGCGAGCGCAGATCGGAGCAGCGGCGCGAGCGGCGCGAGCTCCGGATCCAGCTGCGCCAGGTCCGGCGGCGGCTCGCGCAGCGCGCGCAGGCTCGCCTCGAAGGTGTCGCGGCGGAAGGGCGGTTTGCCGCTCCAAATCTCGATCAGCAGCGCCGCGACCGCGAACACATCCGCCGCCGGCGTGAGCGGGCCGTGCCGCAGCTGCTCCGGCGGCATGTGCCCGGCGGACCCGAACAGCGGCTCGCGCGCGCGAGGGCCCGCAGGGTCCGCTGCAGCGAGATCGACGGGAGCCGCGATGCCAAAGTCGATCAAGCGCACCATGCCCTCGGGATCGATCATCACGTTGCGCGGCGTCACGTCGCGATGGACGATGCCCGCCTTGCGGTGCGCGTAGTCGAGCGCTCGGCAGATCTCCACGCCGATGTAGGCACCCTCGGCGGGCGAGAGCGCGCCCTGCACCAGCAGCTGGCTCAGGGCCACGCCCGCGCAGAACTCCATGGCGATGTAGTAGGTGCCCTGTTCGACCCCGAGCTCGTAGACGGGCACGATGTTGGCGTGGCTCAGCTCGACCGCCGTCTTCGCTTCGGCCACAAAACGCCCGATGAAAGACTGATCGGACGCCAATTCGGGTCGTATCTGTTTGACGACCAGTCGCTTCTCGAAGCCGCCCGCTCCCCGCAGCGTCGCCAGC
Source organism: Polyangiaceae bacterium (assembly GCA_035760985.1). Classification (GTDB taxonomy): domain Bacteria; phylum Myxococcota_A; class Polyangia; order Polyangiales; family Polyangiaceae; genus SZUA-265. Next base: position 42,733 of record DASTRX010000222.1, read on the forward strand.
AGCACCCGCGCCATGCCCCCGGCCGCGATCTCCCGCTCCAGCACGTATTTACCGAAGATCTGCGGAAACATGCGCCTCTGGTATCGTACCGTGGCGGCCGCTCCCGCGCTCTTGCCGGGCTGTGATTCAGCGCCGGAAAGGGTGGCGATAGTCGCGCACTATGTACCCGCATGTGCACCGGCGCCGGACAGCGCGCCCGCGCAGCTGGAGCTGATCGCGCTGGGCGACTTCGATCGCTCCAACGACAGCGTATCGATCCTGTCGAGCGACGCCGCGCAGCAGGCGCTGGGCTTGCCGCAGGACACGCGCGCCGTGGAGCTGAGCACGCTGGGCGGGCGTGGCTACTGGGGGACGGGGGAGCTCGACGCGCGGCGAGCGATCCCGGTGCTGCTCTGGCCGCGCGAGAGCGCTTGTGCGATCGGGCAGCTCGCTGCCAGCGCGGACAGCGGGGAGTGGCTGCTCGGGCGATCCAGTCGTGCATCGCGCGTGTTTTGCCTGGCAGGGCTGCCGGATCCGTCGGGCGCCGCTCCCGGTCTGCAGCTCGATCTGGGCACCGCGCAGCTCACGCCGCTGGAGAGCGAGCAGCGGCTGGGGGCTCCGCGGCGCTTCGCGTCGCTGAGCGAGCTCGGCGACCAGCTGCTGATCGCGGGCGGCATCGATCCGGGGTCCACGCGCCACCGTTCGGATGCGGAGCTCTTCGATCCGTTCACGGGACAGTTCGCGGTGGAACGGCGCACGCTGGCCGTGCCGCGAGCGCGACATGCCGCGCTGACCCTGCCCTCCGGCGCGACGCTGCTGATCGGCGGCGAGTCCGAGGGCGGCAGCGCGCTCGCCAGCGTCGAGCTGGTCTCCAGCGATGCCACGCGCGCGCCACGCGCGCTGGAGCTGCTGGCCACGCCGCGGATCCAGCCCAGCGCGCTGCTGCTCGCCGATGGGCGGATCCTGGTCGGCGGCGGCTACGCCTGGGCCGCCAGCGCCACGGATCCGCAGGCTGCTCGCCAGGCGATCGGCAGCGTGGAGTTCTTGAGCTTCGATCTGACGGATGGCGCCGGCAACCCGGGGCCGATCCGCCTGGATCCGCCGGCCCTGGACCGGGCCTTCGTCGAGATCGCGGCCGGCAGCACGCTGGCCGTCGGGGGCTGCGATCCGGTGCAGCGCTCGAGCGAGTGTCTCGCCTGCGGCAGCGGCAGCGGTTGCATCTCGCGCTCGGTCTGGTGGATCGATCCGCAGGGCGGCGCGCATGCCCTCGAGCCCTTGCCGGTGGAGCTGGCTGCCGCTCAGCCGTTGCTGGTGCCGGCAGCGGATGGTTCCCCCTGGCTGATCGCCAACGGACGACTGGCGCGCTTCGATCCCTGGCAAGCGCGCTTCGTGGCCGCGGACGAGCTGCTCACGGCTCCGATTTCCCAGCGGCCCTCGCCGCTCGCGCTGGGTCCGGGGCTGTTCGTGTGGTTGCAGCAGAGCGGCGAGACCCTCGAGCTGTTCGGGCTGCACTCGAGCCAGCGCGGTGCCTGGACGCAGGACGTGGCGCCGCTGCTGGTAGGCAGCGCCCGGGGGCTGGTGCCGCACTTGCCGCCGAGCTCGTCGCCCGCGCAGGGAGCCGCCAGCCTGCGCTACGTGACCGCGACGGGGCTGCAGCTCTCGGGCTCGAGCGCGGCGGTGAGCATCGCCGACACCGACTATGCGAGCTTCACTCTCGATCTGACGCTGGCGGCGGGGCCCGCTCCGCTGCTGCGCCTGGCGGGCACCGCAGCGAGCGCCGGCGAGAGCGCTTCCTTCGGCGGGCTCGAGTGTGCCTGGCCTGACTTCGGCGTGCCCGAAGCCAGCCCCGTACGGCTGCGCGTGCAGCGCGTCGGCGATCTGGTCTCCCTGCTGCTGCCGGACGCCGAGGGCCCCAACGAGCCCGCGCCAGCGCCCTGCCGCCGCCCACTGCCGGAGCGCGTGCGTGTCGAGCTGCTCGGCACGCCGCTCGGCAGCACGCGGCTCACGCGCGTGGAGATCCGGCGCTCGCTCTGACTGCCGCTGGCAAGCTCACAGTCGCTAGCGCTTGAACAGCTTGCCGATCAGCCCCGGATCGGCACCCGGCTGCTTCGATTGACCCTTGCGCATGTCGTGCAGGCGGATCTCGCGCGCCGCGTCCACATTCGCCGGGTCGTGCTCCGCGACGTAGCGGAACTCGCGCATCGCCGCGGCGGTCTGTCCCGACGCCTTGAGCACGCAGGCCAGGTAGTAGTGGATCTTGACGTTGTTGTTCTGCTTGGCGATCGCCTTCTTGAGCATCCCGAGCGAGCTCTGGATGTCCTCCGGGCCAGCGTCCGCGCGCCGGGAACGGATCCAGGCGTAGAGGGCCGCGTACTCCGGCTGATCGGGGTCCCCCTCGTGCGCCGTGCGCGCGAGCTGCTCGGCGGACTCGAGATCGCGCTTCTTCAGCAGAATCTCCGCCTTCTGGAAGGCCTCCGCGGCGCGCAGCACGAGCTCCACCTGCTCTTGCTCGCGCTGCGCCTCATCCTTCCCGCCCAGGCTCTCATCGTAGCTCTTGCGCGAGCTGGCGTTGCCGAGCACGCGGCTGGCTTCGGTCATGCGCGCGAACACGCGTGTCACGGCGTCGCGCAGCTCGTTGAGCTCCGGGCTCAGGCGATCGGGATGCCAGCGGCGCGCCAGCGAGGGGAAGGCCTGCGAGATCTGCTCGGGCGTGGCGGCGACCGGCAGCTCCAGGAGCTCGTAGTGCGTGAGCTCGTCGAGGCCGGCGAGCTTGGCCTCGATCTCTTCGCGAGCCAGGAATTTGCCGGTCTGCAGCGCCTCTGCCGGGGGCCGCACGGGCGCGGGCGCTCGCGCCGGTTCTGCCGGGCGAGCGGCAACCGCGGGGGCGGTCTTCGCCGGAGCTGCCTTCGCCGGAGCTGCCTTGGCCGAAGCTGCCGCGGGGGGCTTGGCTGGCGCGGGCGGCGGCTGGGGCGCAGCTGCTGGCGCGGCGGCGACCGGCGGCGCTTTCGGTGCAGCTGCTGGCGCGGCGGCGACGGGCGGCACTTTTGGCGCGGGCGCTGCCGCAACGCCCCTGGCCGCGCCAGCTGCCTCGACGCGCACCGCCGGACCGATCTGCGATTGTCCGGCTCGCACCGCGGGACCGATCTGCGATTGACCAGCGCGCACCGCGCTGCGCGACGCGGAGCTGGACCGCGAGCTGAGCTCCACGCGCGAGCCGGGGATCACGCCCAGCGGCGCCTCGCCGGTGTCGAGATGTCGCGTCAGCACGAGCGCATACAGCAGCTTGTGCAAGCTGACGCTGTCGAGCAGCTTGGTGGCCTCCAGCCCCTGCGTGGTCTGAGGCTTGACCTTGAGCACGTCGAGCAGACCGCGAATCCGGGCGTTGAAGTCAAAGCGCGCCACCCTCGAGTCGGGATGCAGGCGCAAGGTCTTGCCCGACAGGCTCGCCAGCACGCTGCTCATGCGATCCCTCGGCGCGTGACCGTCGATCGCCCGCCAGATCGCGGCGAGCGGATCGATGTGCAGCGGTTCGCCGCCCCAATCCTCGAGCAGATCGGTGCGGTCGTAGTACGCGAACGCCGTCCCTGTCGGCGCGCCGGAGAGCCAGCTCAGCTGCCGCAGCAGCTGTTCGCAGAGCCCGCGCGAGAGATCGCCCGGATCGAGCGCGCCGCGCGCATACAGGCGCTGCCCGAGCAATTCTCCCGAGTCCTCCTCCAGCGCAACGCGCAACGCCTCGGCCTCGACACTCCCCAGCTGCAGCAGGACCTGACCGAGCCGCGTGCCCGAGTGCGCCACGCGTGCCTTCGCGGGGACGCCGGCCACGAACAAGATCGCGTGCTTGCTCCGATCGGGGCACTCCAGCACGAGCGAGCCGTTCAGCTCCTGGCTGAGCGCATAGACCAGCAGCTCGCAGAAGGGAGTGGTAGCTATCTTACCGGTGGCGGTAGGGGCGCTCATCGCAGTCTCGGCGCGGCGCATACGCGAGCGCGCTCATCGTCTATCAAGCGTAGCAGCCACGCGCACTTGCGAGCCAGGAACAATCACGAATCCGGGCGCCGCCCGCAGGGTGATCCAGCGCGCGCCAGCGTGCGGCAGCGGCCAGCGCTGCTGCAGGAGCGCAGGTGAGCGAGCCTGCGCGCTCCGAGCAGCGGGTACGATTCTCGTCTGCTCAGGGTGGATCCGCGGGCTGGCCGCGCTGGGAATCGAGCTGCAACGCGCGCTCTCGCTCCGCGGCCGCGCGCGCATTCCGCCCGCGGCTCCGCAGGAACTCCGCGAAGTCACGGTGCGCCGCCGCCAGCTCCTCGACGGGGCTGGGGCAAAGTACCGCACTCTCGAACTCGAACGTGGCGTCTTCCGTGCGCCCCGCCAGCGCCAGCGCCTGCGCGTACAGCGAGTGGGTGCGAGCGCCCTCCAGATCGACGTAGATCGCCGCTGCTCCCACCTCCACCGCCTCGGGCGCTGACTTGCGCGCGATCAGCAGCTCCAGCAGCCGCCGATACACGGCGACGTCACGCTCTTCGATGCGCGCCAGCTGGGTCAGGATGCGCGTCTCCTCCAGCTCGTCGCCCTGGTCCTGAGCCATCTTCCACAGCCCGCGCAGCGGCTCGGCTTGCGACGCGTCCAGCTCGTGCGCGCGCTTCAGCGCTGCACGCACGGCATCTGGTTGCGCGTCCGCGTCGAGCAGCTCGGCCAGCGCCATCTGCACCGCATAGCCGTCGTGACCGGACTGGGCCAGCGCGCGGAGCTCCGCGAGCGCAGCGGGAGCCTGCCCCGCCGCCGCCGCCAGGCGCGCGCCCAGGAAGCGCACATCCGGCGACTCGGGCGCGCGCGCGCGCGCTGCGGCCCAGGCGCTCTGCGCCGCGGGCAGCTGCTTCTCGGCCAGCGCCGCGATCACCACGCGCAGCTGCGCGTTCACGTCCTGGGGCGCGGCGGCCGCGCGCTGCCGGAGATCGTCGAGCGAGCCGCGCGCGTCGAGCGGCACGAACTGCGACGAATAACGCGCGAGCGTCTGCGCGAGGTAGGCCGAGAATTCCGCATCGATCGCCACCCCGTTGCCGCCGAGCGCCTGGGCCAGGGCGTCGTTCTCGACCGGCCCGGTCGCGTACAACCGCAGCAGCTGATTGACCCGCTCGCGACCGTAGTGTTCGACCAGCATCACCGAGATCTGGCTGGACGCATAGTACGCGGTCGCCATGTCCTGCATGTCCTCGGCGTGCGAGAACACATAGTTCATGCGCGTGACCTGCGGCAGCCGCTGCTCGCGCCAGGCCAGGAACAGCTCCGGATCGTGGTGGCGCCGCCACTCGGGGCGCTCGACCAGCGTCTCATACTCCGCCAGCCCTTCGGTCAGCCAGCGCGGTACGTGGCTCTGCGACATCTGGATGTGAAACACGTGCGCCAGCTCGTGCCAGAGCGTCATGCCCCAGTTCAACGAGTCGGCGTGCGGCGTGAGCGCGGCCAGCGTCTTGCCGAAGCACACGCCGAGGATCGCCGTCTGAGGCAGGCCGCTGGTGCGCACGGCGAAGTGCTCGCGCTGCGCATACAGCTCGATCCCGATCGGCTCGCTGGGCGTGAAGCCGTAGGCGCTCACGAACTTGCGAAAAGCGCGCTCCAGCAGGGCGGGCACATAGCGGTCCAGGATGTCCGCCTCGGCCTTGGGATAGCGGATCGTGAAGCGCCCGCGCGATTTGGTCACGTAGTCGCTGGGGATGATCTGCTCGTACAGGTTGAGCGTGTTGAACACGCGCACGTTGAACGGGTCCTTGGCGATGGCCCGGCGCAGCGATTGCACGCCGGCGCTCTCCTGCCCGGCGCGGATCAGGTTGAGGCCCAGCGCGGCGTGAGCTTCGGCGTCCTCGTCGTCGATGCTCACCGCCTCGCGCATCAGCTCCACGATGCGATCGTAGCGGTGCTCCCACTCGGCGTATTCACCCACGATCGAGTAGAAGCGCGAGTAGCTCGGATTGCGCTGAAACACCTCGCGCCGCGCGCTCTCGAACAGCGCCGGGTTCTCGGACAGGAATCCGACCGCGGCGCGCAGGCTGAGCAGCTCCAGATCCTCGCGGTCGGACGCGAGCCCCTGCTCGATCAGCCGCAGCGCCGCTTCGAAATCGAGATCGCGCAAGGCCAGGCCCGCGAGCACAAAATACGCTTGCGGAAGCCCGGGATGGACCGCGAGCGCGCTCTCGGCCAGCGCGCGCGCGGCCTCGAAATCCAGCGCCTGCTCCAGCTTCACGTGCGCCAACCAGACCAGCGCCAGCGGCTGACGCGGCGCGCGCTGAAGGAGCTCGCTCAGCACTTCTTCGGCGTGCCCGGGGTCGTGCTTCTCGAGAAACAACTCACCGCGCCAGAGCAGCACCTCCTCGGCGCCAGGCGCCGCGCGCTCCGCTGCGTTGAAGGCATCGTTGGCGTCGTGCGGGCTGCGCAGCAGATGCGCGGCGCGCCCGACCAGGGCCAGCCCCACGCCATCGTCGTTGCCGATCCGATCCTCGTTGTAGTCCGTGATCAGCGTCATCAAGATCGGTTCGGCTTCGGCGCGCCGTCCGCGATCGATGAGCAGCTGGCCCAGGAGCAGCCGGGCCCGGCGCGCCTCCGGTTGATCCTTCAGCCGCTCCAGCAGCGGCAAAGCGGCGGCGCTGTCGCCGCTGGCGATGGCGATCTCGGCCAGCAGCGTGCTCGTCTCCAGATCATCGCCCGGAGCCGCGCGCAGCAACGCCAGCGCCTCCTGCGCGCGCCCCCTCTGGCTCAGCGTGCGCGCCAGGCCGCGCCGGGCGCTGCTCCGACTGCTCGCGTCCCCTTGCTCCAGCAGCGCCCGGAACGCCCCTTCCGCGTCCTCGTAGCGGCTCTCGGCAAACGCGCGCTCGGCGTCGAGCAGCGTGGCGGCAGGCGGCGCCGGCGCGCTCGCCGCGGGTGCCGGCGGCGCCGGTGCAGCGGGTGCCGCCGGCCGCTGCGCGCCAGCGCAGCCTGCCAGCGCGAGCGCGAAGACCCAGTTTCCAGCGATGCGTCCGCGCCCCGAGCTCATGCCGTCACTCTAGCCTGCCCCGACGCCGGAGCCGATGACGCCCTGAAAATTGCTGCGCAGCCGGCGCTGCCGCGCGAGCCGGCGCAGGACTCGCACGGCGCACGCGGGTCAAGCAGCGTAAACACTCTAAATCATTGCGATTATTATCACCATGAAGGCTGCCTAGCGACGCACCGCGGGCCCTCGGGCAAAGCGAAATTCAGGGTCGCGCCGTCCCGCGCGGCGCACTAGCCTAGCTCCGCGTGAGCGGAGCGCCCGAGAGCCAGTGGGGATATGTGCTCACCACGCCCGCACGCAACGAGCGCGAGGCGCTGCCGGCGCTGCTCGCGAGCATGCAAGCGCAGGAGCTGCGTCCGCTGCTCTGGCTGATCGTGGACGACGGCAGCGACGATGGCTCGCGAGAGTGGCTGGAGCAGGCACGAGCCCGCTGCGACTTCCTGGAGATCGCTCGGGCGCCGGAGGCCGCCGACGAGTATCTGGGAGCGCACGTCGCGCGCATCAAGCGTTGGGGGCTCGAGCAGGCGCTGGCGCGCGCGCGTGCGCGCGGCCTCACGCCGCGCTGCGCCGGTGTGCTCGACGCAGACATCGAGCTGCCGCCCGAGCACTATCGCGCGCTGGTGCGCGCCTTCGTCGAGAATGCGCGGCTGGGCGTGGTCTCCTCGCTGCTGCAGGCGCGCGAAGGAGAGCGCAGCTTCGTGGAGCCGTTCCAGCGCGCCGATCTGCCGCGCGGGCCCACGCAGTTCTTTCGCGTGGAGTGCCTGGAGGCGATGGGCGGCCTGCCCCCCTGGCCCAGCTTCGACTCGATCGCCAACGTCAAGGCGCGCGCGCTGGGCTACGAGACGCGGCTGCTGCCCTGGGTGCTGGCCACGCATCGGCGCGAGACCGCGGCGCGCTACGGTCACGCTCAGGGCTACGCGCGCAAGGGGCGCTACGCCTGGTTTCTGGGTCTGCATCCGCTGCTGGTGCTGGCGCGTGGAGCCGCTTACGCCTCGCGCCGCCCGCACCACGCGGGCTACCACTTCCTGCGCGGCTACCTGCGCAGCGCGCTCGCGCGCGAGCAGCGCTGCCCGGACCCGGTGGTCCGCCGCCATTACGGCCTGCCGCGCGTGCTGGAAGTGGCGAAGGCCGCACTGCGGATCGGCCCCAGCTACGTGACGAGGTCGGAGCGGACGCCCTGCGCTGACCCCGGCCTGAAGGAGCCCGCGCGATGAAACAGACCCTCGCCTACGGTGGTTGGCACTCCTCGATCAGCGCGGCGGACGTCGCGCAAACCTCGACCCGCCCGGGCGACCTGGTCGTGGACGGGCTCGACGTGTACGTGAGCGAGTCGCGCCCGCGCGAAGCGGGCCGCGCGGCGATCGTCAAGCTGCTGCCGGCGCGGCCGCTGCCCCCTCCGGAGGAGGTCCTGCCCCCGCCCTTCAGCTCTCGCAGCCGCGTGCACGAGTATGGCGGCGGATCGTTCAGCGTGCGCGCCGGCAGCCTGGTGTTCGTCAACGACACCGATCAGGCGCTGTATCTGCGCGGTCCCGGTGAACGCCCGCGGCGCCTCTCACCGCTGCTCAACGGCGGGCAGCGCCGCTTCGCCGAGCCCGTGATCGACAGCGCGCGCGAGCGCGTGCTGTGCGTGCTCGAGCAGCACGACGGAACCGGACGCGAGCCGGAGAACTCGCTGGCGGCGGTCGGCTTCGGCAGCCGCACGGGCCGGCTCGAAGCTCTGTTCTCGGGCCAGCACTTCTACTCCTCGCTGCGCCTCAGCCCCGACGGCAAGAGGCTCGCTTGGTTGAGCTGGCGCCATCCGCGCATGCCCTGGGACGGAACGGAGCTCTGGGTCGCCGAGTTCGACGGCCGCGGACTGCCGCGCATCCCGGAGCGGGTCGCGGGCGGAGCGACGGAGAGCGTGTTTCAGCCCGAGTGGGACAGTCACGGTGGGTTGCATTTCGTCTCCGACCGTTCCGGTTACTGGAACCTGTATCGCTGGGACGGCAGCGCCAGTCAGCCGCTGTGCCCGCGCCCGGCGGACTTCGGGCTGCCGCAGTGGGTGTTCGGGCTGTCCACATACTGCCTGTTGCCGGATGGCGATCTGCTCTGCTGCCTGACGGAGAACGGCACCTGGCGGCTCGGTCGCCGCAGCCACACCACCGGCGATCTGCGCCTGTTCGAGCTGCCCTACACCGAGTTTGGCGCCCTGCGCGCCGCGCCCGGGGGTGCCGTGCTGCTCGTGGCCTCGCCGACCATGAGCACCACGCTCATGCACTTCGACATCCAGACCGAGCAGCTCTCCACCCTGCGCGGCTTCGGCGCCTGGGCAGCCAGCGACGCGAACTCCACCGAGCAGGCCACCGCACGCTTCAGCCAGCCCGTGGCCATCGAATATCCCACCGGCGACGGCGCGCGCGCTCACGGCATGTACTACGCGCCGGTCAACCCGGACTACCAGGGCCCGCCGGAAGAACGCCCGCCGCTGCTGGTGCGCTGCCACGGCGGCCCGACCTCCCAGGCCTCGACCGGGCTGAACTTGCGCACGCAGTACTGGACCACCCGCGGCTTCGCCGTGCTGGAGGTCAACTATCGCGGCAGCAGCGGCTACGGGCGGGCCTATCGCGACGCGCTGCGCGGTCAGTGGGGCGTGGCCGAGGTGGAGGACTGCATCGCGGGCGCGCTGTACCTCGCGCATCGCGGGCTGGTCGATCGCTCGCGCCTGTGCATCAGCGGCGGCAGCGCCGGCGGCTACACCTCGCTGATGGCGCTCACGTTGCACGACGTCTTCGCTGCCGGGGCCATCTACTACGGCGTGAGCGATCTGTCGGCGCTGGCACGCGACACGCACAAGTTCGAGTCGCACTACCTCGACGGGCTGGTGGGGCCTTATCCGGAGATGAAGGAGCTGTACAACCAGCGCTCCCCGCTCTTCCACATGGACCGCTTGCGCCACCCGGTCGCGTTCTTTCACGGCTCGCAGGACAAGGTCACGCCCCCCAATCAGGCGACTGCCATGGTCGCTGCCATCGATCGCAAGGGCCTGCCGGTCGCATTCCTGTCCTTCCCGGAAGAAGGCCACGGCTTCCGCCACGCGGACACCATCCGCCGCACGCTCGACGGCGAGTACTATTTTTATTGCCGCATCTTCGGCATCACCCCGCTGTCTGCGCCCGAGCCGATCGAAATCCGGAATTTGGGCTCGGATTCGCAGCGCCTCTGAGCACTCCAGGATGAGCCCGCCGCCCGCCGCGCGCGCGTGCGCCCGCACGCGACGAGCCCAGCACGGCGCCGCGGTGGGCGCGTGTGCTCCGCGTTCCGTTTTCGATCTTCGCGCCGCTGCTCATTGTGCAGCGTACGCGCGCGGCCGTTGCTGAGCCCAGCGGCAGGGGGGACATCTGCGTTGTCCCACCCTGGCACAGATGGTCACCCATGGCTCACAAGCACTTTCGCATCCACGCGCTCCGCTGGTCGCTCGCGCTGCTCGCCTTCGGCGCCTGCAAGGGCGGCGACGGCCTGAAGCCGCTTCCGGACGACACCAGCCGTGCCGGCAGAGGCAACGTGCTGCTGGGCGGAGGCGGCTCGGGGGGCTCGGGCGGAAGCAGCGCGCAGGATGCTGGCCCCGATGCTGCCGCGCCCAGCAACTGCGGGGCTGTGGTGTGCCGCGGCGCCGGCCAATGCGAGGTCAAGGACAACGTCGCCAAGTGTGTGTGCGACCCTGGGTATGCGCTGCAAGAGGGAGAATGCGTCGTCGACGAGACGTGCATCAATCTGCGCCCGCTGGAGCAAGGCTGCCGCCAGCGGCGGGACCACGAACCAGCCCTCGCCATCTTCTTTGGGCTCGAGACGTGTGCCGGCACGACGGTGAAGTCATCGGTGATCGGCCCGATCAACTCGGCCTTCAAGATCCTCGAGGACGATCAACCGCTGGGCGATGAGAGCTACGTGGCGCTGTTTCCGCGCGACGTCGAGCAATTCGTCACCATCGCTGTCGATCTCTCGGGTTCTCTGCAACGTGACCAGAGCACGCTCGTCGCGGTCATTGCGCAGCTGAAGAAGACGGTGGAAGCGTTGAAGCCCGCCCAGGGCGCTCCACCCGTCAACCTGTCCTTGATGGTCTTCGGTCGCACCGTAAAGACCGTCGTCGAATTCACGCGCGACGTTGCTCAGGTCGTTGCAGCACTGGACGCCATCCAGGCCAGCCCAACCGGCATCGTCGATCCGGGCGGTACCAACCTGTTTGGCGCGGTGAACGCGGGTGTGCTGGCTCTCGACGCCGCCATGCAGGGGTACGCATCGCAGACCAGCTACGGTATCGTCACGACGGGCACCCTGGTCACGGTCACCGATGGCAGAGACAGCTCGGGCGTGAGTCTGGCGGGGATTCCGCCACGCCTCAACGCGATCTCGGTGGGCATCAGCAACGAGATCGACGATGCCGATCTCACGCGCATCGGGCCTCAGGGTTCCTTTCTGGCCCCCACCCAGCCCGACTGGGCCGCAGCCTTCGATCGCGTGGCGCAGCGTGTTCAGGAGCTTCCGAAGCGCTCGTACCTGCTGGGTTACTGTTCACCCGCGGTCGCGGGTAAACATAAGGTCACCGTGGCTCTGGCGGGCGTGACTGCCCATGAGACCGCATCTTGCAACGTCGTCGACGCGACTCTGTTTGGCAGCGGCGACGAGGCGTGCAATGCCGCCTTCTTCAGCGGCTACTGCGGTTCCCGGAGCTGCGGCTCTTTGCTGGCCTGCGGAGCCTGCGAGAGCGACGCGGGCACCAGCTCCGATATCGGCAGCTGGGCGTTCACCCCGCCCCAGTGATGGCACCTCCGGCGCGGCAGCTTGCGGCCCGCATGTGCGCGCCGCGTGCGGCGCATGTGCAGAACTGTGCGGGCGCGCCTGGTGTCCCGCCAAGGCGCGAAAATTCGAGGGGTTTTTCTGAAATCACCGGCCGCGTCTGGCTCACCGGCGGCGGCGGATCTATGTCATCTGCATGGCCATGTCCAACGGGCACGCGGAAGAGGAGAACGTCGCGGCCGAGCCGGTGATCCAGCTGCTGATGGTGGAGGACGACGAGCGCCTGGCTCAGCTCACCGCGCGCTACCTGGAGCAATCGGGCCTGCGCGTCACCTGTGTCGCCGATGGGCGCGCCGCGATCCGCGTCGCCAGCCAGGGCAGCTTCGACCTGGTGCTGCTCGACCTGATGCTCCCCGGCTGCGACGGCATCGAGGTGTGTCGCAGCCTGCGCTCGAAGATCGATGTACCGATCATCATCGTCACCGCCCGCGCGGACGAGGCGGACCGCGTGCTGGGCCTGGAGATCGGGGCCGACGACTACGTGGTCAAGCCATTCTCCTCGCGCGAGCTCCTGGCACGGGTCCGCGCCCAGGTGCGGCGGGCGCGCGGCCGCGCGGGCCCCAAGGCGCGGCCCATGCGTGCTGGCCGCATCGAGGTCGACCCGGGTGGCTTGCGCGCCAGCATCGACGGCAAGCCGTTACAGCTGACAGGCTACGAGTTCACGCTGCTGCGAGCCCTGGTGGAACGCGCCGGCCGCGTGCTCACGCGCGACCAGCTGCTGGCGCTCGCCAACCGCGAGGCGGACGCGGTCTTCGATCGCTCGATCGATGGCCACATCTCGCGCTTGCGCCAGAAGCTCGGCGATGATCCTCGCCGGCCCAGCATGCTCAAGACGATCCGCGGCGCCGGCTACATGCTGGCCACCGACGGAGACGAATGAAGCCGACGCGGCTGGTCGTCAACATCTACCTGCTCGCGCTGGTGCAGCTGCTCACAGCCTGGCTCGGCTTCTCCGTCTCTCGCGACTATCTGATCGAGCCTCCCGGCAGGCTGGGCGTCGGCGGGTGGGAGGTGTTCGCGGCGCAGCACGTGGCGTTTGATCGCAAGAACCCGGCCGCCTTGCGCGACACCATGGAATGGCTGCGCGTCGAGCTCGGCATTCACACCACCCTGTTCAGCCCCCGGGGGGAGCTGATCGCCAGCAACCATGCCAACGTGCCCGCGCCGCTGCCCGCGGACCAGGTGGGGCGCTTGCCCGTGCGCAGCTTCTTGCCGGGCCCGCGTCCGGACACGCTGGCTGTCGGCATTCACGAGTCGGGCGAGCTGGTCGCCTACGTGATCACGGACCGCTTCGAGTTCCGCAGCCGCTTCTCGCGGCAGTTCATCCTGGCCCTGACCATCCTCTCGCTGGTCTTCACGGCCTCGCTGTTGTTCGCTCGATCGCTGGGGCGGCCCCTGCACGAGCTCGCCCGCGTCGCGCGCGCCTTCGGCAGCGGCCAGCTCGACGCACGCGCGCGGCTCGATCGCCGTGACGAGCTGGGTGCCGTGGCCAACGCCTTCGACGACATGGCCGATCGCATCACGGCCCTGCTCCAGAGCCAGCGCGAGCTCCTGGCCAACGTCTCGCATGAGCTGCGCACACCGCTGGCGCGGATCCGGGTGGCGCTGGATCTGGCCACTGATGGCGACGCAGAGGCCGCGCGCGAGGCGCTCGCCAACATCAGCACCGACTGGGGAGATCTGGAACGCCTGGTCGAGGATGTGCTGGCGGCCGCTCGGCTCGATCTCGGCTCGTCGGCCCCGGGCGGGCTGCCGCTGCGGCGCGATCGCGTCAACCTGACCGAGCTGGCGTTGGCCGCACTCACGCGCTTCCAGGTCGTGTATCCGAGCGAACGACTGGAGCTGGAACTGGCCGACGATCTGCCGCTGATCATCGGCGACGGCGCGCTGCTGCGGCGCGTAATCGACAACCTGGTCGACAACTCGCGCAAGTACTCCGAGCCGCGCAGCACCGTCACGTTGCGCATGTTTCGCCAGGGCGAGCGGGCGGTCATCAGCGTGATCGATCACGGCATGGGCATCGACGCCGCGGACCTACCGCACATCTTCACGCCTTTTTTCCGCGCCGATCGCAGCCGCACGCGCAAGACCGGCGGCGTGGGCATGGGCCTGGCGCTGGTGCGACGGATCGTCAATGCGCACGGCGGCGAGATCGAGGTCAAGAGCCAGGTGGGACAAGGTACGGAGGTGCACGTCCGCTTGCCCAACCTCTTGCCCGCGCTGGCCAGCAGCGCGAACCGCGAACATTTTCGAACATCCGGCGTAGACAGCGCGGACACTGCCGCTCCATAGTAATGAGGAAGCCTGCCGGGGCCTGGCCCCTTGGGCACCAGCGTCGCCCTCACTCGGCGCGGGGACCCAAGGGGCAGAAGCATCAGAGAGGCCACCAGAGAGGCCTCCAAAGACAGGCGCGGCTCGCTACTCGGGCTGGAAGGCGATCGGGTAGACCACGGTGACGATGCCTCCTTCCGGCTTCGGAAAGCTGATGTCGTAGAACGCCCGCGACACACAGCTCACCACCGACGGATCCGGCAGGTCGGAGCCACCATTGGCGACGTTGGTCACGCGCCCATCGCGGTTGATCACGAAGCGCACCCCGACGCGCCCGGCCAGGCTCGGGTTCGTCATCAGGCCCTTCTCGTAGCAGGCGCGAAAGCGCGGATGATTCTGGCGCACCACGCGCTGGATCGTGTCGGGCGGCAAACGACCGCTGATCTGCGACACCCCCTCGCGCAGGCGCGGCACACTGGTGCGGTGGCCGCGAGTGGTGCGCGCGGCGCTCAGAGCGATCGCATCGCCGCCCGGCTTGCCGCCGCCGGGTCCGATCGTCTCGAAGTTGCCCATGCCGATGCTGTTGCTACGGCCGCCGCCGCGCTCACCGGTGCCGCTCAAGCCCTCGCCGTAGCCGGGGGCGTCGCCGAGCCCCGTGCTCCAGATCGGGCCCAGCGTGTCGTCCGCGTCGCTGCCGCGGCGCTCCGATGGCCACAGGTCGGGCAAATCGGAGGTGTCCGCCCGGGCGAGCATCCCCGCCATCCCGATGTCCTTCACGTTCGTGATGTCTTCGCCGCCCGACAGGCGCGGCTCCGCGCGCGGCGCATCGCCCTTGATCTGCAGGCCACCCTTGGCCCGGGAAGCATTCCTCTTGCCCAGTGCACCTTCCTGCCCGGCCGCGGGCGCTCCGCCCCCGCTCAGCCGCGAGCTAGCCGCTGGAGCGGCAGCCGGCGCGTGCTGCTGCTCGCGCTCCGCGGCGGCAGACAGGTACGCCTGCAGCAAGTACAGCCGGTCTTCGTCCGAGTCCTCGTCGGAGAGCAGCGCGAGCGGCGGTACCAGGAAGGCCATCGACGAGAGCAGGCCGCCGACCGAGAGCGCTGAGAGCGCGAAGTACGGCAAGGCCGCCGTGTCCCAGGCCGCAGCCAGGCCGTGCCCTACTGGCTTGCCCGCGCGGACCGCAGCGATCCGGAACACGATGTCTCCAAAGCGCAGCTCGGCGCGAGTCCCCAGCTCGAGCAGCAGCTCGCGCCCCCCCGGCAAGGCTGCGCTCGCCTGCGCGCTCGCGCGCACGTCGTCGAGCGCCTGCACTGCACCGCCCGGCGCCACCACCTGGCCCGCCGCGTGCGGCGCGATCACCAGCGCGAAGCGCGAGCCTCTGCTGAGCACGAGCGGCATGCGCGCCACGCCGAGCTTCTCGCGCGGGATCAAAAAATCGCAGGGCGGGCTGTGCTCATCGCCCACACAAAAGGCCTGGCCCGCCGCGAGGTGCGCGACGTGCAGCACGTTCTCTCCCCACAAGATGCTGATCTCTGCCGCCAGCACATGCGTCAGCTCCACATCCTCGGAGCGAGGAGCGGGCCCGCTGCGCAGCATGGCGTAGGTGTACGCGGGCGGCGCGGGAGGCAACGCGCTCACGCTCGGCAATGGCTCGGCAGCGGCCTGGACGACTCTGCCCTCGAGCACCGCGCTCGCCGCCTCGAGCGACGGCAAGTCCTCGTCGCGCATGCCGATCTCCTCGACCACGATCTCGCTGGCGCCGATCTGGATGCGATCGCCGACGGCGAGCACCGCCTCGTCGATCCAGTGCCCATTCACGCGCACGCCGGGTTCGGCCGCCAGATCGATCAGCGTCGCGCGCTCGGCGCTCAGCTCGATCACGGCGTGCCTCTTGGCGACGGCATCGTCCTCGATCTGGAGCTGGTTGCTGCGATGGCGACCCAACCGGATCACCCCGCGGCAGTACGTCTCGCGACGCAGAACTCTTCCTCGCCGACAAATGACGAATGTGATGCTGGGTTTGAGCATGGAATCGGGACCTCCTGGCCCTGTCGGGCCTCCAGGGCCACTGCCGCGATCAGTGGCGCACGGATTCGGGCCATTTTCGCCCGCGGGATGGCAGGACTCGCGCGCAACGCGGTCCGCCCACATGTCCGCAGTCAGAGCAACTTTACCGCATGATTGTATGTGACGAGCCTGCGCCTGTCAACTCGCCGCGCGTATCTTCACGCCGCTGAACGCAACTGAACCATCGATGCAACAGCATGCGTCGCGTCGACCCTGCTCTCCGGCGCAGCGCAGCAAGCGCCCTTGTCGCTGCGTGATCAGCTCAGGCGCGCGTAGGCGGAAAGCGTCAGGAAATCGCTGAACTGGTCCGAGAGCACCAGCTCATCGAGCAATTCGCGTGCCGCATCGAGCTGCTCGCTAGCGGGGCCGTCCGCGAGCTTCGCCAGCTCTTCGCGCTGGATTTGACGGTACAGCTGCTCCGTCACCGGGCGCCCGTCATCGAGCTGACTGCCCCGCTGTAGCCAGAACCAGAGCTGCGCACGCGAGATCTCGGCAGTCGCCGCGTCTTCCATCAGGTTGAAGATGGCCACCGCGCCACTGCCCGCAAACCATGCCGCCAGATACTGCAGGCTCACGCTCACGTTGTTGCGCAGGCCTTGCTCGGTGATGCTGCCCCCGGGCACGCGGATGTCCTGAAGCTGAGCGGCGCTGACCGAAACGTCGGAGCGCTGTCGGGATTTCTGATGCGGCTTGTCGCCGAGGGCACGGTCGAAGACCTCGCGCGCGGTGGGCACGAGATCCGGGTGCGCGACCCAGGTCCCGTCGAAGCCATCGCGCACCTCGCGCAGCTTGTCCTCCTGCACCTTGGCCAGGGCCGCCGCGTTGATCTCCGGATTCTTCCGGCTCGGAATGAACGGGGCCATGCCGCCCATGGCGTGTGCGCCGCGGCGATGGCAGGTCTGCACCAGGAGCTCGGTGTACGCGCGCATGAACGGCACGGTCATGCTGAGCTGGGCCCGCTCTGCGATCTGCAGGTCGGGGCGCGTGCGCAGCTTCTTGATCGTGCTGAACAGGTAGTCCCAGCGGCCCGCGTTCAGGCCGCTGGCATGCTCGCGCAGCTCATACAGGATCTCCTCCATCTCGAAGGCGGCGGGCAGCGTCTCGATCAACACCGTGGCGCGCACCGTGCCGCTCGCTACGCCGAGCGCCTGCTGCGCTGCGAGGAAGACGTCATTCCAGAGCCGAGCCTCCAGCTGGCTCTCCAGCTTGGGGAGGTAGAAGTAAGGTCCGCTGCCCCGCGCGCCCAGCTCGCGCGCGTTGTGGAAGAAGTACAGGCCAAAGTCGAACAGGCTCGCCGACACCGGCTGACCCGCGCAGCGGGCATGCTTCTCGCTCAGATGCCAGCCGCGCGGGCGCACCACCAGCGTCGCGGTGCGCGCATTCTGTCGATACACGCGCCCGTCCGGAGCGTGAAACTCCAGCGAGCGGCGCACCGCCGCGCTCAGCGCCGCCTGGCCCCGCAGCACATTTTCCCAGGTCGGGGACAGCGAGTCCTCGAAGTCCGCCATGAAGACATCGGCGCCGGAGTTGAGCGCGTTGATGATCATCTTGGGCTCCACGGGCCCGGTGATCTCGACGTGGCGGCACTCCAGATCCCGCGGCGCGGCCGCCACCTGCCATTCGCTGGAGCGCACTCCCGCGCTCTCGGCGAGAAAGTCGTAGGTCGCGCCGGCGGCGATCTGAGCATCGCGCTGCGTGCGCCGCTCCAGCAGCTCCTGCCGGCGCGGCTCGAAGCGCTCGACCAATCCGGCGACGAACTCGAGCGCTTCGCGCGTCAACACTGCCGCACCCTCGGCGATGGCACTCCCCTGGATCTCGATCGCGGTCATGGCGCCTCCTGGCACTCGCTTTCGCCGCGCAGTCTAGTGTTTCGGGAGCGAAGTTCCTCGCACAATCGCGGCTCCGGAGGGCCGCGGGCCGCAGCCAGGAACGATGGTACCGCGGGCAGAAGGCGTTGCTAACGCGACCCGTCAGCGGCTAGCATCTGCGCAGAGGGGGAAGCGAGCGGAGCAGTCGTGAAGGTTTGCATCGTGGGCGCGGGCGCGATCGGAGGGCTGCTCGCCGTCAGACTGGCACAGGCCGGCGCATCGGTTTCGGTGCTCGCGCGCGGCGCGCATCTGCAGGCAATTCGCGAGCACGGGCTCTCGCTGATCGCAGAGGATCAGAGCCAGCACAACGTAGGGCTCACGGCGAGCTCGTCCCTGGCCGAGCTGGGCGCACAGCTGGGGCCGCAGGACGTGATCGTGCTCGGCATGAAGGCACATCAGGTGGCCGCGGTGGCCCCGGAGCTGCACCACGTGCTCGGCCCGGACTCGCGCGTGCTGACCACTCAGAATGGAGTGCCCTGGTGGTACTTTGAGAAGTTCTCCGGGCCGCACGCCGGCCAGCGCTTGGAGAGCGTGGACCCGGGTGGGGTGATCGCGCGACACATCGAGGTAGAGCGCGTCATCGCGTGCATCGCGTACCCGGCGGCGGAAATCTCGGCACCCGGGGTGATCCGGCACATCGAGGGCAATCGCTTCTCGCTCGGTGAGCTGGATGGTACGCGCAGCGCGCGCCTGCGCGAGCTCTCGGAGCTGCTGCACCAGGCGGGGTTTCGCGCGCCGATGTCGAGCGACATCCGCTCGGAAATCTGGCTCAAGCTGTGGGGCAACTGCTCCTTCAATCCGATCAGCGCGCTCACCCATGCCAGCCTCGCCGACATCTGCGAGTTTCCGCTCACCCGGGAGCTCGCAGCGAACGTCATGCGCGAGGCTCGAGCGATCGGAGACAAGCTCGGCGTACGATTTTTGGTTTCGTTGGAAAAGCGCATCGCTGGCGCCCAGGCGGTGGGTCACCACAAGACGTCGATGCTGCAGGACGTGGAGGCAGGGCGCCCGCTGGAGCTCGATGCGCTCGTGGGCTCCGTGATGGAGCTGGGGCGCATCACGGAGACGCCGACGCCCTACCTTTCCGCGCTCTATGCCTGCACCAGCTTGCTGGCCAAGGAGCTGCACGAGCAACACGCGCGCCTGCGCCTGGAGCCCACGGGGTGACATCGGTGGACCTGGAGCGCGCTTTCGTGCTTTGAAACGGGTGTCATGCCGAGATTCACGCATCTTCCGGAGTTGCTCGAGGCCCAAGCCAAGGCGGCGCCCGCGCTGCGCGCGCCCGATCGCGCTGCGCTCCACTACGGTGAGCTGTGCCAGCTGGTGGAGCAGACCCAGCGCGTCCTGAACGGCTGGGGCATCGGGCGCGGCGATCGGGTCGCGATGGTGCTGCCGAACGGCCCCGAGATGGCGGCCGCATTCGTGGCCGTCGCCAGCGCCGCGACCGCCGCGCCGCTGAACCCGGCCTATCGCAGCGACGAGTTCGAGTTTTACATGACGGACCTGCGCGCCAAGGCGCTGCTCATCGAGCGGGGCAGCAGCTCCGTCGCCGTTGCCGTGGCGGAGCGGCTCGGGCTCACGCTGATCGAGCTGATCCCGGAGCAGCACGGCGCGGGGGCGTTCACGCTGCACCGGCGCGATTCTACGGGAGCACCCCGCACCCCGCTTGGCGGCGAGCCGGCGGCCGCTCAGGGCGGCGGCCCCGCGCAGCCCGATGACGTCGCATTGATCCTGCACACCTCCGGCACCACCTCGCGGCCCAAGATCGTTCCACTGAGCCAGCGCAACGTGTGCGCCTCCGCGTTCAACGTGTCGACCACGCTCGGGCTCGGCCCGAGCGACGTGGGCCTGGTCATCATGCCCCTGTTCCACATTCACGGTTTGATCGCGGGGCTGCTCGCGCCGCTGTCGGCCGGTGGCTGCCTGTTCTGCACGCCCGGCTTCAACGCGCTCAAGTTCTTTGCCTGGATGCGCGAGGCCAAGCCCACCTGGTACACGGCCGTGCCGACCATGCACCAGGCCATCCTCGCTCGGGCCTCGGGCAACCGCGCCGTGATCGCCGATAACCCGCTGCGCTTCGTGCGTTCCTCGTCCTCCTCGATGCCCCCGCAGGTGATCAGTGAGCTGGAGCAGGTGTTCCAGGCGCCGCTCGTGGAGGCCTACGGCATGACCGAAGCCGCTCACCAGATGGCGAGCAACCCCCTGCACGGCAAGCGCATCCCGGGCACGGTCGGCGTCGCTGCCGGCCCCGAGGTGGCGATCATGGATCCGCAAGGGGCTCTGTTGCCCCCGGGCGCCACCGGCGAGATCGTGATCCGCGGCGTAAACGTCACGCTCGGTTACGAGAACAACCCCAAGGCCAACGCCGAGTCCTTCACCAACGGCTGGTTCCGCACCGGGGACCAAGGTGTGATGGACGCCGAAGGCTACGTAACCATCACCGGGCGCCTCAAGGAGATCATCAATCGCGGCGGCGAGAAGATCTCACCGCGCGAGGTGGACGAGGTGCTGATGGATCACCCGGCGGTCGCCCAGGTGGTGACCTTCGCGTTCCCGCACGACAAACTGGGAGAAGAGGTCGCCGCGGCCGTGGTGCTGCGCGAGGGCAAGAGCGCCGACGGCAAGGAGCTGCGCGAATTCGCCGCCTCGCGGCTGGCAGACTTCAAGGTGCCGCGCAAGATCCTGCTGCTCGACGAGATCCCGAAGGGCGCAACGGGCAAGCTGCAGCGCATCGGCCTCGCCCAGAAGCTTGGCCTCGCCTGAGCGCGGCCCGCAGCCGCGAGCTCAAGCGCCGGAGCGCAGCTCCGCGGGGAGTGATGCTGCGGAGAGCGCTGCGCCCGCGAGCTTCGCGTCGGGTGCGGCTGCATTCTCACGGTAACGGCGGTGCACCATTTCGGCAGCGACCCAGGCCAGCAGGATCATCCCTCCCGGAACGAACAGGATGACGAACCAGAGCAACACTCGAAGTGCGCGGCTGTCCGGTTTCAGCGCCATACCATCCACCTGAGAGTGGAGTCGCAACGTTGCGGGCAACCAGTGAGTGCCCTCCGTCCTGCGCTCCGTCATCTGCTCTGTCATCTGCTCTGTCATCTGGCTAAGCAGCAAGCGTGCCAAGCGATCCTCAACTCTCAGAAACGGTCGCTTCGGTGACGAGCGTAGAGACTTTTTGAAAAATCAATTCGCGCGCGCCTCGTTGCAGTGACAGCGCGAAGCAGCTGCAAACAAGCCTGTTCAGCGCACGTTGCGCTGCGAGCGAGGGCGGCGCAGTTTCCACTCGCACGCGACAGCATTGCTGGCTCTGCTCGCGCGCGTTTCAGCGCGTGATACTCCGTGCAGCAAACGCCAGCTCCGAGCGTCACAGTGCGCGTGCCTCGGCGTCACACCCGGCGCGCGCGACTATGACAGCGGGATCAGGGAACAGCGCGCACGAGTGACAGCGGGCGGCGGGCTGCTCACCGTCAACGCGGCCCGGGCTGCGCACCTGGTCGCGGGTCGGGCGCCAAGTGTTTCACCTCGGCACCGCCCCGGCGCGGAACACTCTGCGCCGCCAAGGGGCCAGCGCACCGGTTCAGGCCAGCGCCGACTCGTAGACGCGGTACTTCTTGTAGATCTTGCCGCCCATCACCCGGATGCCGGCGTTCACGGGGCCGTTGGCTTCGTCCGTCCAGCTCAGCTCGCCCCAGGTGTAGCCGTTGCGGCGCCCCGACTCGTTGAGCTTGCAGTACAGATACAGGCTGAGCCCCGCGTACTTGCGATCGGCCCGAAACTTCTTGCGGATGCCGAGCAGCGCCAGACGCGCCGAGTGAATCCCCTTCACCTTGACGCGATAGAGCAGCTTGGCTGCGCCCGTCGGAAAGAGCCGCCCCTCGAGATCCCCGATCGCCTCGTTGAGATTGGGTAGCGCCAGCGCGACCGCGGCCGGCTCACCGCGCACGTAGGCGATGCGGGTGATCGAGGGATCGAGGATCAACTTCAGATCCTTCGCCAGCTTGGCCAGTTCGTGTTCCGTGTAAGGAACGAAGCTCCAGTTGTCTCCCCAGGCATCGTTGAAGACATCCATCACGACCCGGGTGTCTCGCTCCAGCTGCCTGGGATCAACGGGGCGGCTGTATACCTCCGGCAGCGCCTCGATCTCGTCGTGCGCCTTCTGGACGCGCGGCGGCACGTCTCCGGTCTGGTAACGCCAGGCGTACAGGTCCTTGTGGCGGGCGAAGCCCGCGCGCTCGATCAGCTCGCCCTGGTAGCTGCGGTGATGGGGCATCATCACCATGGGTGGAGTGTCGAAGCCTTCCACCAGACAGCCCGTCTCGTCGTTGATGCTGAGCGAGAACGGACCACGGATGCGCTTCATGCCGCGGTCCGACAGCCAGCGCCGGGCCGCATCGAGCAGCGTCTTGGCCACCTCGGCGTCCTCCACCGTGTCCAGGAAGCCGAAGAAGCCGGTGTCGTCCTTGTGGCGGCGCAGGTGCTCGTGGTCAATCTGAGCGCTGCAACGACCGACGCATTGCCCATTTCGGTACGCCACGAAGAACGCTGCTTCCGCGTGCTCGAAGAACGGGCTGGAGCGGGAGATGCGCGACTTCACCTCGAAGTCGAGCGGGCGCACGTACTTGGGGTCGTCCCGGTAAATCTGCTCGACTACGCCCAGAAAATCCCGGAGCTCGCCGCCGCGGCTGAGCTCCCGTACCTCGACCGACGCCACTTCAGATCACTCCGTACTTCTTGCCTGTCTTATAGAGAGCTTCGAGCCCGCGGTCGAGCTGCTCGCGGCTGTGCGTCGCCATGTAGCTCGTGCGCAGCATCGCGCTCTTGGGAGGGACGCCGGGCGAGATGAACGGGTTCGTATAGACGCCGTGCTCCTCCAGCAGCTCGCGCCACATCATCAGCGTGCGCAGATCCTGCCGGATGTAGATCGGGATCACCGCCGTCTGCGTGTGGCCGAGCTCGAAGCCCATCTTGCGCAGCTCGTCGCGCATGTAGGTGAAGTTCTCGCGCAGCTTGTCGATGCGCCAGCTCTCCTCCTGCATCAGGTCGAAGGCGGCCATGGCAGCGGCCACGCTGGGCGGAGCGGCGCTGGCCGCGAACATGAAGGATGGCGCGAAATGCTGGATGTACTGCAGCACCTTGCGCTCGCCCACCAGCCAACCGCCGATGCTGGCGAGCGACTTGCTGAAGGTGCCGCCGATCAGGTCGACGTCCTTCTCCAGCCCAAAGTGGTACGGCGTGCCGCGCCCGCCCGGACCGATCACGCCCAGCGCGTGCGCGTCATCGACGAACAAGCGCGCGCCGTGCTTCTTCACGACCGGCACGATCTCGTCGAGCTTGGCGATCTCACCCTCGGCGCTGAACACGCCGTCCGTGATCACGAACGCGCCTTCCCCGGCCTCGACACGCTGCAGCGCCCGATCGAGCGACTCCGCGTCCGCGTGCTTGAAGCGCGTGAGGCGCGCGCCTGCGGACTGGCCGAGGCGTACGCCGTCATAGAGCGAAGCGTGTACGTTGCGGTCGACGACGGCGACGCTGGTCTTGTTCGACATCAACGCGGCGCACGTGGCGATGTTCACCTGGTAACCGGTGGTGAACACCAGCGCCGATTCCTTGCCGAAGTAAGCGGCCAGCTTCTCCTCGAACTCGTTGTGCAGCTTCATCGAGCCGTTGACCAGACGCGAGCCGGTCATGCTGGTGCCGAAGCGATCGATGGCTGCCTTCGCCGCCTCGCGCACCTTGGGGTGCGTGGTCAGCCCGAGGTAGTTGTTCGAGCCGAACATCAGCACGCGCCGGCCATCGATCACCGCCTCTGGACCGTCGTTGAAGTCGAGCGGGCGGAAGAAGGGATACAGGCCCGCCTTGCGCGCGTTGTCTGCGGCGGTGAACTGGTAACACTTCTCGAACACGTCATGGCCGCCGACGTTCGCGAGGCTGGTGCGCTCCTTGAGCGCGTCTTCCATGTTACCATCGAGCGCCACGCCGCCGTTGCTGCCGTGACCGTTACTGCCGTTGATCTTGCGGCGCACGGGAGCAGGGTCGAGCGCCACGGCGCTCGCCTCCAGCCCGGAGCCATTGGCGCTACCGTTGGCGTGCCCGGAATGCGCCTCGGCCGAACCGTTGCCGGCGAACGCGCCATTGCTGCCGTTCGTGCCGTTGAGCTGATGGTGCAGGCGATCGGCCGCGACGCGCGCCGAGCCGTTCGAGCTGGTGTGTTCCACCGTTTCACCCAGCGAATCATCGAGCGCCGGATCCACGGGCGGCAGCGCGTGTCCGTTCTTGAGCATGTGCCAGGCCAGGCGCACACGCGCCTTGGCATCGAGCACACCTTCCGCGGCCCTCATCACTCGATCGTCGGAGACCCAGCGCATCACGATGGGGCTCTGCACGAGCTGCTTTCCACGATCGATGATTCGGCTTCTGAGACCCATAAGTTACTCCTTCGGCCGCGTTGGCCCCGGCAGGGTGTAGCACGGCTGCCCAAAATTCGGTGGGCGGTAAAGCGACGCGTTTTGTCTATCTGCGGGCCCCTCGCCGCTAGGGCGCGTAGCCTGATTCGCACCGAGTCACCAGTGGTTGGGCCACTCTGCGTGGCCCCAATCCTCGAGCTCCACGCGATCCAGATACAGCCCATCGGGGGGCGCCGTCATGCCGAGATCGGTACGCTCCTTGGACACGAAAGCGCGCGCGAAGGCGCCCGGCTTGCGCGTGCCTCGCCCGACGTCCACCAGCGTGCCCACGATGATCCTGACCATGTTGTAGAGGAAGCGATCGCCGCGGATGGCAAAGAGCAGGCAGCGCGGCGCATGCTCGATCGTGGAGAGCTCGGCGACGCTGATGGTGCGGACGGCGTTCTCCCTGCGATCGGCCGCGCCGCGAAAGGCCGAGAAATCGTGCGTGCCGAGCAGGGTCTGCGCTTCGTCGCGCATGGCGCGCAGATCGAGCGCATCGTGCACCCGCCAGGCCTTGGCTGCCAGAAATGGATCGCGGATCGTGCCGCGTAAAATCCAGTAATGGTAAGTTTTGGCGCGCGCGGCCTTGCTCGGATTGAAGCCCGCCTCGACGCGCGCCACGCGTTGCACGGCGATTTCGGGAGGCAAGTGCCCGCTGAGCCCGAGCAGCCAGCCGCGGGACTCGATGTCCAGGTGCGTATCAAAACAGACCACTTGCGCCCGCGCGTGGACGCCGGCGTCCGTGCGGCTGGCCACACGCAACGAGCCCACGCTCGGATCCATCTGCTGGATCGCGGCGCGCAGCACTCCGGCTACGGTGATGCCGTTGTTCTGCGGGGCAAAGCCCGAGAAGCGCGAGCCGTCATAGGCGAGCGTGAGCAGCACGCCGTGACGGGCGCGAGCGTCTCGTGGCGCGGCCTGTCCGCGCGGTGGAACTTCGGAGCGGTCCAGAGCTTCTGTGTACGCGATGGAGCGCTATTGCGGAGGCACGAAATGGATCGGCACACGCGTATCCACGCAACCGCCGGACGGCTTCGGGTACACGCCGGTGCGAAATCGCTGGAGCACGCAGCTCGTGACCGCGGGATCGCCTAGGCCGTCCTTGAACATGCCCGCCGAACACACCTCGCCGGTGGGCCCGATGCGCACGTCGATCTCGACTTTTCCTTGCAGACCGGCGTTGTGGGTCAGCGCGCGCTCATAACAGCCGCGAACCTGGCCCGCCTTGGCTCCCAGCGCGCTGTGCAACTCGACGCTGACGCTGCCCTTGCATTCCTCCACCTCGCAGCCCTTGGGGCGCTTCGGCCCTGCAACCTTGGGAGCGTCCGCCGGCTTGGTGGGTGCCGGCGCGGGCTCGGGTGTGGGCTCTGGCTCGGGCGGCGGCGGCGGAGCAGGCTCGGCCAGCTGCGCCCTGGGAGGGGGCGGCGGCGGCGCGGGCTCGGGCTTCGGCGCCGGCTTCTGACAGCCCAGCCCGGCACCTGACAACCCAGCGCCCAGCACACAGATCGCGACCGCGCTCGCGACGCGGCGCAGAACGGGGAACGGCGACAGACTCGGCGACGACAAGCTGAACTCTGCTCAGCGTAGTATGCCGAGCCCATCCAGGCGATCAGAATTTGGAGCCGTCGAAGATCAGTGAGCTCCCGAGCTCTCTGGAGCGGCCGCGCCCTGGGCAGCAGCGGTGAGGAACGACAGGGCGGAGTCTCCCCAGGTACGACAGCTCACCACGCGCAGGCCGCTGTCTGCCGGCAGCTCCAGCTCGTCGCGCGCGGCGTGACCGAGCACCAGGCGCGCTTCGGGAGCGAGCAGCCCGTGCACCGCACGCACGACCTCGAGCGCCGCCTCGCGGGCGATTTTCCAGGGTGGATCGGCGAGCACCAGATCGATCGGTTGGATGCTGCGCAGCGCGGGCCGCGCGCGTTCCACGCTCGATTCGAGCACCCGCAGTTGCGCCTCGACTCCCCAGCTGGCCACGTTCTTGCGGATCACCTGGACCGCGCCGCGATCGGCCTCCACGAGCGTGACGTGACGCGCCCCGCGCGAGAGCGCTTCCAGTCCCAGCGCGCCGCTGCCGGCGTAGAGGTCGACGACGCACAGGCCGTCCACGTCCCCCAGGATCGAGAACAGCGCCTCGCGCACGCGATCGAGCGTGGGACGAGTGACGAGCTTCGGGCACTCCAGGCGCCGTCCGCGAAATTTGCCGGAGATGATCCGCACGGGCGCCTCTTAGCCTGACTTTCAGGCGGTGTCGGTGTCGATCTTGCTCCACATCTGGCGGCGCCGCTTTTGCCAGGCGCGGTCGGCCCGGGTGACCCGCTGGGCCACATTCCACGCCGCCAGCAACTCCCCCTCCTGGCCCAGGCCGGGAAAGACCGTGCTGCCCACCAGCCAGCTGCCACGCACCGGACCCGACGCGGGCTCACCGGACAATCCAAGAAATCCAGGCACTTCGGCGCGCCAGAGGGGTCGCATCGGCTCGGCCTGGCGCGAGGCTCCCGGGATGTGCACGCGCTCGACGTCGCGGCGCTGCCCCGCCTCGTAGACGTGCAGCGGCAGGCCATCGTGGGGCGAGTCCACCAGCAACAGATGGCGATCGACAAACGGCAAGTGCTCGCGCAGCACCTCCAGCACGCACTCTCGCAGCTCCCTCGAGCGCGCGCCCAGGCCGAGCGGCACCAGGGCCTCCGCGACCAGCAGAGTGGCGGGCTCGCCGCTGTCGGACGCGCCGCTGCCCGCGCGCTGGACGTGCAGCGCAGGGCGCGAGCCCGGCTCGGCAGCGCCGCTGCCCGGCAACAGGATGGCCTCGAGCGCGAGCGGCTCGGGCACGCCGCGAGCGCGCACCCAGCAGCTCACGACGAAGCGCCCGGCGCTCGCTTCCAGCTGTGGCCAGCGCGTGAAGGGACCGCCCGAGCCGCGCCCGCCCGCGAGCTCGAGCAGCGCCTTGCCCTCCAGCCCAGTCACCACGCAGTCGGTGCCGATCACCTGCTCGCCGTCGCCGATCACGACGCCCGAGACACGGCCCCGCCGCAGCGTGAGCGCGTCCGCGCGCTCTGCCAGCCGACACACGCCGCCGTGCGCCTGGATGCGCTGGACGAGAAAGTCCTCGAACGCGCTCTCTCCGCCCTCGAATGAGAGCGAGTGCCGGACGAAGGCGTGCAGGAGGCGGGATGCAGACAGCACGGGCAGCTCGGCGGGCGGGTTCGCCCAGTCGCCGGCAAATGCCGCCGGCAGGAACGCGGCCTCACGGTAGGGGTGCCCGGCGGGCAACTTGTCGAGCAGCACGCGCAGCTCGTCGCCCACCCACGGCAGAGCGCGCAGCCGGCGCCGCGCCTGAAGGCGCTCCAGCAAGCTCTCCGGTGGCCAGGCGCTGTCGCGCTCCAGGAGTGCCTCCAGGCCCTTGTGCGCGAGCCCGACGCCGAGCCCGATCTCATCGATGACCGGCTGCAACTCGGGAAACTCGCGCCGCGTCTCGGCAGCCAGCGCGGCGCGATCCGACCAGCACTGCACGCGCGCCTGCGGCATCAACAAGCTGAAGCTCGGCTCGATGCGGCGCGTGCGCCGGCGGAAGGTCTGGCTCTGCGCGAGGTCCTGCAGGATGCGCCGCCAGACGGGCGTCTCGCCAAACAACAGGCTGAAGGTGCGCCGCGCCAGCGGCCGCCCCTGCCAGCTGTAGTGAGGCGGGAGCTCGCCCTGCCCCAGCACGAGCACACGAAAGTCCCGGCGCGCGAGCAGCGCGGCGGCGCTCAGGCACCCCAGCGACCTTCCGATCACGACGACGTCGAAGTGCCGCAGGGTCATGAATCCCAAAGGTTTACCAGCTCGGCGCCCGACGCTCCAATCGGCGGGCGCTTCTGGCCTGATGGCCGAGAAGCGCTCGGCCTGCCCAAACTCGCCGCTCCGGACCCGGTGGGATTAGCCGCGCGGTGCCTCGCGACGTTAGACTGAGTCATGGCGGAATCGAAGGACACACGCCCCTGCCCGTTGTGCGGCGCCCCAAACTCCGTGAGCGCGACCGGCACGCACTGTCAGTCCTGCGGGGGTCGCATGCTGGAGTCGCGGCGCCCCAGCCGCCACGAAGAGCTCGCCGAGCGCAGCTACCACCAGGAGGGCTTCTCCATGACCTGGTGCGGGATTTCGATCGGCGTCGTGGGCATCCTCACGGCGGCGATCGTGGTCGGGCTGCCGATGGTGGTCTCCGCCTTCGACTTCGAGGGCTCCGCCGGCATGATGCTCGTGATCCCGATCTGGTTCGTGTCGGGCATGCTGATCGGGCTGATTTCCCCGGGACGCACCGTGCTGGAGCCGGTGGTGGCCACGTTCCTGGTCGCCATGCCCACCGCATTCCTGCTGTTCAATGGCCAGACGGTGAAGGTGATGCCGGCGTTCATGTACGTGCTGATGTCGGCGCTCGGCATCCTGTTCGCGCTGATCGGCTCCTACGTGGGCGAACGCATCCAGGTGGGGCCGACGGCCAGCACCCCCGCAGAGTGATGCCGCGCGCCGCGCTGCAGCGACAGCTCGCTGGTGGCGGGCGCGTCTTGGTCTGTTGCATCAGCTGTTTCGTTGGCTCCGCGTGCAAATCGGACGCGGAGCGGGCGCACCAGGGCCAGGTCGCGCGGCTCGCCGAGCACATCGAGCGCCTGCGGCTGGCGGACAACCGCGACAAGCGAGCGCCGCTCGAGGCGCTCGCGGCCGTGCCTTGCCCCGACGCCGAGGCCTGCGCCCTACAGGACCTGTGCTTGCGCGGTTATCGGCTGCACCAGGGCGCACTCGATAGCATCGCCGAGCTCCAGCGCCAGTCCACGAGCGACGCGCCGCCTCCGCCGGACGTGGGCCAGCGGCTGGCCAAAGCCCAGGACGATCTCGCGCAGGCCAAGACCCTGACCGAAGACTGCGCCGACCAGCAGGTGCGCGTGATGCGCAAGACGCTGATGCCGTGAACGCGGCCGCGCTCCGCTCTCGCAGCGGGCACTCCTGGCGACGGACGCCGCCGTGTGGCTCCGAGCTCAAACGAGCGTGACTCAAACGCCAGCCGAGATGGCAGGCTCCTGGTGCGTGCTGCAATGTATGGATCCGAGGCCCCAGACCAGATCCAGACAGTGGATGCCCACGACTTCGCGATCGGGGAAGAGCTCGCTCAACAAGCCGAGTGCCTGGCGATCCTTCGGGTCATTGAAGGTCGGTACGAGCACCAGCTGATTGGCGATCAGGAAGTTGGCGTAGCTCGCCGGCAAGCGTTCGCCCGCCTGAAAACGCGGCGACGGCATCGGCAGAGCGATCACCTCGATGCGCCGGCCTCGGGCGTCGCGCTCGCCGCTCAGCAGCTCGCGGGCGCGCTCGAGCGGCGCATAGTTCTCGTCTTTGGGGTTGCTCTCGCGCGCCAGCACCACGCGCCCGGGCGCCACGAAGCGCCCCAGATCATCGACGTGCCCCGAGGTGTCGTCGCCCGCGACGCCCGCCGGCAGCCAGAGCACCTTGTCGACCACCAGGTAATCGCTGAGCACGCGCTCGATCGCCGCGCGATCGAGGCCCGTGTTGCGCGGGTGCGCCGTACCCAGCAGGCAGTCGCTGGTGGTGAGCAGCGTGCCCTCGCCGTCGCTGTCGATCGCGCCACCCTCCAGCACGAAGCGCCCCGGCACCGCGCCGCGCTCCGGGAGCCAACATTCGTGCGCGCGCGCGCGGGCCACGCGCTCGCCCGCGGCCTCGTCCAGCTCGTGGTTGGGGTAGCGCGCCCAGCCGTTGAAGCGCCATTTCACCGCGCCCAGGCGCGGCTCTGCCCCACCCTTCACCAGCCAGCTCGGCACGTAGTCGCGCGTCCAGGAGCGGTTGGTCTCCGCGACCAGGAGCTCCACCTGGGAGAGCTCCGTGTCGACCTGCGCGAGCGTGCGCAGCGCCGCCTGGCCCGCGGCCTCGGACGGCACGATCAGCCCGACGCGCTCGACCTGGGCGAGGCGGCGGATGATCTCGCAGAACACCCACTCGATGCCCTGGAACTTGCCGGGCCAGTCATCGGCGTTGTGCGGCCACGCGAGCCAGGTGGCGCGCTGCGGCTCCCACTCCGCGGGCCAGCGATAGCCGAGCTGCCGGGGCGTCGGCGCGCTCATCGCGAGGGCGCTCCGAAGCGCCGCTCGATGCCGCCGTAGGCGTCGATGCGGCGATCGCGCAGGAAGGGCCAGCCCCGGCGCGCTTGCTCGATCAACCCCAGGTCGCAGTCCGCGATCAGCACGGTCGGGTCTTCCCCCGCCTCGGCGATCACTCGCCCGTACGGATCGCAGACGAACGAGTGGCCCCAGAACTGGATCGAGTGATCGCCGGCGCGCTCGACGCCCACCCGGTTCGCGACCACCACGAACACGCCGTTGGCGATGGCGTGAGAGCGCTGCATGGTTTGCCACGCGCTCAGCTGATCGGGGCCGTAGCTGGGCTTGTCTTCCGGCAGCCAGCCGATCGCGGTCGGATAGAAGAGCAGCTCCGCGCCCGCGAGGGCCGTGAGCCGCGCGGCTTCCGGGTACCACTGATCCCAGCACACCAGCGGCCCGACGCGCGTGCGCCCCGCCGGGACGCTGACGAAGCCGAGATCGCCCGGCGTGAAGTAGAACTTCTCGTAGTACTGCGGGTCGTCCGGGATGTGCATCTTGCGATACATGCCCAGCGATTCACCGCTCGGCCCGAACAGGACCGCGGTGTTGTGGTACACGCCCGCGGCGCGCCGCTCGAAGAAGCTGGACAGCACCGTGACGCGCGCTTCGCGCGCGGCCGCCGCGATCGCGCGATTGGTCGGGCCATCCACGGGCTCTGCCAGATCGAAACGCTTCGCTTCCTCCACCTGGCAGAAGTAGGGCGTCGCAAATAGCTCTTGCAGGCAGACCAGCTCGGCTCCTTGCGCCGCCGCGCTGCGGATGCCGGCGACGGCCTGCTCGACGTTGATTTCCCGCTGCTCGACGGCGGGCATCTGGACCGCCGCCACGCGCAAACGGGACGATTTCGCTTCGGGTTCGCGGGTGTTGCCTGGGCTCTCCACGCCACGGCTCTAGTACGAGGGGTCCATCGAAGCGATGGGAATTTTGCACAGGTCGCCGGGCCAGGCGGGCCTTCGCCACGGACGGGCCGCCTCCATTGGCGAGCTCCGGGAGAGCGACGTAGTGTATTCGAGGATGATTGCCCGGATCCGCTGGCGCCCCGTGCACGCGCTCGCTGTCTTCGCGCTGAGCGGCGCCCTGGTGCGCGAGGCGCGCGCGGAGGATTTCAATCCTGCCGGGCGCCGGCGCAAGCCGGCACCCGCGGCAACGCAGCCAGCGAAGTCGCAGCGGCGCGAGCCACCGGGCGCGCAGCGCACGCCGGGAGACAATGGCAGCGCGCCGCGGAGCCGCGCGGGCTCCAGCGCGACGGCAGCGAGCTCGGGTGGCAGCGAGGCGCTGATCGCACGCTACCTGGGCATCCTGGAGCAAGATCCCGGCGCGGAGTTCCCGCTGGAGCGCCTGGTGCAACTGTATCGCCAGCGCGACGGCAACCTGAACGCTCTGATCCAGCACTACCAGCCGCTGGCCGCGCAGAAAGACGCCGCGGGCCAGCGCGCCCGGCTCACGCTCGCGGGCGTGTATGTGCACGCGGGCGACAGCGCCCGCGCGGAGGCGCTGTACGCGGAGCTGCTGGCGGCCGATCCCGGCGCTCGCGTACCCGCGCAACGGCTGGCGCAGCTGCTGGCGAAGCGCGGCGATCTGCGCGCCGCTCGCGACCGGCTCGCGCCCACGCTGAAGCTGCAGCAGACGGGCCCGCAGCGCGAGGAGACGCTGCGTTCGCTGATCGGCTGGTCCCTCGATCTCTCGGACCTGGAGGCAGCCCGCCGGTACCACGCCGAGCTGGTGCGCGAGGCGCAAGGCAGCTTCTTCGTGCGCGCCGAGCTGGCGCGCCTGCTGGTGGAGCGCCAGCTGTACGCGCCCGCGGAAGAGGAATATCGCAAGCTGGTGGAGCTAGCGCGCGGCGACAGCCGCACGCTGGGCCCGGCGCTGCGCGATCTGGGCAAGGTGCTGGGCAAGCTCGGCAAGTACGACGAGGCGCTGCAGGCGCTGAACGAGGCCGAGCGCAACACCAGTCAGCAGTCGGGGCTGCGGCTGGAGGTGCTGGATGCTCTGGTCGAGGTGCATCGCGCCGCCGACCGCCTGCCGCAGCTGGTGGCGCGGCTGGAGAAGGAGCCCGGGCTCGATTTCGATCACCAGGTGCTGCTCGGCAAGCTGCAGGAGGAGACGGGCCAGGTCGATCGCGCGCGCAAGAGCTACGAAGCCGCGCTCGCGCGCAACCCCGAGTCCGTCGACGTGCGCTTGAAGCTGATCCAGCTGCTGGAGCTCTCGGGCGAGCTGGACAAGGTGATCGGCCACTATCAGAAGCTGATCAAGGTCGCGCCGCAGAACGCCGATTTTGCCTTCCACCTGGCAGACGCCTACCTGCAGCGCGGTCAGCAAGCGGACGCGCTGCGCGTGCTGACGCAGCTGGAGGAGCGCTCCCGGCAGCAAGACGACACGCTGGCGCGGCTCGTGGATTTTTATGAGAAAGTCGCTGAAAACGACCGTGCCATGGCGCTGCTCGAGCGGCTCGCCAAGGGCAACGACCCGCGCCACCTGGTCGAGCTGGGCGACCGCTATTTCGCGCGCGGCGAGACCGACCGCGCCCTGAAGATCTGGCAGCGGCTCGCGCGCGATCCAAACGACGCGGCGGCGCTGCACGCGCTGGGCGAGGTCTACCTCGATCACGACCTGCCGGACCGCGCCCTCGAGGCGCTCGCGCAGGCCATGAAGCTGATGCCCGAGCGCGTGGCCTTCACCAAGTCGTACGGCACGGCGCTGGAGCGCGCGGGAGCGAGCGCCGCCAATCCGAGCACGCGGGCGCGCTACTATCGCGACGCCGAGCAACTCTGGGAACAGCTGCTGGAGCGCGGCGTGAGAGAGAACGACGCACTGCTCGCGCGCGACGCGCGCCAGCACATCGTCACGCTCTGGAGTCTGACCGGCACCCTGGCGGAGCGCGTGGCGCCGCTCGAGCGGCGGCTCTCGGCGACGCCGCCCGATCTGAACGCGGGGCGCCTGCTGGCGGAGACGGAGCTGCGCCTGCGCCGCTTCGACGCCGCCGAGAAGACCCTGCGCACCGTGATCGAGCGCGCCCCCGGTGACGTCGAGAGTTACCTGCGGCTGGAGCGTGCGCTGGTGCAACAGGGCAACGTGGAGGGCGCGATCAGCGTGCTGACCAAGCTGGCGGAGCTCGATCCGGGGCGGGCCAAGGAGTACCTGACGCGCATGGCCAGCTACTCCGCGGAGTCGTACCAGGACGACCGCGCGATCGCCTACGCCGCGCGGGCGGTGGAGCTGAGCCCGGAGGACGCGGAGGGGCACCAGCGCCTGGGCGAGATGTACCGCGAACGCCAGGACGTCGAGCACGCCATCCTCGAGTTCCGGCAGGCGATCAGCAAGAACGATCGGCTGTTCGCCGTGCACTTCCAGCTCGCCGAGCTGCTGATCAACCGCGGCCAGGTGGAAGAAGCGGATCAGCTCCTGCGACACGTGCTGCGCTCCTCCCCCGACGAGCAGCTGATCTCGCGCGCCGCGCACCTGAGCATGCAGATCCACCTGGGGCGCGGCACGCTGGAGTCGCTGGAGAAGGAGCTGCTGCCGATCGCGCTCGGTCATCCCAACCGACCCGTGTACCGGCGGCTGCTCGTGGAGATCTACGGAGCCGTCGCCTTCCCGCTCGCCAATCAAGCCAAGAGCCAGGACGCAGCCGCGGCCGCGCAGGCGCGCGCGGCGCTCTCGCGGCTCGGGCAGCGCGCCGTGAAGCCGCTGCTGGACGCGCTGGGCGACAGCCGCGATACGCAGCAGCGCATCGCCATCGACCTGCTCTCGTACATCCAGAACAAGAGCGCGGGCCCGAGCTTGCTCAATTTCGCCAGCGGCGATGCGGAGCCCGAGCTGCGCACGCGCGCCATGGTCGCGGCTGGCGCGCTCGCAGACCCGGCGCTGCTCGACAAGTTCTCGGAGTACCTGCAGCGCGACGGCGCGAGCGACGGTGACCCGGTCAGCGTCGCCGCGGTCTGGGGGCTGGCCAACCTGGAATCCGCTCAGGCGCACGCCGCGCTGGTGAGGCTGGTCTCGGAGCGCGCGCCGACCTTGCAGGCGATCGCGCTGCTGGGGCTGGCACGGATCGCGGATCGCCGCGACGCGAAGCTGTTCGGGTCGATCCTGGAGTCCAGCGAGCACGCCCAGCTGGCGCGTGCCGCAGCGGCCTACGCGCTGGCGGAGCTGGGGGACCAGCGCGGGCTCGCCGCCGTGCAAGGCCTGACCGACGCCACCGATCCGGTGGTGCGGGCGACGGCAACGTTCAGTCTCGCGCGCCTCGGGGCGCCCGGGGCCCAGCGCGCGGCGGCGGAGGCGCTGATCAGCTCCGATCCCGAGCTGGTGGAGGCCGGTGCGCGCGCGGCCTGCGTCCTGGCGAGCGAGCGCTACCGCCCGGCGCCCCGCGCCTGGCCGGTGCCAGAGAGCCGCGTCGATGCGCGCGCGCTGCTGCGCGCGTTGCTGCCGAACCCATGCACCCCCGACCTGGAAGCAGAGGCGCTGGAGCTGCTCGCCGGAGAGCTCGCGGAGGCGGTGACGCGCACGGCGCAGGGCTCGGCGCGGGAAGCGCGCAGCCTCGCCGGCCTGCTGCTCGACAAGGACGGGCGGCCCGCGTTTCTGCCGCTCACGCAGCGGCTGG
The DNA here is from genome assembly GCA_035760985.1 of Polyangiaceae bacterium. Lineage (GTDB taxonomy): Bacteria > Myxococcota_A > Polyangia > Polyangiales > Polyangiaceae > SZUA-265. The sequence goes on from DASTRX010000222.1 coordinate 77,940, forward strand.
CGAGCGCCGAGCGCGGCCGCGCCGAGCGCGCCCGGCAGGCGGCGGAGCGTATCGGGGAAGGCGTCGTGGGCGGTTTCCTGCAGCTGCTCGAGCACCCGAGCGCCGAGCTGCGCCAGAGCGCCCTGCGCTTCCTCGGATCACGGCCCGAGCCAGCGGCGCGGCGGGCCCTGCTCGCGGCGCTGGCGGACACGGACGCTGCCGTGCAGCGCACGGCACTGGCGGCGCTGAGCGCGCGCCCGGACGCCGCCGGAGCGCTCGCCATCGCGCAGCTGCTCGACGACAGCCACCACTGGTCGCTGCGGCGGCAGGCGGCGCAGGCGCTGGAACAGATGGGCAATGCGGCCGCGAGCGAGCAGGTGGTGACGCTGCTCCAGCACACCGCGCTGGACGATCGCTACGCCCTGGTGCGCGACGCGGCAGCCCGCGCGCTGCACGCCGTGCAGCCTGCAGCGGCGGTCCAGGTGCTGGAGCGCTTGCGGCAGGGCGATCCCGAGAGCAAAGTGCGCGCGACGGCGCAGGAGCTCCTGGACCGCAAACCATGACCGCTGCTCTCCCCTCTCTCCGGCTCGCCGCGCGCGTGGCCACGCTCTGGCTCGGTCTGAGCGCGGCCCTGGGCTGCCGGGACCTGGACCGCTTTGACACGGGGGAGACGGACGCTTACTGCGGCCGGATCATCGACGGCGATTTCACGCGACGCGGCTTTGACCCGGGGCTCGGCATGCGCGTCACCCTGGACATCCCCGCGCTGCAAGTGGCGCCGGGCACGCTCACCACGAGCGACGCGGAGACGGGGCGCTGCGCTCCGCAGCCGCAGTTCGATCATGCGCCGTTTCAGGTCACGCCGGAGCTGTTCAGCGATCCGCTCTCGCTGCTCGAGTTCGGCGCCACGCGCGATCACAATTTCGTGGCCTGGGTGGACTCGACCTGCCAGGGCAGCGCGCTGGCCGTCGTGTCGCTCATGCATACCGGTGATGTGGAGGTGCGGCTGCTGCGCCGGGGGGAAGGCGCCGAAACGCCTGGACCGGGCGACTTCGGCGTGTTTCAGCTGCAGCGCGGTAACTGCGAGTTCTGAAGCGTGCTGACCCTGGGAATCGAGACCTCCTGTGACGAGACGGCCGTCGCGCTCGTCGACGCGGACGGCACCATCCTCAGCGATGTGGTGCACAGCCAGGTGCAATCGCACGCGCGCTATGGCGGCGTCGTGCCCGAGCTGGCCTCGCGCGACCATTTGCAGAACATCGTGCCGGTGTACCGGGCCGCGCTGGAGCGCGCCGGCAAGCGGCTCGAGGACGTGGGCGGCATCGCCGTCACCAGCAGCCCAGGGCTGTCCGGGGCGCTGCTGGTCGGGGTGCAGATGGCGCGCGGCCTGGCCTGGGCCTCCGGCTTGCCGCTGGTCGGGGTGGACCATCTGGTGGGCCACCTGCTGGCGGTGTTTCTGCGTGCTCCCGGGCAGGCGCCGCCGGAGCTCGAGTTTCCCTTCCTGGCGTTGCTGGTCTCGGGCGGCCACACCGCGCTGTACCGGGTCGAAGGGCGCGACCTGGCGCAGATCACGGAGCTCGGGGCCACGCGCGACGACGCGGCGGGCGAGGCTTTCGACAAGGTGGCCAAGCTGATCGGGCTGGGCTACCCCGGCGGCCCGATCATCGACCGTCTGGCGCGAGCGGGTGATCCGACCCGCATCCCGCTGGCCCTGCCGATGCGCCGCCAGAGCTCGCTGGAGTTCAGCTTCTCGGGCTTGAAGACCAACGTCGCCCGCTGGATCGAAGCCAATGGTCCCCTCGCCGACGACCAGCGCCTGCGCGACCTGTGCGCGTCATTCCAGCACAACGTGGTCGAGTCGCTGCTGAGCCGCACCTTTCGCGCCGTGCGCCGCGAGGGCTTGCGCACACTCGTGATGGCGGGCGGCGTGGCCGCCAACCGCGGCCTGCGCGAGCGCGCGGCCGCCTATGCCGAACGCCATGGCGTGCGCGTCGTCGTGCCACCGCCCGCGCACTGCACGGACAATGCGGCCATGATCGCGCTGGCCGGCAGCCACCGTCTGGCGCGCGGCGAAGATCAGCGCGGCCAGCTGGAGATGAGCCCGCACACCGCGCTGATGCGCGTCACCCGCAAGGGCGCCGGCCCGCGCTGACGCCACGCTCAATTGGCGCTGATCCAGAACTCGACGATGTCCTTGCGGATTCGCACCTTGTAGGCCGGGATCGTCTCGCGGAAACGAAACGACACGCGCGCGCCCTGCGCGCTGTTGTGCGTCGTGACCTTGGCGATGCGCGGATCGCGGCGGGTGATGCTCGCGCCGGAGTCCAGCATACGCCGGCCGGGGATCGTGATCTCGAAGCCGGTCGGCGTGCGCTCGCCGCGCAGCGTGCCACCCGCGTCATCCATGCGCAGCCGATAGATCACCGGCAGGTGCAGGCGGCCCTGGCCAAACTCGTCCGTGCTCGGGTTGCCGCCCGAGCCGCGGCTGGAGCCCGGCGTGCCCTCGGACGAGCGCGCGCTCGAGTCGCTGGAGTCTGCCGAGCTCGTGTCATCGTCGGCGCTCGAAGGCGCTGCGCGCAGCGCCGACACACCGCTCGCCGGCGCGGCGCTGGCCGCGGGCTCTGCTGGCGCGGCGCGCGAGAGCTCCACGCCCGCGGTAGGAGCCGCCGCTGGCGCCGCGGCCACGCGCGAGGCGGGCGGCGCGGCAGGCAGGGTCATCGGGCCACGACGTGCCAGGTAGCCGATGGAGATGGCGACGATGGCGATCAGACCGCTCCACAAGATCAGGCGCGAACCGCTGGCGCGGGCCGCCGCGCTCGCCTCCTCGCTGCGCGCACGCTGCACGCTCAGCTGCGGATTCTGGCGCAGCGGGCTGGAGCGCACCGAGCGCGGAGCCGCCGTGGTGCGCCGCCGCGGGGTGGCGGGGCGGCGGGGCGCGTGCATCGCCTGGCGCGTGCGCGCCAGCAGCCAGCCGGCGCCGCGCGAAGCGGCTCCGCCGAGACGCACGACCTGAGTCCCAGCCGCGCGGGCCGCGCTGGAGGCGTTGCCGAGCAGCCCCTCGAGCCGGCGCAGCAGCGCTTCGGCGCTGTCGGCGACGGCGCCTTCGGGGTCGTCTTCTGGATCGCGGTCCTTCACGCGCGCGGCGGCTTCGCGCTCGGGCCTGCTGCTCGGCGGCTCCGCGCGATCGGCGCGCATGGGCAGCGGAGGCGGCGTCGAATCACGTTCCTCCGCGGACTCGTCGTCCGCGACCTCGCGCGCCGTGCTCAGATCCAGCTCGGGCTCGAGCTCGCGAGCGCGCACACTCGGCGCGCGCGGGCTGGTGGACGGCAGAGCGCGACCGGCTGGATCGCGATCGGCGATCGGCCCGCGCGTCTCCACGGACCGCGCCGCGACGGGCTGCGGCGTGCGCGCGCGCGCCGGCTCCGGGGTGCGCGCCCGGGCTGGCTCCGGGGTGCGCGCCCGGGCTGGCTCGGCGCCATTCACTCGCTGGGGCGCCGGCGTGCCCGCGCGCTGCGGCTCGGGCGTCCGCGATCGCTGGGTGTCCGGCAAGGGCATGCGCGCGCGCTGCGGCTCTTGCAGGCGCGGCCGCGCCACCGTGCGCGCCAGATCGACCGGTTCGGAGTAGCGCACGGAGACCAGGAGCTCGGGCACGCGCGACTTCTGGTCGACGTTCACCTCGACCGACTCGACGAACGCGGGGCGCCGCGCCCCATACGCCAGGTCCTCGATCTCCAGCTGGCGCCCAACGCGCAAGAACTCGAGCTGTGAACCGAGCTCCAGACTGCGGGCACCTTGCCCTTTGATCTGCGCGTGCAGCGGCGCGCTCAGCCCCGCGATGTGCAGCCGTACACCCAGCGCCGCCGGCGGCGCTGGATCGGTGTCGTGGTCGATCTCTCCGCGGCTCGCATCGAGCGGCCCCCCTCGGCGCGCCAGCGCGGCTGGCTCCGAGCTGCTCGGCTCCAGATCGTCGAGCCCCGACGATCCGCACAGCGCCTTCAAAGCCTGAACGCTGCGGCTGTCCAGCGCCGTGAAGCGCACACCAAATTCTCCGCCGCTCGCGCAGGCGCGGCGCCAGGCGACCTCGCCCTCGGCGATCACCTCCGAGCCCTGCTCCTGAAAGCGGATCACGATCGGAGCCCGCAGCTCGGGCAAGTGCGCCGCGCGCACCTGCATGCCGCGACCGCTGACGTCCAGCGAGCGGCCCTGAAATGCCGAGGCTGGATCGCTGGCGCCGCAGACGTCCACAATGCGCTCGACGGGGACACGCCGGACCCCGGAGACTCGTCGATCGTGAGTGTGTTGCATGTTTTGAGCCGTCTCCTCGCCGCCTTCTCGGGTAAGCTGCCTCGGCGGGCGGGGCCAAGTTTTCAGGAAAGTAGACAGCCGGCGGCGGCGCTGGGCATCATCCGCCCGTGGCGCTGACGCTGAAACTTCGCTCGGGTGACATCACTCCCCTGCCCGAGATCTCGTTCGATGCACCGCGCGTGGTGATCGGCCGAGCCTCGGGCTGTGAGCTGCAGCTACCGGATCCGAGCGTCAGCGGCCGGCATGCCTCGATACGACAGCGGGGCAGCGAGTACGTGGTCGTCGATGAAGGCAGCGAGAACGGCACCTTCGCGGCGGCCACGCGCCTGAGCCGCCAGGCGTCCCACACGCTCTCGAACGGTGACCTGCTGCGCTTCGGGCGAGTCTGGGTGGAAGTCCGGCTCGACGGTGCTGCAGCGTCGGAGGCGGGAGCCTCGCGCGAGCTGGCGCGCCAGCTGGTGGAGCACGCGCTGGAGCAGGAGCAACAGGCCTGGGGGATGTCGGTGCAGGTCGATGGCGCCGAGGACTCACTGGCCATCGTGCGGCCGCGCCACGCCTACCTGATCGGAAGCCACGCCGCGGCCGACTTGCAGCTCGGAGAAGAGCTGCCTGCCCGTTGCCTCGAGCTGCGCCGCCAGGGCGATCAGCTGTGGGTCACGCTGCTCGACAGCTCGATCGAGAGCCACCTCGACGAGCGCCCGCTGCAGCCGAATGAGCGCACCCTGTGGCCGCGCGGAGCGCGGCTGCTGCTGGGCGAGACGGGGCTCAGTTCCGCGGATCCCACGGCGCAGCTGCTGGAGCGGCTGGAGCGCGGCTCCACCGAGCGCTTGCCGGAGGACGCCAGCGTCGATCCCCCGGCGGGCAAGGTCGCGGCAGCGCGCTACAGCAAGCCCATCCCCAGCGCCGGCGAGGAGCCGGTCGCGGAGAAGCCCGCAGCGGCCGCGCCGGCAGCGCAGCGGCCGCGCCGCTGGAACCTGCTCGACGCCGCCGTGTGCGTGCTGGCGCTCTCGATCCTGGGGCTCAGTTTGTGGGCCATCCGCTGGGTGGCTGCGCTCGGTCGCGCGTGACGCTGCTGCGCCTCCAGCGAGGGCACAGCCGTCCGCCAGTTCTCGTGCGGCACGCGGCGTGGCCGCGGAGCTGTGACCGGATCAGCTGCGCCACATGACGCGTTCGTCGCGATGCACGCGCGCCAGGCGCCGCTGCTCGCGCACAAACGCCGCGTAGGTGGACGGCACCCGCGCATCGCTCCAGAACGCGCGCAGCACGTGGCCTGCCGCGACCGCATCGTCGGCGGCGCGGTGCGCTTGCCCGATCTCGATGCCCAGACGCTCCGCCACGGCGGACAGCGAGCGGCTCTTCTCGCCCTGTTGCAGCTCGCGCGCCCAGACCAGCGGATCAAACCAGTCCACGCCCTTGCGCAGCGCCGGAGGAGGGTTCAGCGGGGCGACGCGCGAGGCCGCAAACTCCGCGATCAGGAAGGCTCGATCGAACTCCGCGTTGTAGGCGAGCGGCACACCGCGCGAGAGCACGTTCAAGATCTGATCGGCGATCTGCGAGAAGCTCGGCGCATCCTTCACTTGCTCATCGGAGATGTGGTGCACCGCCTGCGCTTCGGGAGAGATCGGGCGGCCCGGGTTCACCAGCCAGGCGTTGCGCTCGATCTCGAGCGCTGCTTCGCCGCGCGCGGGGTCGCCCTTGCGGAACACGATGCACGCGATCTCGATCACACGGTCCACGCCCGGCTCGAGCCCGGTGGCCTCCACGTCGATGGCGATGAAGGGAATGTCGCTGATCGGCAGGTCGGCGGCGAACTCCTCCGCGATGCCTCGCGCCGCCGCCCGAATCAGGTGAGCGATGCCGGGGTAGTGACGTCCTGTCGGAAAGCAGCCGCCCGCATCAGCACTGGAACGCATGCGCGGCGCGACTCTAGCGCCGCGTGCCGGGCGAGGCGACGGAAATGAATCCGTCGTGCGCGGCGCTCGGCCTACGCGCTGGCGAGCGCCGCGCGAGCGCCCGACGGACCGTTAGTTCGACTTGGTCTCGGCGTGAGCGCCGCCGGACGCGGCGTTCGCCGGAGGCACCGCGGGGGATCCTGCCGGGGAGCGTGCGGCCTTGGGCGCCGGTGTATTCCCGGCGACGCCACCCGCAGCGCCCGTGGCACCCTTGGGTGCGCTGCCTGCCGAGCTGTTGAGCGCGATCTCCAGCTCGATCCAGGGCTGCAGATCTTGCCGCAAGTCAAAGCGATCGAGGCTGAAATGGCGACCGTTGATGTAGATCATCGGCGTGCCCTCGAGCCCGAGCTCATCGGCTTGCTTGCGATCGCGCGCCACCGCATCCGCCGTGGCCTCGCTGGCGCGATCGGCCTCGAACGCCTTCATGTCCAGGCCCTGGTCCCGCGCCAGCTTGAGCAGCGTCGTATCGTCGAGGCCGGTCTTCTGCGACTCGAACATGGCCTGGTTCAGCTGCCAGAACTTGCCCTGATGAAAGGCGGCGACGCCGGCCCGCGCGGCCTGCTCGGAGTGCTCGTGCGCGCTCAGCGGGTAGTTCTTGAAGACGAGCTGCACCTCGTTCGGGTAGCGCTCGACCAGCGCCTTGAGCAAGGGCGCCGCGATGCCGCAGAACGGGCACTCGAAGTCCGCCCACTCCACCACGGTGACGACCGGGCTGGTGGCGCCTTTGCTGGGCGAACCGCTCAGATCGATGGACTTCACGGCCTCGGGCGAGAAGCGCGCGCGGAAGGCCGCCTCCGCCTGGGTCCGCGCGTCCCCGCGGCGCACGCGCTCGACCAGGAACTTGGCGGCGGGCAAGCAGGCGCTGCAGGCGCGGGACTCGGTGACGCACTGAGCGATGCTGACGGGCTGATCGGGACAGGGTGCGAGCAACTCCGACACGTACTCGCGCCAGCGTGTCATCTCCCGCGGGGTCAGGGCCGAGGTATCCACTCCGGGAAGTTGCGCAGGGGTCGAGCGCTCTTCGGCCGGGGGCGGCGGCTCTTTCGGCGAATCTGCGGGTGACCGACAGGCCGCCCCGCCCAGCAACGCTGCTGTCAGGGCCCAACCGAAGCGCCAGCCCGCCAGGCTGCGCCAGTGCAGACCGCTCCGTCGCTCATCACCGTTCGCCATGCCGGGTAGCCTAGTCCCTCGATTCACTTGAATCGAGGGACAAATGAGCCGGCAGTCGTCCGCTCGAAGCGTGGTCTGGGAAGCAGCTCGCCGGCTGCGAGGGGCACGCGCCGGCGCCTCGCCTCGCCCGATTCGCGCTACGAAAGCCCGTGCCGGTGGGGTACACGTGGCAGTCGAGCATGGACCAAGACGAGTTCCTGCCGGAGCCGGAAATCCCGATCGACGTCGAGCCGCGCGTGCGCCACGTGCTGGCGGTCGCCGGCAGTCGCGGAGGCGTCGGCAGCAGTCTGGTCGCCGTCAACCTGGCGGTCTACCTGGCGCAGCTTGGCCGAACCGTCGCCCTCATCGACGCGAATCCCGCGGGAGCTTTCGTGCACTCGATGTTGGGCGTTCCCGCCGAGGTCTGCGTGGGAGCGGCGGAGGACACCGCCTTCGATCAGCTGCGGCCCGTGAAGACGCTGGTGCCCGGTCTGCTGCTCGAGCCCCAGCGCTACTGCGTGGGCATGACCCAGCCGACGCGGCCGGGTCGAAAACCGCGCTGGGCCCAGGATCTGCGCTCCCTGGACGTCGATCACGTGTTGCTCGATCTGGGAGTGGGCACGCATCCCGCGAACCTCGAGCTGTTCTTGCACGCTGATCTAGGGCTGATCGTGGCCACGCCGGAACCGCCCAGCGTGGAAGGTACCTATCGCTTCCTGCGCGCGCTGTTTCAGCGCCGTTTGCGCGGCAGGCTGGTGCGCGATCGCCACAACTTGCGCGGCCTGGAGCGCGTGCACGCACGGCTGCCTCCGCTCCCCAACCCCCTGCAGGTGGTGCAGGGGTTGGCTGCTCATGAACCGGCGCTGGGAGAACTGGCGAGCGCGGAGCTGGCCAAGCTGCGGGCACACCTGGTGGTGAACTGCGTACGGGTCAAGCAGCACAACGAGCTGGGTCCGGCGATGAGCGATCTGGCGGCGCGCTATCTCGGTATCGCGCTGGACTACGTCGGCCATGTCGAGCAGGACGACGCCGTCTGGCTCAGCGTGAACCGCCAGCGTCCGCTGCTGATCGACAATCCCGCGACCAAGAGCGCTCGCAATCTGGAGCGCCTGGCTCGCCGCGTCCTCGGCCTCGCGAGCGCCCTGCAAGGCGAGCCGGCACACCGGGCCGCCTCGCCTCGGGTCAGCGATCCGACGCTCTACGACATGCTCATGACTCACCCGGCTGCCGGCGATGAAGAGCTGCGCAAAGCCTACAAGCGGCAGCGCGAGATCTTTCAGAGCGGCAGCTTACCGCTCTCCTCCTTGATGAGCGAGGATGAGCTCTCGATCGAGCGGGCGCGCATCGAAGAGGCGCACGACACCTTGCTCGATCCGCTCAAACGGCGCGCGTACGACGTGTCGACCTTTCCGGATCGCGAGCATGACCAGTCGGCGCCGCGCTCGGGCCAGAACCCCGCGCTGGAAGCGGAGCGCGCTCTGCTGCGCGAAGAGCTGGTGCACGAGATCGGGCCCAGCACCTCTTTCTCGGGCAGCTTGCTGCGCAAGGTCCGTGAATCTCTGGGCGTCGACCTGGAAGAGATCGCCCGCTACACCAAGATCAGCCAAGTCCAGCTGCAGGCGATCGAAGAGGAGAACTTCAGCGAGCTGCCGGCCTCCGTGTACTTGCGCGGCTTCATCCACGAGATCGCCAAATTTCTGAAGCTCGATCCCACCCAGGTGACCCGCACGTACCTGCGCCGCTACGGGCAGTGGCGAACTGAAACCAACCGACCAGATCCGGCATGACGAGCGCGTCCGGCGAGGCGGTTACCACTGCCGATCGATCCTGGACCCACGGCGATGCGGCCTTCTTCGCCGGCTTGTTCGCCGTGAGCCTGGCGCTGCGCGTCGCCGTCGTCTTCGCCTTCAGCGCTCCCCCCACCTGGGACGGCGCGTTCTATCATCGCGGAGCCATCAGCATCGCCCAGGGCTACGGGTATTCGGAGGCCGCGACCATCGCCGGGCATGCCGGGCGGCTGCCGTGGTCGCACTACCCGGTTGGGTACAGCGCGCTGCTCGGCGCCATCTACAGGCTGTTCGGCTCGGGCCTGCATGTCGCGCCGCTGGTCAACTCGCTGGTGGGCGCGCTGACGGCCGTCGTCGTCTATCTGTTCGGGCTCGAGATCCTGGGCCGGCGCCGGGCGCGCATCGCCGGAGCCCTGCTCGCGCTGCATCCCGGCCTGATCCTGTATTGCACGCTGGTGATGACCGAGCCGCTTGCCGGCTTCCTGATGCTGCTTGCCGGCTACCTGGCGTGCAAGCTCGGTCGCTACCGCTGGGGCGCAGTGCTGTGCGGCGTCGTCGTGGCCCTGAGCGCCTTTGTCCGGCCTCAGTCCCTGCTCGCGGCCCCGCTACTGCTGCTGTTGTTCCGGGGAACCTGGGCGCGCCGTTGCACGCAGCTCGCGCTCGCCGGCCTCGTCAGCGTGTGCGTGATCGCGCCCTGGAGCGTGCGCAACTGCCTCGTGCTCGACGGCTGCGCGGTGATCTCGACCAACGGTGGCTGGAACCTCGCGATCAGCGCGCTCAGCGAGAGCGGGCGCTTTCGGCCGCTCACGCCCGCCGACGGCTGCGCGGGCGTGGATGGCCCGGTTGCCCAGGATCGCTGTTGGGCCGAGGTCGGCGTCGCCGCCATCGAGCGCGACCCCTGGACCTGGCTCTCGCGCATTCCGCGCAAGTTGAGCCACACGTACAATCACGAGTCGTTCGCGATCGCCTACCTGGCCGAGGCGCAGCCGGGCGCCTGGCAGCGCGAGCACGAGTGGCGGGTGATGAACCTGATGACAGGGCTCCACCACTTGCTCATGTTCGCGGCCGCGCTCGGCGCCGTGTCGCGCTTCTGGGGACGTTCCTGGCGCCAGCGGTGGCCTCAGGCTGTTGTCGTTGCGGGCCTGGTGCTCTACGACCTCTACGCGCTGTCCCTTCCCGATCGGCCTCTGTACTGGGTGGGCGTCCTCATCCCGGTGCTCGGCTTCCTGCGCCTGCCCGGTGCCCCGCCTCTGAATGCGGGGCTCGCCTTCCTGTTCGGGCTGCTGGCAGTGACGTCGCTCACCCACATGGTCTTCTTCGGCGACGACCGCTACCACCTGGCGATCAGTCCCGTGTTCTGCCTGCTCGCCGCCGCCGCGTTTCGTGCTCCGGCCCGCTCGAGGCCTCCTCTGGACGCCGCCCGTTTCCCGTCCGCGTCCACGAGCTAGGAACTCCCCTGTCGCGGCGACGGGAGGCTCACCGGGCAGGCCTGCGCCGCACGACCAGCGCGGCCGCGGCTGCAAACGCCGGCGCGAGAACCCCGGCTACACACGCCGTACGGGAACCCGCGCTACAACGCCCCTGCGGGACCCCGGCTGCACACGCCACTGTGGGATCTCGGCTACCAGCGCCGCTGGCGTGCTCGGGGCCACAAACGCCAAAAGACCGATGATGCTCCAGCACCATCGGCCTTCTCGAAGACTTGCCCGGCGGCGCCCGAAGGCGCCGCCGGGATCTTTGCTTCAGAGCCGCAACGCTCTATTGTCTTCTATTACGGGCAGTTAGCCGGCTGGTTCTCGTCCACCGTGTGCAGGATGCACAGCGAGTCGAGGAAGTTCGCGGTGAACACCTCGCGGGAGACGTAACCACCCTCGTCACCCAGGTTCGAAAGAGCCGGGTCGAGGTCATTGATGCTCTGCTTCAGGTACTCCTCGGTCACCCCGAGCTCACCCGCCGCGATCTTCGCATCGATGTTCACGTTGAACTGGAAGTCCAGGTAAACGCGAGACACCGCGTCCGGCGCGCCCTTCGGTACGCCCGCCTTCTCCACCGCGTTGACGTGGATGGCGCTATCAGCGTCCATCACGCGCTGGAACTCGTTCGGATCCTTCGGGTACTGGTTGATCACGTGCTCGTAGGTCTCGTTGTCGAAGAGGCGCTTGTTGGCCTCGACGAACGGACGGACCGTGTCCGTGAAGGTGATCATGCCGGCATTGTGGCAGCTGTGGCAGCTGGCGCCGTTGGTCACGGTGCCGTTGTTCTGCGCCGGGTCGATCACGATGCCCACCGGGGCCTCTGCGAGGCGGGTACCAGCGGCGTTCGCCACGTAGTAGCCCTGGAAGCCGTTCGGCAGGTTGAAGATCGCCTCACCG
>DASTRX010000223.1:0-4066 GCA_035760985.1 Polyangiaceae bacterium
GCTACCCAGACTCACGCCGCTACCCAGACTCACGCCGCTACCCAGGCTCACGCCGCTACCCAGACTCACGAAGGGCACGCTGGTAGTGGTCACGACGGCGAACACCACCAGGAGTTCAACTGGTACCACGGCATGCTCGGCGAGAAGGCCGGCGTGGAGCCCAGCGTGCTCTGGCGCGCGCCGGGCACGCCCGCGCCCTTCGCGGCGCAGCTGTTCAATACGGCGCTCTTGATCGGGCTGCTCGTGCGCTTCGGTCGCAAGCCGCTGGCTCAGGGCCTGGCGGATCGCCGCCAGCGCATCCTGCGCGGCATCGAGGATGCGTCCGCGATGCAGGCGGAGGCCACCGAGCAGCTGCGCGTCTACCGCGCCAAGCTCGACAATCTGGACGCCGAGATCGAGCGCGTGCGCCGGGAGATGCGCGAGGGGGCCGAGATCGAGCGGCACCGGGTCCTGGAGGATGCGAAAGCGCGCCGCGCCCGGCTGGAGCAGGAGGCGCGCACCCTGATCGAGCGCGAGCTGGAAGCGCTGCGCGAGCAGCTGACCCGGGAGACGGCGGTGGCCGCCATCGAGTCCGCCCGCACGCTCCTGCAGCAGAACGTCTCCACCGACGACCACCGCCGGCTGTGCGAGGAATATCTGCTGGCGCTGGCGCCGGCCGTGGGCGGGCTCGCCGAGCCCCAGCGCGCGAGCGAGCCCGGTCGCCCTTCGCTGTTGCCCAATGGCGGAGTGCCCAGGAGTGAAGTGACATGAGCGGCGGAGGAGCTGCAGAACGTTACGCCCGAGCCATCTTCGAGCTCGGAGCGGAAGCCGGCCAACTGGAGCGACTGGGCCAGGAGATCAGCGACTTCGCCGCCTCCTTCTCGGAGCTGCCGATCCTGCGGCGCGCGCTCGAGAACCCCGTGCTGGAGGAGTCGCAGCGCGAGCTGCTGCTGCGGCATATCGCCCGGCGCGCGGAGCTGAGCCCGCTCACGGTGAACGCGCTCCTGGTGCTGCTGCGCAGGCGCCGGCTCGGGGAGCTGCCGGCGATCGCGCGCCGCTTGCGCACGCTCTCCGATGAGAGAAACGGCGTCTGCCGCGCGAAGATCATCTCGGCCAGCAGCCTGCCGGAGACCTACTTCAACCAGTTGAAGCAGGGCCTGGAGCGCGCGCTCGGCAAGCGCGTGATCGTGGAGCATGAGGAAGATCCCGAGCTGATCGGGGGCATCGTGGCCCGCATCGGGGACAACACCATCGATGGCAGCATCAAGGGCCGGCTCGAGGAGCTGCGCCGCAAGCTGGTCGCTACGACCTGACGCGATCCGCCGAAGCGATCGCGACGCAATGACTCAGCGCCACCCGGGGCCGCATAGCCGCCCGGTGGCACCAAAGGACACGGAGCAGATATGCAACTCAGCGCGGACGAGATCTCACAGATCATCAAGTCGCAGATCCAAAACTTCGACAGCGCGACGCAGGTGAAGGAGACGGGGACCGTGCTGTCCACAGGTGACGGCATCGCGCGCCTGTACGGGCTCGAAGGGGCCATGGCGGGGGAGCTCGTGGAGTTCAGCAACGCCGTGTACGGCCTGGTGCTGAACCTCGAAGAGGACAGCGTCGGCGTGGCGCTGCTCGGTGACCAGACGCGCATCAAGGAAGGCGACTCGGTCAAGCGAACCGGGCGCATCGCCAGCGTGCCGGTCGGCAACGCGCTGCTCGGCCGCGTGGTGAACACGCTGGGCCAGCCCGTGGACGGCAAAGGACCGATCCAGGCCGACGGTCAGCGCCGCATCGAGATCAAGGCGCCGGGCATCCTGGCGCGCCAACCGGTGAAGGAGCCGCTGCAGACGGGCATCAAGGCCATCGACGCGATGATCCCGATCGGGCGCGGCCAGCGCGAGCTGATCATCGGGGACCGCCAGACGGGCAAGACCGCGATCGCGGTCGACACGATCATCAACCAGAAGGGCACCGGCGTGCGCTGCGTCTACGTGGCCATCGGCCAGAAGGCGTCCACGGTGGCCCAGGTGGTCGAGCAGCTGCGCATCAACGGCGCGCTCGAGTACACGATCATCGTCGTGGCGACCGCCACCGAGGCGGCGCCGCTGCAGTTCCTCGCGCCGTACACCGGCGTCACCATGGCGGAGTTCTTCCGCGATCGCGGCGAGCACGCGCTCTGCATCTACGATGACCTGTCCAAGCAGGCCGTGGCCTACCGCCAGATGTCGCTGCTCTTGCGCCGCCCGCCGGGGCGCGAGGCGTATCCGGGTGACGTGTTCTACGTGCACTCGCGCCTGCTGGAGCGCGCCGCGAAGATGGCGGAGCGCTGGTTCATCGTGCCCAAGGGCAGCAAGGTGCCGCCGGGGGACGAGAAATTCCGCGGCGCAGACGGCAAGGAGTACCTGCGCGACGACGGCCGCGAGGCAGCGCACAAGGCGCTGGAGGCACGGCCCGACAAGGCCAACCTGGAGCTCGCCAAGGATCCGTACTCCGGTGGTTCGCTGACGGCGTTGCCGATCGTCGAGACCCAGGCCGGTGACGTCTCGGCGTACATCCCGACCAACGTGATCTCGATCACGGACGGGCAGATCTTCCTGGAGAGCGACCTGTTCTATTCGGGTATTCGCCCGGCCATCAACGTCGGCATCTCGGTGAGCCGCGTGGGCGGCAACGCGCAGACCAAGGCCATGAAGAAGATCGCCGGCACGCTGCGCCTGGACCTGGCGCAGTACCGCGAGATGGCGGCGTTCAGCCAGTTCGCCGCGGATCTGGACGCCGCCACGCGCGCCCAGCTCTCGCGCGGGCAGCGCCTGGTCGAGTTGCTCAAGCAGGGTCAGTACGTGCCGATGCCGGTGGAGCGTCAGGTGGCCAGCATCTACGCGGGCACCAACGGCTATCTGGACGGCGTGCCTGTGGATGGCGTGCGCGAGTTCGAGCAGGAGCTGCTGCGCTTCATCGACGAGAAGCACCCCGAGATCTGGGCGACCTTCGCCTCCGACAAGCAGCTCAGCGACAAGCTCAAGGGGCAGCTGGACGCGGCGCTCAAGGAGTTTGCCGGCAAGTTCGTCAGCAGCGCCCAGAAGGCTGCCGCGAAGCCCGCTGCGGCGTCGGCGGCAGCGGCCCGAGCGTAAACACCGATGGCCAACCTCAAGGCGATCCGCAAGCGCATCTCCACCGTCAAGAGCACGCAGAAGATCACGCGTGCCATGAAGATGGTGGCGGGCGCGCGCTTGAGCCGCGCTCAGCAACGCATCACGGCGATGCGACCCTACGCGCAGCAAGTCTCCGAGATGCTGAGCGAAGTGGTGCGGGCGATCGGGGCGAACAGCCTCGAGCACCCGCATCCGCTGCTGGCGCGCCGCGAGGAAAAGCGCGTGCTGTTCCTGGTGATCAGCAGCGATCGCGGCCTGTGCGGCGCGTTCAACACCAACATCAACAAGCGCGCCGAAGCGCTCTGGAAGGCCAAGCTCGCCGAGGGCGTCGAGGTCAAGTTCGCGACCGTCGGTCGCCGCGCGCGCGACTACTTTCGCCGCCGCTCGGCGCCGTCCTTCCAGGACTTCGATGGCGTCTGGGAGGACCTGAACCTGGCCCAGGCGCGGCGCATCGCGCGCACGCTGCTGGCGCCGTTCTTGAGCGGCGAGGTGGACGCGATCTACCTGATCTACAACGAGTTCAAGAGCGCGATGACGCAGCAGGTGATCAGCCGCACCCTGCTGCCGTTGAGCGAGGTGCCCGCCGCGCCGGAGAGCGACGCGGAGCCGGCGCCCGAGTACATCTTCGAGCCCAACCAGGGCTCGCTGTTCGAGACCCTGGTGCCGATGTACATCGAGATCACGCTGCTGCGCGCGCTCTACGACTCGGTCGCGGCGGAGCTCGGCGCGCGCATGACCGCGATGGACTCCGCCACCAAGAACGCTTCCGACATGATCGCGTCGCTCACGCTGCGGTACAATCGCCAGCGCCAGGCTGTGATCACCACCGAGCTGATCGAGATCATCGCCGGCTCCGAAGCCTTGCAGTCCTGAGCTCGGTGGGGTGCGGGGCACCCCGGGCCCTGGCGCTGCATTTCGCTGCAGCGCCGAGCTCCGAG
>DASTRX010000224.1:0-30169 GCA_035760985.1 Polyangiaceae bacterium
TGCTCCAGCGTCGCGCCGAAGGCGAACGATTTGCCCGAGCGCGCCGCCAGGCCCCAGGTGAGCCACTGATAGTTGGAGCTGCTCGGCACGCCCGCCAGCCCCGGCGGGTCCACCAGGTCCAGCCGCAAGCCGGTCGCGAGCGAGAAGGGCAGCGGCAGCGCCAGCGCGAAGGCGTGACCGCGCCAGGGGACGCTCACGTCCTCCGGCATGAACGTGCCCGTCCAGCGCAGCTCGCTGCCCGGCAAGAACGCCAGATTGGCCGGATTCAGGGCCAGCGCCGTCGAGTCGTCCGTGCTCGCGACGCTGCGCCCCAGCTCGGGCAAGCGCTGCTGCAGGACCAGAGGCTGCTGCGCCTGGCCGGTCGCCGACAGCCCGGCGACGGCCAGCAAAGAGAGCCAAAAAGGAAAGTTTCGCATCGAAGGTCGGGCTCGAGGTCGTCGCGAGCGGGGTCGGCGACCGGGACAGTAGTGCTCCGGGCCAGCCCGTGCGATGGAATTTCACGATCCGCGCTCGGAAAGCCGCTCCATTTGGGCAACAATGTCCAGAGTCATGTCACAGCCGCCGGGGCGAGTCGCGCGTGCCAGCCAACCGCTGCACAGCTGGGCTGCGTGGCGCCGGCGCGCGCTGGCGTTGCTCGCGGCGAGCAGCTTGTGCTGGGGGGCGTGGAGCACGCTGGGCATGCGCGAGGCGGCTGCCGAGCCCGTGTTGCACGAGTACATCGATCTGCCGGGGCAAGGCCCCGTCGAGCCGGTCGTCACGGGTCAGTATCCGCCGCCGCCCAGCGCACAGCGCAGCCCGGGCGCTGGTTCCGGCAACTCGAATTCCGGCGGCCCCGGCTCTGGCAGCCGCGCCGCCGACGACGGCGCGGCGCCGGGCTCGCTGAGCGAGGCCGGGATCACGCCGAGCTCACCGTTCAGCATCGATCGCAACACCGAGCGTCCGAGCCATGTCAGCTACGAAGATCCGTTCACGCCCACGCTGGTGCCGTTCAAGCGCCTGGTCGTCTACGACTCGGTGAGCCGCGATGGCGAGCTGATCGTGCGCGACGCGCACCTCGGCGCCGTGCCGGTCGCGGGCGTGCTGGCGCCCGGCGATGAGCACTTCTACGCCACGCTGGAGCTCGAGCTGCGCGCGGGCGTGCCGGCGAGCATCCCCTCGGTCGCGCCCGGCGCGCGGCTGGTGGTGGCGCACCAGAACCCGGATGCGCGCGCCAGCTTCATGATGGACAGCGCCGAGAACTGGTACGTGCGCTCGCCGACGACCGGGCGCTTCCAGTTTACGCTGCAGATCGCGGCCGATCGCCGCGTGTTCGGCAGCCCCTATCGCGACGCCAGCTGGGCGCAGCTCGCGCGCGACCTGCCGTCGCTGCCGCCGGTGGTCAAGCAGAGCGCGCTGGAGGTGGCGCGGGCGCTGGGCGTGGCCGAGAGCTCGCGCCCGCGCGAGGCCGTGTTGCACCTGGTGGAGCACTTTCGGCGGTTTCGCGCCTCGGAGCGCAAGCCGCAGGGCTACGGGCTGGCGCTGTACCGCGAGATCGCGCTCACCGCGCGCGGCATTTGCCGGCACCGCGCCTATGCGTTCATGATCACGGCGCTGGGCCTGGGCATCCCCACGCGCATGGCGATGAACGAGGCGCACGCCTGGGTCGAGGTCTCCGACGGCGAGCTCTGGCATCGCATCGATCTGGGAGGTGCAGCACAGGAGCTCGAAATGTCCGACGCCGGGCGGCCCCAGCATGTCCAGCCGCGCGACCCCTTCGCCTGGCCCGACCGCAGCGAATCGGGCAGCGCGCTCGCGGAGCGGCGCAACGCAGCCGCCGCGCCTCGCGCCGCCGACGGTTCCGACCCCGCGGGCGCGGGCGCCGCGGGCGCGGGCGGCGCTGATCCTGCCGCCGCCAGCGCGCGTCCGGGCGCACCCGCCGAGCCCGAGGACGACGGCGACCCCGCGCGGGAGGTGCTACCGAAGCCGGGCCAGCCTGCCGCGGACGAAGAGCCGCTCGTGATCAGTCATGTGAGCTTCGCGCGCGGCCCGCGGAACGCGGAGCGCGGCAAGGCCCTGTTCGTCTCCGGCCTGGTCACGGCGGGGCGCCGCAGCTGCCCCGACATGAGCGTCCAGGTCGAGCTCAGCGACGCGAAGGGCAACCTGATCCCGCTCGGCACCTTGATCAGCGACCCCAACGGCAACTTCGCCGGGCGCTTGATCGTGCCCTGGAACGCCGGCCTCGGCGAGCACACGCTGCGCGCCCGAGCGCTCGGTGCTTGCGAGCGGGAGTAGCGGTCTCCGGGCTCTCGCCGCCGCCGTTCCGGATCCGCGCGCTGCGCGCTCACCGCGTTAGCATTCGCCGGGGTGATTGGCGCGTGTTTCACGCCAGTGTTACACCGTGAAAAACGAAGGGGGTGCCATGAAGCACAGTTGGGTTGCCGCCGGTCTGCTTGCGGCTGGTTTTGTTTTGACTCGCGCGTCGTCCAGCTCCGCTGCCGCGGAGCACTTGCAGATGAAAGGCGAGATCGCCGAATTGAACCTGTTTCAACAGGACGAGATCAGCTGCGACGACGGCACGAGCGGTCTGCTCGACACGGCGCTGACGATCGAGCTGTCACGCGACGGCGTGCACGGCAGCCGGGGCAACTCCAGCGGGAGCTCCGTGCTGCTGTTCTTCAGCCAGGTCAGCACCTGCACCGGGCAAACCCGGGACGTGGTCGTGGTCGATGAGCCCGCCGAGTACGCACAGAACGGCGTTCATTCCGCCAGCTTCGCGGACAGCTTCGAGCTGGTCGACGAGTTCACGGGCGAGCTGATCGGCACACTGAGCTTCGACGTCCAGCTCACGGGCTTCGGCGAGACCGAGCACGACAACCGGCACTCGACGACCAGCTCGGGTGATTTCGTGTTCCACTCGCATTTCCAGGGCAAGTTCCGGCAGGCGAGCGCCTCCGGAACCGTGAACCTGGACGGCGTGGAGCTGATCGACTCGGGACCGTTCGCGACGCTCTCGGATCTCAAGTCGGGGAGCGTGACGGTCACGCATTGAGGGGCAGGGGATCGGACTTCGCCTGCTCATTCGACCGCGATCGAATAGCGGGTCCGGCGTCACGTCTGCGCTGAGCCCGCCAACCGAAGTGAGCCTGGCGATCAGCAGGCGCTGCGGCTGCACCCTGGAACGGGGAGCGCCCGGTGCGCAGAATCAGCGCGCCGGGCTCTCGCCGCTCACTCGTCGCCGCTCATTCGTCCCCGAAGTGCCGAGTCCGTTCCGCCAGCTGCCGCAGCTGTTCGCGCTGTTCCCGCGCCTGGGCTGCGATGCGCTCGGTGATGCGCAGCGCGTTCTGCGCTTCGCGGCCCTTTTCCTGGTGCATCGTGGTGAGGCGCTCGGCCATGGCGCGGATGCTCTCGATCGCTTGCGAGACCTGGCGGCCGCCGCGCGCCTGCTCCTGGCTGGAGCGCTCCACCTGCTGGGAGATGCCGCGCATGCGCTCGCCGGTGGTCATGATCAGCTCGGAGCCGCGCGCCTGCTCGGCAGTGGCGGCGGCGATCTGCTGCACCGTCTCGGCGATGCGCCCGATCGAGTCGGTGACCTGCTTGCTGCCCTTGGCCTGCTCGACCGTGGCGCGCGCGATGGCGCGCACCATGTCGGTGCTCTTCTCCGAGCTCTCCAGGATCTTCTTCAGCGCGCGCTCGGCCTCGTTTGACACCTGCACGCCGCGATCGACGTTCTGGGCGCCGCGCTCCACGGCCTGGATGGCGTTGCGGCTCTCGGACTGGATGGTCTTGATCAGGTCGGCGATCTCTTTGGTGCTGGCGCCGGAGCGTTCGGCCAGATCCTTGATCTGCTCGGCCACCACCGCGAAGCCCTTGCCGTGCTCACCCGCCTGGGCGGCGATGATGGCGGCGTTCAAGGCCAGCAGGTTGGTCTGCTCGGCGACTTCGTCGATCACGTTCAGGATCTGACCGATGGCGTCGATGCGTGAACCGAGGTTGGAGATCACCGCCACCGCTTCCTGGCTGCTCTCCTTGATGCGGTAAATCTCGCCGATCGTCTTGAGGATGGATTCGGCGCCGTGCTCGGCGTCGCGCGTCACTTCCTCGGACAGGCGCGCCGTCTCGTTGGCGTTTGACTGCACCTGATCGATGGACACGTCCATCTGGTTCATGCTGGCGCTGGTCTCTTCCGCGGTCAGCGAGAGCGCGTCGACGTTCTTGGCGACCTCCTTGATCGAGAAGGTCATCTCTTCGATCGAGGCCACCGACTCGCGCACCGAGACGCCCAGCTCGCCCATGTTCTCCGCCACCTGATCGGTGGTCTGGGTCATGCCCTGGATCGAGGTGCTGCTCTCCTCGGCGCGGGCGGCGAGCACCTCGATGTGCTCGTTGATCTCCTTGAGCGAGGTGGACATCGTGTTCAGATACTGGCTGGCCTGCGTGCCCAGCTCGCTCTGCGTGGCCGCGCCCTCGCTGAGGGCGTCCATGCCTTCCACGAGCGCGCGCCGCGCTTCGCGCAGCGCCTCGGTGAACTGCGGCTGGTTGGCTCGCGCCTCGAGCTCCGCCTGCAGCTCGCGCACCTTGGCTTCATCCGCGGCGGCGCGCTGGCGCAGCCGCTCGACCTCGTCGCGCTCGCGCTGCGCCGAGCCGATCAGCTCGGCCACGCGCGACAGCTCATCGTAGACGCGCCCGAGCTCGTGCGAGACGCCCTCCGGAGCGTCCACGGGCTGGCCCTGGCGCGTCGCTCTCAACGCCGGCAGCAACGGAGCGTACGGGCTTCCGCCCGTGCCCTGCCCGGCGATGAACAGCGCTCCGAGTCCGGCCAGGATCGAGACCAGTAGAGCCAGGGGCCCGCCGGGAATGATGCCGGCATAGATGAACCCCGCGGCCGCGATGACGATGGCGCCCGCGGCGAGCGTGCGTGGATGAATCGATATCATCTCTTCTCGGATGGCTCTTTGGCCCTGTCGAAGTCCGCCCCACTGTCGTTGCGCCCCCCGAGCATCGAGCGAACGTTTTCGCGACGATAGGCAGATGCGCAAACGAACATCAATCGCCAGAACGGCCGGAGCCGCTTCCGACTTTGGAGTTTCTGCACGCGGGGTGAGCCACGGGCCTCGGCGGCGCGCCGGACATATAGAACCGCTGTGAGAACTGCGCGAGCGCGAGCGAGCGTTGCTAAGACTCGCGCCGTGCAGCGCGTGACAGGCAGGTCCGGCAATCGCGGCTCCAGGGCCGGCAAACCTCTTTCGAGGCTGGCGGGCCTCGTTCTTTCCTTCGCATGTGCGGCGCAGCCCTCGGGCGGCCTGCCTCCCACACAGCTCACCGCGCGCCCCGTACCGCCGGCGACCGAGGGCAAGTCGGACGCACCTGTCGATGGACCTGCGTCCCTGTCGGCGACGCTGATCGGTCAGGTGTCGGAGGGCACCTTCGGTCCCTATCTGGGCGCCGGCCGCGACGGTCGCGCGGTGGCGCTCTGGGCCGCCTCCGACGAACAAGGCAAGCGTCGCTGGTTCTCGGTCGCTCTCGACGCGAAGGGCGCCTTGCTCGACAGCCCGCGCGCGCTCGCCGATGCGCCGGCGGATCTCGCGCTGGCGCGCGTCGTGCCGAGCGGCGGCGGCTTCCTCGCGCTGTTCACGCGCGCGCTGCCGGCGGCCACGCGCGTCGAGGCGCTGTCCCTGAGCGAGCGCGGCGCGCTGCTGGCGGGCCCGACCTTGCTGGAAGAAGCCGCGGGCGAGGTGGCGTGGATCGAGGCGCTGGGCGGCGGCGCCGCGCCGATCGCGGCCTGGGCCAGCGTGCGCGAGGGCTCGGCGGAGCTGCGCGCGACAGCGATCGACTTCAAGGACCAGCCGCGCCCGGCGCCGTTGCGTGTGGCGAGCCGCGCCAAGGCCTGGCAAGCGGTCGAGTTCAGCGATGGCGTGGCCGTGGCGGCGGTCGTACCCGCGAACGACGGCAGCGACACCTTGCGCGTGCTCTTCCTGGGCTCGGACGCGACCCTGATCGGACAGAGCGATCTCGTGACCGGCAAGCGCCTGTCACCGGAGATCGACGCCGCGCGCGCCGGCGATCGACTGGTCGTTGCCTGGGTGGAACAAGATGGCGAGGAACAGCACCTGTGGGCGGCCGCGCTGGGCGCCGACACCAAGCGCGCGCACGCGCCGGTGCAACTCCCGGGGCTGGGCAGCCAGCGCCTGTACGGCTTCGTCTCCAGCAGCGAACGCAGCCCCGACGCGCTCCTGGTCTGGGAAGATCTGGGTCAGGCGCCGCGTGGCCAGCGCCGCTTCCGCATCGCGCGCCTCTCGGGCGAGGCCAAGCTGGACGCGCGGCGCGCGGAGCTGACCTTCGTCGGCGAGGCCAGCGATCGTCCGGAGTTTGCCCGCAAGGGCGGCGGCCTGGCGATGCTGACGCGCGCGCTGCCTTGCCCGCGCGAGGGCCAGTGCAACGCGCAGGAGCCGGTGCCGACCTACGTCGAGCTGAGCCCCGACTTCGGCGTGCTCGCCTCGGAGCCGCTGCGCATCGAGCCCGCCGCGGGCCAGACGCCGGATCTGGCGTGGGGCCTGCATTGCGGACCGGACACCTGCTCGGCGCTCGCCGCGCTGCCTGCGGCGCCCGTGCCTCTGTACGCCGTCGAGCTGCGCCCGCGATCGCGCTCCTGGGACCCGCCGGCGCGCACGCTGTCGGGCGAGGCGCCGCGCGCGATCGAGATGCGCAGCGTCGCGGACAGCGATCCGCTCGCCGACGTGGCCGCGGCGCAAGTCGCCGATGGCTGGCTCGTGGCATCGCTCACGCAGTTCGACGAGAGCACCCCGTACGTCAAGCGCACGACCCCGGCGCCCGATGGACGCATGGGGCCCCTGCGCGCGCTGCTGGCCGTGCGCCCCCTGGGGCGGGGCCAGAAGTCGCCCGGTGCGATGCAGGTGATCTCCTACCGAGCGCGAGCGCCGGGCGGGCTCGCGCTCGCTGGATCCAGCGACGGCCGCGCGCTCTTGCTCTGGACCGCGCTGGACAAGCTGCGCCCCGAGGTCTTCGCCACGCTGATCCCGCGCACGGGCAGGACGCAGCAACGCATGCTCACGCAGGCAGCCGGGCAAGTGACGGCGCTCGCGGCGGCGGTCCTGCCGCAAGGCTTCATGGCGGCCTGGATCTCCGATCCTCAGGGACAGTCGCGCGTGTTCACGGCGCGCCTGGGCGCGGACCTCACGCCCGTCTCGCCGCCCGCGCCGCTGGCCGTGGGCCCTGGCCCCGCGGTGGCGGTGCAACTCCTGCGCCGTGGCGACAGCGCCTGGATCGCCTGGGTGCAGAGCAGAGGCAACGAGCAGCGCCTCCTGCTGGCGCGGCTCGACCCGAAGAACGGAGCGCGCCTCGGCGAAGCGCGCGTCGTGCAACGCACGGAGGCTGGCACCCTGAGCTCCCCGGTGCTGGCTGCCCAGGGCAACGGCGCGTTGCTGGCGTGGATCGAACACCCGGTGGTCGGCGGCGGCGGCGGGCGCGCCTGGGCCGTCGAGATCGACGCCGACGCCAATGTGCGCGGCGAACCCCGCCAGATCCGCACCAGCAGCGGCGACGCGGTCGCGGTGCGCATCGCCTGCGAGGGCAACCGCTGCTACGGCAGCCTCGATTGCCGCCCGCCGAACGGCGCGTTGCTCGAAGGCTTCGTGTGGCCCGCCGACGGCGCCTCAAAGGACGCGTCGGCGAAGCAGGAGGCGGCCGCGAAGGACGCGCCAGAGACGACCCCGAAGGAGCCGACGGCGGAGGAGTTGCTCTGGCGCGCGAGCGCCGCCGCCGACGCGCCCGCGTTCGCGATCGCCGGATCGCAGATCTTCTACGGCGATCGCCGCCAGCAGCAAGGGCTGCTGCGGCGCGCCAACATCGAGTGGCAATGACCCCGCCCTCGCGAGCGCTGCTTCGCGCTCTCCGCAACCCGTCGGGGCACCTCGCGAGCGCCGCGGTTCGCGAGCGCCATGGTGAGCGCTCCGCAACCCGTCGGGGCACCTCGCGAGCGCCGCGGTTCGTGAGCGGGATGGTTTTTGGGGCTCGGCCTTCCAGGACTCCGCGCGACGCCAGGACTGCCCACCTCACGACGCGAGATCACCGCTCGCTCCGACTCGACCTCTCGAGCTGACATCGAGCGCATCCTCACGTCTGCGCGAGCCTCTCGCGCCGATGGCTCACGCAGGCGCATCATCGAGGTCGAAGCCGCCGTAGCGGAGCGCCCCTCGCCGCAGCAGCCAAGTCCTTGCAGGGACGACCGGCGCTGCCCGCTCGGAGGAAGCCCGCCAGCGCCGCCTCGCGCTCGCCGCGCCGAACGCCAGCTCGGCAGGACGACTGAAACCGCCGAACCAGGGCGCTGACGAACACGGATCGACGAAGCCCATGGGCAGCTCCGCCTCGGTCGCCGCGCGCGGCGACTGAGGCGATCGCTGGTGCTTGCGCGCGTTGAGCAGCACGTAGCGCAGGGCAAAATGAGCGGCCCGCGGCGTGGTCAACGCCCGCGCGTGATAGCGATCCGCGAACACCCGCCCGTTGCGCGACAGCGCCCGATTCACGGCGCGCGCCACCCGGATGGAAAGACCCTGCATCCCCCGCGACAGCGCCCGCCGATCCGCCGCCTCCGCGATCAGGTGCACGTGATTGCATTGCACGGAGAAATGCACGAGGCGAAAGCCGAAGCGCTGCTGCCCCTCCGCCAGAGCGCGGCGCACCTCGTTGAAGATGGTGCCGCGCAGCGACGGCACGCCGGCGACAATGCGCAAGGTAACGTGCACCGGATGGTGCCGGGACAGCGCCGGACGGCGCAGATGAGACACCCCAGCGACCGTGCCCTTCGGCGGCCGGCCAGCGCCCTTGCGGGCTCCGCCCCACGTCCGGAACCGGAAGGCGAGCTGGCGGCGAGTCTTCACGGCCATGATTTGGCACAAATTTCAGATCGTGCAAGGAGGCTCAGTCAGTTCATGAAGTTCATGGTGACGAACCCAGTTGTTCCGGGCCGCGTTGTTCCGGGCCCCATGTCCTCTGCGTAGATCCAGCGGTGGGGCAGAGGGCTTGCGGTTTCTCGGGCCGAGCTGGCGGGGCCAGGGGCGTGCCGTCGGAGGAGGCTGGCGGTTTCGGGGCGTGGGGCGCCACATCGCGTGGAGCGGTGATAGGTTGTCTCCGGTGCCTGCGGGGCGCCGGAGCCTGCCCTCGCAGTGAGCGCGCGGGGCTCGATGGAGGTGCTCGCCGAGTCATTGCGGAGCGGGGCTCACTCCGCTTGCAGGATTCGTGCGCCTTGCGTGGCTGCCCAGGTCCGCCGGTGCAGCGCCGGTGATGGGGCCGAGCACACCGTCAGGGTGGTCCGCGCTCGGCTGCAGGCGCCGGAGCGGGACGGGCTGTGAAGCAGATCGAGAAGAATGGCCTTCCGCAATTTGCGGGGTGCTGTGCCGCGCGGCGCAAAGCTCGAGTCGCGCGGAGCGCGTGCGGCAATATTGAGTGCCCGGTGCGATTCCGCGGGCGGCTGCGGTGTGAAGGCGAGCGGCGGCGTGTCGCTTGCAGGGGTGCCGGGTGCCCATTTCGGGCGCCGGGGGGCGCGCAGCGCAAGATCCGGGCGTGCCAATAGCGAGCTTCGCCACTGGCATCGCGACTTTGCTCGGCGATCGCAGGACGGCGTTTCGGGCTCGCAGGGCACCGTCGGGTGGGCGCGAAGGATGCTGTGCGCGAGCGCAGGACGCAGATCGTCGCCGCCCCTTTTTCTGCCGCGATCGGGCGACTTGGTTCCATGATCGCGCCCCGTGAGGGCGGACGGTGCGGCGCGGCTCTGCGCCCATCGTCGATCCAGCTCCGCGCCGCACCGACTACCAGCGCAGGGCTTGGTCGGCGATCGTGCCCACAGGGGCGCGCAAGGACTTCGTTCGACGAGCGCACCCACGTGGGCAGGTCCGCCGCCGGTCCGTCTCCGCTCGTCACCGCCGCCCGTCTTCGTTCGCTGCCGTGTCTGCTGCTGTCGGCGAGGGTGCCGAGGTTCCGGTCGTGGTGTGAAGGTTGAGGTCCGGCCCATCCTCATTCTTCCCCGAAGGGGTGGTTCCGGGTGCTGGAGGGCCCGCGTCACGGTGGAACTGCGTGCGCGGATTCGCCGGTGCCGCTGCGTTCGCAGGTCGCCCCCGCTGCTGGTGAGGGGTGGCGATTCCGACGGGGGGGCCCGCAGGGGCTGTGGGGCGTGGCAGCGGTGCTGGATTTTTGTCGAGCGGGGCCGGGCTGACCCAATTCGGCGGTCGCGGCTGCTCTCTCGATGGAGTATGCGTACTGCTGGCAAGGGCTGCCCCGTGACTACATCTTCAGGTAAGCCACCCGCAGGGGAGCATTCGATCGATTCCAGCTGGGGGGTCTCGGCAGCGCTCGAGCCCGGTGTGGGGTTTGAAGCAGCGGCCATGGCCGGCACCTCGGACGAGGAAGGTCCGGTGTACGGGGTCGGTGTGCCGTACGCGGGCAACGAGCACACGGAAGAGGTGGAGCCGATCGCGCTGGATGTGCCGTTCAGCCCGGAGGATGTGATGACGCCGCCGGTTGTGACGCCCGCAGCCGTCACTCCCGCCGCCCCGACTCAGCCGCGGGCGCTCACTCCCAGGCCGTCTTCGAGCAACGAGCTGAAGGCTCCCGTCGCCGAGCTGGTGTTGTCCGATCTGTTCGACTCCACGCCGCCGCCGCCCGGTTCTTCGCTGGAGCCCCCGGATCCAGTGGCGTTCTCCACCAGCCGTCCGCCGCCGAAGGGGTTCGGGGGGCTGCGGCTGGGTAAGTCCGCGCGTGAGGCGGAGAAGGAGAACAGCGCGTCGCCCTGGGAGGTTTCGCGGCGCAGCGCCGACGCGCAATATCTGTCGAGCGGCTCCGCGCCGCGTCCTGTTTCGAGTCCCGGCGCCGCGCCCCGGCCGTCACGTCCGTTTCCGTCGGGCGCGCCGAGAGCTCGCGGGGAGGAGCTGTTCGCGCCGCGTCCCGCCACGGGAGGAGAGGGCGAGCGGGCGGCGCAGGCCCCCGCCGCGCGCGCCGCGGAGCCGGTGGCCTCGGGCGGCGTGGTGGCGTTGCCGAGCATCGACGTGCTGGCGAGTCCCAGTTTTCCGCGTCCGGATTCCGTCTTCCCACGCGCCGAAGCACGGCCGCGCGCGCCCGCGTTCGCCGATGAGACGACCGTGGAGGTGGAGCCCGAGCCAGCGAGCGTGCAGGAGGCGCCGGTCGCGTTGGAGCCGGTGGGGCTGTCAGAGCCGGTGGCGCCCAGCGGCGCGGCGCCGGAGCCCGCGGCAGCGTTCGCTGCCGAGCCGGCATTCGCCGAGCCCGCTGCCGAGCCCGCTTCCGCAGAGGCGGTGCCCGCAGAGCCCGCTTTTGGGGAGCCAGCGCCCGCCGAGCCAGCGCACGTGGGTCTGCCCGAGGTCGCGTCGAGCTCGGAGCCCGTCGGGCGGCGCAGCGTGCCCACGCTGGAGAGCTTCGGCAACGCCGCGGGCCGCGCGAAGCGCAGCAGCTCGCGTCCCCGGGCGCGCGAGCGGCAGGAGCCGGAGCTGGCGCGCTTTCCCTCGGACGTGCCGACGAGCCGTCCTCCGGACGTGCTGCTGACGTCGGAGGCGGCGGGCGAGGCTGAGCCCGGTCCGCGGCTGGGCTCGCGTCCGCGTTCGTCGGCGCCGGCGGGCGCGCGGCGCTCGTCGAATCCGCCGCCGCAGTCGGCGCTGGCGATGCCGCCCTCGACCAAGACGGTGCAGCTCGCGTTGCCCTCGGTGATGGTGGGGCAGGACGTCGAGGTCGAGCCGGACAGCGCCGCTCAGCGGCGAGCTCAACGGGCGGCGCGCGAGACGGTGCGTCTGGAGCTGCCCGCGGGCTTCGGCAGACCCGGCAGTCCGCTGCTGCGCGGGTTGGGGCAGGGCACGTCGACGGCGCTGCCGCTGCCGGAGCCGGAGATCCATTTCCGCGGTCAGGCGCTGAAGCGGCACTTGCCCTGGGCGTTCCTCGCGCTGGCGGTGCTCGGGCTGTGTCTGGTGCTGGTGCTGCGGCCGCGCTCGGGGTCGCTGGTGGTGACCGCGCTCGGGGCGGGTCATCGCGCCGTCGACAAGGTGCAGATCTTCGTCGACGGGGCGCCGCTCTGTGATAGCTCGCCGTGCCGCATCTCGGGTCTCTCCGCGGGCAATCATCAGCTGCGCGCGAGCGCGCCGGGGCTCTCGTCCGGGCTCGATCAGACGGTGGAGATCCACTCCGGCGAGGAGTCCGCCGCGAACATCGAGCTGAGCCCCGTGGAGAAGCCAGCGAGCGCGGCGGTGGCCGCGGACTCTCGGCCCGCAAAGCGCGAGAAGGTCGTGGTCACGATCCGGCTCAGCCCCGAGAGCGAGGGCGCCTCGGTGAACTTCGACGACGCTTTCTTGCTCGATTTTCCGGCGGAGCTCGAGCTCGAGCCGCACACCACGCACACGCTCTCGGCGAGCAAGCCCGGCTACGAGGACCTCGCGCTGCATCTCGATCTCGGCGATGAGCCGGAGAAGCAGATCGAGGTGGCGCTCACCCCGCTCGAGGGCAGCAAGCGTTCGCGCCCGCGGGCTGCCAGCGCGGCGCCGAGCGCCAGCACCGCTCCGCGCAAGCCAGCGGCAGCCAGTCATCCCGCGCCCAGCCCGCCTGCCGCCGATCCGACGCAGGGTCTGCTCAACATCAGCTCCGTGCCGCCGTCGCAGATCATCCTGAACGGCAGGCCCCTCGGCAGCACGCCGAAGACGGCCGTGGTCGTGCCGGGAGACAGCTTGCAGACGATCGTGTTCGTGCACCCGAAGATGGGTCGCCGGCGCGCACAGAAGTTCGTGCCGGCCGGCAAAGAGCGCACCGTCTCGATCCGCTTCTGAGCGGCGCTATTCGATCCGCACCGCCGCCTCGCCGGCGTAGCGGCTCATGTCCGAGAGGATGACCTCGTCGCCGGCGGCGAGCCCGGACAGCACCTCCACGCGGTCCATGGAGACGCGGCCGGTGCGCACCTCGACGCGCTCGGCGACGTGCGTCGCCGGGTCGAGCCGGAACAGGCGGGAGACAGGGCCCGGGGCGAGGCTCACCGGGCGCGCGAGATGGAGCGTGGGCTGGCTGTGTTCGGTCTCGATGCTGCCGTCCACGTTCTGATCGGGGCGGGCGTTCTCCGGCAGCGGGCCCTCGAGCGCCACCTCGACCAGGACGCTGCCCTGGCTGGCCGCGGGCGCGATGCGCCGCACCCGACCGGCGATGCTGGCGTTGCCCGCTTCGCCGAAGCCGGTGCGGATGGAGGCGGCTTGCCCGACCGCGATCGCGCCCGCCTGTTCCGCCGGGATGCGCAGCTCGGCCTCCAGCTGGCGATCGATGATCACCTTGGCCACCGGCGTGCCGGGCACGACCCACTGCCCGAGCTCCACCAGCACGTCCTGCAGGATGCCGGTGGCGGAGGCGCGCACCAGCAGGCGCTCGACCAGCTGGCGGCGCACGTCGCGCATGCGCGTGAGCTCGCCCGTCTGCTGGCGCAAGGTGTCGAGCTCGCGCGGCGCGAGCTGCTCGAGCAGGTTCACTCGCTGCTCCGCGATCTGCCGGCGGCGCTGGAGCTCGGCGGCCTTGTCGAGCGTCTGTTGCACGTCGAGCTGGGCGATGATCGCTGCTCCGCCCTCGGCGTAGGCGCGCGCGCGCCGCGCGGCGTCGTCCGCGGCGCCGCGCAAGCTCTCGATCTCGGCGGCGAGCTCGAGCCGGTCGCGCCGCGTCTGTCGCTCGAGCGCCAGCGCCTGCGCGCGCGCGCCCTGGAGCTCGCGCTGGGCCTGCACGGCTTGCAGCTCCAGGTCCAGATTCTCCAGTCGCACCACCGGCGTCAGCGGCTCGACCGCCGCGCCCGGCTGCAACAGCACCTCCTCCACGCGCCCGGAGGACTCGGCGGTGAGCCAGCGGATCGACTCGGGCCGCAGCGTGCCCGAGCCGCGCACCTGCACCACGAACGAGCCGTGTTCCACCTTGCCGGTCCAGGTCGCCGCGCGCGGCACCCGCTCCAGCTGCGGTCCCAGGCGCGCCGCGAACCACGCCGCGGCGCCCAGCGTCAGCGCGCCGAGGGCCGCAGCGGCGGAGCGCCGGCGGGCGAGCTGGCGGCGCCGCGTGCGCGGGAGCGGGATGTCCACGAGCGCCTCACACGTGCTCGTCGACGATGCGCCCGTCCGCGAGGCGCAGCGTGCGCCGGGCGCGGCGCGCAAACTCCAGGTTGTGCGTCACCATGCAGATCGTCGAGCCGGAGCAATGCAGCTCTTCGATCAGGTCCATGATGCTCTCGCCGTTCACCGAGTCGAGGTTGCCGGTGGGCTCGTCAGCGAGCAGCAGCGCGGGCTGGCCCACCAGGGCGCGCGCCACGGCCACCCGCTGCTGCTGGCCGCCGGAGAGCTGCCCGGGGCGGTGCCGGGCGCGGTGAGCCATGCCCACGCGCTCCAGCGCTGCCGCCACGCGCTCGCGCCGCTCGGGCCGCGGCATGCGCCGGTAGACGAGCGGCAGCTCGACATTCTGTTCCACGCTCAGATCGCCGATCAGGTTGAAGGTCTGGAAGATGAAGCCGATCTGCTGGTTGCGCAGCTGCGAGAGCGCGCCGTCATCGAGCTCACCCATGGGCTCACCGCGCCAGCAGAGCTCGCCGCTGGTCGGGCGATCCATCAACCCCAGGATGGCGAGCAGCGTCGTCTTGCCCGACCCGGAGGGGCCGATGATGGCCAGAAACTCGCCGGCCTCGATCTGCAGGTCGATGCCGGAGAGCGCGTGCGTCTCGATCTCTTCGGTCTGGAAGACCTTGGTCAAGCCCTTGATCTGGATCACGGGAGGCTGGCTCATGAGCGTGGTTGTACTCCAGCTCAGCACGCCGCGTGCCAGCCGCGCGTGGACGCGCGTCGGGGCGCGTCGGCGCGCGCGGGCGCAGTTTGAGCCGCGCCGCGGCGCTGGAGTCCCGGAACTGGGACCGCGCGCGATCCCGGAACCGGGACGGCGCGGCGACTCGAGGGGCGTTTCCCCGCTCCGGAGCTCGTGTCATCCTGGCGTGATGCGGGTGCTGATCGCCGACGACGATGAGGCCGTGCTGCTCGCGCTCGAGCTGCTGTTGCGGCGCGAGGGCATGGAGGTCGAGCGCGCGAGCTCACCTTCGCAGGTGCTGGAACGGCTCGGCGCCGCCAGCGCTGGAGCGCAAGCCCGGCCCTGCGACGCGCTGTTGCTGGATCTGAACTACGAGCGCGACACCACCTCGGGCCAGGAGGGCTTCGCGCTGCTGGAGCGCTTGCGCCGCGAGCAGCCGGGCTTGCCGGTGCTGGTGATGACCGGCTGGGCCAGCATCGAGGGGGCCGTGGAGGCGATGCGGCGCGGCGCGCGCGACTACCTGCCCAAGCCCTGGAACAACGCCAAGCTGGTGGAGCTGCTGCGCGGCCTGGCGCCGGAGGCGCGCAGCCTCGCTGCGCCGCTCGCGGCCTCGCCCCACGAGTCGCCCGCGATGCAGCAGCTGCGCGCCACGATCGAGCAGGTGGCGTTCTCGGACGTGCCGATCCTGATCACGGGCGAGCACGGCTCGGGCAAGGAGCTGGTGGCGCGCTCGGTCCACGAGCGCAGCGGGCGGCGCGGCAAGTTCGTCGCGCTCAACGCCGGCGCGCTCGCCGAGGGCACGTTCGAGAGCGAGCTGTTCGGGCACGTGCGCGGCGCGTACACCGACGCCAAGGCCGCGCGCGAGGGCGCGTTCGCGCGCGCGGCGGACGGTACGCTGTTCCTGGATGAGATCGCCAACATGCCGCTCGCGCAGCAAGCCAAGCTGCTGCGCGTGGTGCAGGAGCGCCAGTATCAGCCGCTCGGGGCGTCGGCGCTGATCGCCTCGACGGCGCGCCTCGTGTCGGCGACCAACGTGGACGTCGAGGCGCTGGCGCGCGGCGGGCAGTTTCGCCCGGATCTGCTGTACCGGCTGAACACGATCCGCCTGCACGTACCGCCGCTGCGCGAGCGGCTGGGCGAGCTGCCCGGGCTAGTGCAGTGCTTCCTGAGGCGCGAGCTCGAGCGCTATGGCCTGCCCGCGCCGGAGCTCGCGCCGGGCGTGCTGGAGCGGCTCGCGCAGCACGACTGGCCCGGCAACGTGCGCGAGCTGGAGCACGTGATCCAGCGCGCGGTGCTGCTCTCCGCGCGCGGTGGCCGCCTCACTCCGGAGCACCTCGATCTGCCGGTACGCGGGCAGGCCGCGCCGCTGGCGAGCCCGCCGGCAGCGGGCGCGCCGGAGACGCTGCGCGAGGCCGAGCGAGCGGCGATCCTGCGCGCGCTCGAGCGCTTTCCCGACGACCGGCGCGCGGCGGCCGAGAGCCTGGGCCTGAGCCGCAGCGCGTTCTACCGGCGCCTGTCGCAGTTCGGGATCCGCCCGTCCCGGTGAGGCGCACGGTGGCCGGAAGCAGCTGGCGATCGCTCCGTGCACCGGTCTGGCTCGGGCTGCTGAGCGGAGGCGCGTTCGCGGCCGGCGCCGCTCTGCAGGGCCAGCCCGCCTGGCTGCTCGGAGCGGGCGTGCTGCTGGCCGCTGCGGCCGGAGCGAGCGCGGGCGCGCTGCTGCGCTTGCAGGCTTCGCATCCCTTGCGCACGGCCGCCAACGTGCTCGATGCGCTGCGGCGGGGCGACTACACGCACCGCGCGCGCACCGACGTCGTGCACGGCGCGGTCGCGGACCTGCTGGGCGAGATCAATCATCTCGCCGAGCACCTGCAGGCCGAGCGCGCGCGCGCCGAGGAGACCGCGGCGCTCTTGCAAGCGCTGGTCGAGCGGGTCGACGTGGCGTTGCTGACCTTTGACGATCGGCAGCTGCTGCGCTGGTGGAACCCGGCCGCCGAGCGACTGTTCAGCGCCAAGCTGCGCGCCGATGCGTCCGCGGGCGAGCTGGGCGCTCGAGAGCTGCTGAGCGGCGCCTCGGAGCGCAGCGTGGGCCTGTCCGGCCACGATCCGAGCGCGGTCTGGGAGCTGCGGCGCGGCGTGTTTCATCGCGCGGGCCAGCGCTATCAGTTCTTGCTGCTGTCCTCCGCGCAGCGCATGCGCCGCGAGGAGGAGCGCGCGGCGTGGCAGCGGCTGGTGCGCGTGCTCGGGCACGAGGTGAACAACACGCTGGCGCCGATCCAGTCGCTGGCCGCGACCTGCCGCAGCATGCTGAGCGACGGCGAGGCAGCGCTCCCGGAGCTGGGCGCGGCGCTGCAGGTGATGGAACACCGAGCGGCGTCGCTCGCGCATTTCATCTCCGAGTTCGCGCGGCTGGCGCGCTTGCCGGAGCCGCGGCTGGAGCCGCTGGAGCTCGCGGAGCAGCTGCGGCGCGTGGCCTCGCTGGACGCGCGCTGCCCGGTGCGCGTGCTCGGCAAGGTGCCGGTCCAGGTGCTCGCCGATGGACCGATGCTGGAACAGGCGCTGGTGAACCTGATCCGCAACGCGGTCGACGCCTCGGTGCCGCGTCAGGGCGAGGTCACGATCGACTGGAGCGTGGACGCGGCCAGCGTGGTGCTGTCGATCGTGGACGAGGGGAACGGCATCTCCAATCCGGATAACCTGTTCGTCCCGCTGTTCTCGACCAAGCCCGGTGGCAGCGGCATCGGGCTGGTGCTGGCCCGCAACATCGTGGAGGCGCACGGCGGGCAACTGCGGCTCGACAACCGCCAGCGCGCCCGCGGCTGTGTGGCGCGTGTCACCTTGCCGCGCTGGCAGGCAGCGGGCAGCTGCTAGGGGGAGGTTCTGTTCAGGGTTGCCGCCAGAGGGGCTGCTACAAGGGGCTGCCGCCCGGGGGGCTCATACTAGGGGGGCCCGGCGCCGGAGGGTGCCGAGCCCCTCTGTTCGACGCTCGGGACCGCTCCGCCGAACCCCGTCGCGCCGCTTCAAGTCAGATCGATGGGCTGTGGGCCCGGGATGATCCAGTCGATGTCCGGATCGACGCCAGGCTGCTTGGGCGGCGCATTCTGGCGAGCCTGTTTGCGCTGTTGCCGCTCCAGCTCTTTCTCGCGCTGCTTCTCCTGTCGCATCTTCTCTTTGCTGCGCTTGAGATAAGTCGTCGCCATAAACGCTCCCGGTTGGGGGTGAATCGCGCCGAACCCAACGGGCCGGCGCGACGCCTCGAACGCTCCATCCATCTGCCAGCCATCTGCCCGATGAACTCCACCTGTGTAGTACGGTGAAGGACAGTCAAACGCTGCGTTCGGAGCCATCAAAGATAGCTCGAGCCGCTGCCAGCGCAAGGTCCTCCACGGCGTACCGGGTCGTTACCGGGTGCTTGGCCGCTTTGTTGCGCGGCGCGGCCAGCTCAATACGGAAACAGCCGCCCCGAGTCGTTCCACTCGGTGGGGCGCAGGCGGTCGCCCTCCGGCACCACCAGCGAGCCCACGTAGTCCGCGTGCTCGTAGACGCTGCCGATCGCGGTCGCGATCGAGTCCAGATCCGCCTCGCTGACGACGCCGTTGGAGGTGGCCTTGTAAAACTGGATCGTGATGCGGACGGGGAAGCGGTCATCGCGCACCAGGCGCTGGCGCCCGCACTCCTCAAACTTGCCCTCGACGCGCCCGTGGCCGAGCACCGCCTGCTCGACGTCGCTGCGTCGCGCCCGGGCCGGAGCGCTCGCCGGCGGCGCCGCCGCAGACTCCATCGCCAGGGCGCTCGGGGCCGGGGCCATCGGGGCTCCGCCGGCCGACCCGAGCGCGGCGCCAGCGGGTCGCGGGCGCGCGTTCTGGCGCAGCGGCACCTGGATGATGAACAGCGCGTCGGCGCCCTTCGCCAGCGCGCTGCGATCCTCCTCGCTCTTCGGGCCGCCCTGCGCCTCGATGCGCGCCTTCACGTCCGTGCGGCGCTCGGCGCTGAAGGGCGCGCGCTCGCCGGCCTTGTTGAAGTACAGCTCCTGACCCCAGCTCGAGACCGGCGAAGCCTGGTTCTGGCGGTTCTCGATGATGGTGATGCTCGTGCCTTGCCGGGAGACGAGCAGCGTGAGCACCGCCGGTGAGTCCGGATACGACTGATAGTTGAAGAGCACCGGCGTGAACTCGGCCTTGCCCTGGCTCGGGATCGGCAGGAACACCGCCTGCGCGCTCACCAGATAGTGCGAGTCGCGCGCCGCGGAGAGATCGCCCGAGCCGAGCAAGCTGCCCGGATCGGACAGGTAGCTCTTGATGTTCTTCAGCACGTCCCGCAGCGCGACGGTCTGCAGCTCGCCGCTGCGCCGGTGATTGCCGACGCGCAGGAAGAACTTGTCGGCGCGCACGTCGCCCGTGCGATCGCTGAAGTTCGGGAAGCGGATCACCGGCAAGAGCGCCGCCTTGCGATCGCCGGACTCGGTGTAGCGCACCTGCAGCGTCAGATCGCTGATGTTGGGCCCGACCGAGGAGTTCTGATAGCGCCCCGTGTCCTCCCAGGTGAGATTGAGCAGGTCCAGGCCGCGACGCGACACCTGCTCCTGCGCGGCCGAGTCCTCGACCATGCCGGTCACGCGCCGCACCACCTCGGCATAGGTCAGCTTTTCTTCGGCGGGCTCGATGATGCCCCAACCCGGCTCACTGTCGTCGGGGCGGGCGATCTGCTGTGCGGGGGCCGCCGCGGGGGCTGTGTTCCCGGTGGGCGGCGCCGCTTCGCTCGACGGGCTCTGGGGCGCGCTCGCGGGCTCGGCGGGCGGCGCCGTCCCGAGACATCCGGCGCCTGTCCAGAGCGCGGCACAGAGCAGCGAACCAAAGCGGAAGCGGATGGGAAGCGCACGCAGCATGATGTCTCCTGGGTCCTCGTTCCTGTGCTGACGAAACGGCTCGCGCCGCCCCGTGCTTACGCGCCGGCGCCCGGAAACTCGCCACGGCAGGCGGATGCCCGGTGTGGGCTCAGAACCCGAGCTCGACGTCGAGGTAGGGCAAGGAGTGAAAGCGCGTCCCCACCGGATAGCGGGCGATCGAGGCGCGCACACCAGCCAGCAGCGCAACGTGGGGCCCGAAGCGGTATTGGAGCTCGATCGCCGGCTCGAGCGCGTAGCCGTCGAACTCCCTCAACGGCAACAGGAAAGCCGTGAGCTCGACGCTGTAAAACAGCCGCTCGACGGCGCGGCCCTCGGCGCTGACGGCGGCGCGCGGCACGACCACGCCGTAGAGCGCGGCAAAGCGCGGATAGAGGAACGGGAAGTCGAGCAGGGGAAACTCGCCGGACGAGCCGCGCGGAGCGAAGGCCAGCCCCAGCGAAGCGCTGGCGACGTGCTCGGTGGCGTAGCGCTCGGAAGCGACCAGGTCGCTCTCGAACAGCAGCGCGAAGGGCACGTCGCTGGTCGCCGGCAACAGGCCGCCCGTGCCCTCCTTCGAGACCAGGTTCAAGAACGGGCTCGGATAGCTCAGGCGCGGGCGCAGCGAGAGCGTGAAGGCGCCGCGCTGGAGCAGGCGCAGCTTGGCTTCCGCGTGCGGCAAGACCAGGAACACGAGCGGCTGCAGCGCGAGCTCGACGCCATCGGCGAGGCCGTAGTGAGACTGCCCAAACAGCGCGAGCTGCCACCGGCCCTGGCGCAACGTCTCCGCGCCGCGGCTCGCCCAGAGCAGCGCCGAGGAAGGCGCTGTTGCAGACGGCGCTGCTGTGGCCGACTCTGGCTCCGCCGCTCCCGCCGCCTCCGCGAGCGCCAGCGCCAGCACCAACGAGCTGCGGGTGACGGTGCTCATGGCAGCTCCAGCTCGACGCTGACCGGAGCGTGATCCGACAGCGGCATGGTGGCCATGCCGCCGTGGGCCTCATCCTGGTGGACCAAGCCCGAGCCGGGCACGATCTGCCCGTTGCTGAAGATGTAGTCGAGCTTACGGTTCCAGAAGCCGTCCTGGTCCGTGGTGTGACTGAAGTAGGCGGCGTTGTTCGCCTGATACTCCGCGAGCGGGATGGCCGGCGAATACTTTGCGTACAGCGAGTCGAGCCAGCTCGCCTCGGCGCGGTAGTCGTCAGCGATGAAGTCTTCCTCCTCGCACACCGAGTCGGGAAAGCCGTACTGCTGCTCGCTGCCCGGGGGCAGCGTGTTCAGATCGCCCACGCCGATCACCAGCTCGCCCTCCGTGGCCAGCGCGTCCAGCTCCGCCTCGAAGCGCTCGATGTGGCGCAGCTTGGTGCCGTCCTGCCCGTAGGCGTCGGTGTGCGTCGCGACGATCCGAGCCGACTGCCCGCCGGGCAGCTCCAGCCGGGCGCGCAGCAGATTGCGGCGCAGGTAGAAGTAGCGCACGATCGCCGACTGATCGCTGTGCAGCGGCAAGGCGATGCGCTCGGCGGCGCTGAGCGGGTACTTGCTCAGGATGCCGTTGCCCGAGTCGATGGCACCCAGGCCGTCGCTCGGGACGAAGTCGGCCTTCCACTGCGAGGCGTACACGCCATACTGCAGCGCGGTGTGGTCGAGCAGCCACTGCATCTGATCGACGAAGGCGGCGCGCTTGGAGTTGATGTCGACCTCCTGTACCACCAGCACATCCGGATCGACCTGGTTGATCTTCAGCGCCAGCGCCTCCAGGTTCCGGATCACCTCGGAGCGCTTCATCAGCACGCGGTCGCCGTGGCAGTCGAAGAAGAAATCGATGCGCCCGCCGCCGAACTTCACGTTGTAGTTCATCACGCGCAAGCGCGCCGGCGCGCCCGGCGCGGGCCTGAGCTCCCGCGCGCGATACGCCCGCGCCGGCTCGATCGCGTCGAAAGTGGCGTGGAACGGGTCGCAAGCGCAGAGCGCGGTCACGAGCCAGCAGGGCCAGCAGCGCAGCCAGAGGCGACAGCGCAGCCAGAGGCGACAGCGCAGCCAGAGGCAGCGGCGCTGCCAGGGCGCCCCGACCCGCCCACGCCAGCGCAACATCGCCGGCAGCGTACACGATCGCGGGCCCTCAGCGCATCCTTCCTACACGATCCGAGAGGGGGCTCGGCAACGAGCGGGAAGCGCGACCCCAGGACTGCCCGCTGCACCCTCCACCCGCAGGAGGCGTGTCCCAGGCGTGAGACGCCGTCCCGTCCCGCTGCTGGGACGGCGCCGGCGGCGCTCGGTCGACGATGGTAGAAGCGCGCATGGCACACATGCCGCCCGTTGGCACGCACCCTGCACGGAACCGCTGTGTGGCGACGCTTGCCGGCGGGGATGACGGGAGCTGTCCTGCATCGGCGGGAGCCTCGCGACAACGAGAGCCCACGGTCGCGACGCTGTGGAGCGAGCTGTGCGCGGCGCTGCTCGGCTTGCTCCGCTCTCCGCGCTACAGCGTGCCTGCCGTGCTGTCCGTCGCGCTCGGCACGGGGGCGTCCCTGGCGGTGTTCAGCGTCTTCAGCGCGCTCGCGTTGCGGCCGCTTCCGTTCCGGGATCCGGAGCAGCTGGTGGCGGTGGGCTTTGCGGGAGCCTCGCAGTGGTCGGCGCCGGACGAGCTGCGGATCTCGCCGCGGCTGGGGGCGCAGTTTCGCCAGTATCGCTCGTTGTTCCAGGGCTTCTCGCTGCACACCTGGCCGCCGGCGCGCTTGCGGGTGCCGGGCGGGCCCTCGCTGGCGCCGACGGGCGACCAGGTCTCGCTCGAGTTCTTCGACACGCTGGGCGTTCGCGCCGAGCAGGGGCGCGTCTTCAGCGCGCAGGGGCCTGACGCGAACGTTCGAGATGTCGTGGTACTGCGCCGCTCCTTCTGGCTGACGAAGCTGGGGGGAGCGCCGCTGATCGGCAGCGTCCTGCTGGTCAACGAGCAGCCCAAGCTGGTGCTCGGTATCTTGCCCGACGAGCAGGCGCTGCCGAGCTTCGCGGATTTCTGGTATCCGGTGGATTTTGCGGACCGGGCGCAGTCCGACGCTTTCGGCTTCGCCGCGGTGGCGCGGCTGGCGCCTGGCACGTCGATCGAGCTGGCTCAGCAGCAGCTGACGCAGCTCACCGCCGGCCTGGACGTGCGCAGCCCTGCCGGGCAGCAGCTCGGGGCGCGCTCGAGCCCGCTGCACGAGTCGCTGGTGCAGGCCGAGCGCGAGTGGCTGCAGGTGATGCTGGTGGCGGTGCTGTCGTTCTTGCTGCTCGCCTGCTCGAACCTGGCCGCGCTGTGCGGTACGCGCGCTTCCGAGCGGCAGCACGAGCGCGCCGTGCGCGCTGCGCTGGGGGCCAGCCGCACCCGGCTCGCGCTGCGCAGCTTGCTGGAGGCGTCCCTGGTCGTGCTGCTGGGCGGCGCCCTGGGGTTGGGCCTGGCCGGCGTCGGCATCGAGCTCGCCAACCAGCAGTATCGCGAGGCGCTGGGCAACGTACCGGCGCGCGTGGATGGCCAGGTGTTTGGCGCTTTCTGCGGCCTGGTCCTGCTGTGCACGGTGGCGGCGGCGCTGGCTCCGCTGCTGGGAGCGCGCCAGCTGCGGCCGATGCAGGCCCTGGCGGGCGCGGGACGCGCGTCGGAGCGCAAGGCGGCGTTGCGCTTTCGCGAGCTGCTGGTGGCCTTGCAGGTCGCGGTGACGGTGGTGTTGCTGATCTGCGCGGGGCTGGTGCTGCGATCGATGCGGGCCACGCTCGAGATCGATCCCGGTTTCCAGGCGCGAGGCGTGGCCACTGCGCAGGTTGGGTTGCGCGTGCCGTCGCACGACGGAACCGAGGCCAGCTTCCTGGCGCAGAAGGAGGAAGGGCGCCGTCTCGTACAGGCCTTGCTCGACCGCTTGCGTCGCCTACCGGGAGCGCTGCGGGCGACGGTCACCCACGAGCTGCCCTTCGACTACTACCACGAGACCGTGACGCTGGAGCTCGAGCCGGGAGCGAAGGTGCAGGAGCTGGCGACGGACATCCACGACGCCGGGCCCGAGCACTTCGAGACGCTGGGCATCCGCTTGCTCTCCGGCAGGCTGTTCACGGAGCAGGATCAGCGAGCCTGGCCGCCACAGCAACGCGCGATCGTCAACCGCAGCTTCGCGCGCCAGGGCCTCGGTGTGGAGGACGCGCTGGGCCACCACGTGCGCTTCGCGACGCACGGCGCGCAAAAAGCGCCCTGGATCGAGATCATCGGCATGGTCGAGAGCACGTGCGAGGTCAGCTTGACCGACCCGGCGCCGCCCGCGCTGTATATGCCCTTCTTCGCCTATCCGACGCGAGCGGTGAATCAAGGCAACCTGAGGGTCTCGGTCGCCGTGCAGGTCACCGGGTCGCCGGATGTCTTGTTGGCGCAGCTGCCCCCCGCCATTCACGAGGTGTTGCCGGAGGCCTCCGTGGACGACGTCCAGCCGCTGTCGCAGTGGGTCGCGGACTCCTACGCGCGGCGCGCGGCACTGGCGCGCGTGCTCTCGCTGCTGGCCCTGTCGGCGACCGTGCTGTCGGTGGTCGGTCTGTTCGGCGTCACCAGCTATGCCATCGCCCTGCGCGGGAGTGAGATCGCCATCCGTCGCGCTCTGGGCGCGAGCGGCCGCACGATCCGCCACATGGTCTTGCTGGAGACGGGGAGAGTGGTGGTCCTGGGGCTGCTGCTCGGGCTCGTCGGATCCTGGTTTGCCGGGCGGCTGCTGACGAGCTTTCTCTTCGGCACCGCGGCCCTCGATCCGCGCACGTATCTCGCGGTGAGCATGGGTCTGCTGCTGGTCACGCTGGCCGCGGCTCTGCTCGCAGCCCGCTCCGCGACGCGCATCGCGCCCGCGCGAGCGCTAGCGCGCTGAGCTGGTCTCGCCCGCGGCGGCCCCGGCCTCGAACACGCCCGCGACGCGCAGCGCAGAGAGCGCCGCGGACACCGTGAGCAGCGCCGCGGCGGCATACAGCACGGCGGCCTGCACGATCGAGACGCGGGCATTGCGCGGCGCGCGCGGCGGCGGGGGCAAGGGAGTGCCGCCGTGCAGCTCCTCGAGCTGCTCGAGGGGCCGCCAGTCGTTCATGCCGCCGCGCCAGACCAGCGTGTCGCGATGGATCAGGCTCTGGCGCTGCATCAGCTCCTGCAGCACGCGCTCGCGGGACCAGAGGCGACGATCGAAAGGCGTGACCTGCACCAGCCAGCACGGCTCGGGGCGCGGGGTGTCGAAGAAGGCGGTCGCGACGTTGTCCTCCTCCGAGTAGCGCCCGAGCGGTTCGGATCGATCGTCGACGCCGTGCATGCCCTCCAGGTCTCCCTGTGAAGGTCAGAATACGGCGATTCGCAGGCGGAGTCGACGCCCTGCGCGCGGCGCGCCAGCTCGCGCGGAACAGGTTATCAGGATCCGAACCTGCTCCGCGCGGTGCCGCTGGAGTCCTGTGTGCGAGCGTGACGCTCTGGTCAGCGCGTGGCGAGCGTCGAGGAGGCGGGAGCGGCGGTCGTGGGGGCCGTTGCGACGGAGGGCGCACCGGCGATGCCGAAGCGGCCGAGCGCCTGCGCGACACTGGTGTCGAGCAGCTCGTACTTGCGCGGCCGGAGGCGCGTGAGCTGCACGAAGGGCGAGAGCTGCCGGGCGCTCAGCGCCAGTCGGTACTCGCGCTGCGGCTGGACGCGC
The DNA here is from genome assembly GCA_035760985.1 of Polyangiaceae bacterium. Taxonomy (GTDB): domain Bacteria; phylum Myxococcota_A; class Polyangia; order Polyangiales; family Polyangiaceae; genus SZUA-265. The sequence goes on from DASTRX010000224.1 coordinate 25,342, forward strand.
CCGAGCTCCGCCGCGGGCTCGATGCTGGCCTCGGAGGCAGCGATGGCGCGCGCGGCTTGCAGCAGGTCGCTGCCGCGCACGGTCATCACGCTGACGGGAGCGAAGTAGTTCTGCGCCACCAGGTCCACCAGGCGCGCCTCACCCGGTTCGTAGGCGCTCGTGCGCGCGGGTTCGGGCAGCCCGGCGATGGCGAAGTCGGCGGGAGCCGCGCGGCGCACGGCGGCGGCCACGGCGCGCGCCAGATCCGCGTTGCTGGCCAGGGTCGCCGGCAGCAGCGCGGACTGCTCGCGCGAGAGCCAGTGCCAGCGGCTATCGAAGCTGCGGCTCGCGACCAGCGTGGGCTCCGACACGCGCACCACCACGGCGTCCGCACCCGAGGGGAAGGCGCCGAGCAGCTCCGGAGCGAGCGAGCCGGCGCTGTACGCCGCCGCGTCGTCCGAGGCCACCCAGAAGATCAAGCGATCCGGAGCGTCGGGGTTGTAGTGCACGAGCCCGAGCGCGCGATCGTGCGAGCTCAGCTGGCTGCCGTCGCTCCAGGCGATGCTGCCGTTCTCCAGCCGCACCGGCAGCCGAGCGGCGATCGCTGCCACCACGGAGTTCTGCGCGGCCGTGCCGATCAGCACCAGGTGCCGGTGCGCGATGTCGTCCGGCGTGACCTCGCTGTCGGCCTTCATGTTCAGATCGCCGTACAGGTTCTGGTTGTAGGCGACGCCGTCGTCGCCGCCGTCGCGACCCGGCTTCGACCAGCTGGCGTTGCTGCTGCGGCTGGCGGCGCTGGCCGCGGCGCGCAGCGCGGCGCGCGTCGCGCCGTCGGCGTGCGTCCCGTACACGATCAGCAGCGGCTCGCCGTCGTACAGCTGGTTGGCGCCTCCGGGCGTGTGCAGCCGGAAGGGGGAGGTCGGCGCGGCGTCGGCGAACAGCCACGCGCCCTCCGCGCGCTCCAGCCACACCTCCTCCGGCAGCGGCGCGGGCAAGCTGAGCGCCGGCGCGCCCTCGATGCGCAGGTGCAGCGGCTGGTCGCGCTCCAGCGGGGACTCGGCGATGCGCAGGCGCAGGCTGCGGATGTTATCGAGCCGCGCCTCGAGGCGGTTCTTGGCGGCCACCTCCAGCGCAAAGCGAGCGGGCTTCGGCTCCGGCCCCCACTCGGCGATCTCGGCCCAGAACGCGCGCACCGCCTCACCATCCAGCGCCGTGAAGTCGAGCTTCTTCACCGTGCGCGATTCCGGGCGCACTTGCTGCGGGAACCAGGCGTCGGCGCGCGCGGTCCCCTCATGGTAGTTCCAGACGGCGTGCCCGTAGCCGGTGGGCTCTTCCAGCGTCACCTTGCCGCCCAGCGCGAGCAGCTTGGAGAACGGTCCGCGCGCACTCAGCACGGGCACTCGGTCGTCGTCCTCGCTGTGCAGCGCGTAGATCGGGAAAGTGAGCAGATTGCCGACGGGCTTGTCGCTCGCCGAGCCGCACACCGAGCGCCCGGAGGCGAAGAGCTGCGGATAGCGGGAAGCCAGCCACAGCGCGCCGGAGCCGCCCATGCCACCGCCGACCAGGTGGACGCGGCTGCGATCGATCGCCCAGTGCTGGCTCACGTAGTCCAGAGCCTGCAGCACGTCCGCCTCCGAGAGCGCGCGGTAATTGCCGCCGCGGGCGCGGCCGAGCACGGACAGCTCGAAGTAGCCGGCGTGCTCGCGCATGTCCGTGGAGTCCTCCAGGTGGTTGCCGGAGCGGCCGTGCAACTGCAGCGACAGGGGCGCGGGGTGAGCGGGATCGTAGTCGGTCGGGATGTTGAGCTTGAAGGGTTGCCCCGAGCCGTCCACGGGCGAGCTGTAGGCCCACTCGGTGACGCCGCGCAGCTCGCTCAGTGCGCCGGGATCGTCGAGGATCTTGCGCGTCCACTGCGCGAGCCGCAGCCGATCTTCGACGACGGCGCCCGGCTGATCGCTGAACCGTTCGCTGGCGTGTGCCGCGCGGAACTGCAGGTAACGGATCCAGCCGTGGTATGCGGCCAGGTCGTCGCGCGCGAGGATCTGCTGTGCGAGCTGAGCGACGGCGTCGGGCGTGAGCGGCGCTGCATTCGCATCGGAGCCGACAGCGGCCGCCGGTACTTCGGAGGCGCCGCTCGCAGGCACCGGGGCGGGCTCCGGCGGGGCGGATTCCGGGGGCTCGGAGCGTTCCTGTCGCGCGGCGGAGCGCGTCGGCAGGGGCAGCACCCAGCCGCCGCTCGCCGCCGATTTGGGACTCAAGCTGGGAGCTGCGACGACGGCGGCGGCCGCCAGCAGGTTCGAGACGCAGGCGCAGAGCGCAGTGGGCAATAGCCAGTGACGCATCGTGAACTCCTCGAAATTTCTAGAGTCAGGGCAACAGCGCGTTGCGTCATCGTAACCGATTTCTCGGCCCATTGTGAGACGATGTGGGTGCCGGGGCAGACTGTCTCTGGGGCCCGAAAGCTCGCAAACTGGATGCGCGCCGTGGGGGAAAGCCTCTGGTTTGGCAGCAGTTTGTTGCTCGTGGCGCGCGCGGCCGCTGCCGAGAGCGCGCCGAACAAATACGCGAGGGTCGTCCCGAATCCCGAAGGGGTGACCAGCGCGGAACAGCGCCCGCTCTTCCCGAGCTGGAGCATCCGGGATCAGAGTTGCCGCGCGGCAACAACTCTGCTCGCGTGTGCGCGGGACTCGGAGCAATTCACGCGCGCTCCCAACGCGGCGCCGGGCGTTGTTTCTGCGGCAGGGTGCGGGCGCCAGCGGCCTGTGCAGGGCGCACAGGCGTTTCTGCGTGATTGAGCAGCGGGCGCTGAACTACAGGTTCGCCTCATGAGCGTGGCTTCGAGCTTTTCGGAGTGGCGTCGAGCAGCCGTCCAACCTCGGCTGCTGATCCTGCGCACGGTGCCGCATGCGGGGTGGCCGCTGATTGTCGCTCTGATCGGCATCAATACAGCGCTCGGGCTGCTGCCCGCCGCCTTCATTCTGACCATGAGTACCCTGGTCGGTCGGCTCCCTTCGAGCACGGCGGAGCGGCATTCGTACGTCGAGCTCATCTGGCCTCTGTCGGCAGCGGCAGCGCTGTTCGTGACTCAACAGTGCTTTGTCGCCTTACAGGGGCTCTTCGGCGAGCACGTCAGGCGCCGCGTGGATGGCAGGATTCGCGACGAGACCATACGCACCGCTTTGCGGGGCGCGAGCATGGCCCCGATGGAAGAAACGGAGACGCTGAACGCGCTGAATGAGGTCACGCGCCTGTTTGACGCCAGCGTAAACACACCCGGAAAAGCGTGCGCCGGGCTGCTCGCACTGCTGGCGCGCTATGTTCGATTGATCGCATTGCTCGTGCTGGTTGCGACGGCGACCCGATCCGTGCTCGCGGCGCTGGTCCTGGGCACGGCGACGATGTACTTGCGCTACGCTCATCGTGGAGGTCTGCGCAAATATTCCAGCGTATACCGCCAGATCGCGGGGTTGAGCCGAAGGACGCGTTACCTGCGCGAACTCGCGAGTGGGGGCGAAGCTGCAAAGGAAATGCGCATCTTCGGGCTGTTGGACTGGCTCAAGGAGCACTTCGCACGGTCCCACTGGGCGGCTCGTGGAGCGGTCGCTGCTCGGCGGCGAGAGGTGTACTACAGACCGTATCTGGTCTGTGCGCCCATCGTGCTGATCCTCGGCAGCACTGCGTTCGCATGGATGGCGCGTGATGCCGTGGCTGAGCGAGTTCCGCTCATGGAGTTCACGTTGGGTTTTCAAGCGGCAGTAGCGGCTCTGCTGCTCGGTGAGTTTTACGCCGAGTCGGACGTGCAAACCCAATACGGTATGCAAGCATTGCTCGCGCTCGACGAGGTGAAACGGCGCGTGGAGCGCGCAGAGACTCCGCGGCCTCGTGCGAGCACGCCAGTTCCGGACCAGCTCCCAGCGCGTTCACTGCGCTTCGAGGACGTGGCCTTCCAATATGGCGATTCCCAGCGGAGCATCCTGGAGGGATTGAATCTCGAACTGGCCGTCGGACGATGTACGGCAATCGTGGGCGCCAACGGAGCGGGAAAGACCACTCTGGTGAAACTGTTGACTCGCCTTTACGCGCCAACGCGAGGGCGCGTGCTGGCAGACGGCATCGACATCGCTCATCTCGATGCTGCGGCGTGGCGCCGGCAGGTGAGCGTCATCTTTCAAGATTTTGTGCGCTATGAGCTTTCTGTCGCCGACAACGTCGCATTCGGAGCGGCTCACGTGCCGCGCGATGGTGCCTTGATCGAGGAGGTCCTGCAGCAAGCGGGGCTCCTCGATGTCTTTCGTCGCATGCCGAGAGGGATCGACACGATTCTATCGCGCGCGGAGTCGGGCGGAACGGAGCTGTCCGGCGGTCAATGGCAACGCATTGCCATCGCGCGCGCCCTGTACGCCCTGCGTGGGGGCGCTCGCATTCTGGTGTTGGACGAGCCCACGTCGGCGCTCGACGTTCGCGCCGAATTGGCCTTCTTCGATCGATTTGTTGCCATGACGCGAGGAGCCACGTCGCTCTTGATCTCGCATCGCTTCTCCACGGTGCGGCGCGCCGATCATGTCGTCGTGCTCGATGGCGGCCGCGTTGTCGAGCAGGGCGGGCATGCCGAGCTCATGGCCGCTCGAGGTCGCTACGCGCGCCTCTTTCGGCTACAGGCAGAGCGCTTCACCGAGTCATAACTTCAGATTGAACGGAGCGAGCGCAGATGAGCCTGGTTTTTGGCGTTTTCCAGTTCATGCGCATGGCGTGGCAGGTGGATGCGCGGCGTCTCGGCCTGTCGCTGGCATTGCTCGGCATTCAAGCCACGACCATGCCAGGCGCGGCGTACGCACTGCAGCGCCTGACC
>DASTRX010000225.1:0-37509 GCA_035760985.1 Polyangiaceae bacterium
TCCGCGACGAGATAGCCCAAGGTGCCCCAGTACTTCCGGTCCAGCGGTATCGGTAACCGCCGCGCCGTGATCTCCTGCCGCAGCCACATCATCTGATAGCGCATCCGCCCTTCCCGGGTATCGTTCGAAGGGGCAAAGCCCTTCAAGGCCGCATCGATCTTGTCGATCCGCTCGAGCGCATCCGCGTATTCTTCGTCGATGCCCGGGCCGATGATTTTGGGGGTGATCGGTATCATGGCAGGATACTTCCCACTGGTGGCGAGAGCTGCGGTCCACCTCCCGGCAAGCTTGGCGCGCCCGGAACAACGGTGCCGTCCACGGCAATGTAGCTGACGTTCTCTGTCGCAGGTCCCACGGTCGACTGGACACCGACGCAGTCTCTCGCCACCGTTCCCTGCACGATCCCATCCGCCTTGTTAAAGCAAGGGAGGGCCAGATAATCCTTCACTCCCTGACGATCCCAAACGCCGTCTCGCTCGAACCTGGCCTGCACGTCTTGGAAGCCCGTCTTGTCCAACCAGAATGGGCTGTCGGCGTCTTTGCCGACATAGTCCGCACTATCGAACGCATACATCTGTTCGCCCTGCTTGAACTGGCGCGGAGCAAAATTCTTACCGCTATTCAAGATCTGCTCGATCTTTGCAGGCGAGTACCCGCCGCTTCGCAGCGTCGCCACGGCTCGCTGCTCGGATGCTGAAAGTCGGTCCATGTCCAACCCCTCCGGTCGCGTCGCCTTGAACTCCTTTACATCGATCCTCGTCCAATCGCGGTTGTGTAACGCGCCGTCTGCGCGGGCTTGCAGGCGAGCGCTGCTGACGGGAACCCTGCGCACGGTGGACGCCGGAGCGGCCGCGGCCTCGCCGTCGCGCACTGACTTCGCTGCTCCGCCAGTGCGCGGCGCGGGCGCGATCTGGCTGGGCTGAAGCTTGGGATTGGTGATCAGCCGCTGCCAGCCCTGCTCGACCCAGGTAGCGAAGCGCGCGCCCAGGCGGCTGCTGCGGAGCTGCGCCGTGAGCTCCGCCACGCGCGCTTGCGCCGCTTCCGCTCCCTTGCTGAGCAGCAGGGCCACGATGCCCTGCAAGATCGCTCGGACGACGTGAGCCACCGCGCGGGCGAGCTCCGCTGCGGCCTGGTCGATCGCCAGCTCACGGCTGACGCGTGAAACGGGGGCATTCCAGGCGTCGCGCACGCCGAGCTCCGCCAGGCGCGCCGCATGGCCGAGGCTCCTGCCGACCGACACCGCGAGAAAGCCAAGCCCCAGCCACTCCAGAATCCAGACGCCTGCCTCGGCACCCCAGGCTCCGCCCACGGCAGCGCCCGGCAGAGCTCCCACGCCGCCCGCGAGCGCGCCGAGCGCGGCGCCCACGACGGCTCCGCTCGTCGTGGTCAGCGCCGCCACGCCGAGGGCCACCGCCAGTCCCGGCAGGATGCCCTCGATGACGCCGTGGACCTCTTCGCCCGTGGCGCGCTGGATCTCGCCCGGAATCCAGCGCGCCGAGCGCTGGACAGCTTCGTATACGGCCTCGATGCGCTCGGCTCGATCGAAGGCGCCCAGCCTGCCCCAATCAAAGATCCGGGCCGCCGGCGAGCCCGGCTGCGGCAAGCGCGAGGCCGCTCCGCGCTCCGCAGCGCGCGGACCCGGCGCGCGAAAATGCCCGGGCCCACCGCCGCCGAGCGGCGTGTCCGGATGTGCGTGCTCTGCCACGCTGCTCCAGCCCTTGCTCCAGTCCCGCCACCCCATGCGCCGCACGATAGCGGTGGGCACCGGTGAGGGCAATGACGCGGGGAGCACGCCCAGCGACTCCGTGCCGCGGGCGTATCCTGGGGTCGCTGGGCGCCGTGCGGCGCCGAGCCATTTTTCTGTTCAGCTAGCCCGTGGCCGTGACCTCGACGCTTGCTGAAGGCGGAGGCGTTCACGCACGGGCCGAAGCTGCTCCAGAGCTGCGCCTAACTTTTCTGGAACACGATCAGGGTCGCGCTCAGCGGCTCCAGCGTGTAGCGCAGCGTGTTGCCCTTCAGCTCCGCGGGCTTGCCGGGATTGACCTGCGTGTTCGAGCGATCGATCACGAAGGTCTTCACGGCCTTGTAGGGCTTGCCCTTGCCGAGATCGAACACGCCGGTGTAGCGGTTCTGCTGGTGCTTGTTGATGGCGATCACGGTGAGATCGCCGCTCGCGTCCGTGGCCGCGAACACGGAGGCCGCGTCGGCGTTGGGCACGCTGGCCTCGACCGCGGTGTCACCGAACTTGCCGCCCTTGCCGTCGTAGTTGCGATACAGCTTGAAGGCCGCCGCCACGTACGGCGGCAACGGCTCGACCGCCGCGCCCTTGCCCCAGTACGTCGCCAGGTACACGCCCTCGCGCCCGAGCACGCCCAGCACGTCCACCTGCGCCAGGCCGCCGGACACGTCCGCGGTGCCACCGTAGTTGTACTCGGTCATGGTGAGCTCGGTGCCCGGGTAGCGCTTCTGGATCAGCTCGCGCAGCCAGGGGATGAGCCGGATCGGCTTGCCCGTCTGCTGGACGATCCAGCTCTTCTCTTTGTATTGCGGGTCCCAGAGGCTGCGCGGGGCTTGCAAGCGCTCGTCCAGCGTGGCGCGCGACGATTCGTCGCCGGTGATGCGCTGGGTGCCGCGCGCTTCAGGGTACCAGTGGATATCGAGCGCATCGACCAGGCGCCGGCCGTGCTTCTTCTCCAGGCGCTTCATCGCGTCGAGGAAGAAGTCGGTGTAGGTGCCGAAGGCGGCGTTGTACTTGGCCGAGTCGGGCGCGGAGCTGAGCGATTGAAACTCGGACCATCCGAACATCACCGCACCGAGCAAGAACGCGCTCTTGTCGACCTCCTTGATCGCGGCCGCCGTCTCCTCCGTGCGCCGCACCATCTCCTCGTAGCTGGTGTGCTCGGGATGCACGAGCGGGTGCGTCTCCGGCCAGAGCGCGGGCTCATTGTCGAGCGAGTAGAACTTGATGCCGCCCTTGTCCGCCTTGCCCAGCTTCTTCACCAGGTAGGCGACGAACTCATCCTGGTAGACCACGCCGTCGTTCAGATCCGGCGGGTCGGCGAACGGCTGCCCCTTGCGCGGCTTGGAGGGCACCCAGCGCTTGCTCGGGGCTTTTTCCTCCGGCTTGACCGGGCCGTTCTTGTCGGCCGTCACGTAGTCGAGCATCGGCACGGTCGCGATCGTGTCGGCGCCGGCCTGCTTGTTCTTCTCGAAGAAGCCCAGGAACTGCGCCGCGGGCTGGTCGCAGTTGGGGATGTTCAGGATCGTGCAGGGCCACTGATCGCTGTTGTGGATGTAGTCCTTGCCCGCGTTCGAGTCGTTGGTTTCCCAGTTGTAGGCGCTACCGCGGTTGCCGCCGTTGCGCCGCACCGTCGCGCCCGTGTCGTCGAAGGGCTGCGAGTTGATCCCGTAGACGTAGCGGCTGATCTTGCGGAGCACCTTGCCCGGCTGGATCTGGAAGGCCAGCTCGCCCGCGTCCACCGGCTCCAGCCGGGGCGCTGCGACGGCAGGGCGCGCCGCGAGCTTGCGGTCGACGGCCTGCGTCGTCGGCAGGTTGGACAGGAGCACGGTCTTCGCGAAGTTCTCGACGGTGAGGCCGCCGATCTGGATCGTCTCCGGGGTGTAGCCCAGCCGGAAGTGCAGGTTCGCCTGGCCGGGAGCATAGTCCGCGGCGGCGCGGAAGCGCACGTTGACCTTGCGCCAGTCCGTGGTGAGCGGCACCGGGTAGCTCACGGACTTGGTGTACGGCTCGGCGCCGAGCTCGAACACGAACTCGGTCTGCCCCCCGCCCGTCTCCTGCTCCTTCTCTACACGCACGTAGAAGGTGGCGAGCAGCACGTCGTCTTTTTGCACCGCGGCCTTGGTGGGAGCGCTCAGCTGCACTTCCCACTCGGACTGGCCGGCTTCTTTCACCACGGCCTCGACGGCCTTGTCGAAGGGTTGCCCGCTCACTTCGATGGTGCGCAACTCGACCTTGCTCGTGGCGCCCGACGGCTGGAACGCCGTGATCCCCTCGCCCCCCAGCAGGCTCACCCCGCCGCTCGGTACGCTGGAATCGGCAGCGGCTTCGCCCGCCGGCGCACTGACTGCGCTGCCGGCTTCCGGAGCACCGCCGCGCTGCACGCAGGCGGCAGCCACGATCAGGGAGAGCAACGCTCCCCCACCCCAAGACACGGTGTTGCGCAGAGCCTTCATTTCTTGCCCTTCGACTACGAGCGCAGCAGCTTGAAGGCGTGCGTCCATTCCTGATTCAGGAAACCGGGAATGCACCACAGCATGCACAGCGGCTCGATCGCGCGGGCCGCGGCGGCGCCGCCCATATCGGCGACATCCCAGCCGAAGTCGTCCAGGATTTCGCTGACGGTCTGCTTGGCGCGCGCGTCGTTGCCGCAGATGAACATCGTGGGACGGCCGCCCTTGAACTGCGGATCCACCATCACCGCATTGCCGACGCAGGAGAACGCCTTCACGAACTTCGCCTCCGGCGCAGCTGACTGCAGCCGCTCCAACAGCGAACGCCCGTGCTCCGTGAAGAAGTGCAGCACACCGGCTTCCGGCGGCCGCTCGTCGATGGGATTCGTGGTGTCGATCACGACCTTGCCGGCGAGTGCGTCACCGCACGCCGCCACGGCCTCCTCGGCGGCGGCGCCCTTCACCGCCAGCACCACCACATCTCCATACACCGCCGTCACCGCGAACGTCCCGACGCTCGCCCGCTCGCCGCCGCTGGTGGCCCAGGCCGACAGCTTCTCCGGCGTGCGCGAGCCGCGCATCACCTCGTGGCCATGCTTCAAGAATCCATTCGCAAGAGTCTCGCCCACCACGCCCGAACCGATGACGCCTACTCGCATACTGGCCTCTATGTGCCGCTATCTTACGTGACCCTGCCGCGGAGGCAATCGCCTGAGGAACGGCCGCGCGCTTCCGAAAACCGCCCCCGGTGCCACGGAACCATGGCTCCAACGACCGGCCAGGACACGACACCGGCACCCCGTTGTTCTCTGCGCCAGGTTTACCCGGAAACCTGGCGCGTGCAGTCCGGACGGGCACTGCCCTGAGAGTAGCTGCTGCTGTGGTTCCGCAGGGTCGAGCTCGCTCCGCTGCAGTGGCGTCCCGGCTCGGCGTGCCGGTTACCAGTGAAACAGAGTGCCGTCCGTGCGCCGGTTCACCGGCAAGCTGGCGGCCACGTAGGGATACTTCTTCGCCTTCTCTTCGTCGATGTCGACGCCGATGCCCGGTGTGTCGTCGATGGTGCAGTAGCCGCCCTGGTAGCGGTAGTTGATCTTGAAGACGTCGAAGCAGGGTTCGACGTGGGGCATGTACTCCTGAACGCCAAAGTTGTTCACGGCGAGATCGAAGTGGAGCGACGCCGCGAAGTTGATGGGTGACAGGTCGGTGGCGCCGTGGAACCCGGTCTGCACGTGGTAGATGGACGCCAGCGCCGCCACCTTGAGCAGATGGGTGATGCCGCCGCCGTGCGAGATCGGCATGCGCACGTAGTCGATCAGTTGCTCGGTGATGAGCGTGGTGTAGTCGTAGACGCTGTTGAAGACCTCGCCGATCGCGATCGGCGTGGTGGAGTGCTGGCGGATCATGCGCAAACCCTCTTGCAGCTCGCCGGCAACCGCATCTTCCAGCCAGAACAGGTCGTAGGGTTCGACGTCGCGGGCGAGGCGCGCCGCCTGGATCGGCGTGCAGCGGTGGTGCACGTCATGCAGCAGATGGAAATCGAAGCCGTAGGTGGAGCGCACGCGATCCAGGAGCTTGGGCAGGTAGCGTAGGTAAGGCCCGGTCTCCCAGACCTGCTCCTCCGCCAGCCCCTTCTGTGCCGGCTCGTAGGACTTCGCGCCCTTGGGCACGCCGTAGGCGCTCTCCACGCCGGGCACGGCCGACTGCACCCGGATCGCGACGAAGCCGTCGTCGCGAGCCTTGCCGACCGCGTCCACGGCGTCCCCCAGCTCCTTGCCGGTGGCGTGCGCGTAGACCATCACCCGGTCGCGGCTCTTGCCTCCGAGCAGGTTGTAGAGGGGCGTGCCCAGCGACTTGGCCTTGATATCCCACAGGGCCATGTCGATGGCGGCGATCGCCGTCATCGTGACCGGGCCGCGCCGCCAGTACGCGCCGCGGTAGAAGTAGTGCCAGATGTCCTCGATGTTGCGCGCGTCGCGCCCGATCAGCGCGGGCAAGCAGTGCTCTTCGAGGTAGGCCACGACGGCCTTTTCGCGACCGTTCAGCGTGGCGTCGCCGAGCCCGTACACGCCCTGGTCCGTCTCCAGCTTGAGCGTGACGAAGTTACGCCCGGGGCTGCAGACAATCACCTTTGCGGATTTGATCTTCACTTGCGAGTCTCCAAGCGCGTGGCGCTCATGGCCCGCGGCTTCTTCGCGACGAAGGGGTTGTGGATGCCGGGCACGTAGTAGTGGCGCAGCGTCCGCAGCTCCTCGAGCGACTTTTCTGCTGGTTCGTAGCCGGCGGGCAACGGCCGCCGTGAGAAGGTCTGAAAGTAGAGCACGCACGCGTCACGCCACCAGCGCGCCTCCTTCTCCTGGATGCGCAGGAAGTCGCTCACATGGCGGAAGCGCGCCTCGTCGACGCTCTCCGCCAGTGAAGCCCACGCGGCTTGAAAACCGCGTACGCTGTCCACGCCGCGCTGGTAGCGGTAGCAGAGCTCCTCCCAGAGCGTGCGCCCGGAACGCAAGCGCTGATCCCAGCCGACGTGATGGAACCAGAGCAGGTGCTCCTCCGGGCACTTGTCGAGCTCGGCATACTGGCTGCGCAGCGGCTCGAAGTATTGCGCCACCGCGTTGCTGCCGGTCGGCGAGCGGTCGAAGCCGAGGCCGTTCTCGTCCGCGCGATGATAGTAGACCGACGTCCAGTCCGGCCGCCCCTCGGACACCCACGGCCCGGGGCCGTAGTGGTGGTTGAGCGCCATCTGGTGATGCAGCCCGAGCGGGGTCATGTAGTCGACGATGGCCTCACGCGAGTCGAGCATGACCTTGGTGGCGCCTTCCAAAAAGCGCGGCTCCAGGCAGAAGGTCATGCGCAGCCATTCCTCGGCGAGCGCGCGAGCGGACAGCCCGGGCTCCCAACACAACCGCCCGAAGGCATACCAGTTGGCCGCCGCAAAGGGATGGCCGCACCAGTTGCGGTCGTTGCCGATATTGCTCACGGCGCACATGCCCGTGAGCTCATGGCCGTGCAGCGAACCGTCGATCACCCTGACCACGGTGGAGCCCGGACCGGCAGCGCCGGTATCCGTGTCGAGGCACTCCTTGAACAGGGGCGCGAGGTACGCGAGGTGCGTCGCGCAGCCCAGGTACTCCTGCGTCAGCTGCAGCTCGAGCAGCAGCGGCGTCTTGGGCATGGCGCCGAACAGCGGGTGATGCGGCTCGCGCGGCTGGAAGTCGATCGGGCCATTTTTGACCTGCACCAGCACGTTGCTCCGGAAGCTGCCGTCGAGCGGCACGAACTCGTCGTACGCTTGCTTGGCGCGATCGACGGGCACCCCGTGGTCATACACGAAGGCGCGCCACATCAAGGTACCCCCGTGCTCCGCGAGCGCGTCCGCCAGCAGGTTCGCGCCCTCGGCGTGGCTGCACCCGTAGTTCTGCGGGCCCGGTTGGCCCTCGGAGTTGGCCTTGACCACGAAGCCGCCAAAATCCGGGATCTTGCGGTAAATGCCGTCCACGCGCCGGCGCCACCAGTCGCGCACGTCCGGGTCGCGCGGGTCCGCCGTGGGCAGCCCGTCGAGCTCGATCGGCGAGCTGAAGCGCGCCGTGAGATACACGCGGACCCCGTACGGGCGGAACACCTGCGCCAGCGCCGCCACTTTGTCGATGTACTCGTCGGTCAGCACCAGCGCGTCGGCGTTGACGTTGGTGAGCACACTGCCGTTGATGCCGATCGAGGCGCAGGCCCGCGCGTAGTCGGTGTAGCGCGGGTCCAGATAGTCGGGCAGCTTTTGCCAGTCCCAGAGCGAGAAGCCCGCATAGCCGCGCTCCACGGTGCGGTCGAGGTTGTCCCAGTGGTTCAGGATGCGCAGCCCGAGACGAGGCGACGAGGCCAGCGCGAGCGCGCGGATGTCGCCGCCCGTCTGCAGCAGGCGCAGCAGCTGGAACGCGCCGTACAGGATGCCCAGATCGCTCGCGCCCACGATCGCGGTGCGCGGCGCGCCGGCCGTGCTGGTGACGAGCGCGAATCCGTCGCGGCCGAGCTCGTCGAGCGGCTCGCCCCGGGCGGCTGCGCCGCTCGCCGCTGCGCTGCCCGCCGGTGCCGGCGCGGGCACGGTGGGAGCCGCGCGCCGGAACTCCTCCAGGCCAGGCGTGAGCGTGCGCCCCAGGACCAGCGCTCCCGCCTGGTTGGCATCCGTGCTCAACGCGACGGGCCGCCCGAGCAACCCCGACAGCCCGCTCTGCAGCTCCCGGGCAGCCGCCGCCAGCGTCGGCGTCGCGGGCTCGCCGTCCGCGCGCGCCGCGGCGCCCAGCAGCACGATGCTGGTGAGCTGCCGTTGATAGCGCTCGAGCAGCGCGGGCTCGGCCACGCGCCGGTAGCGCAGCCACAGTTCGTAGCCGTCTTCCTCCTCGGGTCGTGTCACGCTCCCCACCGCACGCTGCCGGCCGCCGTCCATCCCGCGCACTCGCCCATCACGCGGCGAGCTTGGCATTTTTCCCGCGAGGACCGAAAGGGCGCCGGGGCCGTTTCCCGGGGCGCCGGCCATCGGCTCCGCGGCCCACCGAGCCATCTCGCCCGCGCCTGCCATCGGCGCTCAAGGTTGGTGTTTCGGTTCCGTTCGTCTCGGATGCGGGCACAAGGAAGTGCGCGCGGGCACCCCGCTCTCGGGGGGCCGAACCACCCCAGGGAAGGGGTCGCCATGTCACTTTTCATGCAGACGAACGTCTCCTCGATGGAGGCGCAGAAGAACCTCGGCTTCAACCAGGGGCAGCTCCAGCTCAGCTTCAACCGTCTCTCCAGCGGCTTTCGCATCAACTCCGCCAAGGATGACGCGGCCGGCCTGGCCATCAGCGAAAATCTCAAGAGCCAGGTGCGCTCGTTCGCCGTCGCGGAGCGCAACGCCAGCGACGGGATCTCGATGGCGCAGACCGCGGAGGGCAGCCTGGGTGAGGTGCACAACATCCTCGGGCGCATGCGCGAGCTGGCCGTGCAGGCCTCGAACGGCAGCCTGACGGGCACCGATCGCGGCTTCTTGCAGCAGGAGTTCTCGCAGCTCCAGGCGGAGATCACGCGCATCCAGGGCTCGGCCAAGTTCAATGGCAAGGTCCTGCTCGGTGCCACCGCCAACACGATCACGCTGCAGGTGGGGCTCGACGCCGTCAGCTCCGATCAGATCAAGGTGACGCTCGGCGGCGTGTCGCTGGCGACGATCTCCGGATCCGGAGTGGCGCTCGCCGGGACCACGGAGGCGGGCGCGCTGGCGTCGCTCTCCACGATCGATGGCGCGATCGCCGCCGTCTCCACGGCGCGCTCGTCCTTCGGGGCGACCATGAACCGCCTGGAGATGGCGCAGAGCAACATCCAGACGATGCGCTTGAATCTGTCCGGCGCCAACTCGCGCATCCGGGATGTCGATGTGGCCGGCGAGACCGCCCAGATGTCGCGCAATCAGGTGCTCTCTCAGGCCGGCCTGGCCGTGCTGTCGCAAGCCAATCAGCTGCCCCAGCAGGCGCTCCGACTGCTCCAGGGCTGACGCGCGGCCGCCGGGAGACGCTTCAAGGCTTTCGCGCCCTGCCCTGGTCGAGATCCCGCACGTAGCCCCAGCTCCGGAGGCCCTCCACCAGCTCATGGGTGAGACCGCCGCCGGTGCCGGCCATGGCCTCGTGCACCAGCTTGGCCCGGAAGGAGACGTCTTCGGGACCCAGCGCCGCGTCTCCTTCCGTTGCCACGCAGTTGGTGCGAGCGAGCGCGAGATTGATCCGCACATTGTCCGGGGCCAACCGCTCGAGCGGCAGGCCCGTCGCCGCGCAGCGCATCAAGCCTTGCAGGCCCGATCCCTCGAGATCGATGATGGAGGTGCCCTCACCGTCCGCTTGAATCACGAAACGACGACCGCTGAGCGCCACGCGGTACGCTGGCTGCTCCTGGGGTGCGGCGCCATCGACGGCGACGCGAATCGGCGAGGGCGAGGCCATGCTGACGCTCACCGGGTGCGGAAACGCGAGCGTGTACTCGTAGCGGGGATGGTTGGGGGGATCGTAGTAGACCGCGTGCCAGTCCTCGAGCTTGCGACGAAACTGGAGCACCACCTGCTCCTGCTGATCCGCCACGTTGTGTTGCTCGTACGGATCCTCGACCCGATCGTAGAGCTCCTCCGCGAGAAAGTAGCTGCCCCGGTGCGGCGTTCCGGTGAGCGCGAGCTGCGTGGTGCGAGGATGCGCGAACAGCTGGCCCGTCTGCGGGCGACCCACCAGCGAGCGATACGCCCAGCGCTCGAAGACGGCGCGGATCGCGCTGGAGTCCCCCGCGCTGCCGACCATCCCCTCGTCCCAGCGCGCGCCGGCGTGCGCGTCCGGCGGCACCCCCGGCGCCGAGCCGAGGCCGGCGATCTCGTAGCTGCTCGTGTTCGGCAACTCGAGCTGCACGCCGAAGGCACGCTCCAGCAGCCGCCAGACCGCCACCGTCGAAGTCGGTTCCGCCACGAGCGCCGGCGTGACGCGCGGCGCGCCGTCGTACAGCACGACGTACGGCGTCTCCGTCTCCTCGAACGAGGCGTGGCAACAATGGCTGGTGCCGTTCTCCCAGACCCAGTCGGGCGCCAGCCAGACGGGTTGACGCGACGTGCGCGGCGTGAAGCTGCGGCCGTGGTCGGTGGCGAACAGCCAGAGCCGCTGCGCTCCGGGGGCGTGCTCGCGAGCCCGGTCCATGAGCTGGGCCGTCTCGTCGACGGTGGCGAGCAGATTGCGCCAGGTCTCGTCGAGCGTGCGCTGGTTGTACTCGAGCCCGCTCGCCCCCAGCACGAAGGGCGGAGCCGCGCGCCCCGGCGGATGCGGATCATGCGTCACCGAGAACCAGACGACGTGGAAGGCGTCATCGTGCGGGTGCTGCGCGATCCAGCTGGAAAATCTGTGGACGAGGGCGGCGGGATGCAGTCGCTCGCCCGCTTGCTGCTCGTTCTGATACCCGCCGTCGAAGCCGATCCGCGTCTGGTTCGGCATGAGGAAGAAGTTTGCCACCGTGAGCTCGGTCTGAAAGCCCTGCTCGGCGAGCCGCGCCACCGGCGTCGGCGGTGTGGCGGGAGCTTGCTCGTCGATGCCGTAGCCGAACAGATCCATCTCGCCGTCGGTCTCGTAGAAGCCGGCACGGAAGAACCGGCGCGCGAAGGTCGGCGTGTTGAAGGCCGGCGAGATCCCGCGCGAGAACAGCGTGCCGCGCTCGCGCACGGCGCGCCCGAGCCAGGCGCTCTGCGCGTCATCCTGGCCGCTGAACAGGTGGGTGAGCAGCACACCCGGCACGGCGTCGCTGATCACGAACAGAATCTGCCGCGCGCCGCGCCCCACGACCTTGCGCAGCACCAAGGGTGAGCCGACGGCGAGCGAGCCGGCTCCCGTGTTGGAGATGCGGACGTGCAGCGCCTGCTCGCGCGGCGGCAACGCCAGCCGCACATGGCTGTAGTAGTCTTCATAGCGCGCCATGTCCGGCACGGCTCGAGCGTCGATCGCCTGCTTGCTGGTGCCCGCGAAGTCGTGCGCGTAGAGCAGCTCGCCGCTCGCCCCGGTGACCTCGAAATGGGCCTGCCACGCGCTCTCGCCGAGCCCGGCAAAATAGCCCTCGTACTCGAACTCGCCGCCCTCCGGGCCCAGCTCGAACTCGTACGCCTGGTTCTTGCGCAGCACCTTGGCGCGCCGAAAGTACACCTCGCTGCGCGGCTCCCCGATGCGCGCGTAGGCACCCCGCCCACCGTCGTCCTGGACCTCGTCCCACCAGCCCTCGAGCTTGCTTCCCGCGATGCGGCAGCTGGGTGGGGCGCAGGCGTCGAGCGGGCGATAGTCGACGACGTAGGCGTACGGCGCGGTGGCGGCGGGAGGCGGGATCGGCATCAGAAGCGCTCCGCGGGCGGCGGCTCGGCCCGGGTCAGAAAGTAGTCCGCCAGCTCCAGAATCTCCGGATGGCGCAACATGGATTGCCGCAGCGCACGCTTCAGCTCGCTCACCAGCTCGGGTTGACTCGCCGCCAGGTCCTCCGTGTCGAACGGATCTTGCTCGAACTGGTACAGGTGATAGCGGACCTCGGACGCGCCGGGCTCGTACGTCAGCTTGTACGGAGGACGGATCACCGCGCGCTGCTTGGCAGCACGAATCTCGGGAAGGTACTTGGAAGCGATGGCGATGCGGCCGCGCTCGAGCTTGGCCAGCTCGGTGATCACTGGATACGCGATGCGGTCGGGCGGCACGGCGGGCGTGGGCCAGAGCCATTCGCCTGTCTCGGTGAAGAAGTCGCGCTGGGGCAGGCCCTTGTGGCGCCCCTTTGCGTCGAGCAGGGGGATTCCCTCCTGCGGCGCCAGCGGCTTGCGGCCGAGCAGGGCCAGGATCGTCGGGTACACGTCGAGCTGAGACACGTAGCCCTCGATCCGATGCGGCTCGACCTGCGGGAATTGTTCCCGCGGTAAATGAAAAGCGAGCGGCACCTTCAAGCTCAGCATGCCGCGCAGGTTGTCGCCATGGCCCACGCACGTGGGGCACTCGTAGAGCCCCTCGCCGTGATCGGCCATCAGCACGATGATCGTGTTGTCGAGCCGATCCTCGGCCTCCAGGCGCTCCAGGAGCCGGCCGATGGCAGCGTCGGTCTCGGCCAGGGCGGCGCGGTACAAGCCTGCCACCTGCTCCCGATCCTGCGCGCGCTCGATCGGCGCCTCACCCACGGCGTCTCTGCCGAACCGCAGCTCCGGGGACGCGCCGGGGACCTGATACTCGGGGTAGAAATCGCTCGACGACGTATAGGGGAAGTGCGGCTGCGAATAGAACGCGAGCCAGAAGAACGGCACCCGAGGGCCATCCGGATCGGCCGCGTCCTGGTGCGCGAGCGCGAGCATGTCGTCCTCCAGCACCTGTGGAAACGCGAAATTTGCCATGCCGCGCATCAGATTGTCGAGGCGCCGGCCGAGCAGCGAGCGACCAAAGGAGCCTTGCGTGTAGAGCACGCTCACCGCGGCGAGCACGGTGGGCAGGCGCATCATCAGCATCTGCCCCGTGATGTCCTTCAGCTCGACGCTGGGCACGGCCGCGACCTGAAAGCCGAAGTTGGCGCGCGAGAAGAACTCGCCCGCATACTCCGAGAACACCGCTGTCCGATAGCCGAGCGAGCCCAGGTGGGCGGGCAGCGAGAAGTTCTCGACCTGGCTGTGCTTCGCGTCGGGGAACATGGTCTCGATGCCGTTCGTGAGCGGCGCCATCGAGGTGAGCGTGGCAGCCCAGGAAGGCCCGGTGCGCGGCTGTGTGACCAGGGTATTCGGGAAATAAATGGACTCCGCGATCAGGCGCTGCAGGTGTGGCGTATGCTGCGCGTCGATCATGTCCGGGCGCAGCGAGTCCACTGCCAGAAGCAGCACGTCGATCGGCGCGTCCGAGGGCTTGCCGGGCGCCACCGGGGCGATCTTCGCATTGCGGAACACCCGCTCGCGGCCGCGCCAGTGGCTGCCGGTGAAGCAGAGCCCGCCGATGCCGAGCAGCGCCAGCGCGCAAGCGATGCGAGCGCCGCGCTCCCGGCGCCTGGCGGCAGTGGCGAGAAATCCCAGCACGGCAGCGCCGAAGACCACGCCGCCGATCAGATGCCCCCAGCGGGCACTGAACGTGAGCGCATGACTGCTCGCCAGCGTGGCCAGGAACAGGCCGGGGTGACGGTGAGCGACAGCGACAAACAGCGCGAACACGGCGCACCAACCCAGCGCCGTCGGCAGCAGCACCCTGCCTGCGAGCCATGAGGCGCTGCGCGGGTGGGCGCGCAGCAGCAGCAGCAAGCCGAGCACGGCAGGCACCAGCGCGCCCGCTTCCGCCAGAGCCACCGATAACAACTCTCTGCCGACCATGTCCAGGAACGGCCCATAGGCGCTCAGCGCGCGCGCAGCGGTCGCGTCGTCGCGCGCGCCGGCGTAGCTGCCTTGCAGCCCGATCAGGCTGACAGCGGCGAGCGAGAACACGCCCAATACGGACCCCAGAACGGCGCGGCCCACGAGGCCCAGCCAGGTGGGAGTGCCAGCGCTGCCGACTTGTTCGCCCTCTACTTCGCCCAGGTAGAGCTCAGGCTCCGTGGTCGTCATCCAAACATCACATTGAGCAGTATCGGTACCCCGATGTCATCCACAATTGCCTCTGCGGCCATTGCCTTGACACAAATTTGGCGGCGGGGGAGCATGCCATTCCTCGAGCTCGATGCCAGGCAATTCGCCTGGTAGGCGCGCTCTCGCGGGGTCACCCCGCAGCCCAGTATTTCAGCGGGCAACCCCGAGGACGACCGACGTTGGCCTTCGACAAACGAGTATCTCTGGTCTTGGTGGGGAGCTTGTACCTGGCTTCCGGCGCGCTCGGGCTGATTTACGAGGTCGCGTTCTCGAAGTACCTGGGGCTCAGCTTTGGAGCGACGGCGGCCGCCTCCAGCGCGGTCCTGGTCGCCTTCATGGGTGGGCTGGCCTTCGGCGCGCACCTCACGGGGCGCTTCGAGCAGCGGGTGAATAGGCCGCTGTTCTGGTATGGCGGCGTGGAGCTGGCGATCGGGCTGTTCTGCCTGATCGCGCCGGCCTTGTTCGCGCGCTTGACCCCGCTCTACGTGCAGCTCGCGGCGCGCACGCACTCCATCGCCGTCCTGAGCGCCGTGCGCGGCGTGCTCGCGGTCGGCATCGTGGCCGTGCCGGCCGTGGGCATGGGCAGCACGCTGCCGCTGCTGGCGCGCTTCCTCCATGGCGCCATGCAGGGCCCAAGCGCGGCGCGCGCCAATCAGAAGCTCGCCACGCTGTACGGCGTCAACACGCTCGGCGGCGCGCTGGGCTCGCTGATCTCCGCCTATCTGATCCTGCCGAATCTCGGGCTGTCGCTCACGCTGCGCAGCTGCGCCATGGCCAGCGTCGGCATCGGTGTGCTCGCCCTGTTGCTCGGGCGCAACGCCTCGGCCGCGGCCTCCTCGGGCGCCACGCCCGAGCCCTCCGCGCCGGAGGCAGCCTCGCCGCCGGTGGCGTTGCTCGCTGAGCCCGCCGCGCCGTTGTCGCCGCGCAAGGCGTACGTGCTCGCGGCGCTCTCCGGGCTGCTGGTGTTCTCGTGCGAGGTGATCGCGACGCACCTGCTCGCGCTCGTGATCGGGACGAGCGTGTACGCCTTCGGCCTGATGCTGGCCATCTTCCTGGTCTGCCTCGCGCTCGGCACGCCGCTCGCGCGCTGGTTGGAGCGGAGGGTGCCGGGGCGGGCCTTGCCGATCAGCCTGGGGCTGACGGGCATCGCACTGCTCGCCTCGTTGCCCATCTGGGATCAGCTGCCACGGCTGTTCGTCGCGCTCGGGCCCACGGTGCGCAGCTGGCACGCGCGCGAGCTCGTTCGCGGTCTGGCGGCGTTCAGCGCCCTGGCGGTGCCGGTGACCTTGATGGGTACGACCTTTCCGCTGGTGTTGCGCGCGGCACGCGGCAAGCACGCGGTCCAGGATATCGGCCGCATCACCTCCTTCAACACCATCGGCTCGATCGCGGGCTCATTGCTGGCCGGCTTCGTCATACTGGAGCGGCTGGGCTCGTATCGCAGCCTGATTTTCGTGGCGCTCGGCTACCTTGCGGGCGCCGTCTACGCCGAGCACCAGCGCGCGCTGCGCCTCCTGCCCAGCTATGTGCTGGCCGGCGCCGGCCTGCTGCTGGCAGTGCTCTTGCCGCCCTGGAATCTCCAGCGCCTCACCAACGGCGCCAACGTCTATTTCGACAGCGGGGTCGTCGAAAACGGCGTGCTGGAGAGCATCCAGGAGGACGTCCACGGCGGCGTCACCACCATCGTCAGGGATCCGAAGACCAACGAGCGAACCTTGCTCACCAACGGCAAGTTTCAGGGCAACGACAGCCAGGAAGTGACGCAAAACAAGGGGTTTGCCTATCTACCCAGCCTGTTCGCGCACACGACCGAGCGCGCGCTGGTGATCGGCATGGGTACCGCCGTCACCGCCGGCGCCCTGGCAGAGTTTCCGTACCGGCAGATCGACATCGCCGAGCTCGCCCCCGCGATCATCGGCGCCGCTCGCACCACCTTCGCCAAAGTCAACGGCCATGTGCTGGAGGATCCGCGCACCCACGTGCTGGAAGAGGACGGCCGGAACGCCCTGCTCGTCAACGATACGACCTACGACGTCATCACCGTCGAGGTGTCGAGCATCTGGTTTGCCGGCGCCGCCAACCTCTACAACCGGGAGTTCTACGATACCGCGCAGACGCGGCTGAGCCCCGGTGGGGTGCTGCAGCAGTGGATCGCCTTCCACCACACCAACCGCCAGATCGTGACCACCATCCTGGCCACCATTCGCCAGAGCTTCCCGCACGTGGCGCTGTTCGTGGACGGCCATCAGGGCCACATCCTGGCCAGCCTCGAGCCGCTCACGGCCAGGCTCTCACGAGTGGAGGCCTTCGCCGACCAGCGCGGGCTCGACCCGGATGAGCTGCTCACCTTCGTGCGCGGCGCCGTGCTGGACACCGGCGCGATCGATGAGTTCGTGAACGACACGGCGCAGATTCAGGACATCGGCTTGCGCCACTTCGTGTCCACGGATGACAACCTGGCGCTGGAGTACGCGACGCCCAAGGGCAACATCCCAGCCGCCGATCATATCCCGACGACACTCGGCTATCTCTACGAGTACAAGCCCGCTGGCATCGTGCGCGCCCACCTGCAGCTGTGAGCGACCCCGACGGGAAGCGCCGGGCTAGCCCTTGACCGCACCCGAGCTGAGCCCGCTGACGAACTCCTTTTGCAGAGCGAAGAACAGGATCGCGGGCGGGATGATCGCCAGCAACGTCCCGGCGAGAAATACGCCGTACTCCGACTGGTAGATGCTGATGTAGGTGCGGATGACGATCGGGGCGGTCAGGTTGTTCTGGCTCTGCAGAAAGATATTCGGCGCGAAGAACGCGTTCCACTGCGCCAGGAACACGAACATGCAAAAGGCGGCGCTCATCGGCTTCACCAGCGGCATCACCAGCCGGAGGTAGATGCCGAACTCGCTGCAGCCATCGATCCGCCCGGCATCGATGATCTCGTTGGGCACGGACAGGATGGCCTGACGGAACAGAAAGATGCCGTAAGCGCTGACGGCGCCAGTGAGCAACAGCCCTGGAACAGAGTCGATCAGCGCGAAGTCGACGAACATCTTGTACACGGGCGCCAGCAACAGCACGCCCGGGATCATCGTGGAGCCGATCATGAAGGCCATCAGCGCGCGCTTGCCGCGAAAGTCGTACTTGGAGAGCGCGTAGCCGGACAGCGACGAGAAGAACAGCTGCAGGACCGTGCTCACGGTCGTGTACATCGTGGAGTTGAGCAGGTACTGCCAGTAGTAGACCATGCCCTTGACGCTCATCTCACCGGCGAACAACCGGCGGAAGTTCTTCAGGTTCAGGGTCTCGGTCGACCATTTTTCCAGCGGCGGAAAGAACGTGTACTCGTTCATCACGCTGCTGTCCTTGAAGGCCGCCGCCACCAGCCACACAAACGGCGAGAGCACGGCGATGCTGACCAGCGTCAAGACCAGGCCGCGCAGGTAGCTCCAGGCGAGCCTGGGTTGCTTCGGTGAGCGCAGGTACAGCAGCGGGAAGATCCCGAACAAGACCAGCAGCGTGATCTGCAGCCCGTTCATGCTCACTCGTTCTCCGCGACGCGGGCCACGCGAAATTGCACGAAGCTGAAGACCATGATCGAGATCGCGACCACCCAGCCCACCGCCGAGCCGAGCCCGAGATCGCCGGAGCGGTACGCCACCTCGTTCAGATAGGTGATCAGGGTCACGCCGGAGTCGTCCGGGCCGAAGCCGTTGCTGCTGCTGAGCAGCGCCAGCGGCAGCTCGAACAGATTGAAGGAGCCGACGGTGCTCAGGATCACCACGAAGATCACGACGTGGCGAATCGAGGGCAAGGTCACGTTCCAGAAGACCTGCCAGGCATTGGCGCCGTCGATGCGCGCCGCCTGCTCCAGCTCCTTGTCCACGCTCTGCAGCGCGGCCAAGAAATAGACCATGTTGAAGCCAACGTAGAGCCAGAGCGATACCAGCACGAGCGCGGGCATGACCAGCTTCGGATCATCGACCCAGCTCTGCTCGAGCCCCCACCCCACCAGCGCCTGCAGGGTGCGATTGAGCAGCCCATAGCGCGGTGTGAGCAGCACGCTGAACATCACCCCCACGAAGATCGGACCGACCAGGTTGGGCGAGAACAAGATCAGCCGGAAGAAGCCCTTGAGCCGCAGCTCCAGCTTGCTGGTCCCCGAGTTGAGCAGCATCGCCAGCCCGAGCGCCAGCGGCAGCTGCAGAAAAATGCTGCACAACGTGTAGGTGACGGTGTTGCCGAGCGCGCTGTGAAAGCGCGAGTCATGAAACAGGAAGACGAAGTTCTCGAAGCCGACGAACACCTGCGAGCGCGGCCCGTTCGTCTGATAGAAGGCCAGCGCCACGGCGCGCAGGAAGGGGTAGACGAAGAAGACCGAGGTGAGCAGCACGTAGGGCAGGAGGAAGACGTAGGGGGCCTTGCCCTTGTGAAAGCGCCGCGGGCGTGCGGCAGGGCGCCGCAGCTTTTCCGGTGCCGCTTCGGCAGGAGACTCGAGCTCGACTACGCCTTGCATCGCACGCTTCCCTTTCTCCTCACGGCTCCGGCTCGTTGCTGGCCACGCCGTCCTGCAACACCGCGTAGCGATCCGACCAGACCTTCAGGTAATCGGCGGCGCGCTGGAGCTCCTCCGCGACCTTCTCGCGCAAGCCTAGCTCCCCGTGCTCCTGGTAATAGAGCGCGGAGCGGACCACCGCCTGGTCGAGCTTGCTCATACCGGATTTGTAAACGGGCGAGGCAAAGATCGGCGGTACATCCGGCGCCAGGCGCGCGTACTCCGCTCCGAGCTTCTGCCCCGACCAGAAGGCGTTGGGCGTCTGGAACTCGGGCAAGGCCCAGGCTTCCTTCAGCGGCGGGATGATATTGCTGCTCAGGAAGCGCTGCCCGAGGGCCGCAGGAGTGTAATAGAGAAACTTGGCGAGCTCCCAGGCCAGCTCCGGGTTCTTGCTCGTCTTGCTCAGCGTCAGCCCGGTCATGCCCCAGGTCGAGGTGCGGCGCCCCCCTCGCTCCCAGGCCGGCAGCGGCATGATCGCCATCTTGCCGCTCATCATCGGTGCGTCGGCCTGCAGCTGATACGTGCGCCAGTCGGGCGCCAGCAAGAACAGGAACATACCGTCGCGCAGTGCCTGTACAAACGCCTGCCCGTTCGACTGCCCGTTGGCGGGATCGTATGCGATGCGCTGTGGGCTGCGGGTCTGCTTCAGGTACCAGACCACCGTGTCGACCCCAATCGGGCAGTTGAAGGCCGCCTCTCCCTGGGCGTCGAACAGGTCGACCCCGCGCTGGCGCAGCAGCGTTTGCAGACCCCACTGCCCGTTGCGCGGCAGCTCCAGCGCGAAGCGATCGATGGCACCGTCGCCGTCCAGATCCCGGGTGATCTGCTGACCCATGGCGACGAAGTCGTCCCAGGTCTCCAGCTTGCCGACGTCGATCCCGAGCTGCTCGACCAGGTCGCGCCGGTAAGCGAGCATCACGGGGTGCACGTCGTGGGGCAGCGCGTAGACCTTGCCTCGCGAGGTCCAGGGGGCAAACCGCGACTCGACCACGCGGTGATCGAGCCCCTCGCTCCTGACCCGCTCGCTCAGATCAGCGAAGCCGATGTCCCGCTCGGGGCCCCGCGTGAAGAAACCCAGCGTGCCCTCCGAGATCTCTGTCAGATCAGGCACATCGGTGTTGGCCACGATCGCGCTCTGCAGGCGCGCTTCGAGCGACTGGTTGTCGATGCGCTGCAGGTTGACCTTGACGTGATGCTGCTGCTCGAATTTCGGCAGCACGGCGGCATAGGCGCCGTAGTGCTGGGCGGAGAAGACCGCGAGCACGAGCTCCGCGGGGCGGCCGCTGCGATGGGTGAGGGCAAACGTGAGCGAGGACAGAATCGCGATCAGCAACAGCACAAATGGCGCCTTGCCATAGGGGAATCTGTCGAGCATGAGCCTCCCGGCACGCGAAGGGGGCGGCGGCACCCCGAGACCACGTGCGTGCATCTTAACCGCTCGCTGCGTGCGGGCCAATCGCCAATCCCGCAGGAATCAGCGGTCTGACCCGCGCTGGGATCGCCGAGACTAGATATTTCCTGGCTCTCGCCTGCCGCGCTGGGTCGAGCCGCGGCCCTTGCCTGCCCGGACAGGTCCACTATCATCTTCCTCGGCAATGGCTGAAGTCATCCTGAAGCACGTGGACAAGGTCTATGAGGGCAACGTCAAAGTCGTCGACGACCTGAACCTCCACATCCAGGATGGCGAGTTCATCGTGCTGGTGGGGCCCTCCGGCTGCGGCAAGTCCACCACGCTACGCATGATCGCGGGGCTCGAGGACATCAGCGGCGGCACGATCCAGATCGGCACTCGCATCGTGAATGATGTCTCGCCCAAGGACCGCGACATCGCGATGGTGTTCCAGAGCTACGCGCTCTACCCGCACATGACGGTGTTCGAGAACATGGGCTTCGCGCTCAAGCTGCGCAAACTACCGAAGGCCGAGATCGAGAAGAAGGTGCGCCGGGCCGCCGACATCCTCGGCATCGTGCCTCTGCTCGGGCGCAAGCCCAAGGCGCTCTCTGGCGGGCAGCGGCAGCGCGTGGCGCTCGGGCGCGCCATCGTGCGAGACCCGCAGTGCTTCCTGTTCGACGAGCCGCTGAGCAACCTCGACGCCAAGCTGCGCGTCGAGATGCGCGGAGAGCTGCGCGAGCTGCACGAGAACCTGCACAGCACCACCGTGTACGTCACCCACGACCAGGAAGAGGCGATGACGCTCGGCGACCGGGTGGTGGTGATGAAGGACGGCGTGGCCCAGCAGATCGGCAGCGCCAGCGAGATCTATCACAACCCCGCCAACCGCTTCGTCGCCGGCTTCCTCGGCAGCCCGTCCATGAACTTTCTCGACGGGCAGCTGGTCAAGCAAGGCGATCGGCTCTACTTCGACGAGGGGACGGGCAAGCTGCCCGTGCCGCCGGCGGCCGCGCAGAAGCTGGAAGCGCACGTCGGTCGTGAGGTGGTGCTCGGCGTGCGGCCGGAGTTGCTCAGCGACGCACAGCACGCCCGCTTCGAGACCGACGGCAACCACCTGCAGATGCTGGTGCGGCAGGTGCAGATGCTGGGCGACTGCCTGCACGTGTACCTCGCCACTGATCGACACAAGAATCTGATCGCCTCGGTGGACGGCTACGCGCAGTTCCGCGCCAAGGAGTCCGTGCCCGTCTACGTGGACATGAGCCGCTCGCTCTTCTTCTCCGCGAGCGGCACTGGAGAGCGCCTCAGCGGGCCTGTTGCCTGACGGCTCAGCTCAACGTGAAGGCGTGCCGCATGAAGTGCCGGTACAGCTGCCCCGGGCGCAAGATCACCTGATTCTGCCAGGCCGGCACGTTGATCGCGTTCGGGAAGGCCTGCGTCTCGAGGCACAGCCCGGCGTGCTGCGCGTAGCGCTGACCCTTGCCGGTCAGTGATCCATCGAGAAAATTCCCGGTGTAGAACTGCACGCCGGGCGCGTCCGACTCCAGCGTGAGCACGCGGCCGCTGCCCGGGTGGCTCACGCGCGCCACCGGCCGCAGCTGGCCCGCCGCGCCGCGCACGACCCAGTTGTGGTCGTAGCCGCGCGGCGTATTGTTCAGCTGCGCGAAGTCGCGCCCGATCGGCTTTGCGCTCCGAAAATCGAAGGGCGTCCCCGCCACCGCCTGCACCTCGCCGGTCGGCACGACCGGATCTCCGGGGGTGAAGGCGTCGGCTTCGAGCTGCAGCTCGTGATCGAGCACATCGCCCGAATGGTGCCCGCCCAGATTCCAGTAGCCGTGGTGCGCCATGTTCACGATCGTCGGGCGATCGGTCTCGGCGCGCATCTCGACCAGGAGCTCATCGGAGTTGGTGAGCGTGTACTCCACGCTGGCGGTGACGCGCCCGGGATAGCCTTCGTCCCCGTCCTCGGAGACGTGCGTCAGCCGCACGGAAGGCCCTTGCTCGCGCTGCTCCGCCTGCGCGCTCCAGACAGCCCGGTGCCAGATGCCGTGGAGGTGATCGGGGCCGTCGTTTGCGGCCAACGAATAGCTCTGGCCGTCCAGGGAAAACTTCGCGTTGCGGATCCGGTTCGCGACCCGCCCGACGCTGGCGCCGAAGAAGGCGGTGTGCTGCACGTACCCTTCGAGATTTTCGAAGCCGAGCACGACGTCCGCCGTGCGCCCGCTGCGATCGGGCAAGTGCAGCTCCGTCACGGTGGCTCCGAAGTTGGTGAGCCGCAACACGCGGCCGCCCGCGTTGGTCAACGTGTAGAGCTCCACGGGGCGGCCCTGGAGCTCGCCAAAACGCCTGACCTCGATCGCTTTCATGTGTTCTCCTGCGCTCTGCTTTCGTTCAACGCTCAGTAACCCAGGCGGCGCCGGCGCGACGCCACCGCCCATTCGGAGCCTGCCGCGCTCGATGCGGTCGAGCCCGCGGGTTGGGCATGGCCGCCAGCGCTGCCTCCTGTCTCATCGAACAGCGTGGCCCAGAGTACGGCGGCTGCCATGGCCTGATCCGGCTCCCGCAGCGACACCCCTTCTGGCGCGAGCAGCAGCTGCCTGTGTCGCTCGATGAAACCGGTGTCATAGCGACCCTGCACGAAATCCTCGATCCGCACCAGCTGCCGCAGAAAATCGAGGTTCGTGGTCAGCCCCCGCACGTCATATTCATCCAGCGCGCGCCGCAGGCGATCGACCGCCAGCGCGCGCGTCGGCGCCCAGGCACACAGCTTGGCGATCATCGCGTCGTAATCGAAGCCCATCCGATAGCCGGTGCACACGCCCGTGTCGTGCCGGATGCCGGGCCCCTCCGCCGCGCCGAGGTGCTCCACGAGCCCCGGGCTGGGCAGAAAATTCTTGGCTGGATCCTCGGCATAGATCCGCACCTCCAGCGCGTGCCCCCGGCGCGACACCTCCGCCTGCGTATAACCGAGCGGTTCCCCCGCCGCGACGCGCAGCATCTCGCGCACCAGATCGAGCCCGGTACACAGCTCCGTGATCGGATGCTCCACCTGCAGGCGCGTGTTCATCTCCAGGAAGTAAAAGTTGTGCTCGGCGTCCACCAGGAATTCGAACGTGCCGACGGAGTCGTAGTTCACCGAGCGCGCGCCGCGCAGCGCCGTCTCGCACAGCCCCTGCAGCGTCGCCGCCGGCAAGTGCGGACTCGGGCTCTCCTCCACCACCTTCTGGTGCCGGCGCTGCACCGAACAATCGCGATCGTACAGGTGCACCAGGCCGCCGTGGCGATCGCCCAGCACTTGCACCTCGATGTGGCGAGCGTGCACCACCGCCTTCTCGAGATAGATCGTCGCATCCCCGAACGAGGCCAGCGCCTCGCGCTGCGCGCGCTCGAACGCCGCCGGCAGCTCTGCCGCCGAGGCCACCAGCCGCATTCCGCGCCCGCCGCCGCCGGCCGCAGCCTTCAACATCACGGGATAGCGCAAGCGCTCCGCGGTCGCGCGCGCTTCTTCCAGGCTCGAAGCGGGCCCGCCGGGCACGATCGGCACCCCCGCCTTCGCCATGAGAGCGCGCGCTTCTGGCTTCCGCCCCATGCTCTCGATGGCATCGGCGTTCGGCCCCACGAAGACCACCCCTTCCTTGGCACAGCGCCGCGCAAACCCGGCATTCTCCGACAGGAACCCGTAGCCCGGAATCAGCGCGTCACAGCCCGCGCGGTGTGCCACCCCGAGCAACTTGTCCGCCGAAAGGTAACTCTCCGCCGCCGGCGCCGCCCCCAGCAGGTACGCCTCATCGGCTAGATCCAGATGCGGGCTCTCGCGGTCCGCCTCGCTATACACGGCGACGGCCCCCACCCCCATCTCGCGCAGCGTGCGCAAGATACGCAGCGCGATCTCACCGCGATTCGCGACCAACACCTTCCGGAACATGGACTCGGAGTCTTTCAGGAAGGCGGCCGAGGATCCAGGGGTCAACAATCAGGATTTGGGCCGAGCCTCCGCTTCGGCGCACTGCCCGACACCTCGGGGCCCTCCGCGACACTCGACCCCGCGGAGGCTCTTTGCCGAAGCTCTTTGCCGAAGCTCTTTGCCGAGGCTCTTTGCCGCAAGCCCTTTGCTGCAGCCAACCCTACTACCGATCGGTCATAGGTGATCCCTTTAGGCGACGCCCCCAGGTAGACCGACCAGGTCGATCCCGGTGGCAAGGCGACGCGGCGACGCTCGCGGCGGAGATGGGAGCGTCGCGCATGGGGGGGGACAGGAAGCGAAAGCGAGCAGAAAGCGCACGCGGGCGGCGCTCGCCACGCGGGGGGCCCCGCGCCGCGGCGACAGGTTCCCCGGGAAACCTCAACTCGATTCGCTCCAAGAGGGGCGCCGCCCACGGCAGACGCGCGGCGCTCGCCACGCGGGGGGGCGCGCGCCGGGACGACAGGTTCCCCGCGAAACCTCAACTCGATTCGCTCGAAGAGGGGCGCCGCCCACGGCAGACGCGCGGCGTTCGCCACGCGGGGGGCCCCGCGCCGGGACAACAGGTTCCCCGGGAAACCTCAACTCGATTCGCTCGAAGGGGGCGCCGCCCACGGCAGACGCGCGGCGCTCGCCGGCGCTTCCGAAAGCCTGCTCGCAAAGATCCTACCTATGACCGATGGGTATTAGCTTCAGCGCACCGCGAGGGGTGCCACGGAGTCGGCGTTACCGCCCTGTGAGGTCTCGCAGGGTCCCGAGGTGCCGGTCGGCGCCGTGAGGTAGAGGCCCGGCCACCCAATGTCAGGCTCGAAGCAGAGGCGTTGCAGCGTCAGAAACCCGCCGCCCACCGGATGGCGCCCAGCAGGTGCTGCGTGTATTGCGGATCCGTGTACAGCTCGGTGCGATGTCCGAGCGCGGTGTAGAAGGCTCGCCCGCCGTCGAACTCGTGGTACCAGGCGATCGGGTGGTCGCCCATCGCGCCATCGCCTGGCTGGTAGCTGGTTTCATCGAGGCGCAGCAGGACGCTGACGGCGGAGCGCGGGTTGGCGCGAAAGTTGTACCACTCGTCCTCGAGCGGGAAGCGCGCGGGCAGGTGCGCGGTGGCAGGGTGGTCCGCCTGCTCGACATCGACCTGAGCGGTCTGGATCATGGGGTGGATCCGGAACCAGGCGTTGTTGCCGAGCAACTGCCCGTACCAGGGCCAGTCGTATTCGGTGTCCGCCGCCGCGTGGACTCCCACCCAGCCGCCACCCGCTTCGATGTAGCGCTGGAACGCGCTCTGCTGACCGTCATCGAGCACGTCCGCCGTGGTGCTGAGCCAGATCACCACGTCGTAGTCGCCGAGCGTGGCGTCATTGAATTGGGCAGGATCCTCGCTCTGGTCCACCGCGAAGCCCTGTTCCATGCCCAGCTTCTGGATCGCCGCGATGCCGGCGGCGATCGAGTCATGGCGGAAGCCCAGCGTGCGCGTGAACACGAGCACGCGCTCGAGCCGGGCGGGCTCCGGCAGGGCCGTCGAGGTGTTGCCGCTCGGTTGTAAGGGCAAGTTGCCGGCGCTCTCGTTGTTGCCGGCGCTGGTTGCGCCAGTTCCCGCGGCCCCGTTCGGGGCTGGGCTGGCCATCGTGCCGTCGCCGCCCGAGAACATCGGCGGCAGTGCGGTGCCGCGATTCCGCTCGGAGGCGTCGGAGCAGGCGCTCAACGATGCCAGACCGATAAAGGCATATCGAAGCAGCATCTCGTGCCGGAACCGCGGCATGTCGGCCAGCTAACCATACCCGATGCACTTCCACAACTCGCGCGGGCTGGACCGGATGCAACACGAGCCGGCGCTCGAGCGCTGGCGCAGGAGAAATCGCCTGGCATGGCGTGTTTCACCTCACCAACTCGCCCCGTTCACCACACCTGCCCACAGGATACCCCAGCCCTGTGGATAAACCCTGTGGAGGAACCCCCGCTTCCCCAGGTCACTGCGCCGGGGCTGACTTGTAGATCTCGTCGTGGGTGTGAAAGCCGTCCGCGATCACCGTCTGCTCGAGATTCTCCTTCGTGACCGTGACCACGTCGTGAAAGATGCTCGGGACTTTGACCTTGCCGTTGTCCGTCGCGTCGCTGGCGATCACCGGCTTGCCTTTGATCATGGCGATGGCGACCTCGGTCGCGCGCCGGGCGAGCTGCTCCACGGGCTTGTAGATGGTCATCGATTGCTCGCCGCCCACGATGCGCTGGCAAGCGACGAGCTCGGCGTCCTGCCCGGTGACGAGCACCTTGCCGGCGATGCCCTCTTCGCGCAGGGCCTGGATGGCGCCGCCCGCCGTGCCGTCGTTGGAGGCGAGCACCGCGTCGATCTCGCGTCCGTTCTTGGTCAGCGCCGCGTTCATGATGCGCTTGGCGTTCTCGGGCTTCCAGTCGTCGGCCCAGTCCTCGTGCACGACCTGCACCAGACCCGAGGCGATCGCCTTCTCCAGCGCGCTGTCCTGCCCTTCCTTGAACATGAAGGCGTTGTGATCCGTCTTGGAACCGTAAATGCGCACCAGACGGATCGGCCTGTCTTTGCTGCGATCCTTTAGCTGGTCGAGGATGAACTGCGCCTGTAGCGCACCCACGCGCCGGTTGTCGAAGGTGATGTAGAGGTCGGGATCGCTATCGGAGATCAGGCGATCGTAGGCGATGACCGGGATGCCGGCAGCGTGAGCCTCGTTCACGGCCTTGGCCATGGCCTTGCCGTCATGCGGGACGATCACGATCAGGTCGACCTGGCTCGTGATCAGCGACTCGACGTCCTTCACCTGCGTGTTGTCGTCGCTGTTCGCGGACAGCACGACCACGTCCGCGCCCAGCTCCTCGGCGCGCTTCTTGAACGCATCGCGATCGCGGCCCCAGCGCGCCTCCTTGAGCGTGTCCAGCGAGAGACCGATCTGGATGCGCCTCTTGCCGGTGCTCTCGACGTTGGCCGCGCCCGAATCGCGCCGCAGCACCAGGCCGATGATGATGCTCAGCGCCAGCGACGCCGCGACCAGGACCGATTTCACGCTCATGGCGTGGCAGGGTACTACTGTATCTTGCGCTGGGTGAAGTGCGGCTCGCCAGCCAGGGAGGCCAGATAGCCGATGAAGCCGATTTTGCCATCGATGAAGTCGGCGCGGCGGCTCTCACCGCTGCACTCCAGCGGCTCGCCAAAGGCGTAGGTCGTCATGTAGCTGCTGACGCACTCGTGCACCAGCGGCTGCTCGACGAGCTGCGTCATCAGGTCCTCCTCGCCATCGAAGTCAAACAGCTTCTCGCCATTCTGCGGCACGAAGCTCTTGGCGTCGACGTCCTTGCCCTGATCCTTGTCGCGATAGCGGCCCGACTCGTCGAAGTGCTCGAAGCCGAAGCCGATCGGATCCCAGCGGCCGTGGCAGCCCTGGCAAGAGCCCGTCGCGTGCTGCGTCTCGTAGCGCTCGCGCGTGGTGAGCGTCGGATCCGGTGGCTTGAGCTCCGGGATGTTCGGCGGCACCGGCGGCACGGTGTTGCACAGCAGCTTCTTGTAGATGAACAGACCGCGCTTGGTCGGCGACGAGCCGTTCGGCTGCGCCAGCGTCGCCAGCACCGAGTTCTGCGCGAGCAAGCCGATGCCGCGCCCTTCCGGCCGCGGCACGACGGCGTAGTCGCTCGCCGGCATCGAGGCGCCGGTGAAGCCGTAGAACGCCGCCAGATCTTGCGTCGGGGTGGTGAAGTTGGCGGTGAACAGCTCGCGCGCGCCGCCTCCCTGCTTGAACACCACCTCGTCGATGAAGTGCCGGGTCTCCTCGAACATTTGCTCGCGGCGCTCGGCGAAGCCATCCACCCCCGCCTTGGCGATGGTGGTGATGCGCGAGTAGCCCACGAACGAGTCGAAGAAGTTGTGCACCAGATCGCGGCCCGACGTCATCAGCAGGTCGTGCGCGGCCTGGACCAGCACGTCCGGCGACGAAAGCTCGCCGCGCGATGCGCGATCGAGCAGCTCCTCGCTGGGAGCCGTCCCGGAGAACGTGTACGCGAGCTCGGAGGCGATCTCGTACTGGCTGAGCTGCATCTGGCCACCGTTCGGGACGCCGATCTCGCGCCGGTATACGAACTCCGGCGACTCGATCAGCGCCCGCGCCAGCCAGCCCAGGCTGTCCCCGAAGCTGCCGGTGGCCGTGAGCGCCGTGTTGAAGAAGTCGAGGAAGCTGCTGCGCTCCTCGGCGCTGAGCGGACGACGGAACAGCCGCCGCCCCTGCACGTCCAGGAACTGACCGGCACAGGCCGCTTCCGTACCCGCCGGACACGGGAAGGCGCTGGCTTGCGCCGCGGAGATGCTGTCCGCGACGCTCTCCGCCGTCGTGGCCAGCTCGCGCGCCGTCTGCTTGCTCACCACCAGCAGCTCGTTGTCGTTGTCGAAGCCGGTGCCCGCGATGCTGTCGGCGCTGAGCGCCGAAGTCCAGGCGCTGCCCAGCGAGGGGAAGATGTCGCGCAGGCTCTGCTCGATCTCGCGGCGCGTGAGGCGGCGCAGACCGGGCTCACCCAGCTCCGGCGCGGCGCAGCTGCTCGTCCAGCCCGTCTCGGTGCCACGGGGCGTCATGCCGTCGGGATCGTTGTCGACAGTCGTGCTGCCGGCGCCGGCGCTGCCCGGCGTGCTGGACGGGTTCAGCGTGCCCGGCGCCACTTGCATCGGGCCGCCATCGCCTTCGGCGCCGCAGGCGAGAAAGCAGCTGCCGAGCAGACAGCCAGCGAACAGCGTGCCGGCGGCACCGGCGCTCAGAGAACTCAGCGCCTTCATGTCAGGATCTCCGTCAGAGGATTGGTGGCGTTGCCGAAGGAGGCGACCTGTACGCCCATCGCGCGTGCCAGCGCCAAATAGATGTCCGCGGCGGGACGGTCCGTACCCGCGGCGTTCGGGTTGACGTTCAGCACCTGCCCCGTCTTCAACGCACCGCCGCCGCCGCCGATGGTGACGATCGGCAAGTACGAGTAGGCGTTGGGCGTCGCGCCGAGCTGGATGGCCGTGGACTTCGAGGTGTGCCAGGCGCCTTCCCCGATCTCCGACACGCAGTAGATGATCGTGTTGTCGATCACCTGCCGCTGCGGATCGGCCGGGTCCTGCACCATCAAGCGTGAGACCACGTGTTCCACCAGGCGCTCATAGAACCAGCGCTGGGCGTTCGCGAACGGCGTGCGCGGATCCAGCGAAAGCCCCGTGCCCTGCGCCTGCGGCCCGGTGTGCGAGAGCGCGCTGTGGTGCGAGCCGGGCGAGCCCATGAACGCGAAGTTGATGTCCGCGTTGGTGTACATCGCCTGGAAGGTGATCACCGGCGTGGCGTTGCAGATGATGGCCTGAGCGGCCACCTCCAGCTGCGCGGCGACCAGCGCGGGGAAGTTGTCCTCGCTCAGGAAGAACTCGTCGGGCTTGCCGGCTGCCGCCTGCCGCAGCGACTCCACCGCGGGCAAGCTCGGCACGGGACTGCAGCTGAGCTGACCCCCGCTGCCGGCGCGCAACGCCTGGACCGCCTCCAGGTGCGTCTGCAGCTTGTTCTGCGCCTTGGTCAGCGAGGACAGCTCCCCGTTCAGCGAGCTGAGCTGCTTCTCGGTCAGCGACGTGAGCGCCTCGCGCAGCTGCGCCTTCATGGCCGCGCGCGGATCGGCCTGCTTCGCGAACGTGCCATCGAACGCCAGCATCGGGTTCTTCTCCGGAACCACGGGCTGCCCGTCCCAGATCAGCTTGCCGTCCTTGTCGATCCCCCACACGCGATGAGCCACCGCGCCCAGCACCAGCGGCTGCGCCCCCAGCTGATTGGCGATCACGTGCTCGAAGGTCGTGCGCGGCGTCGTCTCGTCCGTGGAGGAGCCGAAGTTCGAGAGCATCGTCAAGATGCCCTCGTGCGTGCTGCCCCCCGGGTACGAGAATCCCTGCAGCACGTTCACGTACTGCTTGTAGGGCTCCAGCGGCCCCAGGATGCTCACGCCCGTCTGGTTCAGGGCGAAGCTGGTGGGATCGCCCGCGTTGACGACGGGGTTGTAGTGCTCCGGCGGCACGCCGTGCGGCGCGAAGAACACCATCAGCCGCTTGGGCCGCGCTTCCTGTGCGTACGCCGTCGCCGAACGGCACAGCTCCCAGGCGAGCGGAGCGGTCAGTCCCAGGCCGAGAGCCTTGAGAAACAGCCTGCGCTCGAGGCCCATTCGAGCGCGCGCGAGTCGGGTGTGTTCGTGCATGGAGGCAACGGGATGCTCCCACGAATCGTGACCGTCGACTAGCCCGAGGCAGGAACATTTGCTGCTGGGGCCCGCGCGAAACCCCGGACCCGCGCTGTCTGCAGATCTGGACAGCGCGATCTCGGCGAGCGCGGGGCCCCTCGCCTCAGCCCGTGTCAGCTCGGCTCGGATCGCGCGAGCGTGCCTGGTGGATGCCCCGGGATGGGCGTCATTTGCCGCTTTGCGCGAGTTTTCCATATCGACGCATCGCCGGCCGAACGGTACACCGTCGGATGTAGATCGCACTGCGAGCCGCGACGCCGCGGATCTCAGCGCGATGTCGCTGCCCATGATCTCTGCCCTACCGCGCTCTGACGGCCCGCTGGCGAAGCTGCTCGGCAGCGAACGGATCGCCATTGCGGAGCTCGATCCCCAGCTCGTGACTCCGGGCGCCGGACTCTATCCGGAGGAAGCGGCGAGCGTCGCCCAGGCGGTCGACTCGCGCCGCAAGCAGTTCACTGCCGGGCGCGTGCTCGCGCGCGACGCCTGGCAACGGCTCGGGGTGCCGGCGCAGCCGCTGCTCAATGACGCGCAGCGCGTGCCGCGCTGGCCTGCTGGCGTCGTCGGGACCATCACGCACACGCACGGCTGGTGCGCCGCGGCCGTGGCCAGATCGGACGATTTCGCGGCGCTCGGCGCCGACGTGGAGGCCGCGACGCCGCTGGAGCAGAACCTGTGGGAGCGCATCTGTCGCCCCGCGGAGCGGCGCCTGCTGGAGGACTCGCCTGAGCTCGGCGGAGTGCTGGGCAAAGCGTACTTCAGCGCCAAGGAGAGCATCTACAAGGCGCTCTATCCCAGCGTGCGCGTGTTTCTCGACTTTCAGTCCATGCAGATCGCTCTGGAGCCGCTGGCAGAAGGCCGCTACCGCTGGTACGGCGAGCTCCAGATCGACTGGGGGCCATTCCGGCGCGGACAACGCTTTGGCCCCGGCGTGCTCGGCATCGACCCGAGCTGGATCCTCACCGCCATCGCGCTGCCCGCCGGCAGCCTCAGCGCGGGCTCAGCGCCGACAACAAGTCGCTGAAGCAGCCCGCTGCGGCAAGAGCGCTTGCGGCTGCACTGGTCAACACCTCGCGCTCCAGCGCGCCGAGCAGCTCCCGACACAGCTGCTTGGCGAGCTCCAGCTGCGTCGAGAGCGCCTCCGAAGGTGGGGATTCCCGGAGCGCCCACAGATCCACGAGCCAGAGCCGATCGCTCTCGTCGGCGCTGAAGCGCGCGAGCGTCGCGTCGGGCAGCGCGAGCCCCTGCGCCGCCAGCCCGCCGAGCAGCAGAGCCGCTTCTCGACACCAGGCGAGCACGAGCTCGGCGGAATCGCGGCGCAGGCTCGACAAGCGGCGCGGCAGCGGCGGCCCCTGCCAGGCGAGCGCGAGATGTGGACGCTCCGAGCCCAGCGCCTCGACGACGACCGCTGCGACTCCGGGCAACAGCACGCGACGGCGCAGCTCTGCGTGAGCGCGCAGCTCGCCGGATGCAGCGCCGGAGCCATCATCGAACCGCACCAACACTTCGCGCTGCGTGGGAATGTGGAACGCGCGCTGCCAGCGCTCGCCTTCCGGAACTGCTGCGCCGTTCGAGACCTGCGCTGAATCAGCGTCAGAGACATCGCCGGAGCTCGCCGCTTCGGATTCCGGCGCCTCCGGCGCCCTCGCTGCGTCGGCAGCGGGACCCCGACCGTGCCCGCGGCGGCGCCGCGGATGCCGCCGCCGCTCCAGAGCCAGCTCCCCCACCCGCTGACCCGTGAGCGCGGAAAGCCAGTGCTGAGCCCAGCGCGCGTCGCTGCCCGGCGCTTCGCCTGTGGTCGCCAGCTCGGCGCGCAACAACTCCATGGCGGCGGGCTCCACCCCTGCCCGCAGCAAGGCACTCGCCAGCGCCCGCACGAGCTCGGAGCGCAGCGCCGCGTCGCGAAACTCCAGACTCCGAAACAAGCCCAGCAGGCTCTCCGACAGCACCTGATTCGACGCGCGCCCCTGCACCCGCCCCAGCGCGTCGGCGCCAGCTTCCAGCAGCTGCCGCCGCACCATCTCCGAAAGCTCATCCAGACTCTCGCGGCTCGCGCCCAACATCAAGAGCGCCCCCTCCCTCACCTGCTCCAGCGAGAGCCGCTGCTCCGAACGCCGCCCGCCGCGCCGCACCAGCGAACCGTGCAGCGCCCGCAACGGCACCAGCAGCTCCCCCAGCGAGATCGGCAACCCCTCGCTGGAACGATCGAAGGCGGCGCGGAAGGCCGCCTCCGAGAGCAGACTGAACACGAACACCGGCAACTCGCTCGCCGGAAACACGTCCACCACCAGCTGCAACAGATCCCGCATCTGCGCGCTCGACGTCTCCGCGAAGTCCACCCGCTCCAGCGCCTGCGTCAGCGCCGCGGCGGCCTGACGCGGATGCGCCGACGCCTTCACCGAACGCAGAAACTCGACCAGATACGGCACCTCCGGCGCGAACCGCACGATGCCCGCGAGAAACTCCGTCGCCTGAGCGGGTGCCATCTTCTCTGCGGCGGCCACCACCCGACTCCGCTCCAGCTTCGACAGCAGATGCCGGCACAGCCCCCGATCCGTCGGCTCGCGCCGACCATTCAGCAGCAGATCCTCGGCGGCGTTCACCTTCAACTTCAACGTGTGACGGTGCTCGCGCAAGAACCGCAGCGTCACCTTCATCCGCGCCACCTCCGCGGCGCTCATCGGCGCCTCGGGGCTCTTCTTGTCCAGCGAAGGCGCGCGCGCCTCCGCGATCACCGCTGCGGCGGAGACCGGAGCAGGCTTTGCCGGAGCCTTCGGCGGCTGCGACTTCGACTGTGAACGGCGGCGCCGACGGCGCTGGCGGCCCACGTCCCCGGGAATCGTCATGCTCCCCTCATGCCACGCTGGCGGCAGGAGCGCAGGAAATTTTCGTGGCGACGGTGGGCACGGCGGGGACCCGAGGCGGACACGGCTTCGGGCTCCGCTGGGCCGGCCCCGCTCGTCCGCGTGGCTCGATACGATTCGGTGCCATGCGCCGCGCGATCGACGGGCCCAGCGGCGCCTCCGTGACCGACAAGCTCCCCGACGCCGCAGACCAACTCTCGCGAGTCTGCGCGCGAGTTGCACGAGCCGCGCTGGTCGGGCCGCGCAAGCCCACGTGGGCGTTGTCCTTGCGGACCCGCGGACTGCTCCAGGCTCCCTAATTCCGGGACACCTCCTGCAGCCCACCATTCGAGATCCGCGCGAGCTCCAATGCAAATTCCTTGGCTGACCCGCAGCGTTCACGCGGGTCCTTGGCCAGGCTGCGCATGACGAGAGCTTCGAGGCCGGCGGGCAAGGGTGCGCCGAGCTTCACGCTGGGGCGCACGGGCGATTCCTGCAGGTGCGCGACAAACAGCGCTTGCGCGTTGGACAGGTCGAAAGGCGGTTTACCCGTGAGCGCGAAGTAGAGGACACAGCCCAAGCCGTACACATCCGACCGCGCGTCAGCCTCTCTCCCGGCGGCCACCTCGGGTGACATGAACGCGGGCGTGCCACCGATCCAACCGGTCTGGGTCAGGGACGATTTGCCCTCTCTGGCCAGCTTCGCCACGCCAAAATCGAGCAACTTGACGAAGTCGCTCTCGCCTCCCGCTGTCGTCACGAAGAGATTCGCTGGCTTCACGTCGCGATGAACGATGCCGCGCTCATGTGCCTCGGCCAGAGCGCGGCTGGCCTGATCGAGGATGTGGACGGCGCGCTGGGGCGGCAGCGGGCCCTCACGCTGCACCAACTGGTTCAAGTCGATGCCCTCGAGCAGCTCCATGGCGTAATACGAGAGACCGTCGGGCGTGAACCCAAAGTCGAGGATGCGCACCGTGTTGGGGTGACTGAGCTCGCTCGTGGCCTGCGCCTCGCGCTCGAATCGAAGCAAGGACCGGGCGTCTCCATTGCCGTCGAGGCGCAGAATCTTCAACGCGACGTTGCGCCGCAGCCCTGGATGGAAGGCGGACCAGACTTCTCCCATTCCTCCTGCTCCGATCCGCTTCACCAGGCGATAGACGCCGACCCTTCGCGCTTCGAAGAGCTGCCGACGGATGGCCCAGGCGGCGTCCCCGCCGATCACGGAGAAAGCCACAGTGCCGACGATCAACGATCCCTGGAGGATCGCCAGCACCATCGCGACAGGGTCGTGCAGCTGGGCGCGCGTGACAGGAGACCACAGCGTACTCCCGAACAGCACGATCGGATAGGTGGCGGCACCGACCAGATTGGGGATGAGCCCGCTCCGCCACGGCATGCTCACGAATGCGCCACGGCAGACCAGTACCAGCGCAATACCCGCAGCATACGGGCTCGGGAACCCGCCAAACCGAACGCACATCAACGCGATCATGCACGAGGCACCGCCAAAGACGAGCGCGTCGAGCGCGAGCAAGCCGGCATGAGAGACGGGCGGGCGGCGCCGCAGCCAGACCACGACAGCGATGATCAGACCCCAACCGAATGCACGCAGCGGAAGCAGCCAGCTGAAGAGGCCCGCCTGGACATACGCGCCAAGAAGCCAGTCGACGACTCCAAAGCAAGGCCACACGACCACACCCACCATCACCGACCGTAGCAGCCGCGACACATTCTCGGCGTGCCCTTGACGCTCGAGACTGCGATCGGCCTCGGTGGCGAGGTCCCACGTGCGGGCTCGCTCGCCCGAAACCGGGCCCGCATCGCTCCGCGTGCCCGCCAGGCCGCGACGCAGCGCGGCCGACTCAATCCCTTCGCGCGCACCCGTCGCAGCGATGCCGTCGGGCGCATCCAACGCTGCCGCGGCGACCACGGCTCGGCACTCCGGACACCCGTCGAGGTGCGACTCGAGCAGCGGCAGCTCTCGATCGGAGAGTTGACCGGAGACGAACGCTGCGAGAGTCACGTCGTCCGGGCAAGCGACGACGGAGCTCACCTCCCCGGTTGGCGCGGCCACTCTGCTCACCCTTGCTTTCCGCTCCTACTGCGCTCGGGGGGAAAAGTCACTATCGGCGCTGAGCCTCGCCGTTCCGACGGGGCGATCATGAAGTTCCGGGCTGCGGCGAGGAGTTTCGCCTGATTCAAACGCGACAACCTCGCTCTCGGCACATCTACGTTCAGCGACGGTTGGCGTCAGCGCACAGAGCCTGCCGTTCCGGGCGCCGCGGCGGACCACGGCGTCTCCTGGTCCCCGGGTCCCGATTCACACGCAATGATTGTGGCTCGTCGCCGGCCCCCCCTGCCCGTCGCCAGGATTGCCCACTCCGCACAGGTAGGGCGCATCTCTCACACAAGCGGGAAACGAGCCCCAATGACTGGTTCCTCGGGGCTTGCCGAGCCACCCCGACGAGCTATAATGGTATCGGATAAACCGATACCACACCTCCGATGCTTTCTCGTCAAATTCTCGAGCACTTCGACGGCTTCTTGGAGACCCACGGTCTCCGGCTAGATGCCATCGTCGTGGGTGGGTCGGCTCTCGTCCTGCTCGGAATCATCGACCGCCCAACGAGAGACGTGGATGTCCTGCATCCCGATCTTTCGCCGGAGATTGCCGGCGCTTCGCGCGTCTTTGCTCTGGAGATGCGACAGCGAGGGATCGAGCTCGCAGACACCTGGCTCAACAATGGCCCATCCTCACTGAGCAAGGTGCTTCCGGATGGTTGGCGTCATCGCACACAGCCCGCCTTTTCCGGACGTGCCTTGCTGCTCGAGACATTGGGCCGCGCGGATCTGCTCAAGACAAAACTGTTTGCCTTGTGCGATCGAGGGACGGACCTCGCCGACTGTATTGCCTTCTCGCCCACGGCGGAGGAGCTCGCAGACGCGCAACCCTGGGTCGCGCTTCAA
Organism: Polyangiaceae bacterium; assembly: GCA_035760985.1. Classification (GTDB taxonomy): domain Bacteria; phylum Myxococcota_A; class Polyangia; order Polyangiales; family Polyangiaceae; genus SZUA-265. The sequence goes on from DASTRX010000225.1 coordinate 36,250, forward strand.
GATGCCAACGAGTTCTGGCCTTCCCACGTCGAAACAACGATTCGTGATCTGCGACGGAGAATCGGTCATGACGTTTAGTCGCTGTTCCGCTCTGCCACGTCAGCCATCTCCAACGGCGCTCAGCTCCCGCTTGGCCGGCATCGGAATGAACCTTGCCGTGGATCTCGACGCCGAGGCGCACATCGAGGAAACCCTCCTGCACGCCTCAGCGCTCGGAATGGATGACGGAGATCTCCGGGTGCTCGCCATTCTCACGACTTGGCTCGGTGTTCATCATGCGCACGTGAATGCAGACGTGCTCGTCCGGCTAGTGGCGGCACATCCTTCCGTCCGGGTGAGGGCCTACTGGGCAGCGGTGGCGCAGTGGCTCGGAAAGGATCGCCGGCTGACTCGCTTGAGCGCTGGTTTCGAGGGACCTGCCGTGGACCTGCTGCCGGTGGGAACCGACTTTCAGATCGCTCGACGCGGGGAGGACGAGCGGTTTCGCGAGACCAGACTTCGAGTGCCTGCGGGCACTCTACGCGATCGTCCGGAGGACGTGCTCAGTCCAGTGGCGCTCGTGCGCCAGCATCGCGGCTATCGGAACCGAGTGGCGATGGGACCGACACCGCGCGCCGACGTCTGGACTGAACTCGAACGCGACCCAAAGCTCAAAGTAGCGGAAGCTGCCCGCCGGGCTCGGTGTGCGTTTTCGACTGCGTGGGAGGCCGCGCAAAGTTACAGACTGTTGCAAGCAGCGGATACGAGGCCGCGCAAGGCTCGCGGGAGTTCGCGCCTACGCCGCCAAGCCGGATCAATTGCAACGTAGTGCACATCCCTTCATTCGGGCTGGTGCGACATTGCGAGCGACCTGCGCATCAACTCCGTCCCCGTGCTCCGCATCGATACTTGCACCTTCGCGGATGCCTTCGCTTGGTCTCTTGGCGTCGAAACGACAGGTTCCCATCTTCCACATCAGAGCCTGGTCCGAACTCACGCCACCTTTATGCCGAACATCCAGCCAGTCAGCAGGCTCCGCTGGGCTTCATCCCGAGCCGACCTTCCATCCCGGTTTCGGCGCTTTTGGTAACCTCACGGCACGTCGATGTCGAGTTCCTCCTCTGCAATGGCGGGGACTATCTGCGCTTGACGACCATCTGACCATCCATTCCGCGGCGTGAAACTCCGGACGATCCGGGGGCGGACGCGGATGGCTGGAGTCAGAGATGGTAGCAAGGAAGAGACGCCGATACACGACGGAAGAGCAGGCAGCGGTGGTGG